>JBAZGO010000011.1:113153-120996 GCA_041652995.1 Prolixibacteraceae bacterium
GAGAGGGGCAGAGCACCGCCGGTGCGACGGGGTGAGTCAAAAGAACTGGACAATGCATATATCTTTTATTTTATTTGTATTCGATACGCCCGGCATCTGATAATATTTACTAAATGCCTAATTCAATAAATTGAAATTGCTATGAGAACGACACACACATTTGGACTCCAGTTCATTATTAGATCTAACAAGAACGATCAAAATTCGGGAATAATTTATGTCCGGATAACCATTGAAGGTCAAAGGGCAGAGATTTCATTAAAAAAACACTACCTATCCCGCTTTGGAACAATGCAAGAGGGAAAGTAAATGGTTCAAGCAAGGAGAACGTATACCTGGACGATATTCGGATTAAGCTTACTGAGTGCTATCGCGAGCTACAACTGAAGCAAGATAAAATTACACCTGATGCGATCAAAGCATTATTCCTGGGTGATCATTCAGATCAGCATACCCTTACGGAACTAATAGAGTACCATAACTTGTCTCAATTTCCAGTATTATCAACCTCCACCCGGAAATGTTATATCATTACAAAAAATTACATCCTTTCGTTCGTGACCAAAGTGGTGTGATAAAGTTACTAATCAGATAAACAACGATTACAGCAGGTTGCAATAGGGTTAAACTCCGAAATGGAATTGAAACAATGTGCAATCAGGGGGAAATATGACATGTTATAAATTATTCATTCTGTAACGCGATTGAATCCATTTTATAATATGGCTTCCTTATCCTTGTTCCATTAAATCACCATCGTATGAGACCATCAACATTAATTAATTCCGGTATATTTCAGATTATCAAGGGGAACCGGTATTTTCTCCTCCCTTTTATTGTTCTTCTTCTTGTTTCAACAGTATTGGTAACCATTCAGGGGAATTCGGCAATATTTTTATTTGTTAACCGGCATTACTCTGTTTTTGCTGATTTCTGGTTTTTGAGCTTCACCAAGTTAGGCGATGGCACGGTGGCTTTTCTGCTTATTTTTATTCTGATGTGGGTTTCCATCCGCGAGGCCTTTACCTTATTGGTAATTACTTTATTGATTACCATCTTGATTGCTTTGTTGAAAAGGTTTTTTTTCGCTGATTACGACCGCCCTCTTTTGTATTTTGGAGAACAATTCATCAGGATGGTGCCAGGATACAACCCGCCAAAACTCCATACTTTCCCATCAGGCCATAGCGCTACCGCATTTAGTGTTTATTTGTACCTCACGTTTTTAGTGAAGCAACGGGGGATCAAATTTGGATTATTTCTGGTTGCCTGTACAATTGGGTATTCGCGCGTTTATATTTCAGCACATTTCCCGGCTGATGTCATTGCTGGATCACTATCTGCTGTACTTATAACCCTTCCATCCTATTTTTATTGCAAGAGAATAAAAGCATCGTGGATTGATCGAAGAATCACATTCAATGTCAATAAAGTATTCACACGTCAAACAGCCTAATTATAATGCCATCAGTTGAAACCCGTATCCGGATACTGATCACTCTTTTGGGAGCCTTGTTTTTTTTCTCTTTTAATGGCGCGGTGCATTTGTTTGATTGGGATGAAATAAATTTTGCGGAATCGGCCAGGGAAATGATTGTTACTGGTGATTACAGTACTGTTCGAATCAATTTTATCCCATTCTGGGAAAAACCTCCGCTTTACATTTGGCTGCAAGTGCTTAGCATGAAAGCGTTTGGCATAAACGAATTTGCAGCAAGGTTTCCCAACGCAGTTTGCGGTGTTTTAACCTTGCTCGTTTTATTCGAAATTGGGAACAGGCAACGAAATTATCGGTTTGGATTATTTTGGGCATTGGCTTACGGGGCTTCGGTTCTTCCATTTCTATATTTTAAATCAGGTATCATCGACCCCTGGTTTAACCTTTTCATTTTTCTTGCAGTTTATTTTGCTTACAGTCATTTCGAAAAAAAAGGACAAAAGCCAACAGGCAGTATTACTATCCTTTTGTCAGGAGCAATGCTAGGGTTGGCTGTTTTAACGAAAGGGCCGGTAGCCATACTGCTATTCGGACTGACTTTGATTGTTTATATCGCGGTTGAGCGGAAATTCAGAATGATAAAGGTCTCCGATTTCTTCCTTTTTTGCGTAACCACTATCTTGATCGGCGGCGCCTACCACATTTATCAAATGGCAATAGGTAACTGGCAATTGATCCACGATTTTTTCGTTTACCAGTTGCGCTTGCTTAAAACTGAAGATGCCGGGCATGGGGGAAGCATATTTTACCACGCTATTGTCCTGTTCATTGGTGTTTTCCCGGCGTCGGTATTAGCGCTCCCGGCGCTATTCAAAAAAACAAGCCGAACTGGGTTCGAACTTTTAATGGTCGCGTTATTCTGGATTGTCCTGGTTATTTTTTCGCTCGTCAAAACAAAAATTGTCCACTACAGTTCGCTTTGTTATTTTCCGATCAGCTTTCTGGCGGCGGTCACAATGTACCGTATTTCTACCAGCGAAATAAAGCTCGGCAAAGCAACAAATGCATTCTTGCTGGTCATCGGATTTATTTTTGCCCTAAGCCCTGCGCTCATACAATTTTTGGTTTCGCCCGAATGGAGGCCTTTCCTACAAAAATATGTCCACGACGATTTTGCACTTGCATGCCTCAACCGTTCGGTACACTGGAGTGGATGGGAATTTTTTCCGGGATTAATTTTAGGGCTATCCCTGATAATCAGTCAGTTTTTGAAAGCAATCAAAAGAATAGTAATGATTTATGCAGGCATAACCGTTTTTGTCATACTATTTATGATGGTGTTGCTTCCCAAAATAGAAAAGTATTCTCAAGGGGCAGCCATCGACTTCATTACAGAACTAAAAGATCAGAATGTTTGGATCTCGACACTTGGATATAAAAGCTATGCCACCTACTTCTATTCCGAAAAAAATGGAAGGGCTTGCGAGAGCATAGATGAAAATGGCTGTCTTTTGGAAGGTACACCAACCAGGGATATTTATTTTATAGTAAAAGTTACTTCGGTTGACCATCTCCTGTCGACGTACCCGCAACTGGAACTGGTAAAAAAAGACGGTGGTTTTGCGCTGCTCAAAAGACACCAATAAGGTGAATATGGGTGATGGTAGAGTTTTGCAACAGTAATTTTTATTTTTTTTGACACTTCTGTAACATCTGCTTTCTTAATTTGCAGATAATTTACTGACCTGCAAGACCATAATACGATTGGCAAAACCTGTTGGATTCATTTTATACTGAAAGTGATGCAAACTGTTCCGTTAAAATATTGGTTAACTGCGCTGATCCTGTTCCTGATCTATCTTGCTAATTTCCGTTTTGATTTAGTAATTGATGCCGGAAAATATGCTGCAGTCAGTAAAACCATCTTCGAGTCGGGTGATTTGATCCGTTTAAAGATATTTGATGAACCATACGACCAAAAGCCGCCTTTTATGTTTTGGCTTGCCGCATTATCGTTCAAACTGTTTGGGTTATCAAATTTTTCATTCAAGCTCCCTACTTTTTTGTTCACCCTTTTCGGGACTTTTGCTACGTATAAGTTAGGCGAGGCGCTATACAATAAAAGGACTGGCATACTGGCAGCAATCATGCTCATTACTTCACAAAGTATGTTGCTTTATAATAATGATACTCATACAGATGTGATATTAACTATGTGCATTGTCATTGCATTGTGGCAGCTTCATAAATTCGTTAGTGATCAAAACTGGTGGACTTACTTGATCGGTTTTGTCTTTGTAGGTTTTGCCGTGAACACGAAAGGGCCAATAGGCATGGCCGTGCCTGTTTTTGCCCTGGTTTCGCATATCCTGATTACGAAGAACTACAAATTGCTTTCCCCCTTGCCCTGGTTGCCTGGCTTACTAATTATCATGTTAATTACAACCCCGGCACTGGTGGGGCTATACCAGCAATTCGGGACTGATGGCCTGAAATTTTTCTTTTGGACGAATAATTTCGGTCGCATAACCGGAACATACACCGGCAATAACACCGATTTTACGTTTTATTTACACACTGTAGGGTACTTGTTCCTGCCTTTTTCTTTGCTGACTTACTTTGGGGTATTTCAGGAAATTAAGAACTGGGTTTCCATGCGGTTTTCCTTTCAAAATTCGCATGAAGGTATCACCATGGCAATCCCTGTTTTCCTTGCCATCCTTTCGGTTTCGAAGATGAAAAGCCCCCATTATATGTTACCGGTAATCCCCCTGATTGCGATCATTACGGCCAAATGGGCCGACCGGATTATCCGGGGTGGGTTATTCCCCGATAAATTGACTAAAACATTGGTTATTATTCAATATGTCATCCTTACGATAGTGTTGCTTGGTTCACTCATGATTCCAGTCATCTTCTTTCCAACAGGTGATTTATGGTTCTGGATCCCTGTGGTTTTGATGATCGGTTTTTCGGTTTATGTGGGACTTCGGTCAACTACTATCGCCGAAAAGCTTATACACGTACCAATCGTGGTCATCCTTTCGGTTAACCTGATCCTTTCATTACATTTCTTTCCGCAGATTTTCAGGTACAATGCAACCCCCATTGCTTCGCGGGATTTTAACAAAACGGGATCAGAAAAATCGACCTTGTTTGTGATGAACAATATGGACTACGAAATAAGCTTTTATGCAAAAAACCATCCCCTGATAGTTTCTGATTCAACACTTACAAAATTAGAATCAGTGGAAGAACCTTGGGTTTATACCGATAGCCTTGGACGAACCTCCTTGTTTGAAGAATACCCTGAAGCTAAAACCATCAAACATTACAAGTATCGGCGGATATCTAAAATAGGCCTGAAATTTTTAATCCCTTCTGAACGGTTTAATGAACTAAGCGACATGTATTTGATAAAAGTTAAAGAATAATGGAAAAAATATCTCTGGTAATTCCGGTATATAACGAGGCCGGGAATATTCAACAGTTAATCGGCCAGGTAAATCAGGCTTTTAGGGGCCATGATTTTGAATATGAGACTATAGTAGTTGATGATGGTTCAAATGATGATACAGTAGCCCGGGTTAAAGAATTAAATGACCAGCGGGTTTGCCTGATCCAGCTAAAACGTAACTATGGTCAATGTCCGGCCATTAAAGCCGGGATTGATTATTCGACGGGTGATTACATTGCAACCATTGACGGGGATTTGCAGAACGACCCTGCCGATCTGGTTGAAATGTTGCGCATCCTTCAAAACGAACCTTTCGATGTGGTCACAGGGATCAGGAAAAAACGGAAAGACCAGATGTTTTTGCGTAAAATCCCTTCATTGATAGCCAATTCGATGATCAGAACAATAACCGGGACAGATATTGTTGACAACGGATGTGCCATCAAATTATTTAAACGCCAGATGGTTAAAGATATACCGCTGTATGGCGAGCTACACCGGTTTATTGCGATCCTGGCCATTTACGAAGGTGCCAAAGTAAAGCAGATTGACGTAAAACATTATCCCCGTACAAACGGTGTTTCAAAATATGGTTTATCGCGAACCTTTAAAGTGCTGAGCGATTTGGTACTATTACAATTTTACCGGAAATATGCCCAAAAGCCAATGTATTACTTCGGTAAATTTGGTTTTCTGCTTACCATTTCCGGAACATTAATATTGTTTTACCTGTTGATAATTAAAATATTAGGTCATGATATTTGGGGCAAGCCACTCATCTTTTTAGGCGTATTGTTGTTGCTGGCGGGGTTACAGGTAATTACTTCGGGCATTATTCTTGACTACATCATGCGAACGTATTTCGAGTCGCAAAACAAAAAACCTTATGGGATAAAGGATATTTACACAAGAAAACTTTCGTTGCGTATTCCAATGGTAGGTACAAATGACACACAAAAACAGAGGCTAAACAACTCCTTCTAACTGGGTTTCTTTGGATTGTTTTGTGTGCCTTTTTATTGTAATGTTTTCTGTTTTTTAAGCGCCCCTTTTTGTTCCCAATGGTGAAGCATCACATTCCGGACATAAGCAATTAGTCCGAGTGACTGCCCAAGTACCAGGATAGGGTCAAGGCGGATCATCCCATAAACCAGGATAATAACAGACCCCGTCAGGCTAATAAGCCAGAACCCCAGCGGAAGGACGGATTCGTTTTTCCGGATTGAATAAATAAGCTGGTAAACAAACCTAAAGGTGAAAATAACCTGTCCGATTGAACCAAAAACAAGCAACCATAGCGGGATTGCCTGGTTGGAAAAGAATTTATCGATAAAGGTATTGTCCTCCTTCAGTAAAACTATTGCAGCAAAAATTGGCGTAAAAAGTAAAAGTAACTTTACCGCGATGGGGAGTTTAGCCCAAAGGCCATTTTTATTCAGGTTCCAAATGTAAATGTAATACGTAATTGATTGGCCGAGCAAAATAGCGAAGTCGTTGCGCAACCAGCCATAAATAAAGAATAAATACGAGGCAACGATACTTAAAACCCAATAAACAGAAGGCGAAATTACTTTTTGGGCACGTTCTGAGAGAATCCATTGCGATACTGTTCGTAGAAAAAACAGAACCTGAGAAATTAATCCTAAGGCAAATATCATCATGGACAAATTGTTTTGAATTAAGGCAATCAAAATAGGTTGCAATTGTTACAATGTGATTGAGATCCAATTAAATTTCGACAGCGCATATTTAGGTGTACAACCTGTTGTTTTTACTATGCAGACTCACTACTGACGAAAATTCTGGTCGAAAAACTGATATCTAATTTTTTATACTTAATTTCATGGAAAACTTTAAACAATTTAAATATGAAAGATTTAAACAAGATTGCCGAGGAAGAAATTACTTCTGACGATCAAACTAATTTGATTTCCGGCATAACGAAGACTGCGGTGAATAAACCGCCTGAAAGTGTAACCTCAAATGATACTGAGCCAAAGGAAATATCAGGCAAACCTGTTTCTGTTCATTTAACCAAAGCAGAAAAATCAGCCGGAAAAAAAATATTGAAAGCCGGGACGAGCATTAAAACTGAAGAACAGTCAACGCAGGAATTGGAAGACGAAACAATAGTCGTTGAAAAAGAGACTGCAGCCGAACCACAAACAGGACAGGAAAAACCTGAACCTGATAAAAAACAGAAGGAAAAGATCAAGGTTATAAAAAAGAATGCTGAAAAGGCAGAAGTAAAAGTTGAAAAGCTTAAAAAGAAAGTAAAAAAGGCTAAAAAGAAAGAAGTAAAATCAAGCAAGATCAAGGCTTTGAAAGAAAAATTAGAAAAGGCACTTGACAAGCTGAAGAGCAGCGTAAAAAAGCTCAAGAAAGCAAAAAAATAGCGTATTCGAATTCTAATTTCAGCAATTAGAATTCACAAAAAAAGAGTGCCATGTCCGGGCACTCTTTTTTTGTGAAAATATTTAGGTCAAATAAACAACTGTAGATCAGAAACTAATCTATTTTACAAGCAAAATTTCCTTACTTAATGATGGAAGCTTCTTGATTGAGCAAGTAAGAGGTCTAAATAGACATATACAATCTATTACTGAATACAATTTATTGTTTGCACAGTCAAATCTAAATATTACGGCCAAGCCATTATCTCTGAGCTATCGTGATAATTTTCCAAAAAACGAACTATGAAGTTACTTCATGAATGGAAGCCATTTTTTCGAATTTGGAAGGGCTGGTCAAGCAAAGCTCGCAAACAGGCGATGGCAACTGCGCAATCATTATAGCAACAGATTTGTATATAAAAATTGTTAATTAATTCTACTTTAACAGATTAAAAAAAAGTATATAAATCATTGATATTCATTTAATTATACTTGCATACGTAATTATTTTTTAGTATTTTAGCAGTGTAATCGAAAAACAAATCTATCGTTCCG
>JBAZGO010000012.1:0-117190 GCA_041652995.1 Prolixibacteraceae bacterium
TATTTAAGCTTTACAAAGAAATGACAGAGGAACAATTGATGAACAAAATGTTTAAACGACACCTAAACAGGCAACGAGATATAAATTACTCATATATAAGAATTTAAATGTGTTAAAGTAGAACTAACTAAATATATTAATCTAAAAATGGAATACTTATGATGAAATAACCGCAATGCCATTTATTTCTGCGGTTCCGGACTTCCGGAATAAAAAACAGGAACAGCTGCGAACTGTCCCTGTTGAAAAAACGCAGAAATGCGAAAAAACGAAAATCATTTTTATTAACTAAAACAACCAAATTTATGAAAATTATTCGGCAATCGAATGATGGCTTGTTTCCATCGTTCAAAAAATTCTGGTTAATTATGAAACTTAACTTTTTTATACTTCTCCTAACAATCCTTCAGGTTTCTGCTAGTGTATCGGGGCAGAATACCCGGCTGGATTTGAAAATGAAGGATGCCACAATTGCTCAAATATTCGATGAAATTGAGCGGTATTCGGATGTGTATTTTTTTTACAACAAAAGTCAGATTGACGAAAACAGAACGATCAGTGTTGACTTCCGGAATAAAACAATCGACGAAATTTTAAAGGGTCTTGTTTCCGAACTTTCGTTAAGCTACGAAATTGTCGGCAAGAACATCATCATTAAAACGGCCTCACAGAATAATCAGCAACAGCAGGGTATAAAAGTAACCGGAACGGTGAAGAATACTTCAGGGGAAACTTTGCCCGGAGTTACTGTGATTGTAAAAGGATCAACAAGCGGAACTATTTCTGATGCAGACGGGAAATATGTTTTAACGAATGTACCTTCAGGAGGAACCCTGGTTTTTTCGTTCGTGGGAATGAAAAAAATTGAAGTTCCGGTGAATGGGAAAAGTTCTGTTGATGTTACGCTGGAAGATGAAACCATTGGCATTGATGAGGTAGTGGCGATCGGGTATGGAACAGTAAAAAAGAGCGATTTGACCGGCTCTGTATCTTCTATTAAATCAGAAGATATGAAGAAAGGTTCGGTCGCTTCACTTGATCAGGCAATTCAGGGGAAAGCAGCCGGTGTGCAGGTTACCCAGGCCTCCTCTGCTCCTGGTGGACGTGTAATGATCCGTGTTCGTGGAGGAAACTCATTGAGCAGTAGTAATGAACCTCTGTATATTGTCGATGGATATCCAATCTCGGCAGGATCTTCTGCCGGAGGAAACGGAGCGGGACAAAACCCATTGGCAACACTCAATACCTCAGACATTGCTTCCATTGAAATTCTTAAAGATGCTTCATCGACAGCAATTTATGGGGCACGCGGTGCGAATGGAGTTGTTCTGATTACAACGAAAAGAGGTCAAATCGGAAAATCAAAGGTTACATTTGACGGCTATGTTGGAATACAGAAGGTAGCAAAAAAATTAGACATGATGAATGCGGTTGAATTTGCTACACTGGTAAATGAGGCCAGAGCAAATGATGGGTTAGGTGTTGTATTCCCTACGGCATCGGATCTTTATAATTTTCCGGAACCATCATCTTTAGGAGAAGGTGTTGACTATCAGGATGAAGTATTTCGATCAGCTCCGGTTCAAAGTTACAATCTGGGTATTTCCGGTGGTAATGATGATGTACGTTATGCTGTTGGAGGCAGTTATTTTGGGCAAACTGGTATCTTGAAAGGTTCTGATTTTCAAAGGGCATCTTTTCGTTCAAATGTTGATACCAAATTAGCAAAGGGACTGAGTGTTGCATCCAATCTTTCTGTTAGTCATGTGTGGGGTAACAACGGAAAATCAGAAGGAGACGGAGGTAATAATGCAGGAGCCGTGAATTCGGCAGTATTGATGCCGCCTACAGTACCAATTAAGCAAGCGGATGGATCATATACTCAAATGAATCCAACACCGGGAGGATCGACGATTCAAAATCCAGTTCCAATTGTAGATTATGCTACAGATTATCAGGAAATTGATCGTATACTTGGAACTGTTGAGGCAAATTGGGAAATCATAAAAGACCTCTCGTTAAAAGTAACTTTTGGAACAGATATGTCGAGTGCGAACAGAAATGTATATTGGCCTAAAGAAACTGTTAACGGATTCAATGCCAATGGTTCTGCTTCGCAAGCTAACCGCAAGAGTGCTTCTTACCTGAATGAGAATATACTAACTTATACTAAAAATTTAGGAGAACATTCATTCAATATCGTTGGTGGATATACCTGGCAAACATTTGTCGATAAGAGTTTTAGTGCCGGAGCTACTAATTTTCCTACTGACCTGTATGATGCGAATAACATGGGTGCCGGAACTACTTATTCTGCTCCCACATCAGACAAAACTCAAAGTCAGTTGGCATCCTATCTGGGACGTGTCAATTACATTTTCAAAGACAGGTATTTGTTCACACTTACAGCTCGTGCTGATGGAAGTTCCAAATTCGGAGCAAACAATAAATGGGCATTTTTCCCTTCTGTCGCTGGAGCCTGGCGTGTTACTGAAGAAAACTTTATGAAACCGGTCAGTATCGTGAGCAATCTGAAGTTAAGGGCGAGCTATGGAAAAACAGGGAACCAGAATATTGCAAATTACCAATCTTTGGCACGGTTAGGAACGATGAATTATGCCTTCAACGGCACTTTAAATTCGGGTGTTGGTGCAAATAATATTCCAAATCCCGATTTGAAATGGGAAACCACAACGACTACTGACATCGGTATTGATTTGGGTTTGTTTGGCAACCGCTTGAATATGGTGGTTGATTACTATTACAAAAAAACGACTGATCTGCTTTGGAATATAAGTACACCACGAACAATTGGATTCGCTTCGATTTTTAAAAATGTAGGTAGCCTGGAAAATAAAGGACTTGAAATTAGTTTAGGAGGCGATATTTTTACCGGAGATTTTAAATGGAACTCTCAAATAAACTGGTCGTTAAATCGCAATAAGGTATTGGAAATTCCAGGTTATACGCCATCTGTTCAAGGTTCGCTATCAGGGCACCTGAAAGTAGATGGAAGTTGGTTGGAACAAGGGTTGCCTGTGGGGGTATGGAAATTGCTGAAATATGATGGCGTATTTCAGAATCAAGCTCAATTGGATGCCGGTCCTCACAATGCCACGGATAAATTAGGAGATCCAAGATTTATAGACAATAGCGATGACGGTAAAATTAATTACACTGACGACCGGATGATAGTCGGCGATCCAAATCCTGATTTCATCTTTGGATGGTCGAATAACGTATCATACAAAAGATTTGATCTGTCTATTTATTTGCAAGGTTCGTACGGAAACGATATTATTAATGTGCAACGGGCTGAAACAAATGTTTCAAGTCCCTGGGGAAACCAACGCCGTGAGATATTGAATCGCTGGACTCCAACCAATACGAACACGAATATATCAAGAGCTCGTGTTACGGTGAATCCACTTTTGCTTCAGTCGTCATGGCTAATTGAAGACGGATCGTACTTACGTGTAAAAACCATATCAATGGGCTATACCTTCGATAAAATAAAAAGCATGAGCGCCCTTAGGGTGTATGTTACCGGTCAGAATTTATTGACATTCACCAAATATTCTGGCTTTGATCCTGAGGTTAATTCTCAAGGCAACAGTAATTTACAGTTGGGCGTTGATTATAATGCCTATCCTTCAGCTAAATCAATAATGATTGGTGTAAGTGCTACTTTTTAACTAATGTAAAATCGATTAAATCATGAAAATAACAAAATATTTAGCCGTTTTATGTGGTGTGCTTTTTCTGAGCAGTTGCCATGAAGAATTCCTCACAGAAAAAGTTTATAGCAGCATGACCCCGCTCAATTTTTATCAGACAGAGGACGATGCTACTGCCGCATTGACATCGGTGTATAATGCTATGATTGCACAGAATGGATGGGGACGTCAGATATGGTTAAGTGGGGAATACCCTGGGGAAGCTGCATGGCCAAACAACTCGGGAGAGGCTTTTCGAACAGAATTGGACCAATATACCTGGACGACCAGTTCCACCGGCTTTCCTCAAATCTGGGGACAATTATATGTTATGATCAATCGCGCCAATACCGTTCTTAAATACATTGATCAGGCAGAATTTGAAACTTCAGGACTAAAAGACCAGATTGTTGGAGAAACCAAATTTTTAAGAGGATTGGCTTATTTGTATCTGATTCGCTTTTTTGATCATATTCCATGTATGACCGAGGAAAACATGCAAGAGGAATATCCAACCAATGTGGACACTGATGATGCTGTCTGGAACTTGATAATCGCAGATTTTACCTATGCCAAATCAGTCCTGAAACCTAAGAACACCGGAGCAAATATTGGCAGAGCTACATCTGGTGCTGCACAGGCAATGCTGGTGAAAGCATATACCACGTTGGGCGGAAAACCTTGGAATAAATCAGAATACTGGGCAATGGCAGCAACTGAAGCCAAAGAAATAATGAACAACAGCCAATATGGTTATGGTTTGGAGAGTGATTACAAAAATGTATTTGCACTGGCAAATGAACATGGTAAGGAATATGTTTTTAGTCTTGAATGTGAAAGCAAAATTGGCTTGGGAAGAGACTTTCCTACATTCACTGGTATCAGGAACGGTGACCAGACGAAACTGGGCGGATGGTCGTCACTGACAGCTACAGTGAGTTTCTTCAACTCGATGGCTGCCACCGATAAACGGAGAGACAAAACATTTGTCATATCCTACTATGGATATGCAAATCCAACACAACTTTATACATATCCGGGCAATATCTCATTACCTCATTTCAATAAATTTATTGATATGACAGACATTAATGCAACAGGTACGGCTGATTATGCCATGAACCTCCCTATTTGCCGTTATGCTGATGTGCTGTTGATGCAGTCGGAAGCTGAAAATGAGGCGAATGGTCCTAGCTCGAATGCAGTAGAAGGTATCAATATTGTTCGGGACAGAGCAGGTTTGACCCCGTTAAATCCAGGTGATTACAGCAAAGCAACCTTGCGTGATGCTATTTTGCAGGAAAGAGCATGGGAATTTTGCGAAGAAGGTCAGGCGTATTTCGATCTCAAGCGGATGGATGGTATAATCAAACGGATTACTCCACTGGGATTTGCTCCTTCTGAAAAACATTATGTTTTCCCAATTCCACAGGCAGAGATGGATGTAAACCCAAATCTGGTTCAAAACGAAGCATACAAATAAGCAATATCGTTAGTGCGGTTTTAAATCTGACATAAGCTTCAATTCGAAGTTTTTGTCAGATTTTTTTATTGTAATTATCTGAACTACAGCGAACAGAGGAGTGTTGTTTTATTTGGTTTTGCTGAAATTTATAGAGAAAAAGTGATGACAATTATAATAAGTACTGAGAATAATAGAATAAATTTTTACGACGACCCAAGGATATGAAAATCGAAATCGCGCTAATTGCAGGAATTTATTTTGATGACTTTTTCATTATTTTTAAAGCCTGCTAACGACTAAAACTTATAACGATGATAACCTTTTTCCTTTCCATACTCGCCCTGATACTCGGTTACATGATCTACGGAAAATTGATGGAGAAGATTTTTGGTGCTGATAAAAACCGGGAAACTCCAGCCATGAGTATGAACGATGGTGTAGATTATATGCCTTTACCCAAGTGGAAAACTTTCCTCATTCAATTCCTGAACATTGCCGGACTCGGGCCTATTTTCGGTGCTGTGGCAGGCGCCATGTGGGGCCCGGTTGCTTTTCTCTGGATTGTATTGGGGTCTATTTTTGCAGGTGCAGTTCACGATTATTTCTCCGGAATGTTATCGGTCAAGCACAAGGGGCTGAGTATTCCTGAAATTGTGGGTATTTATCTGGGAATCGGCGCCAAACATTTTATGCGCGGCTTTACGGTTATTTTGATGGTAATTGTTGGAGCAGTATTTATTATGGGACCCGCCAAAATTTTGGAAAGTCTTACCCCCGATTCGTTAACTGTGACTTTCTGGGTTTGGGTTGTGTTTATTTATTATGTGTTGGCGACCATGCTTCCGATCGATAAAATTATTGGCAGAATTTATCCACTTTTTGGTTTTGCGTTGCTGTTTATGGCGGTTGGTTTAGCGGTTGGTCTTTTTGTAGAAGGCTATCGCATTCCGGAACTTACTTTAAGTAGTCTGACAAATTTTCACAATCAACCTGAAAAGTTCCCGATATTCCCAATGATGTTCATTACGATTGCCTGTGGCGCAATTTCCGGTTTTCATTCCACACAGGCTCCGCTGATGGCACGCTGCATTACGAACGAAAAGCAGGGCAGGGGAGTGTTTTACGGAGCCATGATTACCGAAGGAATTGTAGCCCTGATTTGGGCGGCCATCGGGATGGCATTTTATGGCGGAGTTGGGCCGCTAAATGATGTAATGATTGCAAACAAAGGAAACGCCGCTTTTGTGGTGAACGAAATCTCGAACTCGCTACTTGGTAAATTTGGCGGTGCACTGGCTTTGCTTGGAGTGGTTGCCGCGCCAATTACCTCGGGCGACACAGCCTTCCGGAGCGCCCGTTTAATTGTGGCCGATTTTCTGAAGTTCAAACAAGGCCCGATCAAAAACCGGTTGATGATAAGCATTCCTTTATTTATAGTCGGTTATGGCTTAACCCTGATTGACTTTGCGGTCATCTGGCGGTATTTTGCCTGGTCGAACCAAACGCTGGCGATGATAGTGCTATGGGCAATTACGGTTTATCTGGCCCGGGAAAAGAAATTCTATTGGATCACACTCATCCCTGCGCTTTTCATGACCGTTGTAATCATCAGTTACCTGTTGTTTGCTCCTGAAGGGTTCGGATTATCGTACATGGTTTCCATGTCTGTTGGATTGCTTTGTGCGTTTGGTGCAGGAGTGATGTTCTTTTTGAAAATTATCGGATTGCCAGTGGTTTTGGAACCTTCGGTTAAACTTCAGGAAAGTAAGTTGAAGGATTAATCTTAAATTGCAAAAGAATATAACCTAAACTATACCAATGAAAAACCTCTTTAAACTCATTAAAAAACTTGTTTTCATCCCAACCATTTTTCTGCTTATTTTCTCAGCCTGTCAAAAAAATGCCAATGACTTTTCGGCCGATGTCATTATTTACGGCGGAACCTCAGCCGCTGTAACTGCTGCGGTTGAGGTGGTTCAGTCAGGAAAAACTGTAATCGTCGTTTCTCCGGATACCCATTTGGGAGGACTTTCATCCAATGGACTCGGATTTACCGATACCGGCGACAAATCAACGATTGGCGGTCTGGCCCGCGAATTTTATCACCGAATTTGGCTGCATTACAATGATTCTGCGGCCTGGAACTGGCAAAAACATTCAGAATACGGGAATAAAGGACAAGGTACTCCGGCAATGGACGGCGAAAACCGTACCATGTGGATTTTCGAACCACATGTAGCTGAGCAGGTTTTCGAAGACTTTATTGCTGAAAATAAAATTACCGTTTTGCGCGACGAATGGCTCGACCGGAACAACGGACTGGTAAAAGAAAACGGCCGGATCGTTTCGTTTAAAACGCTTTCAGGAAAAACTTTTTCGGGGAAAATGTTTATTGACGCCACTTACGAAGGTGATTTGATGGCTGCGGCAGGAGTTTCGTATCGCGTTGGTCGTGAGGCATGTTCGGAGTACAACGAAACATGGAATGGTGTTCAGGCCGGAGTGTTTCAGCATGGCCATCATTTCAGGGATAAAATTGATCCGTACGTAGTCCCGGGAGATACGGCAAGTGGCTTGCTTCCCAAAATTTCGCCGGAGAAACCCGGTAAAAACTGTACCGCTGACAACAAAATTCAGGCGTATTGTTTCCGTCTGTGTATGAGCGATCTTTCGGAAAACTGTGTGCCTTTTCCGAAACCTGAAAATTACGATCCCAAAGATTATGAACTTCTGGGACGTGTTTTTGATGCCGGTTGGAGAGAATGGTTCAACAAGTTCGACCTGATTCCCAACCGGAAAACAGACACCAACAATCACGGGCCTTTCAGCAGCGATAATATTGGAATGAATTACGACTATCCGGAAGCTTCGTACGAACGACGCAGGGAAATCATTCAGGAGCATGAAAATTACCAGAAAGGTTTGCTGTATTATGTGGCAAACGATCAGCGGGTTCCTGAGGAAGTAAGAACAGAAATGGCTAATTGGGGTTTGGCAAAAGATGAATTTACCGACAACGGAAACTGGCCGCATCAGATTTACGTGCGCGAAGCCAGGCGAATGGTCGGTGTGTACGTGACAACCGAAAACGATGTGCTGGCCAAACGCGAAGTTCCTGAATCAGTGGGAATGGGCTCGTATGCCATGGATTCGCACAACATTCAACGATATGTTACTGAGGAAGGTTTTGTTCAGGACGAAGGCGATATCGGCGTGTCGCCACAGGCGCCATATTCCATTTCGTATGGATCCATTGTGCCGGAAGAGGATGATTGCACCAATCTGCTGGTGCCGGTTTGTATGTCGGCTACGCACATCGCTTACGGCTCCATCCGTATGGAGCCCGTGTTTATGATTTTGGGTCAATCGGCCGCAACTGCTGCCGTTATGGCGATTGACGAACGGAAGAATGTTCAGGATATTGATTATCTGAAATTGAAGAATTTACTATTCGAGAAAAAACAGGTGCTTGGTCTGGAGTAACTACCGCCCGGCAATTTAAATGTGTAAAGTTTGAGTCAGCTAAACGCTGAAAATTAAACTTTGCAGAACTATTTCTGTTTATTACTGAAGCGTAAAAACAATGAAAGTTTCTAATTAATCATTCCATAAAAATTCGAACCAATGAAAAATCTGAATCGTATTTATTTTGTGGCCTCGGTTGCCTTAGCATTTGTATTGATTTCATTAATTCCGGTTGATGGTTTTGGCCAGGGGAAAAATAAGGAACAGACACTCGCCGCTTTTCCTGAAAATGTTTCCGGTATTTTTAGCAATTCGTGTGTTGGTTGTCATTCGGACCAAAGCAAAGGAAAAGCAAAAGAATTTATGAACCTTTCAGGATGGGATAAATTGACGCCTAAAAAACAACATAAAGAAGCAAAATCGATGGCTAAAATTGTACGAAAAGGCGAAATGCCACCAGCGCAATTTTTGGAAAAAAAACCTGAAGCTGCTTTAACTCCTGCTCAGGCTGTAGCATTGGCTACTTGGGCAAAAGCTCTTCCAAAAAAATAGTTTTGGTTTACCCTAAACACAATTTTTTCGCATACGAATTCTTGGTCAGGAACTATTGACTTGTAGTTTTTGTATTAATACATTTGTTTGTTAGCACATTTAAATTCTGTAACTTTCAGCAAAACGAAATTTATGAAAACGTTGAAAGTTACAGGATTTATTCTTTTGGCTTTAATACTTTCATTCGGGCTATTTATTGGTTATTCTTCACTTACCTGGTACAATCCACCGCAGGAATTAACAGTCGCTGAAAATGTCAATCCCGATACCATTCCCCGCGATTTGGTCTTGCGCATTCTGTCGTGGAACATTGGTTATGCCGGTCTTGGCGACAACATGGATTTTTTTTACGATGGTGGCCATAAAGTTCGTGATTCGTACGAACGGACTACTGCAAATGTCGATTCTGTCAAACGTTTTCTGAAGCGAAATACGGCCTGTGATTTTGTTTTTCTTCAGGAAGTTGATATTCGATCGAAGCGAAGTTACCGGATTAACGAAAAAGATACTTTCGAAAATCAGGCTGCTCTTTCCTCCTCTTTTGCTGTAAATTACAAGGTTAAATTTGTTCCCATCCCGGTTTTGTCGCCTATGGGTTCGGTCAATTCAGGAATAATGGTTCTGGGAAAATATCATCCCGAAAATTCAAAACGCTATGCATTCCCAGGGATGTTTAGTTGGCCAACCCGACTGTTTCAATTGCGTAGGTGTATGCTCGTAAACCGCTATCCGGTGGCCAATGGCAAAGAATTCGTTCTCATAAACTCACACTTTTCGGCTTTTGACGATGGAAGTTTGAAACGACAGGAAATGAATTACATGAAAGATTTTGTTCAGGCAGAATTTGGAAAAGGTAATTACGTGGTTGTTGGAGGAGATTGGAACCAGTCGCCACCTGATTTTCCGCTGACCAAATTTGGCGAAAATTACAAGTCCGATAATTTTCTTCTGAACAATATTCCTGAAGATTTTATGCCTGACGGATGGAAATGGGCTTTTGATCCTTCTACTCCAACCAACCGGTATTTAAATGAATCGTATTCGCCAGGCAAAACTTTCTGCTGTCTGATTGATCTTTTCTTGGTTTCGCCCAATGTTGAGGTTTTGCAAAACAAAACCACCAACCTGAATTTCAGGAATTCAGACCATAACCCGATTGCCATGGAGTTTCGGCTGAAAAAATAGAACAATCAATCACCGCATTTTCCCCGTTTCAGCTTTAAATTGGTGCTTTTTTAGAATGAATCTAAATTTCGACATTTTATTCCGACGAGGAGTAAGTCAGTTTTTTTACTGAATGAATGCGCTATTTTTGGTTCCGACTTTTGAAATTTAATTCATTACTATGCAAAAGCATTTGTTTTTAGGGGTTGAAGCCATTGGGCAGGGAGCTATTGATGGCGGAATGTCTGGCGTTTATTCGTATCCGGGCACCCCTTCAACCGAAATCACAGAATTTATTCAGGAAAATACTCTGGCTGAAGAACGAAATATTCACCGGAAATGGGCGGCGAACGAAAAAACGGCGTTGGAGGCTGCCCTTGGAATGTCGTACGCCGGCAAGCGAGCCATGTCGTGCATGAAACACGTTGGCCTGAATGTGGCTGCCGATGTATTTGTAAATGCAGCAATGACCGGCGTGAATGGCGGACTTGTTGTAACCGTAGCCGACGATCCGTCGATGCATTCGTCGCAAAACGAGCAGGACTCGCGTTTCTACGGAAAATTTGCGATGATTCCGGTTCTCGAACCATCTTCTCAGCAGGAAGCATACAACATGGCACGCGATGGTTTTGCTTTGTCCGAACTGACTAAAGTCCCGGTTTTACTCCGTATAACAACACGGTTGGCGCATTCGCGTGCAGGTGTGGTCCGCAACGAAGTTTTGCCCGAAAACCAACTTTCGATGCCGGCAAATCCACGCCAGTTTATTCTTTTGCCAGCCATCGCACGTGGAAAATACAAAAGTTTGCTCGCTAGCCAGTCGTTGTTTCAGAAGCTGTCCGACGAATCAATTTACAACCGTTACGAAGATGGCAATGACAAAAGCCTGGGAATTGTGGCCTGCGGAATTGCATACAATTACCTGATGGAACATTATCCCGACGGAAGTTGCCCGTATCCGGTGGTCAAAATTTCCCAATATCCGGTGCCAGCCAACCATTTGCACCGACTCGATCAGGAATGCGACGAAATTCTGGTACTGGAAGAAGGCGCTCCGATGGTCGAAGAAATGCTGAAAGGCTTTTTTGCCAAGGGAACTCCCATTAAAGGTCGTTTGGATGGGACCTTGCCACGCGATGGCGAACTCAATCCTGATTTGGTGGCCAAGGCTCTCGGAAAAGAAATGTTTAGAGGATACGATGTTCCTGAAGTTGTTGCCAACCGGCCTCCCGCACTGTGCATGGGTTGTGGACATCAGGATGCCTACCTGGCCATGAACGAAGCGCTTGCTGACTATTCAAAGGGTCGCGTTTTTTCCGATATTGGTTGTTACACGCTTGGGGCGCTTCCACCTTACGAAACGATTTATTCGTGTGTGGATATGGGTGCATCCATCACTATGGCCAAAGGCGCTGCTGACGCAGGTCTTGTTCCCTCCATTGCAATGATTGGCGATTCAACATTTACTCACTCCGGAATTACAGGTTTGCTCGATGCTGTGAACGAAAAATCGGGCATAACCATTGTCATTTCAGATAACGAGTCCATTTCGATGACGGGTGGACAGGATTCATCGGCTTATGGAAAAATTGAATCGATTTGCATGGGTGTGGGAGTAGATCCGGCTCATATTCATACCATTGTTCCGCTCCGGAAAAACCACGATGAAATGGTGCGTTTGTTTCGCGAAGAATTTGACTATGATGGAGTTTCCGTAATTATTCCGCGCCGCGAATGCATTCAACGGGCGGCTAGCCGGAAACGGAATAAAAAGTAGGAAACAAAAAGCCTCTCCCCAACCCTCTCCCAGAGGAGAGGGAGCTTAGGTCATGAAGATTTGAAAAATACATTTAAAACTTGCACCGCACGATAGCCCTCCCTTTTTTGGGGGGGGTGGGTGGGGCTTTTAATTAAATAATATGAAATCAGATATAATATTAGCGGGTGTTGGAGGTCAGGGAATTTTATCCATTGCTACGGCTTTGGGAGAAGCGGCCCTGGCAGATAATCTGCTTATCAAACAGGCTGAAACGCATGGTATGAGCCAACGTGGCGGGGCAGTGTATTCACACATGCGCATTTCCGACAAGCCTATTTCTTCAGACCTGATACCCGGTGGTTCAGCAGACTTGATTCTTTCGGTTGAGCCGATGGAATCGCTCAGGTATTTACCTTATTTGTCAAACACAGGTTATTTGGTAACCAACATTACGCCATTCGTAAATATTCCAAATTATCCTGAAATAGAAAAAGTGCTGGAAGCCATTCGAAATCTTCCCCGATACATTGCCATCGATGCCGATGCCATTGCCAAAGAAGTTGGAAATACCCGCGCTTCGAATATGGTAATGCTTGGTGCGGCTTCGCCATTCATTGATATTGAATTTGAGAAAATTGAGAATGGGATTCGCACCATTTTTGCCCGAAAGGGTGAAGACGTGGTGAATATGAACCTCGATGCCTTGCGCCGGGGTCGACAGTTTGCCGAAGAGAACCGTTAATTAACCGGGCCCAATTAGATTGTTTGAATTAGGCATTTGGTAAATATTGTCTGATGCATGGTCTATGTTTGTTGACTCACCCCGTCGCACCTGCGGTGCTCTGCCCCTCTCTTCGCGAAGAGAGGGGTGGCGGCCGCTTGCGGGCGCGGGGTGAGTCAAAAAGAAGAAAAGCACAGAACTTACTCTTGTTAAGCATTTTTCAATTAACTCGTCGGTTACACTCATCAAGGTTCCAGTTATCGAATCTTACAAACCGCTGTTTTCCAAATTTTAACCTGTATTATATAAGTGCCTAATTCAATAGATTGTATTTCCGGGTTTCAATTCGCAATCGTTTATTCATTCAGGAGTATACAAAAACAACATCCGCAACCGATGATTAAACTGTCGGTACAAAAGTCCAAAAGCGCAAGGTTCCTTTCATTTTTTAATGCGCCTTAAATTATAAGTTAATGCGCCTTAAAATATAAATTAATGCGCTATAAATTCTAAGTTAATGCGCCTTAAATTCTAAATTAATGCGCCATAAAGTTTAGATTATGGCGCATTAATTTAGAAAGGCATAAGGACTCGATTTAATTTAATGCCGTAGAATTTCGAAACCACTGCTTTGAAGTTGTTATTTAGGTAAAGACATCTTTCTTCTTTATAAGGGGAGGAGCGTGTTAACGTCGCTTCAAGCGCAATATTCATTCTTCTCCGGAGCTTCGTGTTTGCTTTGGGTTCCGATTTTCTTTTGCGACTTTTACTTTTCCCGAAAACATATTTTCCCCAACTTTTTGAAACATTCACGGCCTTTCTGAAGTAAAATTTTCAGCACGAAAACCTCCGATCTCTCACGAAAGATTCAGAATAAGTTGTTTTAACTTTAAAAAAAGCAATTATGCCAGTCAAAAAACTAAAAGCATTTCTTGATGAAAACAACGTCAAGTATTTGACAATTAGCCATTCAATGGCCTTTACTTCTCAGGATATTGCAGCATCGGCACATGTTTCAGGAAAAGAATTTGCCAAAACTGTTCTGATTAAAATTAATGGCGAAATGGCAATGGCTGTTTTGCCGGCATCGTATCATGTCGATTTTGATCGCTTAAAACATATTTTCGGAACAAAAAATGTGACACTTGCTACTGAACCCGAGTTTAAAGATCGTTTCTCCGAATGTGAACTTGGCGCCATGCCTCCATTTGGCAATCTTTACGGCATGGCGGTATATATGGCCGAAGTACTGACCCAAAATAAGGAAATTGCTTTTAATGCAGGTTCACATACCGAACTCATCAGACTTAGCCTGGAAGATTACGAAAGGCTTGTACAACCACGGATTTTTAAATTTTCATGGAAAACGTATTCAATACCAGGCGATCCAATGGAAAGATGGAACGAGGATTATATGGGCAATTGAACGTCTGATTTGATCTCCTGAAATTTGAAAAGAGGTTGCCGGAAATTGCCGTTTAACCTCTTTTTTATTGAATCTTGCTGATAATCGGATTAAATGCTTTGGAGAATACAACCACACTGTCGCCAATTTTCAGGTTTTCCAAATCGCTGTCGAAAGCTATGACTTTCATAATCTGGTTATTTCCCGAAATTACGGTTACAATATTTACCGTGTCCTGTTTGTCGATTCGCGCAATTTGCCCGGTAATCTGCACTTTCCCGCTGATGCTGCTGTCCGAAAAAACTTCTTCCGGTTTTCCGGAGCGGGTAATTAAACCGTTTTCAATGCAAAGTACATGCGTTGCCAGCCTGAATACTTCGTTCAGGTCGTGGCTCACTAAAATGGTTGTGACGCCAGTCGTTTGGTGTGCCTGTACAATTTCATCCTGAAGTGTTGTCCGCATTTCGGCATCGAGCGCCGAAAGCGGTTCGTCGAGCAGCAACAATTTTGGTTTTCGGGCCAAAGCACGCGCCAATGCAACCCGTTGCTGTTGCCCGCCCGATAAACCAGTGGGTTTTCTTTTCCTGAATTCGGCCAGGCCAAAAGATTCAAGTAGTTCCTGAATGTCTTTTTCATTCCTGACTGGCTGCGCGAAACGGATGTTTTGTTCAACGGTCATGTTGGGGAACAGCGCATAATCCTGAAACATAAAACTGATGTTTCGCCGCTGAGGTGGCCAATTGATTTTCTTTACCGAATCGAACCAAATTTCATTTCCAAAACTGATCAGGCCTTTGTCGGGATTAACAAGCCCTGAAAGAATCCGGAGCAAAGTTGTTTTGCCGGCGCCCGACTGCCCGAACAGCGAAACCAGTTCTCCGGAGCTGAGGCTCGTGTCGACCGAAAGATTCAGCGGCCCGTGCGCGGTGTGCATCATCTTTTCTATTTCAATCCGGATTACATGATTTTCCATGAGTCGTGCTTTTTGTTTACACTGTAAATGGTTGTCAGTAGCACGAGCGAAACGGCAAACAAAATCAATGCATAACGATTGGCTGCATCGAAATTGAGCGATTGCACCTCGTCGTAAATAGCAATTGATGCTACACGAGTTTCTCCGGGCATGTTCCCGCCCACCATTAAAACAATTCCGAATTCGCCAATGCTGTGCGCAAAAGTGAGTGCAACTGCTGTGATAATGGATGATTTGATGTTTGGCAATAAAACCCTGAAGAAAGTAAGCTGTTTTGATTTACCCAGCGTGTATGATGCTTCGCGCAAACTGTTGGGCAGGCTGCGCAACCCATTGTGCAACGGCTGAACCATAAACGGAAGACTGAAAATGACGGATGCGATCAAAATTCCCTCGAATGAAAAGGCAAGCCGGATATCGAAAAAACGTTCGAGCCACGAGCCGAACCAATTGCGTGGGCTGTAAACCACCAGCATGTAATAGCCAATTACCGAAGGCGGTAAAACCATGGGCATGCTGACCAGCGCTTCAACCAGCGGTTTTAGTTTAATTTTCGTGTAAGTTAGCCAGTACGAAAATGGCAATCCAATTATCAGCAGGATTGTGGTTGTAAAAACCGCCAGTTTCAGCGTAAGCCAAAGGGTTTGTGCAAATTGTGGATCCATAATATTGCGATTTGAAGATTCGAGAATTTGAAAATGTGCAGGATTCATCTTCAAATTTTCAAATCTGCACATTTTCAAATTATTGTTTTTTCATCAGTGAAACTTCGTTGGCTTTTACCAGCGCTTCAACTTCGTCGCCAACAGCCAACTTTAGCGAATCCACCGAACGGGTTGTAATAGCCGAAACTATGCTGTATTCCTGAAACTTCAGGATAACCTTGCTGAGCAAACCTCCGCGTTCGATTTGCAGAACTGTGCATTTCATGCGGTTTCGCATACTTATCATTCCTGAAAGGTTTTTGGCCAGCGAAACTTCTGTCTCTTTAAATACCAGATCAACAACATTTCCTTCCCGGAGCCATTCGGGTTGGGTGGCCGACTCGATAAGCATGGCCGAAAATCGGTGTCCGTCCACATCAATGTCAACCAATAAAATGGCGCCTGATTGCTGTATCTGAATTATTTTTCCCGGAAATTTATTCATTGGATTATCTGGTATTTTTTATTTCCTGTTTCCCTTCTCCATTTTTATGGAACACTATAACCGTACTTTTCAAAGATAGGTTTACATTCCGGACTTAAAACATATTTCATGAATTTTAAGGCTTCCGGATTGGCTTTCCAGCTTTTAATCACGGCCATTGCCTGAGCAACCGGTTTGTAACTTTGGGTGTCAATTTCAAAAATTGAACCCTTCATTTCAGGAGTCAGTGTTAGCGACTTTGCCAGGAAACCAACTTCAGCATTCCCGGTTTGTGCAAATTGAGCAGTCTGCGAAATATTGTCGGCATACACAATTTTGTCTTTTACTTTTTCAAATAAACCTGCATTTTTCAGGCATTCGATGGCTCTGTCGCCATACGGAGCAAGGTCCGGTTTGGCAACGGCTATGCGTTTTACCGACGGATCGGCAAGTATATCAAGCCCTTTTGAAACATCAAGACTGTTGCTCCATATCACCAACTTTCCAAAAGCATAAGTTTTAACTTCGCCGGAAACCAGTCCCTGACTTTTTAATTTTACCGGAATTACATCGTCGGCCGCCATAAATACATTGAAATCGGCGCCATTTACGATTTGCTGGTATAGGGCTCCTGTTGAACCAAAGTTAACCACAACATCAGATTTGGGATTTGCCTTCGTATAGTTGTCTCTGATTTCTTCGAACACGAAACGGAGGTTTGCTGCAGCCGCAACTTTTACGGTTTGGGCCTGCATGCTTATACTAAATAAGGTTAACAGCAGGAAAATAGTTATTCTTTTCATATTTTTCTTTTCTTTTCTTTTTTCTGAATTATTTTGTTACTGCCGGAGTTTTATAAAATTGTGGTCTGATAGTCAGCATGACATAAGCATATTGCGGAAACTTTGTTTCAGCAGTTGTTGTTTTGTACTTTAACATTCTGGTACCATCGTTTACAAAATAGCCACACCAGGCAAATTGAATCATTGTTTCAGGTGAAAACTTATAATTCAGAACCAAATCAAGTTCTGATCCAATGTTTTTTTGAATCTCAGTTGTTCCAATCGTCATGTTTTTGACCAAACTGTAACGATACCAGGTAATGTCGGAGCTAAGTTTTTTGTTCAACTTTAGATTAGCTCCTCCAAAATAATTTGTCAATCCTCCCTTGGGTAACGTTGCCCAATATTCCATGTACCCATTAAACGAATGGTTTACCCCATAAGGTAATTTATTGAATGTATTTGTTTTAGTCGATTCCAAATTAATTTCAGAGCCCGAATAATTATCGATACCAATTAATCCGCTGATTTTATCGGAAAATGCATAATTTGCTTTTAGCGCGAGTAAATAAGCGGTGAGGTTTACGGTTGAGGTACTTTTGCCAAATTGGTAGTAACTTGTTGCAAAGATACTTAAAGGTAGCTTATCTTTTTTTAGCAGTAAAGTTCCTCCGGCAGTATAGCGGTGATATAAATCCTGATCCTTTTTACTTTTTTCAAAACCTTCGTCAACGCCAAGCAAACTCAAATCGAGTCCTGCAGCGATTTTTTTTGTCAGGTGCAAAAAGGTCAGTTGTTTATACATTTGGCTTACGTTGTAAAATGAAGAGTCTGCATTGTATGCTTTTTGGTTGTTGTATGCATATCCCAGTTGTGCTTCGAACCCGGAAGCCACATACCTTATCTGGGCTAAATCGTGTGAATTACCAGTATTGCTCCAGGGCGAAAAACTAAATAAACGTCCGTCTTCAAACTGGATTCCTTGTCGCCCAATTTTCAGGCTTGTTCCTGAATAAACAAGTAATTCAGCCCAAGCTTCATAAATGCCAATGCTTCCGGTTGTTGCGGTTGCTGGCTGCTTGGTATCGGTTTCGCCAAAAACCCTCGCATCCTGAAGAGTCAATTTGGCATTAACCAATCCACTTGTATAATTAAAATTCAATCGGGTGCGCTGCATCGTAACCAATGCTGATTTAAGCGTATCGGCCAGTGGTTGATTGAATCCGGCCCGGTATTCGGAGCGGGGCCGGATTTCGGCATCGATTGTTACCTGCCCGTAGGTTTTTGAAAAACTGAGCAAAGCAATAAAACTCATGCTCAGAATGGTAAAAGTCCTGTTCATTTTTTGTACTTTTAAGTGTTGAAATTTTACGAATTTTAATGGTCCGGAATTTCTAAATCATTGCAGCGATTGGATTCCGGACTTTTTATTTTTCAAATCTTTGGTCGGATCTCACAGTAATGATATCCACGAGTTTTTTTTCTTCAAGCCAGCCCGATCTGGTTTCCGCTCGATTGTCGAATTTGCTGAAAAAGGGTTTGATGTCGAGTAGCGGTGTTTCGTTAAGCATGTCAACTCCTTCAATAAATAATCGGTTACCTTCTACTTTTAAAAGCTCGACTATTGAAATTCCGATTGGATTCGGCCGTGCAGGTGAGCGTGTAGCAAAGATTCCGTGAGATTTATCGTCCATAAACGGAACGACAGAAAGTTTGTATCCGGTAATCCGATGCAAATGATAAAGAAGAATGATATGAGAAAATCCGTCCAGATCTTTCAGGCCTGAAGCAAATTCCGGATTCAATTCAATTATTCCGCTGATTTTTGCGGCTCCGGTTGGCTGTATCGGCATATTCGAAATTTCAGAAAACGGTGTTTTAATTATGCCGATCGGCAAATAGCTAATTTGTGTATTCATAATTTTAATTTGTTCGATATAAACTAAATTAGATAACGATAGGCAAAAAAAATCAAAGGTTAATTTCAACGTTAATTTGATCGACCACTTTTTTGATCTCAGCCTGGATAAGCATGTATTCCCTGAGCATTCGTTCGCCATAGCCCGAGATTTCGGTACCGCCGCCATTCGTGCCGCCGCGTTGCTTCAGTACCAATGGCGATGGGGATATACGGTTCATCTCGTCAATCATGGTCCAGACATGCTGATACGAGATCTCCATTTTCTTTGCAGTACCACTTAAACTGCCATTCTTTCTGATTTCTTGCAGCAATTCAGTTTTCAACGGATTTAAAAATTCCACCCCGTCTTTTTTGATGGATATGTGGCATTCTACTTCGATCATGATTATTTGCAATTACAATTTCCGTCTTTACAATCGCATGGAGTTCCAATAATTACTTCTGTCGATTTGATAATGGCGAATGCTGTATCGCCCGGTTTAAGATCCAAATCGGCAATGGCATCTTTCGAAATGATGGCCGAAATAATGTTTCCGTTGCCCAGATCGAGCATAACTTTCGAGGTAATCAAACCTTCGTCAACTTTCAGGATTTTACCTTTTAACTGGTTTCTTGCGCTTAATTTCATGGTGATAATATTGGTTAATAATTTGTCATTGAATAGCAAATATTCTTCATTTATTCAGTATTTCTACCAACTTTCCTGCCTGGCTGGAATCAGGTAAAATTGTAATCTGAGAGTTGATAGTCAAGGATCGTTCCATTTTATGTAATTGTTTGAATAATAGAATCTAAATGTTTTAACGGAGTTTCTAACCCTACATTTACGTAGGGTTAAATGGCATAATTCGACCGAAAAGTAGTAAATAAAATTATAGTTAAGTAACTTCATATATAAATTAGTTCGGTAATTTAATAACTTCCTCTTGAATAGTGCAAAAAAGTCCTTAATTTTAGAAGAGAAAGGGGGATCATGATTAAAATACGTTTGTTTCCGTTGCTCATTTTACTTATAGGGTTAACTATAACCTTTATTGTTTCATACTCTGCATTTCAGGATCATAATAAATTGGAAAAGCAGAGATTCGAAAGCTTGTGCCTCACTTTCGAAGGTAAAATTCAGAAGCAGTTTGTTGCAAATGCCCAGACTTTATACAGCAGTGCAGCTTTTATTGCAAGCTCCGATACCATTTCCCGCGACGAGTGGCAGGAATTTCAATTCCTGAACAAATCACACAATGAACTTCTTGGTATTCAAGGAATAGGCTATTCGATAATTGTTGGAAAAAAGGATCTTGATAAACTTGAAATGAAAATACAGAAGGAGGGATATCCTAATTTCAAAGTTATACCTGAAGGTAAGCGTGACTTGTATTCGGTGGTCTTGTTTATTGAACCTCAAACGAAAAGGAATATGCAGGCATTGGGGTTCGACGGATATTCGGAATCGGTTCGCCGTGAAGCAATGATTGAGGCTTGTGACAATGATTATGTAACGATTTCCGACAAGATTTTTCTGGTACAGGATTCGGGAAAAGTGAATGAACCGGGTGTAATTGTTTTTGCTCCGGTTTTCAAACCCGGCAGCACCTTTGTTGAGTCAGAATCACGTAAATCGGCCATTAAGGGTTGGGTTTTCTGCACATACCGGGTTAACGAATTGATGCAAAATATGCTTGGTCAGTGGAATTACGAAGCGCTTCAACTTAAAATTTACGACGATAAAAATTTAAATTCCGATAACCTTTTGTTCGACAGTGACTTCGTTTATGGCATTTCCCATTCGACGAAGAAAGATCAGAACCTTAAAATTACAGTGAATTTGAACGGTAATTTCTGGATTCTTGATTTCACCTCTTTCAGGAACCATAAGTACACTCTTCCCCTGAGGGTTATAATTATTGTAATTAATGGTATTATTATCAGCTTGTTGTTGTTTGTTCTGGCAATCGGATTAATAAATGCCAGAACCAAAAGTTTACAAATTCAGAAACTGAATGACGAATTAAAGAAGGTAAATAAAAATAAGGACCGTTTTATTTCGCTGTTGGCACACGATTTAAAAAGTCCGTTCAATTCGTTGCTGGGATTTTCTGAACTGTTGTCTGAAAATTTGAATGAATTGAAAAATGAAGATCTAGCCATGTATGTGGATAGGATTTATACTTCGGCGCAGGTTTCGTATTTATTGCTCGAAGAATTGCTGTTGTGGGCCAGGGTTCAGTCCGATCAGTTTCCTTGCAATCCTGAAATCCTTAACATAAATGAAATCTGTGATTCGATGATTTCTGATCATCAGTTGGTAGCCGGGAAGAAAAATATCTCGGTGAAATTTTTTGCAGCTCCGGGAATGCAAGTTAGAGCCGACGAACTGATGGTAAAAACCATTTTGCGAAATTTGCTTGTAAATGCCATAAAATTTACGAAACCAGGAGGTTCAGTTCAGGTCAGTATAACAAAATATGATAACCGGGTTGTTATCTCGGTTGCCGATACAGGAATTGGCATGTCGGCTGAAGAAAAAACATTGCTTTTTGAAATTACTAATCTTAAATCGAAACCTGGGACTGAAAATGAAAGAGGAACCGGGCTTGGATTGATGCTCTGTAAAGATATGGTGAACAAAAATGGAGGTGATATCTGGGTAGAAAGCACGCTTGGGAAGGGTAGTGTTTTCAGTTTTTCTCTGCCGCTGGCATAATCTTTTACCCACTTTCAGAAACTAATTCCTGAAATTTTTGGCCGGAATTTTACTTAACTTTCCGCCACAGTATTGAACTTAGATTTGGTTTAGATGGCAAAACTTCAGTTTTTTCAACGATTGATAAAAATTTTCAGGTTAATGCTAATTTCTTTTGGCATCGTATTCCTGATCCTTTTGCTGTTAAGTTTTACCAGTTTACCATTCTGGGGTTACTACTGGCTCGGTACCAGTGAATCGGAGATTAAAGGAAAACCCGATTACATTGTTTTGCTTGGAGGTGGTGGAATGCCCAGCGAGTCTAACCTCATGCGTGCTTTTTTTGTGTTTAGAGCGGCAGAAGAGTCCCCCGACAGCCGCATCGTCATAACTATTCCGGGCGACACTACCGATACAACAAGCACAGCGCGGTTGGTCGCTGCCGAACTTGTACGGAAAGGCATCGACCGGCGCCGGATATATTTTGAAGAAACAGGAACCAATACGCGCTCGCAAGCCATTCAACTTCAAAATTTCAGGAATGAAGAGTTGCCTGATAAATCTATTTTGCTTGTTACTTCGCCGGAACATGTGCGGCGGGCGGTTTTGGTATTCAAAAAATTAGGATTTAGTCATGTTAGCGCTTTGCCGGCGTTTGAAAATGCGTTGGAGGCTGATCTGGTTTTTAACGACGATGAACTGGGTGGCAACAAAACGATTGTGCCCGACATAGGCAGCAACATCTCAGTTCGTTATCAGTTCTGGAATCATTTGAAGTACGAAATCCTGATTGCCCGCGAAATGGCTGCGCTTACCTACTACAAATTAAGGGGCTGGATTTAATTTTGGAAATCTGCAACGTTTGGCACAAATCCTATTTCTTGCCTTTTAATATTTCCTGAAATTTAAACATTTCGTCACGAAGGCGGGCTGCTTCGTAGAAGTCGAGCTCTTTGGCAGCAGTTTCCATTTCTTTTTTCAGTTTGGCAATGGCTTTTTCAAGGGCTGGAACACTCATGTACTGAACAACCGGATCGGCTGCCAGGTTACTTGGTTCGTCGCCCGTGTATGCTTTTACTTTCATGCCAATGCTTCCGTAACCGGCAATTTGGCGGCTGGCTTTGATGATTTGAGTTGGCGTAATGTTGTTTTCAGTGTTGTATTTCAACTGTTTTTCGCGCCGGTAATTGGTCGAATCAATGGTACGCTGCATCGAAGCCGTAATTTTATCGGCGTACATAATCACCATTCCATTCAGGTTTCGGGCGGCACGACCTGCCGTTTGTGTCAGCGATCGTTCCGAGCGCAAAAAACCTTCTTTGTCAGCATCCAAAATAGCAACCAGAGATACCTCTGGTAAATCAAGACCTTCGCGCAACAGGTTGATTCCCACCAATACATCGAATATGCCCTGGCGCAATTCTTCCAGAATCTGAATGCGGTCGAGTGTTTCAACATCGGAATGAATGTAGCGCGTTTTTACACCCATGTTGGACAGGTAACTGCTTAATTCTTCGGCCATTCGTTTGGTCAGCGTGGTGACCAGCACACGTTCATTGCGTTCAATTCGTAAATGAATTTCGTGCATCAGGTTGTCTATCTGGTTCAAACTTGGGCGAACTTCAATAACCGGGTCAAGCAATCCGGTTGGCCGAATCACCTGTTCAACCACAATTCCTTCCGATTTTTCGAGCTCGTAATCAGCCGGTGTGGCGCTCACAAAAACCGTTTGATCAACAACACTTGCAAATTCTTCAAACGTCAGCGGGCGGTTGTCGATGGCTGCCGGAAGCCGGAACCCGTATTCAACCAGGTTTATTTTTCGGGAACGGTCGCCGCCAAACATGGCTTTTATTTGCGGCAATGTCACATGGCTTTCGTCGATAATGGTGACGAAATCTTCAGGAAAATAATCGAGCAGGCAAAACGGACGCGAACCTGCCACACGGCCATCGAAATAGCGCGAGTAATTTTCAATTCCGGGGCAATAGCCCAATTCGCGCATCATTTCCATGTCGTATTCCACACGTTCCTGAATGCGTTTGGCTTCGAGCGGTTTGCCTATTTCCTGAAAAAAGGCGATCTGTTTTACCAAATCATCCTGAATTTGACGGATGGCCAGTTGCATGCGCTCTTTGGTGGTTACAAAAATATTGGCCGGATAAATTATGGCGATATCCAATGCTTCGATTGTTCCTCCGCCAACCGGGTCGAAGGTGTAAATTTCCTCCACTTCGTCGCCCCAGAAAACAATCCGGAAAGCAATGTCGGCATAGGCCGGAAAAACGTCAACTGAGTCGCCTTTTACCCTGAAATTACCGCGGTTGAATTCAACTTCGTTGCGCGAATAAAGAGCATCAACCAGTTTCCGGAGAAAAACATTGCGGCTAACGATTTCACCTTTTTTAACCTCTGTGACATTGGCATGAAAATCTTCCGGATTTCCGATTCCGTACAAGCATGAAACCGACGAAACCACAATCACATCACGCCTTCCGGAGAGAAGTGAAGAGGTGGTACTTAACCGAAGTTTTTCAATATCCTTGTTTATCGAGAGATCTTTTTCAATATATGTATCGCTTGAAGGTAAATAGGCTTCGGGCTGATAATAATCGTAATACGACACGAAATATTCGACTGCATTTTCAGGAAAAAACTGTTTCATTTCAGCATACAACTGGGCCGCCAGAGTTTTGTTGTGGCTAAGCACCAGGGCCGGACGCTGAACCTCGGCGATGACATTGGCCATGGTAAAGGTTTTTCCTGAACCAGTTACACCAAGCAAAGTCTGAAAGGTTGATCCGCTCCTCAAACCATCTGACAATTGCCTGATGGCTTCAGGCTGGTCGCCGGTTGGCTGATATTCTGAAACAATTTTAAAATCCATGATACAAGTTTCAAATTCCGAATTTCAAGTTCCAAGGTGTCCGCAATATTGGAAATTGTATTTTACTATCATTTTATTTATCAGATGCAAAAACCATCGGTCTATTTCACCACCATCTTAAAATAAACCGGGAAATGATCGCTTACGCCTGCCACATATTTTTTACCAACATAAGTTCGGTTTGGCGATTGATCTCCGTTTTTATTGGTATAAATCATCCAGTCGTTCCTGAAGATAAATCCTTTGCTGTCTTCAATCCGCATATTTTTGGCGTTCATCAACCTTTTTGAAACAATAATATTGTCCAACATGTTCCAGTTTCCGCGGTAAAAATAAGTTCCCAAATCCGATTTATCGTCCGGAATCATTAGGTTAACAAGCTCAGCACCCGATTCCGGCGATTTCGCTCCAAGAGTTACGTCCATACTTTTGTTGGCTGGTTCGTCATTCATGTCGCCCATAATAATAATTCGTGCTTTCGGGTTGGCAGCCAAAATCTGGTCGACTTTGTTTTTTAGCACCGTGGCTGCCAAAACTCTTTTGGGTTCTGTTTTATCTTCTCCGCCAATACGCGATGGCCAGTGGTTTTCAAAAATATGTACAGTTTTGTTCCGGATTTTTCCGGTTACGTGCAAAATGTCACGGGTTTTAAAATCCGGATCGTCGGGAAATACAACGGGCAAGGTTTCGTGCATGATTTCTTTAAATGCATCGCGCCTGTAAATCAGTGCCACATCAATCCCGCGGTAATCCGGACTTTCTTCATGAACGATGCCATATTGATTGTTGAGTTTTGCTGTGTGAATCAGGTCTTCGAGAACCGTTTGGTTCTCAATTTCAATCAATCCGACAATTTCGGGTAATTCTTTGGGATTAATTTCAGAAATAACTTCGGACAAATCGTTCAGCTTTTTCTGATAGCGCTCGGCTGTCCATTGTTTTTCACTCTCCGGAAGAAATTCTTCATCCGGAATTTTTGGATCGCCAACCGTATCGAACAAATTCTCAACATTGTATGAAACAACAGTATACTCGTGTTTCAGCGTATTTTTTACCGAGCTGCACGAACTCAAAACCCCAATGAGGGCTACAAAAACCCAGGCGTTAGTCTTCATAATTTATTTTCCAATGGTAACTTCATAATATTTTGTCACATCAACAACCATCATTCCTGCGGTTTGCGCGGCCTGTATTCCCAGTATGCCATCTTCAAAAACTTCGCAATCTTCTGGGGCAACTCCCATTAATTCAGCACATTTCAGAAATGTTTCCGGATGAGGCTTGAAATTGTTTACGTCTTCGCTGGTTACCAGAATCGAAAAATAATCCTGTAATCCAATGATGCGTAGTGTTTTTAGTGAAAGTCGCCGTGATCCTCCGGTACCAACAGCCATTGGCACTTTCCCGAAATTTTCACGGACCAAATCCGTAACAATCTTAATTTCAGGAGTCAGGTGCATGTTTTTTTCAAACTCAGCTTCCTTTTTATCTCCCATTTCTTTTGGGTCGATGGTTTTCCCAAAAATCTGGTTTAGTTTTTCAACGGTTGGGTACAATGGAATACCAGCAAGTTGCGAGAATAAATCAGGTGAAAATTCAATTCCGTAATCGGCTGCTGCATTTTTCCATGCAATATAATGTATGGGCATAGTGTCGGCTAAAGTCCCGTCCAGGTCAAATATCAGTCCTTTTGCTTTTGGGCTGATACTCAGATTTGTCTTTATCATTCTGTAATTTTCAGTATTTTGCCAAAAATAGCCATTTAAAACACAGAATGAGTTTTATTGTTTTTTCTTTGTTCAAAAATTAACACTTTTGCCAAGCACTAACATTTTCGATATGTTTTTAACTTCAATGGCCGGACTTATCAGCATTGCCCAATGGGCGCTTTTCCTGGGAATTGCCCTTATCGCTTTTGGTTTTATCGAGAAAAAAGACAAGTTTATTTATGGTGGACAAAGTGTGTTTATTTTGCTGGGAATTTTTGCACTTGCCGTTTTGCTGACAAACGACACCAATATTCCGCAAATTGAAGGAATTGTAATTCCGAAAGAAGTTAAGATTATTGCATTCTTTAAAGGTGTGGTCTATTTTTTAGCTTTTGCCGTAATTTCACTGATCCTGAAATTTTTTAAAGTGCGATACAACTACGTTGGCACTTTTGCCACAATATTTTTTGCCCTGATGTTGTTTTTTATGGCTTTTAATATTTTGCAGTCGGGCAATTAATTTATTGACATTACACTGTTTTGACGAGTTCTCTCTAATGGATATAAAACAAAAAACCGTGGGGTTGAGCCCCACGGCATTTCCAAAAACCAGAGTAAATTACTGAAATAAATTTGGAGATGCATTTCAGATAAACTCTTGAAAAAACCAATTGTAAAAATTATTGAAAAACAAACACCTTTAAAAGGATCAGAAGTACAAACACTGAGCCCCAAAACAGAGCCATTGCCATTCCTCCGGTAATTTTAAATTTTTTCATGATATCTAAATTTTGTTTCATTCTGTCAGTAAACAAAGCTAAGCCGGAATTCTCAAATCGACAGTTAGAGCCCTATTAGGAAAGAATTAGAATTTCATTAAAATGAAACGGTGATTAAATTGTATCTTAGTTTTGTATAAAATTCAGGTTTATGCAAGCTGCACATATTTTAATTGTTGAAGACGAACTAAGACTGGCTGAAATCCTTCAGAAGCAATTACAGGAAGCCGGTTTCAGAGCTGAAATTGCCAGCGATGGATATGTTGGCAAAAAAATGCTTGCCGAAAACAATTACGATCTGGTTATTCTGGACATTAATATTCCATTGCTGAATGGTTATGAGTTGTGCAAGGAAATCAGGAAAACAAACAATAAAATTGTGATTTTAATGCTCACGGCACTTGGAACTCCCGACAATAAACTGATCGGTTTTGAAGCCGGTGCCGACGATTATGTATTGAAACCATTCGATTTCAGGGAATTGCTGGCGCGGATTAATGTTTTTCTGAAACGATCGAATCCGATGGTTCAGCAAAACCGTATTTTGAAAATTGCCGATTTTGAAATGGATTTGGATACCAAAACTGCCATGCGTGCCGGAAAACGCATCGATCTAACCTCGAAAGAATTTTCGCTGATGGAAACATTTCTGGTTAATAAGGACAAGTTACTGACACGCGAATACATTATCGAAAAAGTTTGGGATCTCGATTTTGAAACCGGAACAAATATTATTGATGTATATGTAAATTACCTGCGAAAAAAAGTTGACCGTGATTTTGAGCCAAAATTGATACACACCAAATTCGGTTTTGGTTTTTACTGCAGCGAGAAAGAGATATGACATGAATATAAAAACCCGTTTGTCTGTTGAATTTTCACTTCTGGTATTTGGGATACTAATTTTTTTCTCGGTACTGGTTTATTACTTTTCGTATTCGAGCCAGCGGGCAAAATTTCGTGAAAGCCTGATGCAAATGGCCGAGAATACGGCAATTCTGTTAATCAATGTGGAGGAAGTTGACTCGACGCTCCTGAAAATAATTCACCAGACAACCCGGTCGTTCGAGCAGGAAGAAATTGCAATAACCGACGAAGAGAATACCATTATTTACAGCAACAAATTACTCGATTTATCCCCTGAAATTCTTCGCGGAAATACCAAATTGCCCAACCCTTACTATTTTTCGATTGGCGAGAAGGACGGGGTGATATACGAACACAAAACTGACAGTCAGCTTCATCGTGTATTTGTGCTGGCCTACGACCAATATCGGCACGAGAATCTGAGCGATTTACGCAACATTTTGCTTTGGAGTATCTTGTTTAGCGTTTGGCTTTCGGTTACAGCTTCCTATTTTTTTTCGAAGCGGGCAATTAAACCCATTTCTGAAATTATCGCGAAAGTGAAAGAAATCAATTCTTCGAAACTCAATAGCCGACTTTACGAAGGAAACCGGAAAGATGAAATTGAACAATTAGCCATTACTTTCAACGAAATGCTTTCTGATTTGGAGTTGGTGTTCAAAAGCCAGGACGAATTTGTTTCAAATGCATCGCACGAATTGCGGACCCCACTTGCCATAATGATTGCAGAATCGGATTATATTTTAAGCCGGCTACGAAATCCGGAAGAATATGCCCGGCACATTTCGGGGCTGACTGATGATCTTCGAAAATTGAACCAGCTCATCAATAGCCTGCTTGAACTGGCACATTTAAACCGCGACAACTCTATTCATCAGTCTGTGATCAGGGTTGATGAATTGATTTTCAATTCCATTCAGGACATAAAAACAAAATATCCGGGTCGGAAAATTTTACCAAAAATTGAATATTCCGAAAACGAGCAAGACCTTTTTATCACAGGCAATGCCGGTTTGCTCGAAATTGCATTTAAAAACCTGATTGACAATGCCTGCAAATTTTCGAACGACGATGTTCATATTGCTGTTTCTTTTACCGATGAACAAGTGATTGTTGCATTTTCTGACCGTGGAATTGGAATACCTGACAGCGAAATTAAACGGATTTTCAAAGCTTTTAACAGGGGAACTAATGCTAAATTCATCGGAGGATTTGGAATTGGACTTTCGCTGGTGGCTAAAATTGTTGAATTGCACCATGCCGAATTCAACGTTTCGAGTGTTGAAAACAAAGGAACGTCAACCGAATTGAAGTTTAAAAAAGCCACATCCTGAAATCCGGAAAATACTGTAGCTAAAGTCATCCCGAACTTGTTTCGGGATCTGCTATCATTTGCGTGAGATCCCGAACTGAATTCGGGATGACCGATCCTTTGAGCACTTTGATTTTAACAACAGCTTTTCTAGTTATTTCGTTTTCTCTTCGATCCAATTTCGGGCATTCACAAAAGCTTCCATCCAGGGCGCAATTTCGTCAGATTTCCGATTCTGTGGATAATATGGCCAAAGATAAGGTTTGAAAGCTCTTTCCAAATGTGGCATCATTACCAGGTGACGGCCATCTTTCGAACACATCCCGGCGGTATTGTAATCCGATCCGTTTGGATTTCCCGGATAAGCCGCGTATGAATATTTCATTGGAATCCTGTAAGCTGATTCTACGTTCTTCAGGCTGAATTTTCCTTCGCCGTGAGCCACCCATGCGCCAAGTCTCATTCCTGCCATGGTCTTCAGCATCACCGAATTATTTTCCTGAATTTCCACATTCACAAAGCAGGATTCGAACTTGTGCGATTCGTTGTGCAGCATCCTGGGCTTTTCGTCCATTTCAGGATAAACCAAACCCAACTCAACCATCAACTGGCATCCATTACAAACACCCAGACTCAACGTATCTTCACGCCTGTAGAAATTATCGAGCGCTAATTTTGCCGCTTCATTGTATTTGAACGCTCCTGCCCAGCCTTTTGCCGAACCAAATACATCGGAATTCGAAAATCCTCCAACAAAAACAATCATGTTGACGTCTTCCAGTGTTTCGCGACCCGAAATCAGATCGGTCATGTGCACATCTTTCACGTCCATTCCGGACAGGTACATCATGTAAGCCATTTCGCGGTCGCCATTTACTCCCTTTTCGCGAATAATAGCTGCCTTGATTCCACTTGGTTGGCGCCGTTTCAGTTCAATCCCAAGATCGGCAGCTTTTCCGGTGAAACCTTTGAAATCGTATTTAAGCTCGTTTTTCTTGTAATTCTGGTAGCGTTCCAGTGCCAGTTTTTCTCCTGATTGTTTTCTATCAAGCAGATACGACGATTTGAACCACAATTCGCGCAACGAATTCAAGTCGAAATTAAATTCTTCAGCACCATTTTTTACTGTAAAAACCCGGCTTCCTGAAGGTTTTCCGATCAGCACAAAACCAACTCCGGCGGTATTCAATTTTGTTTCAAAAGCTGCGGTATCGGATACCTGAACAACAACACCAGGGTTTTCGCTGAACAGTACTTTTACACTATCCAATTCACCAATTCCAGTCAAATCGATTGTCATTCCTGAATAGTTATCAGCAAAACACATTTCCAGGAGTGTAGTAATCAAACCTCCTGAAGAAATATCGTGCCCTGCCAATATATTTTTGTCTTCAATACAATCCTGAATCGCATTGAATGCGGCGGCAAAGTATTTTGAATTGGCCACTGAAGGAGCTTCGTTGCCCAGTTTATTAATGATCTGAGAAAAAGCGCTGCCGCCCAAACTCCGGTTCATTTTCGAGAAATCAACAAAATAGATGGACGAATTTATGTCATTGATCAGCACCGGCTCAACGACTTTTTTCACATCCAAAACTTCCGCAGAAGCCGAAATAATTACCGTTCCCGGTGCATAAACCACGCCGTCTTTGTATTTCTGGGTCATCGACATGGAGTCTTTTCCGGTCGGAATATTGATTCCCAGTTCGCAGGCAAAGTCGCTGGCAGCTTTAACCGCTTTATAAATACGGGCATTTTCGCCTTCATTTTTGGCAGGCCACATCCAGTTGGCGCTCAGTGAAGCACCTTTCAACTGATCGGACAATGGAGCAAAAACCAGGTTGGTCAACGATTCTGCAATTGAAAGAACCGAGCCTGCTTCGGCATCAACCAAAGCGGCAACCGGTGCGTGTCCAATCGTGGTCGCAATTCCTTTTTCGCCCTGATAATCGAGCGTAATTACACCGACGTTATTCAGCGGAAGCTGCAATTGTCCGGCACATTGTTGTTTGGCGATTCGTCCGGTTACCGAGCGGTCAACTTTGTTGGTCAGCCAATCTTTACAGGCCACAGATTCGAGCTGTAAAACATCTTCGAGATAATCTTCTATTTTAGACTGGTCGTATTCCAGATCAGCAAATTTTTCATTTCGGGTTGTGTCGGTTAAAACCGTTTTTGGCGGTTTCCCAAACATGTACGAAAGCTGCCAGTCGATTGGCTTTTCTCCGGTTTTCGAGTTTTCGAAAGTGAATTGCATGTCGCCGGTTGCTTCACCAATCACGTACATTGGGGCACGTTCGCGGTCGGCAATCCGCTGCAGCAACGGCACATCTTTTTCGTGCATTACCAGACCCATGCGTTCCTGCGATTCGTTGCCAATGATTTCTTTTTGCGAAAGCGTCGGGTCACCAACTGGCAATTTCGAAGTGTCAATTTTTCCACCGGTAGCCTCTACCAATTCTGATAAACAATTTAAATGGCCGCCTGCGCCATGATCGTGTACAGTTATAATCGGATTTTCAGAAGATTCTGCCAACGCCCGAATCGCATTGTAAACACGTTTCTGCATTTCAGGATTGGCACGCTGAACGGCATTCAACTCGATGGCATTTTCAAACTCGCCTGTTGCCACCGATGAAACAGCTCCCCCACCCATTCCGATGCGGTAATTGTCGCCTCCCAAAAGCACAACTTTGTCGCCCTTGGTTGGTTCGTCTTTCAGACTGTCTTTTTTAGAGCCGAACCCAATTCCTCCGGCCAGCATGATAACTTTGTCGAAACCGTATTTTTTATCGTTCTCAAAATGTTCGAAAGTCAAAACCGAACCGGTAATTACCGGTTGTCCAAATTTATTTCCAAAATCGCTGGCCCCGTTCGAAGCTTTAATCAGGATTTCCTCCGGAGTCTGGTACAACCAGGCACGCTCTTCGGTGCACTGTTCCCAACTGCGCGCATCTTCAGTTCGCGGATACGAAGTCATGTAAACAGCCGTTCCGGCAATCGGCAAACTGCCTTTTCCACCGGCAATACGGTCGCGAATTTCGCCTCCCGTTCCGGTTGAAGCGCCGTTAAACGGCTCTACGGTCGTTGGAAAATTATGTGTTTCAGCTTTCAGCGAAAGAACGGTTTCAATATCAGTCACTTCAAAGAAGTCGGGTTTGTCCTGTGTTTTCGGAGCAAACTGCTCAACTACCGGCCCCTGCACAAACGAGCAATTGTCTTTATAGGCTGAAATAATTTTATTCGGATTTAGCTGCGAAGTCTTCTTAATGAGTTGGAAAAGCGACATTTCCTGTTCCACACCATCAATAAAAAATGATCCGTTGAAAATTTTGTGGCGGCAATGCTCCGAGTTCACCTGTGAGAAACCAAACACTTCTCCGTCAGTCAATTTCCTTCCTAATTTTTCAGAAACAGAATTCAGATATTGAATTTCTTCTCCGCTTAAAGCTAATCCTTCCTGTTCGTTGTAGGCAGCGATATCCGCAATTTCAAGAATAGGATCGGGTTTTTTATTGATCGTAAAAATGGTTTGATCGAGGTTGTGGTACAAAGCTTTCAGCATCGGATCATAACCGGCCGACTGATCGGCCACCTCAACATATTCCTCAATTCGCTGAATGCCCTGAATCCCCATATTTTGGGTGATTTCCACGGCATTTGTACTCCAGGGAGTTAACATTTCTTTGCGAGGTCCCACAAACCAGCCGTTTAAAACTTCGTTGTCAAGCTTTTTAGCTTCCCCAAACAGCCAGACCAGTTTTTCGATGTCAGCCTGATCAGGTTTTTGCGAGGAATTCAGTGCGATGATGGTATCCTGAGGAGTTTTAAAGAATAGGATCATTTCAGAAAATTTAATAGTATTTAGTGCTTTGCAACTAATTGGAAAATGAATGCGACAAAGATAAATATTTCGTCCTGAAAGCTGATAAAAAAGTAATACACTGAAAAGTGTTAACAATTGGGTAAAATTGTTTGACCCAGATTAAAGATCCACCTGCATAAATAATTTGAAGTGAAATTGATCCACACACCTATCTTCTTTTGCACCTTCATTTTAATCTCTTTACTTTCAGGGGATAACAGCCATTCGTTGTTCAACAATACTTTTGATAAACAATTCGAGGTTTCCCATATTTTTTACTTCGGATAAAGGGTTGCCTTTGTACATTGTATAATCGGGAACAACCTTATTTTCATCATTTTTCACGAAGCGAACGATCTCCACCGATTCAATGGCTTTAGGGATCTTCCCGCCAAACCACCTGGGGTCGTCCTGCTGTTTCCATGTTACCCGATATAATGATGAGCCTTCCGGATAATTACCATCATTGTAAAAACGGGCATACTGAAAGGCAAGGTCATTCCCATATAAGGTGCTCATTTCGTTTTTTGTTGTATTCACCGATGAACTGATCACTTTTTGTTCCAGCGGGTTTTCAGGTAACTGGTCCAGACTTGTCACGGAAGCCGACTGATTAAATTCTGTGCCTTTTTTAGTATGACAGGCGTTCAAAATTAAAAAGGAAAATACGACTGTATATTTTAAGAATTTCATGGCAGTTTTATTTAGCGGATTGAAGATTTAACGGATAAGTAAACACGTAATCATTGTCCTTTAAAGGAGTATGACAACTGACACATTCAGTGGTAAAAGAAGCGTCTTTCCCATAAGGTTTCAGGTCGGCGCCACGCCAGCGGGCCCATCCCCATCCTTTCGTTTCGGCATACTTTTTTTGATCTTTAATCATAAATTCAACCTGATAAAATTCGCCGGGAGTGATATTTCCCAGAGTGTCAGTCTTCTCTTTCCAGGCAACTTTGGCAAACACAGTTCCGTCGGGCCAGGGATTTGTCTTTCGGTTTGAAATGGCATTTTCGCCAACTGCATTGACAAAAATTACACGCATGGTACCATTATCAAAACGGTCGGTTGTGCTCATGGCTTTCCAGCTTCCGTAACCTTCAATATACTGAATACCATTGGGAGATGGCTGCACCGTTGTTTTTTTCTCCTGATCAGGTTTTTGCCACTTTTTAAATTGATCATCCGAAGCCGCAATTTCGCTGGCCGATGTGGTTTTACGCGGCGTCATACCAGCGACATACCTCTTCAGAATGTCAATGTTTTCTTTAGTCAGTTTGGCTTCCGTATGAATCATGGCATAACTGGCCAAAGGCATTTCTTTCTCCAGAATTTTGTTGAGGGAATAATACAGCTCACCCTTTTGCTGAGGCGGAGTCAGTTTATCCCAGTCCGAGAAATTCAGAGCCGCTTTCCCTTTTTTGATATGGGAAGCAACCAGAAAATTAGCCGGCGTGATTTTGTCGAACCACGAAAGCTGGGTTTCATTTGAGTGACATGCAAAACAGGAATTTTTCAGGATTGATTTTACATTTTCCGGCGCATGAATTTCGGCGCTCTTTTGCATGGTTTCCGGTTTAACTATTTTTTTCCAGTCCGGATGAACCAACTGGATAGCCAGAAAAACGACCATCAGGGCTGAAACTCCCCAAAGCCATTTCTTACGGGTTATTTTTTTCATCGCATCATATTTTAAAATTACAGTTCAAAGATATCTGACAGCCAGTATTTTCACCTTGTCAAATAATATGAATGGGATAAAATAGCTTCTGAAGCCGAAATATTTGCGATGAATGAATTGTTAAAGTCATTGAGTTAGCTAGAAGGAATCTGTTTTTACTTTAACAAACACATTATCTTTATAGGGCAAATGAAGATCAGGATGAAACCAACCATGAAAAAAGACAATATCTACTTAATTACGCTCGCTGCAATTACAACAGTAGTTATTGTTGTCGGTATATTTTCGATGAATTACCTGTACAAAACCTCTGAAAGCAGGCTTTTAGAATCACAGATGCAATCGCGCCGGCGCGAGGCCCGTGAGGTTTCCGGACTGCTCGAACAACAGCTGAAAAGCGGGCTCAGCAAAGAAACTGTGATTGACAACTTGCAACGAAGCATTGAAAATACCGATACCCAAACTGAATTTATATGCATGTATAATACGACTGGCATTGAACTTTGCCATCCGGACCCAAAACTGATCGGTCAGCGAATCGACGAAAACAACTCAACGGTGACCGGACTTGATTTCGGCTCACCGGTAACTTTTCAGCAATTGTTGGGAAAGGGGAAAGTGAGCGGAGGAATCCGTTCTTTGCAAGATGGCCGTTCCGAGATCGTTTATGTTCATCCTGTCGCTGCCACCGATTGGATGGTAGCATCCCACGCCAATTTGTCGGCCATCAATCGCCAGCTTCAACACCTGTACAACCAATTTTTACTGGCTCACCTGCTAAGCGGCATCCTTATCGTTTTCTTTTCATTTGTTGCTGTTCGACTAATTAATAGCCGATATGAACAGACACTGGAATCTGAAAAATTTCAACTGAGCCAGGACATTCGTAGCTTATCCGTGTTAAATGACCAGTTAAAGGAAAATCAAATTCGGTTGGAAGCTCAGTTGAATGAAAAATCAGGTGATGAAACAAATTCCAAAAGCCGTATGTTGACCTATAAAAAGGATGAACTGGTCAGCATTAACGTTGGCGAAATTGCTTTTCTGTTTTCGGAGAATGCAACGACCCGTGTAACAACCTTTAAACAGGAAGTTTACCACACAAACCTGAGCCTCGATGAAATTATGAAGCAACTGAATCCAAAAAGTTTTTTCCGCATCAACAGGCAGTATATCGTCAATATTCAGGCGATCGAAAACATTCTTCGGTACGGGAATAGCCAGCTAAAATTGGTCACAAATCCGAAGATAGAGGAGATCGTGATTATCAGTAAAAATAAAGTTTCGGAATTTAAACAATGGCTGGATACCTGATTCGGGTTATCTTCAGAAATTAATAATAATACCATTTTGTAATGTATAAATAAGCAAGCCCAATCTTACAAAATCGCTGATTTACATAAAATTGAAGATCGCTAATTTTAGCTTCGGAAGAACCAAGACTTTAGACTAACCAATCATTGATACTAAAAATAAACATATCTATATTTCTATATATGTATTTGTCTTTCAGCCACTAACGATTTTCTTAACACAAATTTCACATATACGATTGATTTGCGTAGATACAATTTAAATAAACTTTTGTTCACGGTCGTTCGGAAATTTAATCTATATATTTGCGCCAAAATTTAAGGCAATCCTTTCAATATCATATTATGAAATGAGCATGATGATGGAAAACACCAATCGAAACGATTAATCTCCAGGCATGTGAATTCCATGCAGCAAATAACAAACAAAACTATATACTCATGAAACAAATCAAATACGTATCTCCTCAAGAAGCAGTAAAAGTAGTTAAGTCAGGCGACAGGATACACCTGAGTTCGGTGGCGGTTACGCCCCACGTTTTAATCAGACCTCTGGTTGAGCGCGGACGGAATGGCGAACTTTCAGATGTTAAAATTCAGCACATTCACATTGAAGGACAGGTTGATTATGCCAATCCGGAGTTTGAAGGTGTTTTTCAGGGCGAACAGTTTTTTGTCGCCGGAAACATGCGTAAACAAACCCAGGCTGGTTATGCCGATTACATTCCGGTATTCCTGAGTGAAACGCAGAAACTGATTCGCGAAGGTTATCTGCATGTAAATGTGGCTATGGTTCTGGTTTCGCCACCCGACAAACATGGCTTTGTTTCGTTGGGCACTTCGGTTGATGCTACATTGGCTGCCATCGAATGTGCCGACACTGTAATTGCGGCCGTAAATCCAAATGTTCCGCGCTGTTGGGGCGATGCCATGATTCACGTTGACCAGATCGATATTTTTGTGGAAGATGATCTTCCGTTGTATGCACATGGATTGTCGGAACTTTCGGACATTGAGGTTGCCATTGGTAAAAATGTGGCTCAGTTGATTGACGATCGTGCCTGTTTACAAATGGGTATTGGTGGCATTCCGAATGCAGTATTGGCTCAGTTGGGTAACCACAAGGATTTGGGCGTTCACTCCGAAATGTTTTCCGATGGAATTTTACCTCTTGTTGAAAAAGGAATTGTTACCGGTAAATTTAAAAATATCGATAAAGGCAAAATGGTTGCCTGCTTCCTGATGGGTTCAAAAGCACTGTATGACTTTGTTGATGACAACCCGCGTGTGGCCATGATGGATGTGGCGCACACCAACAATGTGGCTGTTATCCGCAAGCTCGACAATGTAACTGCTATCAATTCAGCGCTTTCCATCGACATTACCGGACAGGTTTGCGCTGACTCCATTGGTACAAAACATTACTCAGGAGTTGGTGGCCAGATCGACTTCATTCGTGGCGCCGGACACTCAAAAGGTGGAAAACCGATCATCGCGCTACCTTCAGTAACAAATAAAGGTGTTTCAAAAATTTCTCCAACCCTGATCGAAGGTTCTGGTGTTGTAAGTACACGTGCAAACATCCATTGGGTTGTTACTGAACACGGAGCAGTTAACCTTTACGGAAAAACTATGCAGGAACGCGCCAGATTACTGATATCAGTGGCACATCCCGCACATAAGGAATCACTGGAGAAAGCTGCCTTTGAACGTTTTGGTTCTCATTTTCATTTCGTTAATAGTATAAATAAACAGTAATACACAGTGAAGAAAAGGCAGGCTCAAAATCTGCCTTTTTCTTTATATCTTTTTTTCGTTTTACACCGCTGATTTTGCAACATTGCAGAATCATTCCCTGTAAAATTTTTCGACCAATAATCTAAATTTATTCACGAGTATATAAGCTGCAGCATAGTGCGTACGTTAAATTTCGAACAATTGAGTAATCTGTTAAAAAAGATTTAAGGGAATATGTTGGTGCGGCAGTCAAAAATAACTTCGTTTGCAATCATTATTCTAATTCAATAAATACTTATACAACATGGAAATATCACATATTGAACACATTGGAATAGCTGTAGCTAATTTGGAAGAAGCCATTCCATATTATGAAAATGTATTAGGCCTGAAATGTTATGCCGTTGAAGAAGTGGCCGACCAGAAAGTAAAAACTGCCTTTTTTAAAGTTGGTCAAACCAAGATTGAACTATTGGAATCAACCGATCCTGAAGGACCAATCGGAAAATTCATTGAAAAAAAAGGACCCGGTGTTCATCACCTGGCTTTTGCCGTTGATAATGTTAACGAAGCGCTTAATGACGTGGCCGGAAAGGGTATTCAGTTGATCGATAAATCAGGTCGCATGGGCGCAGAAGGTCTTACCATAGGTTTCCTTCACCCAAAATCAACACTTGGCGTATTAACTGAACTCTGTTCTGATAAATAATCAATACACCTATTTAATACATCTTATGAATAATCAAGACAAAATAAAAAAACTCATTGACCTTCGCGTAGAAGCAAAACTCGGAGGTGGAGAAAAACGAATTGAAGCTCAACATGCAAAAGGCAAATTAACTGCCCGTGAGCGCATTGATTTGTTGCTTGACGAAGGTAGTTTCGAAGAATACGACATGTTCGTAACGCACCGCTGTGAAAACTTTGGTATGGAAAAAACCAAGTTTCTGGGCGATGGCGTGGTAACCGGGCAAGGTACAATCGACGGAAGAGTAGTTTACATTTATGCTCAGGATTTCACTGTATTCGGAGGGTCATTATCAGAGACTTACGCACTGAAAATCTGTAAAGTGATGGATATGGCCATGAAAGTCGGAGCTCCGGTCATCGGAATTAACGACTCGGGTGGCGCACGTATTCAGGAAGGAGTAACTGCACTGGCTGGTTATGCCGAAATTTTCGAGCGTAACATCATGGCTTCAGGAGTTATCCCGCAAATCTCTGCCATATTTGGCCCTTGTGCTGGTGGTGCAGTTTATTCCCCGGCATTGACCGACTTTATCATTATGAGTAAAGGAACCAGTTACATGTTTGTGACCGGACCAAAAGTGGTAAAAACAGTTACCGGAGAAGTCGTTACCGACGAGCAACTGGGTGGCGCTTCAGTGCATGGGTCAAAATCAGGAGTATCTCATTTTATTGCTGAAGACGAACAAGAAGGTATTCTTTTGATTCGCAAAATGCTGAGCTATATGCCTCAAAATAACCTGGAAGATGCTCCATTGGCTGATTGTGATGATCCGATTGATCGCCTGGAAGATTCGTTAAACAGTGTTATTCCAGACAATCCGAACAAGCCTTATGATGTTAAGGATGTGATCCATTCAATTGTTGACAATAACGAATTTCTTGAAGTGCACCGTAATTTTGCTCAAAATATCGTAGTTGGATTTGCACGGTTCAACGGCATTTCAACCGGGATTGTAGCCAATCAGCCCAATTACCTGGCAGGTGTTCTGGATATTAATGCATCGCGCAAAGCTGCACGCTTTGTTCGTTTCTGCGATGCGTTTAACATTCCAATTGTCACCTTGGTCGATGTTCCCGGATTCCTCCCAGGAACAGCTCAGGAATATGGCGGTATTATTACTCACGGCGCTAAACTATTGTTTGCGTACGGATCGGCTACTGTTCCCAAAGTAACTGTGATTCTGCGGAAAGCATACGGTGGAGCCTATTGTGTAATGAGTTCAAAACATTTACGGGGCGACATTAATTACTCATGGCCAACTGGCGAAATCGCAGTTATGGGACCAAAGGGAGCAATCGAAGTTCTGAAAGGAAAGAAAATTGCTGAAATTGAAAGTGCGGAAGAACGAGTAGCCTATATTACTTCACAGGAAAACGATTACAAGGAAAAATTTGCCAATCCTTACAAGGCTGCCGCATACGGATACATCGATGATGTAATTGAGCCACGCAATACCCGGTTCAGGATTGTTCGTGCGCTTCAGGCGTTGGCAACCAAGAAAGATAACATGCCTGACAAGAAACATGCAAATCTTCCATTATAATTAACGATTATGCAAAGAAGATATAAACATTTTTTATCCGGAATTACCGTCCTGCTTTTGATCGTTGCAGGAACCAATGTTGCCAGCGCACAAAATGCCAGTGACTTAAAACTCAATGAAATATTGGTGCTGAACGATTCAAATTCTGTCGACGATTTCGGTATGCATACGGCATGGATAGAAATATTCAATTCGGCCTACAACACGGTTAATATCGGCGGATGTTACCTGACTGACGATCTCAATAATCCAACCAAATACTGGATTCCAACCGGTGATCCGGCAACCAAAATCCCATCCAGAAATTACATGGTATTTTGGGCTGATAATCATCCGACACGTGGTGTTTTTCACCTGAATTTCGACCTGAAAAATGCAAAAACCGTTGCCTTGTTCAATGCCGATGGAAAAACACTGGTTGATAAAGTTGATCTGCCCGCTGATCACAAACCTGATGTAACTTATGGCAGGCCAACTAATGGAAGTACGGAATGGGTATATTTGGAAAAATCGACTCCCGGAGCCAACAACGACTACACCAAGAAAAAATCGGCCGGTGAAAGTTTTGTTGAATTTGATCCTTACGGTATCGGTATGACCATGATTGCCATGCTCGTGGTATTCTCTGCATTGGCTATTCTTTTTATTATTTACAAAAACATGGGCCGGTTCTTTATACGGAGAGGGGTTGTTGCAAGCAAACCCGCAACCAGCGAAGTAAAAACTGTAGCTAAACATACGGAAGCAGAAATGTCAGGAGAAGTAAATGCGGCTATTGCTATGGCTCTTTACCTTTATCAGAACGAATTGCACGACTATGAGAATACTGTTTTAACGATTAATAAAGTTTCGAGAAACTATTCTCCCTGGAGTTCGAAAATTTATACTTTAAGAAAATCACCGCGTTAATAAATACCAGAGATGAAAAAATTCAAATTCACCATAAACGGCAATCAATACGAGACAGAAATTCTCAATATTGAAGAAAACATGGCCGAAATAGAAGTAAACGGAACTTTATATAAAGTTGAAGTTGATAAAACGATGAAGGCACCCAAAACGCCTAAATTGGTTCGCCAGGTATCTGTTCCATCAACCGACAGTCATCCTTCAGTAGCCAAAACCAGCAGTCCTGCAGGCCCAAAAGGGGCAGGAAGCATCAAATCACCTCTACCCGGAGTGATCCTTGAAATGTTTGTACGTGAAGGTGATGAAGTAAAGATGGGCCAGAAACTATTGATGCTGGAAGCCATGAAAATGGAAAACAACATTGAAGCCGATAAAGCCGGCAAAGTGGTATCTATCCTGAAACACAAAGGCGACAGCGTAATGGAAGGCGATGTGTTAATAATAATAGGAGACTAAGACATGGGTAATTTCTTTAATTTTGTTATCGAACACTTAGCGCAATTCCTTCAATTTACGGCATTTGCAAATATGACTGTCGGTCACATCATCATGATTTGTATTGGGTTGGTATTTATTTACCTTGCCATTGCAAAGGAATTTGAACCGATGTTGCTCATCCCGATCGGCTTCGGTATTTTAGTAGGAAATGTTGCTTTTGCCCCGGGTTATCAGATTGGTGTTTACGAATCTGGCAGCGTATTGAATTACCTCTATTTTGGAGTACTTCAGGGAATATATCCTCCACTGATCTTCCTCGGAATCGGTGCAATGACCGACTTTTCTGCCCTGATTTCGAACCCAAAATTAATCCTGATCGGTGCTGCTGCCCAATTGGGTATTTTTGGCGCTTATTGCTTTGCACTTGCCCTTGGCTTTAGCCCAACAGAATCGGGTGCAATTGCAATTATTGGTGGTGCTGACGGCCCAACTGCCATTTTCTTATCATCGAAACTTGCTCCGGATTTAATGGGTGCTATTGCTATTGCAGCCTATTCTTACATGGCACTGGTTCCGGTAATTCAACCTCCGGTAATGAGATTGTTAACCAATAAAAAAGAACGCTTGATCCGTATGAAACCTCCACGTGCGGTTTCGAAGACTGAAAAAGTGATCTTTGCTATTGCCGGTATGCTGCTCACTACCTTTATCGTTCCCAGCGGCCTTCCGCTTTTGGGTATGCTTTTCTTCGGAAACCTGTTAAAAGAAAGCGGTGTAACCAAACGTTTAGCTGATACCGCCAAAGGCCCGATGATCGACATCGTAACTATTTTGATTGGTTTAACTGTTGGAGCTTCAACACAGGCAACTACCTTTTTGACCTTTAAATCGGTAGGAATCTTCATGTTGGGAGCTGCATCGTTCGTAGTTGCAACCTTCGGTGGTGTAATGTTTGTAAAAATCATTAACCTGTTCCTGAAAGAAGGCAATAAAATTAATCCACTGATTGGTAATGCCGGTGTTTCGGCTGTGCCCGACAGCGCCCGCGTTTCGCAGGTTGTAGGTTTGGAATACGATAAAACCAACCACCTGCTTATGCACGCCATGGGACCAAATGTGGCCGGAGTTATCGGTTCGGCCGTTGCCGCCGGTATCCTGCTTAGTTTCCTTGCTTAAGCATATTTATTTTATATAATGAGTATCCGTTACTTTACCTAAAATGAAAAGTTTTCCTTCGTGCACAGACTGGCCTCGTCCGGAGAGCCGAAAAACAAGAGAAGGCGGCGTTAAAAAATCTTTTCTGTTTGAGCCGCAGGCGAGTTTAAAAGATTTTAGCCGTCGAGTGCTGGTTTTTCGAGCGATGCGGACGCAGCCTTGACCTTTTTTGATTCCTTTTTTGTGTTAAGACAAAAAAGGAATTAGGGTTTGGGGCAAAGCCCCATCAGTCAGAACAATTAGGCATGCAACCGGATATTCGTATTTTATAATTCTCCAAAGAGGTTGTCAGAGTTCTGGCAACCTCTTTTTTTATTTTGGTAATTGCCGAAGTTGAAAATTTGGTCTGGAGCAACAAATTACGATTATAATTTATTAACAAAACGACACAATTTCTTTAACATCATTTAAGAATTATTTTACCTGAATCTCAATTCCGGAGCCTATCTTTGTAATACATTTTTTTTCATAAGTTTAGGTTTAGTTAGGTTAGTTAGTTTAAGAGAGAAAAGGTAGGACAGAGGTTCTACCTTTTTATTTTTACTCTGGCCAAGCAATCTTCAAACAGCAAAGATCCCCAAACTACGTTACTTCCTTATTTATTTTCCTACATTAACCGGAAAACTCTTTAAGTTCCAGGCTTCAAATTTATTGGTTGTCAAGATGCTTAGCTGTCGCTTTTCGCTGTTTTTGAACCAGATAATTGTGGCGTCGGTTGGATCAGCAATTGCTTTCACTCCTCCTGAAACTTCTATACGAACAGGTTTTCCGTTATTTACTTCGTAATAGATTGACTTTAAAGGTGAATTTTCAGGAACAGTTAACTGGCTGGGTGGCAGCATTACGGTTGGCGCAGTTTCTTCATAAAAAAAATGTGTCACATGATTGGTAATTGTATCCATGTACTGGTTCAGTTTGTCAAAACGCTCGAGTTCGGGTTCATGTCCAAGTCCTTCCAGCGAAACGAGTAAATTCCGTTTTCCAAGCATTTGCAACCTGTCGTGAATAGGTTTCGATCCGTACATTTTATCCATCAGCAAGCGGTTTACCATCAGCGAATTCTGAAACGGATGATCGTATTCGTAAGGTACAATCCCATCGGCAGTGCCGTGAATCGACAAAACTGAAATCGAATCGTCCTTGCCCAAAATATTTAAATTGGCCACAGCTCCCCACATATTGGCCACCGACTTTATCGTAAATTTCTCGGTGTATTTATTTCCTGAAGCTTCGATTCCTGAAACCAGTCCCTCTTTTTCGGCTTCAATTATTCCCTTTGGCCGTTCATCCTTGTCCATAAAAGCTACACTTAGCGAAGCAACAGCCCCTGCGCTGGTTCCTCCAACATAAACCTGATCGGGGTCAATACCAAGTCCTTTGGCGTTATGCGCCAAAAACCTTAATGCGGCATGGGCATCCTGAACAGCGCGGTAAGCGCTCAGTTCCAGGTCGCTCGGTAATAATTTAAAGCCAAGTCTGTAATCGATCGAAGCCACCAAATATCCACATTTTGCCAACGATGTTGCCAGTGTTCTTTCGGCAATCGACTCTTTACTTCCAATGTAAAATGCGCCACCGTGAATCAGCATCACCAGCGGTCGGTTTTTAAAAACATCGGTTTTAGGGTAATAAATGTCCATGTACAAATCGAGTAGCGACGGATCTTTGAATGTTTTGATCATACCTTTCCGGAGCGTTTCAATATACGGATCGTTGGAATAGGGTGAACTTGTCCATAAACCTTTTGCTTTGCCATACAAAACATTGCTTTTCACTTCCACATCGCTGAAGATTTGATTCTGGTAGCGCTCGGTTGGCGAAACTACTGGTTCGTTCCGGCGAATAAAATTCATGTTGGCTTTTTTCCTGAAGAAGAAGAAACTCCTTTTATTCAGCAATAGCATTGACGCTTCGAAAGAAGAGTTGTTTTGTTTGCCTGATTTGATTTTTCCGAGGTACAAATCGGATTGAAAAAAGCGATGGCTACCTTCGGTGTGCATCGAAAACGCATGACTTTCCTCAACCGCTTTTCCGCGGTTCAGTACAAAATAGCCTTTTAACATTCCGGAGTTATTTGTTTCGGCCACCAAAACAATCTGATCGTGCCCAATATTCCCATCATAAATTCCACATTCCGGAGTATTATTTTGAGCCGATAACGACAGACCTATGGCCTGACTCAGAAACAAGAAGAGAATTGTTGCCGAGAAAAAGCTACGTTTATTGAAATACATCTTTCTGAATATTTTGATAGCTGAAAAGTAAATTATGAACGCAAAAACTTTTGCAAAAGTATTTAAAAACAGCGCATTTTAAACAAAACAATCAATGTGGGTGAAAGAAATATTGTCGCATTTTTTCGAAAATCCAATCATCCGGCAAAGTTTCCGTTTTAGGGCATGAAAACCTACCGTACGGTTGACGAATGGTCGTCGTTTTAAAAAAAAATGGATATCCGTAAAATTACCTGCAGTTCATTAAAAGTTATTTGGTTGTCATTAATTTGCCCTGAAACGATAACCGACGACAGTATGACCATGAATGACAACAATTGACTGTTCTGAAAAAGTAAATAGATAATATGAATATCCGGTTGAATGCCTAATTGTTCCGACCGATATGGGGCTTTGCCCCAAACCCCAATTACTTTTTTGTCTTAACACAAAAAAGTAATCAAAAAAAGTCAAGGCTGCATCCGCATCGCTCGAAAAACCAGCGCTCGACGGCTAAAATCTTTTAAACTCGCCTGCAGCTCAAACAGAAGAGATTTTTTAACGCCGTCTTCACTTGTTTTTCGGCTCTCCGGACGAAGCCAGTCTGTGCTCGAAGGAAAACTTTTCATTTGAGGTAAAGTAACGGATACTCCTAATAGATAAATAAACGGATAATCAATAACGAAAATCAGGTAATGAAGGATTATAAAGAACTGAATTGGTTAAACTACAAGCTTCTTATTCTTGTTGAATTTCGATTTTTTGATCGATTCTTTTCGCGTCAGGAGCATCGGAATGGCTACGCCGGTGCCCAGTGAAATAAGCACAAACATCATTTTTGCCCCGTTGTTAACCGTTTCAATCAGGATTTTTAAGTACGTGTCGGCATTTTCCATGCTGGTTAAAGCGATCATTCCGAGCATAAATTTGTAGGCAAAAAAGCCTGGAACCATCGGGATTACTGCCGGAATGGAAAAGATCAATGGCGGACTTTTTTTGAGGTGAGCAGTTTGGATACTGACAAATCCAACTACCGTGGCGGCCCAGAAAGAGGCAAAAACAATCCCGCCATTAAATTCGAGCGCAGTGAATTTGATTAGTCCGCCAAGCAATCCAAGCGACCAAATGAGGAAAAGCGTGCGGCGTGGAACATTAAAAAGAATGGCGAAACCGATGGCAGCAATTCCAGCCCAAAAGCTTTTGATGAGTATTTCGAGGATCATTGGTTAGAAGTTTAAAATCATTCGTACTGAAAAAAGTCCCATGGCAATTGAAAAAGCGATGATCAGACCGTTCAGGCCCCGCATCAAACCATTCTGTAAATTTCCTTCCAGCAGGTCGGTAACCGAATTGATGAGCGGAACTCCCGGAACGAGGAAGAGAACAGAAGTCGCAAAAGCTTTGTCGGGCTGGGCGCCGATGTGATAATATTCGGCTAACCCTGCAATAATTGAAGCCGCAAACGAAGCAAAAAACACACTGATGTATGGATTAAACTTCATTTTCATAGCTTCCTGCCTGACAAATAAACCGGCAAAAGTTGCCGCAAAGGCCACAATCATTTCAATGTATCCTCCACCAAAAAGGCGGCAAAAAGCTGATCCGGCGAGTCCAACAAGTCCCAAAACCACCAGGCGCGGATAATGCGGAAGGGATTTTAACCGCTGTAATTCTTCCGAAATTTGAGCTGCTGTCCATTGTTGTTCCAAAACGTTCCAACTCAAATGGCTTATTCCGCTAACAATCCTGAAATTTACGCCGTGTGGAGATGTGCGTTTCAGGCGGCTAAAAAAATGTTGCTGATCTTTTTCAACTATGGTCAGCATCAGGGCGCGGTGAGTAATCAGTAGTTCGATGCCATAACCAAGACCCCGGGCGATACGGGCCATGGTCACACGTATTCGGTTTGTACTGGCGCCTGAACTCATTAACAGCGAGCCAACTTCCAGTAAAATATTACCAACAGCCTGAGAATCTTCTTTTAATGTATTCATTTTCAGTAGTTTTATGTTTTTTTTCATGGAGAGCACAAAAGTAGTTTATAAAACGGGCTCAGGTTTGCTCCCATTCTTTTAAACCTGCATATTGAACGAAAAGTTTACATACAGGTTCCGGATTTTAAAAGTTATAACAAGTAAAAATGATTAATCTAAACCAATTACGACACCACTTGTTATCTGAAACAAAAATCAGAAATGCCAAAAGCCGAAGAATATAAAAACCGGAAGACCGAACTACAAGAGGTTATCGTGACCGGAAATCAGGAATTAGCGCCCGGAGTTCACCTGATTTCGTGGAAAAGAACAGCGAAATTTATCCCCGGACAGGTTGTGAAAATTACTGCCGACCCGGCCAATGCACCGCGTATTTACAGTATATGCAGCGGAAACGATGATACTGAAATCAGTGTTCTTTTCAATGTAAAGGAAGACGGATTACTGACTCCGTGGCTGGCAGGCGCTATTCCCGGAACGAAAATCCGGGTTAGCAAACCGTATGGCAGTTTTTGCGACAATCAAAAACCAGCCTGGTGGATTGCCACTGGAACCGGTATTGCGCCTTTCTACAGCATGTTTCGCTCCGGAATTTCAGAAAATAAAACCTTGATTCATGGTGTCCGCCAACTCAATCATTTGTATTTCGAAGACGAACTCGAATGGGCCATGGGCGAACGTTACATCCGGTGCTGCACCAAAGAGCAGTCGTGCAATGTTTTCCCCGGAAGGGTGACTGCTTACCTGAATGAAATAAATGACCTTCCGACCAATATTAACTATTATCTTTGCGGCAAGGCTTTAATGGTTGTCGAAGTGCGCGATCTGCTGATTTTGAAAGGCGTTCCGTACGAAAATATTCTCGCTGAAATTTATTTTTGATTTCGAAACCGTATTGAGTTATTGTTTTCAGGGTCGGATGGGATTACTTTGAAAAATCGAAGCCTATTTTTATTCCTGAAACCAGCAATGATCCTGAATATCCGTAATCGAACCACGTACTGTTGTAAGTATTAAGCAGGTTGAGGTTTTTGTCAACGCTGTATCGAAACCCAACCCCCAAATAATAATCCACTATAAAAGGTTTGAAACTTACGACTTGCTTGCCAATGATGAAATTCAACAACAGTCTGTTGATCGCATTATTGACTTCTTCTTCCCTGAAACTAATATATTCTGTCCCGTTTTCAGTATAGGTATAACTGACTGATTCATTGTCCTTGATTCCAAAGAACTGAAGTCCTCCACCATATCCAAAATAGTATCCACCGTTTTCGTTTGGTTCTTTCAAGTAGTATTTGTGGTGGATCTCAAGCCCGGCTCCGATCATACTTTTGTAATTGTTAGTGGAAATGTTGGTGCTATGTGTGCTGATAAAAAACTCGGGAGACAGTTGCAGCCACGATTTCAGATTGTTGCGAAGCGTAAATTCATAATCGAACCTGAATCCATTCTGAATAACATACTGAGGTACGATACTGAATATCTTTTGACGTTCAAAAGGTTTTTCGTTTTGGGCAAAAGCCAGAGTCGCCATAAATATTGAAATGAGCAAAAATTGAAACCGTTTCATGTACTTAGTCTTTTAGTATAGAACTTAATAATTTGATCTCGTTGTTTTTGATTTGGTATTGGTAGAAACCGTCGTCGCCAATCACCAGCCAATGGTGCCCCAGGCTGATCACGTCGGTGGCATTGATGTCAATATCCTTCAGCAGACTGATGCTTTTCCGGTCTGCCGCAACTTTAAATATTTTTAGCCCGTTATCGCAAACAACCAGCGTGTCATTTTGGATGCAGAGCCCGCGTGGACTGGTCATGGATTTGCTGAAAATCTGATAGGGATTGCTCAGGTCCGAAATGTCAACGATCTGCAGTTCATTTGAATTTTGGCCGCAGTTTCCCCAAACCGAGTTCAAGGTTACGTAAGCATATTGTTGGTCGGCTACCACCGGGTCGCACGAATAAATATGCTGGTAGAACGACAGCAAAACAGGAGAGTCGGCAATATTGGCATCATAAATATACATTCCGGTTTGTGTGCCGAGGAAAAGATACTGATCTCGTCCAAAAATGGTTTCGATGCCGAACCCCGGGTTAACTGTTTTCTTGTACCGAGGATTTGAAGGCGTACTGATGTCGGTCACTTTTAACTGGTCGTTACTGGTGGTGTACAGGTAATTCCCGATTATTGTAAATCCGGCCATCGATCCACCCTTGCCTGAATCAGATGCATTACTGTCTGATTCACCCATCGAACAGGCAAAAGCAATAAAAACGATGAGCAAGGCCGGAATAAAATTTTTCTTTTTCATAAATACGGTTTTTGACGTTTAGAAAGGAAACTCACGTCAGGATTTTAACTGTAGTTGAGTTTAACCTTCATCCGCTTGTTTTATTCGGCGGAGTTATTGGTTTTCCAGTCAACAATTACGGTATTGTCCGGACGGTTTTTATACACGTAATCCGGAAGGTTGAGTCCATCCGGTGGTGTCATTTCCGGAAAATAGTTCCTGATGCGTTTACTCACCGAGACAGCAGTGCGTGCTTCATTAAATTGAATGGCGATGAGGTCGACCGCATTGTCGGCATACAGCACATCGGTTTTCATTGCCACATCGCGTATCCCGTCAACATGCAAAAAACTGATGTTTTCAGGTTCGGCTGGATTGCTGTTGTCGATGATGTGAACACCTTTGTGTTTTTCGACAATAAACAGGTATGAATCTTTGACATAGATTTTACCGGGTTGGCTTATGGGACGGGCAGACTCGAGTTTCACTGCATTTTCCATTTCCAGGCGATCCATTAAAACCGGGATATACATTGAACCCGGATAGTAGTCGCTGCAAAACAGTACAGCAACTATGGGAAGCATTAGGTATTTAATTATTTTCATTCGGAAAGTTTATTTGTAGATGCATATTTTGGGTGGAAGGTTGCGTAAAGTCAGAGCGAATTTAACAAAAAAAGCTAAATAGACTATTGTTCCATTGGTATAGTTATGAACTCTTCAGGTGATGGTTGAAGGATTTAAATGAATTGTGTGTATAGTTTTGTATTTTTGCAACCGGAAAAACAGATATGATGGAAACAAAAACTCCGCTTTTCGGAAAAACACTCGATGAACTGACCGCGCTGGCAATTGAATTGGGCCTGCCTAAATTTACAGGCAAACAAATGGCCGAATGGCTCTATCAGAAAGACATTTCGTCGATTGAAGAAATGACCAACCTGTCGAAAAAAGCACGCGAAATACTGAGTAGTACACACGCATTTGGACTGATTGATTCGACCAAAGTGCAGGAAAGCATCGACGGTACAAAAAAATATCTTTTCCCGACCGTGCACGGCAAATTCATTGAAACAGCGATGATTCCGGATGACGACCGCAAAACAGTTTGTGTATCGTCGCAGGTGGGATGTAAAATGGGCTGTTTGTTCTGCATGACCGGTAAACAGGGTTTCCAGGGACAACTCTCGGCAGGAGAAATTGTCAACCAAATCCGCAATATTCCTGAAAGGCACGAAGTGACCAACATTGTTTACATGGGCATGGGCGAACCTTTCGACAACCTGGAGGAAGTACTAAAAAGCCTCGAAATACTCACTTCGGAATGGGGTTTTGCCATGAGTCCTCGCCGGATTACCGTTTCAACCATTGGCATTGTTCCGGGTATGCTCACTTTCCTGAATAAATCAGAAGCACACCTGGCCGTAAGTATGCACACTCCGTTTGACGACGAGCGCCAGAAACTGATGCCGGTACAGGTTGCCTACCCGCTTGAAGAAGTGATTCACGAAATTAAAAGCTGGGACTTTGGTCGTCAGCGCCGGGTTTCGTTCGAATACATTGTGTTTAAAGGACTGAACGATTCACCCCGCCATGTGCAGGAACTGGCCAAAATACTGAATGGCATCAAATGCCGCATTAACCTCATCCGGTTCCATCCCATTCCCAACACTCCACTCGAAGGAACCGATGAAACCACCCTCCAAAGGTTCAAAGAAAAGCTTAACGAAAAAGGTATTCTCACCACCATCCGTGCCAGCCGGGGCCAGGATATTTATGCCGCCTGCGGGTTGCTGAGTACGAAGGAGATGGTGGGAAAATAGATTTATCTTTGTAAAATCATTACTCATAGAGCAATTGAATTGGTTGGCCGCATTACCGTAAATGCGTTTTTTTTAGCGCAAATGTTTGGGGAAATCATTTAAATGACATACGTTTATGTTGCTCATCTTACCTTAATTCGGAAGAGTGAGTTTCGGAGGACGATACATCTTGATATGTACCGTCCTCTGCGGTTTTAAAAATAAGTTTAGAAGGAAATTTCTATAAATACCCGATTTATTGAACCATTCTGATCAAGACTTTTTACACGTACCTGTAAATCGTATTTGCCACTTTTATGAAACACTTTCGAATGAATCAATTTCACATATCCCAAGACTTTTGTCCCCTTAATTATTTTTACAGCAAAGGGATCTTTGGGATTTTTCTTTTCACGTTCCCATGATAATTTATCGCCTACCGATAAATATCCGGGTTCAATCTTCGCATGAGATAAGCCACAAATTTCGCTAACAAAACTTAATCCTTTAACCGGATGAAAGTCTGCCAGAAATTCAAAGTTATCATTCGATTGCATTCCTTGAGTATAAGCTAATAAATAGTATTTGTCATCCTTATGCTTAGGATCAATATCCCAGAAGTCCAGGTATTTTTGTGCGTCAGGTCGTTCAGTTTTAATCAATCGTTGTCCGAAAATCTCTAATACATTTTCCTTATATTCTTTGGTTGTATCCGGAAAGTCAATATATGGAGTAAATCCTTCTTTTTGCGCTTCTTCAACTCCTTCTTTTATATAGTAAAAGCGCACTCCATTGGTGGCGCTTCGTTTAATAACACCAACAATTTTCCGACGGCTTCCTTTGCCTTTGCGCCAAGCTAAATATATAGTTCCGATTGCTTTCACTCAATTATGCCTATCAATGTTTGAACTCGCAAAGCTATCAATTTAATCACAAATTCCTTTCGGTCATTTGGAAGTTTATGCTCCTCCAGAGTCTTAGGTAACCTTAAATCAATATTCTCAACAATTCTCCTTATTACCTTTTCTTCAAATTTATTCTTCACTCTTGAAACTATCTTTTTAACAGTTTCCGGGTATATCTTGTTTATTTCTTTGATTAATTCAAAATGGTTTAATTTCTCACTTTCCCAGTGAATTTCAGAAACTCCTCTTCGGATATATGCTTCCAGCATAGAGTTATCAGTGAGCATTTGTGTTAATCTATCGTCGTCCAGTTCGCGACCCAGGCAACTACCGCTATCATAAATTTGAGAAAATTTGCCGGGCATTTTTAAATGTAAATCCTTAACCAGTTGAGTCGCATCCCCTCTTTTTTCTTTTGAGGTAACTCCTAATAATGCAAAGATTGACTTAGCAAGATTTCCCTTTATCCCTTTCTGTGCCATTTTTTCGAGCATTTTAACCACCTCACTGTATTCGGTTATGATTCCCCAGTTTTCCTGATGCCGGTCTCCATTCCCAATAATACTGTCCAAAATAATTATTTCAACGATTTTCTCGATATAACGGTTTAGTTGAAAATAATTGAGAGATTCGCAAATGAATTGGAAAGTATATTGTTTTTTCGAATTTTTGTCATTTGGATTATAGGTAGTGTCAAAACCAGTCAAATAGCTGATTCCTTCGGTTAATTTATTTTTACCCTCCGTAACCATCGATTTCGAAATGCATCCCATTTCTCCACGGTTAAAGGCAATATCGTATTTCAACATATCGAATCCTAAAATAGAACCAACTTCACTGGCAATTATTTCAGACCAATACTCATATTTATATTCTTTGAGTTCTCTTTTGAGTGAAGTTTTGAAATAATATTCCGCATGGTTTGCTGGATTCTCCACAATCACCTTACTTCTTGTACCACTCGTCTGGTACCAGGGCTTTTCATTCCAAGTCGTTATGTCATAAAATTCAGCCATATCTTATTTTAGTCTTTTCCTCCCGGCTCTGCCGCCACATCCATTCCCTCGGTTACTTCATAGCGGGTCAGCTTGCCCGTTGCAGCTAACTCATCCGATGACTTCGAGTCATCGGATGAGTTGACACCAGCGCCTACCGTAACCTGCCCGTTCATCAGCATGGGCAACAGCCAGTCGCGTAGCGAGGCGAGTTGCTGGTTTTCTTTGGTGTTGAGTGTTGCTTTTTCGAAGAATGCACTTACCGTCTCTTCAAATTTTGTAAGTAATTCCTTCGGAGGGATTGCCATTGAAAAGATTTCCAGAGCAGAGGAATCAACGCGTTTTCGTCCTGATGTTCCGGTCATATTCGATATAGCGTATTTTCTGAATATCTCTGATCTGGAAAAGCATGCTGCAAAACTGCTCAATTTCATTTTTCTTCCGCGCAATACTATAAATTCAGTTGAACCAAAACCAACTTCTCCATCATTTAGCAAGCTGATTAAACCTGTTTTTCCATTTTCTAAGCAAGGAGTTATTCTTGCAACAACTAAATCCCCGTTCTGAAACTTTACACCTCCATTGAACTCTTTAAGCTGAACTTCCTTCGTCATAAATCCATCTGTAGGAAGCGCATTCATATCAATATAGCTGCTTAAAGATCCTTTCTTGAGAGATAAAGTTGGATTAAAAGAAAATAAATCTGCTGCTTTTCCTACTTTCCATCCCTCTGGAATCTCCCGTTTCAATTCTTCATTCCAAACCATTTTGCCGCCAGTAGATTTATAGGGTCTGCCTTCTGCGTTGGGAAACTCAAACTGCACAAACCAGTAATCGTAAAGTAGTTTGGCCATTTGCTCCAACTCCCGGTTGATGCGATTGTTGAGCTCAATTTTGGAATCGAGGGAGGAAAGAACGGATGCGATTTTTTGTTGTTCGAGAATATCTGGAATTCTAATTTTATACTCACTTAATAGGTCAAAGGTAATTTGTGGAAATGAACAAATCCTATTTTCAGCTCTACTTTGCAAAATGTTGAGCATTGAATCATTAGTAAGAAAATAGTAGAAATATTTATTATCAACTTCGGGATTTATATTTCTTAGTACCATTAATTTTGTAGATACCACATAATCTTCAGTATCTTCAAAATCGACGTATGCAAAACGCCGATTTTTGGGTCTGATCTCACTAAAAAGAATATCATCCTTTCTTATAGTTTTCTTAGCTTGTCCTTTCAACTCTGAAATTGGTAAAAAATTGGTATTTATTATTTTACCAGCTTCAATGTCGGATGTATTAAGGAATAAAAGCTTGGCCTTATTAAACTTGTGAGTAATCGAAACACTTTCAACAACCTTGTCAATTGAAATATATTTACTCATACTTCAACCCCTCCAATTGCTTTTGAATATCCGCTTCCAGCTTTTTTGATTCAGCAAAAAGGCTGTTTAAATTGGTTTTAAAACCTGCCATTTTGGTATCAAATTCTTCAGGAGTAATGTCGGCATATTCAATTTTCACATCGAAATATTGCCCGGCGCTGAAAGAGTAGTTCTTTTCCTTGATTTCGTCGTACGAAAGCGCCACCGAAAAGTCTTCAACGGCCACTTTGTTGTTAAAGGTGTCGATGATTTTTTGCTCTTCCGTAGCAGACAAAAGGGTTTTCTGGGTTTTGCCGTCTTTCACCATTTCGCCCAGTCCCGAAGCGTCAATCAGTACAATTTTCCCGTTGGTGTTGGTTTTGTCGATAAACAAAATGGAAACGTTGGTGCCGGTAGTGGCAAATATATTGCTGGGCATGGAAACTACGCCTGCCAGCATTTTCTTTTCAATCAGGCGTTCGCGTATTTTCCGGTCGATACCGCTCTGCGCGGTTACAAAACCCGTTGGCACAACCACCGCGGCTTTCCCTTTACTGCTCAACGAAAACATGATGTGCTGAATGAACAGCAGGTAAATTGACATTTTGTCTTTGGCCGCTTTCGGCACATTCGGAATACCGGCAAAAAAGCGTTCGTGGTTTTGCTTGGTGTCCAAATCGGCATGGAAATCGCTAAAGTCGAGCTTGAACGGCGGGTTAGACACGATGTAGTCGAACTTCATCAACCCATGTTCGTCCCTGTGGTAAGGGTGCAGAATGGTGTTCCCCTGAATGATGTTCTGAATGGAATGCGCCAGGTTGTTTAAAATCAGGTTCAGGCGCAGCAGGCTCGACGATTTTTGCGAAATATCCTGCGAGTAAATGGTACATTTCTGTTCGCCAATGGCATGTGCAAGGTTCATCAACAGCGTACCCGACCCCGCACTTGGATCGCAGCAAGTTACGTTTTGTACTTTTTCGGTGACCAATATGGCGGCCATAATTTTGGCTACGGCGTGGGGCGTGTAATACTCGGCATATTTGCCGCCGCTGTCTTTGTTGTAATCCTTAATCAGGTACTCGAAAATGGTGGCGAAGAAATCGTATTTCTCCTTAAAAATGTGCTCGAAACTAAAGGCCACCAGCTTGTTCATAATCGCGCGGCAAAACGCGTCGCGTTTCGAGGTGTCCGAAATGTATTCGCTCACGCGGTCGAACAGGGTGACTTTGATTCCGCCCTCTGTTTTTACCGAGAAAATATCGTTGTTGGTAATGGCAATATCGCGCAAGGTATCGTCAAAAGTCTTGGCAAAATCAGGTTCATTCTGCTTTCCGAACAAACTGGATATAAAATGGTCAGGTTTTAAACGGGCTGTTTCCTCGTGCAACTGCATCATCAGCATCTCATAATCGTTCTCCGAATAGCTTGCCAGTTCCTTTCCCCAATCTTCAGCTTTATTTAGTCTCTCATCCAGTTTCTTGATTTCCCAGGCGAACTTATCGTTCATGAATTTGTACAAGAACACCTGGGTGATAATCTTAAACTCATTCCCATCGTTGCCCAATCCGTAGTTGGCACAAACGCCTTTCAGCTCATCAATCAGAAGCTTTGTCTTGTTCTGAAAATCAATCGTCGTCATATCGTTCTTCCGTAAAATTCGTCCATGTATTCCTTCACCACCAACTTGTTGATGTATTTTGTGGCTTCGGCATCTAAATCAATTTTTTTTACATTTTTAAACTGCCTGATGATCAGGCGACCTACCATCGTGTTAAAATAACTTCCGGTTCCCAATACTCTGGTATTCTGAAGAACTTGTTCATCAACATCTGTTTTTACCCCTTTCAACGCTTCAAAAATCTGTCGTTCGCGTTGTGTGAGTGTTCCTTTTTCGGCCAGTCGTTTGTGAATACGGGCATATTTCGCATCGTTCTCGTATTTGGCTTTCAGTAAATTGTTCCGGCGGTTCAGTTCGCTCACCTTGTCGAATATTTTGGTTAACGCGCCAATGTTCCGCCTCATTTCGTCCTGTGTAATCTCGTTTAAATTTTTCTTTTTAAACAAGCGTTCCAGTTCCTCTTTCAGGCTGATAAACTCCGGATCGTGCTGGTCGAAATTGCTCAGCAACGCTTCCCTTGTTTTTCGAAGGGTGTCTTTCAGTTCGTCGGCCAGCACCAGTTCTTCTTCCGATATTTTCACGAACATAAACAGCACATCTTCCAGCGCGATATTCAGTAAATTGTTCGAATCGGTGCCGTTTTCAAGGCTTTCCTTGTCGTTCAGCAAAGCTAAATGATTGTTGGCTTCGCGCGACAGAATAGTGAGCTTTTTGAAATCGAGTTGTTCCAGCAGTTCATAATGCCCAAACAAACGAATGAGGTTGTACAGGCTTTTGGCATTCTCCAGCACCTTCACCAGTTGCAACATCGTTTTTTTATCCTGAATGAGGCTAACTTGTTGCGAGAAGAGTTCGGCGTTTTGGGTGTCGAATCGAAACAGGATGTCTTTGATGTCCTGAATTTCGCTTTCAATCTCTTCTTTCGATTTAAAAAGTTGGTTGTAATGCTCCATTTCGTCGCCCAGTTCCAGTTGCAGCTCATCGAAATAGGCTTTGTTGGTGGCGTCGAACTCTTTGCGGATGTCGGCAAAATCGACCACATAACCGTAGCGAAAATCTTTGTAGGGACGGTTCACCCGTGTCAGTGCCTGTAATAAGTTGTGCCGTTTGATCACCCTTCCGAGATACAGTTTCTTTAATCGTTTGGCATCGAAGCCAGTCAGAAGCATGTTATAAACAAACAGGAAGTCAATTTTACCGTCTTTGAAATCCTCCACCAGTTTCTTGCGCTCTTCCTTGGTTTCCACATCGTGCAAAATCAGGGCAGCCGATTTCACCTTGTACTTTTGCCTTTTTCGGTCGCCATAAGTTGGCTGGTCGTCTTCGGCAGCTATTTTGAGATCATGGTTATCGATTGCTTTGTCAGCATAGTTTTCCTGAAAGATTTCGAACATCATTTTGGCTTGTTCCGACGAATCGCAAACCACCATGCCACCAATTCCGGCTTCGTTCATGGCAATGCGGCTTTTTTCAAAGTCAGTCACAATGTATTCGAGCATAGGCTCTACAAACCGGTGATGGGAATAAATCAGTTTTCGGTCGGCCCCGCCACGAAGCACCTCAATTTCTTTCAGCGTTTCTTCGAGCACCATTTTGTAGTTACTCTCAATCTCTTCGCGAATCAGGCGAAGGGTGTACCCATCGGCTATCGACGCGTTGTAATAGTATTTGTGTATGTAATCGCCAAACAAGGCTTTCGAGTTGTAATCGGTTCCCAACAGAGGAGTTCCGGTTAGCCCGATTTTAATGGAATTGGGATCTGATTCTTTTAAGTTGGCCAGAAAACTTCCTTCCGGATTGTAGCTGCGGTGCACCTCATCTAAAAAGTAAACCCGCTGAATGCTGACATCGTAATCGTTCAAACTCACCACATCCGGATCGTCCTGAAACTTCTGAATGTTGACTACGGTAATTTCCGGCCTGCCCGAATGGTTATGAATGGCGCTGGTCTTCTTGATGTCGCGGGCAAATTCTTCCCTCGAATTGACATTGTGCACCACCAGTCCGCGGCTTTTAAATTCTTTGCCCGCCTGAATCAACAGGTCCAGCCGATCCACAATAAAATAGAACTTCGGAACAATGGATTTTTTCTGGAAATAGTCGGTCAGGTACTGCACATTGAAATAGGCCAACGCTGTTTTTCCACTTCCCTGCGTATGCCAGATGATGCCCTTCCGGATACCTTCCGCCAGTTTTCGTTCAATGGCTTTGGTTGCGAAAAGCTGCGGATAACGCATGATGTGTTTTTCCAGCCCTTTGGTTTCCTTCACGTAGGCCAATCCATATCGCAACACAAAAGCCAAACGGTTTTTGCTTAGCAGCGAAGTCGAAATGCGGTTGGTGGGCGTGTCAGGATTTTTATTCGTAATAAACTCCGGCGAATGCTTGATAATCGCCAGGTTGTTGTCTTTTAAGATTTGATTTTCGAGTTCGTCGTCTTCATCATTCAGGACGACCAGTGAATCGTAGCTTTCCTCTTCCCTGAAATAGTTAAAAATGGGTTCCCGATAAGAAGAGGAAGCATAAAATGCACCTTCAATGGGTAATGAAGAGTCATCGTCATACTTCATATTGTTGGAGAAAATCATCATCTGAGTGATGTTCACAAACTTCCTGAATTTCTTATTCTGAAATCGCTGGTTGATCCGTTTCCGTTCTGCCAGAACGCCGTCTTTGTTATTGGGTTTCTTTACTTCAATAAACACCAGCGGCATCCCGTTAATCAGCAAAATGATATCGGGACGGAATTCTTCATCACCATTCCGATAAGTCAATTCGGTGGCGACATGGAAAGAATTATTGTCGAAGTTTTCGAAGTCGATGAGCTTGATTCCCGATTTTTCTGTAAGCTTTTCATAGAAGGCCTTCCCCAAATCTTCGTTGTCGAGCGAAAGGGCAACATCATCATAAAGCCGCCTAACGTCGTCCGGTTCCATTTCAGGATTAATCCTGCAAATACTTTCAGTAAACAGATCGGTAAAAATGTTGGTTGTCTCATCCCATTTGCTCTCTTTCAGCGATAGGTATTGATAACCCAATCGGGTAAGGTGCAAAATGGAAGGGATCTTCACCCTCGAATCTTCGTTAAAGGCCATAAGTTTTATGGTTTTGGGTTTGGCATCCAAATGTAAGCATACACAATTAAACGCCAGTCATGTACAACATAAATTTTTAGGTATCCGACGGTCGATTCGAACAGCTCCATTCACTTTTTGTGTTTTACATTTCGTTCTTACGCGTTTTAAAGGCTGTTTTAGAGGTGTTTTTGAAATATTTTACCCGTTTTTTGGGATCATTTCTTACTGTTGTCAGAATGTATTATCGTCAAAAGATACAATTCATTTGTTAAATTGAGCCTTTCGTAGCGAATTTTGACCATTTCAGAAAATTCAGGATTCCCCTTAATTATTATTCAACAGGCGTTTCGTAAATTAGTTAAGTAGCTCATCGTCTGTGGATGGGCAATATAAAACCAATAAAAAAAACAACCTTAAAGATTTATTTTATGAGTGACACAAATCGCTATTCATCGGTCATTCCGCCAGAAGTTGCTGAACAGGCCAAAGATTTTTTTCGTCAGGGCGCTCAGGTCCTGGCTCCTTTTCTGATTAATCTAACTCCGGACGAAAGGATGCAGTTACCTAAAATGGGAGACAAGTCAGTACCGTTTGTAACCAAAGGCGCCGAATATATGAAAGCCCCGGGCGCACCGGTTCCCCCTTATGTCAATGCCAGCGAACTTGACATTGATATTGCGGCATTCGAAACTATTCGCCAAATCAGACAAGTTGCCCAGCCTATTGTTGATATGCTGGACGATACTATGCTGCTTTGCGGAAGCGAAGCGTATGTTGCGGTATTGGCTTATTACACCTACCTGAAAGGTGCGGCTAAGATGAATGTGCCCGGAGCCAAAACCATCTTAGATGATTTAAGCGCACGTTTCCCGAGTCGGCCTGCAAAAAAAGAAAAAGTAGCTTAGTCTGAAGAGCCCCGGAGAATATCTTCCGGGGTTTTTTATTCCCCGAAATTCCCCGAAACATGCCACCTAAGAGGTACTCCATACCACCTCAGAGGTACTCCCCACCACCTAAAAGGTTCAGCGCCGGACCTTTTAGGTACCCCCTACCACCTAAAAGGAAGGACGCCGGAACTATTTGCTCCGACATTCCCCGAAAAAGGTTCAGCGCCGGAGATTTTAGATACAGCTTTGATGCAAAAAGGTAGAAGGTTGATGTTTTCTGGTACAACATGGTATCTAAAGGGAAGGATGAAGAGGGTTTTGAATCAAGGCATTTTCACCACCAGTCGGCTAGTAGCGCCCAGGATATTTATGCGGGGTGCGGATTGTTAAATACGAAGGAGATGGTGAGGTGAAATGTGGTCAAGATTTCGGAAAATACTCAATAACCTTTATTGTTCGTTCGATTCGAGTACCTATACTCTTTTTCCCATTTTGCAGTGAATCAAGCTTCGCTCGGGTTGATTTTTTTAAAGTAGAAAGAACTTCAACAGCTTGTTTTCTTGTTTCGTCATTAATGATTCTATTTCTGGGCCTTGAATTGTCTGCACGTGCTATATTCTCAACACATATCACCAGCCTGTAAAGTGTTTTCAATCTCAGGCCATTCAAATTTATTGAATCATTAATCTCTGAAATCAACGTTATAATTGGGCTGAAAAATTTTGGTTGAGGACGAACTTGAATAGCGCAAGCGGCAGCAAAAATTTTATTCTCAACAGAGCCTTTTTTTAAATCGTTTAGTACGAAATCGATGTTATCCAAAGCTGCAGCATATCGTTTTAAGTCAGTAGCTAAATCATCAAGGTCTTCAGGAGGAGCCTCCGGATCAAATTCCTGCGATTGTTCGATGAATTCTTCTTGAAAAGCATCAAGCTGTTTTTTGATAGACATCACATTTTGTTGGGTTGACTCAATACTTTCCCTAATGTCTTTTAATTGCAGTTTTACCCCAAAAGCATCAAAAGATGTAATTCTTTGAAGAAATTTTGGTTTAGTTATAATGATAATGATCACTCCAATGAAAAGCATAATATTGATTCCATTTTCAAGGAATAATTTCAAATAATCATACGATGTATGCATATTCTGTGCACATAACCTCTCGCTGGTTAAAATAAGTAAAATGATCGCTAAGTATTTTTTCATTCGACAACATTTAGAAATCCTCAAATTGAATATAGAAACTTTTAGTTATGACATCAAATCTTAAAACTGAACGTTGTGAAGTAAGGTAAAATTCAATTATTTGCGCTCCCTTTAATTCTATCAATAATCCGGCCTCAAAATTTCAGATATGTGGCTATGGAATTCAACGACGCATCTTTTTGATTAATTAATAATCCCAATTTTATCACCAATGATTAGGCAGCATTCAGTTTCACTAATCGTATTGCCAGATTGAATTAATATATTATCAACCCATGAAATTTCAGACTAGCAATTTATGAAAACTCATCATTAATATAAATCCAGCTGATTTTAAAATCAAGAAGGTGCAGGAATTTTTTATTCGCGATAATGCCATTGTTAATAGTTTTTAGTTATATCAATTTACTCATGATGAATGAAACTATTTTGAAACCTATTTTCTTTCGAAAATATATACCAACGATAGGCAAGATTGGCGAAGAAATGCCTAAAATTTGACTAACAGTAATGCTAGACTCACTTATAAATTTAGTTACTTGCTCAATAAAAAAATAGCTTGAAACTATTGTAACAACTATTATTATCACAAATGAAATTATTCTTGGGACAGATAATATTCTTTGAATTTTTTCTTGAAGAATCTTTAAGGCTTCAGTTTTCTGCGAAGGTAAATCTATATCTCTATCAATTAGACGAAGTTTTTGCTCTAATGACACTTCGGATTTAGGATGCAAAAAAACCATAATGTCACCAGTAAGATTTATTTTCAACATAAGGTCAGTGTGTGCTCCCGGAACAAAGGATTTGATTTCTTTAGTTTTGAAAAGTTCCCGGTAAGTTGCTATAGTGATGTTCCACTCCATCTTTTTACTGCAATTAAACACTCTTGTAGTTTATAATTGCCTTTCCGATTCCAACCACCATACTTACTAAGTTTCCCCAAAATTTTACGGATGTATTGATCGCGTCGTGATGTATATCGTTGATAAATGTTATTGGCTGATCGGCGAATGCTCGCGAAATCCGACTGGTAATATCGCCGTCAATTCCAATTATTGTTTGCAATACTACTGTTTCTGTGCCAATGTCAAGTGCTTTTTTGATCAACGCAAATTGCCTTAAATCGAGATTTAATTCATAGTCACGAATTTTACCTTTTGGAATTTCCCTGAATTTCTGTATTCCACCAGCATCGTCAAAGTCTATCTTGTTCTGTTCAGGAACAACTTCAGGTTTTTGAAGTAGTTTATAGATATCATCGGAAACTACCTCAATCCTTTCGAGCATTTTTATATCTTTTTTAACATTATCAAGACTAAAGCCTAACTTTGCTGATTCTGTTGTCAGGGAAGATAGCTTTTCTTTCGATTTTCTGGCATTTTCGCGCAAATCTAAAAATGAATGCATCCCAGAGCCTTTGTATTCACGTTCTCCATGAAAAATATTTGTATTTGCAACAGGCTGTATATTATCAGAATATTTCACACCTAACAGAATCAACTCTTTATCGTAAATGGTGGCAATAAGGTGAAGAATCTCTCTCGGACTATCAGGTAATTTAGAACAACTCATATCATCCTTTATGATTGTATTTATCTCAAGGTGAGTTAAATCATATAGAGTTGAACTAATTAAGTTTTTTGTTTTTTCTCTTATATTAAATGTCATTTTTCGCTAACTAACTTTTATTTTTCTACCGTGTCTGGTGTTTTGTCTTTGTTCTGGACTAATAATACTAATGTGGCAGAAATCTGTTGTAAAACCTTTAAATTACGATTAATTATTTCATGTCCCTGATTTTCTCTAATCATGTGATAATCTCTAAGATCCTTGTAATCTGTAACAAATTTCTCATTCATTGCGGTTGTAATATCGCCGGTAATTAGATTGATTTGGGAAGTCATTTGATATTTTCCTGAGGAAATGTCAATAATATCAGGTTTCTTGGGATCAGGGCTATCTTTATCTACAATTAATCCCTTGTCATTTTTATAGATAAAGGCGAAATCTCCAACAATAGTTGTGATATCAAGTCTGCTAAGTTTGGATAACTCATCAATGGTGTTTTGGATAAATTCTGTTGCTGCCATATTTTAAAATTTTAAATTAAAGTTAATTTATATGATTCAATAGTCCGTTTAAAAGCTGCCACAAGTTTTAATGCAAAAAAGGGCCAACCTATTATATTAGCTCCAGATATTGCTGTAATTAATAGGCTTACAACGTTTAAGCTAAAACTCATGCTGTGTATATTGTTCCAGACTTCTTTAATGTGTGCTTGCACTTCCATTTTATTTGAAGTACCAAAAACATTAATGCCGTCTTTATCTAAATCGAAGTTAGAGTAATTCGCTTTTTTGTCATGACTGAGCGTAATTGTTGGAAGTTTGCCAAGCAGAAATTTTACCCCAGCAATAAAATGTTGGATAGCTTCTTTTAAAAAGGCATAAATCATCCGGATAACGTTTCCTGTAAAGGAAGAAATACCTTTAACTATCCAACTGAATATTTTTTTTGCAAACCGAAACGCTTTTTTAAAGAAGGTTCTTATTCCCAAAAATAATCTCCTCATAGTGCCATTTCTTTTTTCAGGAATTTTTAATGTTTGATTTTTTTCATTCTCAATCCCATTTTGAAAGTTAGTGGAAAATCGTTTTTTATCATCATTTTTTGCATTCTGGTAGGCATCAGATATGGTGTCCAACACGTCAAATATTTTGTCCTGTGAGTGGTTCTCCTCTTTGTAATTTTTCAAAAAGAACAGGCTGTTAAAGATATAATAGTCATTTTTTACCCTCCCAAAAACAGCTTCGGGTATAATATTGTTTGATGAGCTCTCTTTGTAGCAATCAATAATTTCCAGTAAACTTTCAAGAGTTTTATTGCCATAGGTTGAATCAAGAGCTCCATTATAGTGGCCCGACATCCATTGATGTATCTGAATAAGTCTTAACATGAAAGAATTTATTTCATCAGATTCTCTGCTTAATAAAAAATCTTCTTTTACTTTATCGTCATTCAAGAAGAAAATATTTTCCTTCAACCTTTCAAATTCATCCGGATAATCTGCCAAATCGTCTCTCAATTGTCTCTTAAACTGGCCTCTGTATTCAGGAAATTTAGTTCTATCAATGTCTGCTTCAGCCTTAAAAACAACAACACTGTTTTTATACCCGGTTTCAACTAAAAATGCCTCTGTATATGCTTGAAAGTCTGAAAGCAGATTAATGGTTTCAAGTTTCGATTTTCCTACGTAGTTTGCTGCCTTCTCCAAAGTGGAATAAGAAAGTGCATTGAAATATAAATCAATCGGGCCTGTGTACATTCCAATTAAAGCGAGTCTATAATGAATTATACGAGTCACCAAATTTTGTTCACCCATTTTAGGAAGTTTTGTGACCTTTAATCCTTCATCCATATCGATGGCTACTTCTAATAATTTTAAATCAAACTGCTCCCGATACATTGCTTCCATTTTAGGTAAATCTATTTTTATAGCAAATTCAGAACAAAGGAAATCGTTGTAAAATGCGTTAAAAAAAGTAACCAGTTGATTCTCGATTAAGGGCTCAAAGATCAAATCAATATTTATATACCCTAAATCGGTAAGCATTTGTACTTTTGGCAAAAGTCTCTCCGAATCATTTGACACATAAAGCCTTTCAGCATTAACTAAAATTTCGTCAACTTCATCCATACATTACGTAAGTTTCAATAAATTTTTAGCAAACTCGAATATTGCTTTTCTTGATTCCTGAGCGGCCTTTACTAACTCGGTGTGCGCCTCAAGCAAAATTTTTTCATCTTCAGAGAGTTTACTTCCTACGATACTTGACACGTCAGAATCGATCTCAAACCTGGAATAAGCGATCAATTTGAGTTCGGCGTTCATTGCTACTTTATCAGTATTTAGAAGTGATTTAATTTTGAACATATCAGTTTTACCTTCTTTCACTACTCTAACATCAGAGTAGGTCAATGAGAAATCGCCCGCGTAAGTCGTTACTTCAAGTGAAGCAAGGTCATCTATAGCGTTTGCTACTTTGCCAGCAAAGGCGGCTAATCCGGTTTTAATTTTTTCATTTTCTTCTGTCATGGGATGTCTTTTGTTTTTATTTATTAATAAAAAATTGATTTTGAATACATTATCTAACTATCTAATGATACTATGACCACAAGAAGATCTCCGATTGAGTCATTCGGTTACTCGAATAGTGCATTATTGTTCGTTAATAGATATCTGACCAGCATTATCAAGAACTATTTTTCTGACATTAGCGGGTTGAACGTTATAATTCGGTCTTCTTGCAATATACAACCTGCTTTTTTCAATTCTTGCAATACGAACTCTATCAGACTGATTGCCACCAAGCACATGATAACAAGCATCATCTTCACCAACATATAGGCCAGCGTGGCCTGCTTTTTTACCCTCAGGTGTAATTCTGATAAAAACCAGTACATCGCCTAGCATTGGGACGTCGGTGTTTTTACCAAAGTTTCCCCAATTTAATGCCCATAATGGATCTTTGACTAATTGCTTGGAACTTCTTTTAGCAACAACTGCAATGAATAGACCACACCAGGGAATTTCATCAGCATTATAAACATTAGCTACGCTTCCTCCAATCTCTTTTGCCCAACTTATTATAACCGGGTTGTCGGCAGTCCCTGGGCTTTCAATTGTATCAATAAGTTCAAGAGCTTTTTTTAGCATTAATGGTCCTGGTTCATTTAATAACCAGCTATACTTTTGTTCTATTGCCATAAAATAGTAATTAATTGATTAATTATTCAGAAGTTAGATTTTAGCAAATTAATAATGCTTACGCTTTTAGTAAAATTGAATATGATTAAAATTACACCAACGATAAATTTTTGTCAATAGCACTTTCGTGTCATTTTACACATTTTATCTTATAAAAAACAGGAACATCCGGTTTAGCGGTTGTCCCTGTTTCGGTGGTGTGTTTCGGTATGTAAATCTTAGAATTATTGGTACATTTTCACCAATCCGTCTTTCAGGTATTGAGGCAAGTTTTGTTCAGCTTGAATGATGTTCATGAAATCAGGATCATCAGCCACGGTCATTTTATCGAGTTCCATTGCTTCAACGATTTCGGATAGCGGTTGCGATGCCATAAGTGGCTGGGCTTGTTTTGGGCTTCCGGAAATGGTCATCCGGAGTTTCTCTCCTTCAACTTCATCGTTGTGGTCGAGCACCAAAAACCATTGGGGATGAGCACCGGCTTTCAGGGGTGAAAGCATGGCTTGTGGCCGTTCCATAAGTTCGGCCAGATGAGGAAGATCAGCCAATCCTGAATTTAGTTTTTCAATGGCATCTTCAAGCCTGAGTTCACCGACCACCGGATCAGCGGTTTCCTGTTTCAGGTTAAGATTATAGGTGGTTTCGCCAATCAAAACCTTCTCTTTTTCGCAATCCCATTTATTCATTAAATTTTCGTGGCCATAATGCGGAACTCCATTGATAACGACCAATGAAATTGCTTTTTCCGAACCGTTTAAAAAATGTTCGTACGCATTGCCTGAAGTGCCTGATACAACCAACAGGTCGGCCATTTTGCCTTTTTCGATGCTGCCAAGCTGTTTATCCCATTTCAGGATTTTGGCGGCATTGATGGTTGCCAGCGCCAAAATATCCGATTTCCGCTTATAAATTCCAAGTTTGTTGGCCACCAGTCGGGCCACCTTTAATTCGCCAAATAAGTTTTTGCTTCCGGAGGGCGACCAATCGGAACCAAGACCAATGAGCAGCTTATTTTTTATGGCAGAAGCAATGTCAGCCGTTTGTCCGTAAAGCAATAAATTACTTAGCGGCGACCACACCATCGAAGCTTTTTTGTCTTTCATCAGTTTGAAGTCATCCGCTTCGAGAGCCACGCAGTGAATACCTGCCAGCGCATTGGTAACGGCCCATTCGCCGGTGCTTAACTGCAGATCGGTAAAATGTTTGTGTGCCTCAGTGTCGGTTCCTTCGCTGAGATGCAGCAACATACAATCCTGTTTTTTGAGCCGTTCGTAAAACGATTCAACCGATTTGGCTTCAACATCCGATATTTTGGCAAGCGCTTCGGGCAGATCGGCATCGTCGGTGTCTTCCACATTGCGAACAATTCCGCGGTAATATTTTTGTATCCCGTTGTTGCTGAAAAGTGCAATTCCCTGCGAAGTCGTCACGCCGCCCATCAGGCATTTACACTCCACATACCGCACAATCGCTTCGATGTAACCGGGTGTGCGACCCAGCACATTCATCGGTCCGCTAATAATTTTCCGGTACTCCGGAGTTCCGCCCCATTGATTCCGGTTGGTGTATTTCTTCGGAACCTGCCATAGCCGAAGTATGTTGTAGCTTAAATGATTGTGAAGTTCAATCAGGCCCGGATAAATGGTTCCTTTGGTATTTACAACCGGTACATCTTTAAACCCTTCAGGAGCCATCTCTTTTTTGTTTTTCACATCAGCAATTCTGCCCTTATCGATATAAATAATCCCGTCGTGAAAGACTCTGCGACTTGAATTCATTGTTACGATGCGGCCCCTGAGTGCATATTTGGGACCATCCAGGATGTCGACCGGAATTTTAGCCATAACTGTATGTTTAGATTTGAGGTGATTTCCAGGTTAAGGTAAAATCATCGTCGGGAGGACGGCTCACGCTGTTCATACCACCATGCGAACCAGTTCGGTGCCAATGCTCATCGCCCAAAAATGGGGCAACTCCAAACGATAAATCTCTGGAAGGTATCGGAGCATAATCTTCTTCAACGAAATCTTCATGATACAAGGGCAGACCTTTTTTAGCGCCTCTGTCTTTGGTAACAATCTTCCGTAATTCAGTAATGACGCGGTTCCAATCGTCTGTTAATTTCTGATCACTGAACCGGTAACTCGGATGATAGGTCTCAAAAACCGGTACATCGCCCTTTCCATCCCAAAGTTCGACAGCTTTTTGAGCCACCACACCAAAAGCAACAATAGCTTCTAATTTCGGTCCGGTTGCGGCATCAAAAACTTTGTTGCGCCAGGCAGTGTGTGCCGGATCTTCCAGCAATTTCAGGCCATCGCCCAAATGTGAAGGGTGCAAAGCATAAATAAATCCGTTGAGACAGATATATGACTTGTTGAGTCCGATTTTAGCAAGAAAGCCCTGAACCCGTTGGCCCGCATTGCCAATCAGTGCGCGATCGCCAATTCGTTCTGTTGGGCCGGGATCGGAAGCCACCAGCAAAACTCTGGCTGATTTATTTAATCTTCCCCGATAAAAAACAGGTCCCCAGTTGAACCAGAAAAAATCTTTCACCGGGGTATAATCCGGATGTTCCATGAACAGGCTGGCCATTGCAGCCGTTGGGCCTCTGTCAAATTCTACTTGCATTTGTTTTTGTTTTTTGCCTACTCTTTAATGAGGATTTTCGGCAACTCCGCGATGTGATTTTAGATGTTGTAAGTTGATTACAAATAAATTTAAACAATTGACAGTCAAATGTCAATAGCACGAAAGTGTCATTTAGTAACAGCTTTAAACTCCAACTGAAAATCAGCGAATAATTTCTACCTGAATTTGGTGCGGATTTGCTCGTCGGTTTTAGTAAATTTTGCCATAAGTTCGTGCCACCTTTTATAAACGGCTGATCGATTTTCCTCTGTTTGTCTAATCAAATGATGCAGCTCATTCTGTCTTGTGGTGATCTCGTCTTCCCGTTCAATGATCTCCAAAATCATTTTGAGGTCATACATCAGCATTCCACTTCCACCCGTTCTGAGTTTCGAGCCTGACGATTCCTGATATTCCCAATAGGATTCATTCTGAAGTTCATGAATATATTCCTTGAGTTCTTCTACCTGATTTACAAATTCTTCAGTTATTTTTTTCCGCTCCTGTTTATTCCCTGGCAATTGAAGAACCCGGTCTGCTTTTTTTGCAAAGACCTTACTCATTTCATCCAATCCCGGAATAACTTTTACATTCAGTAAAGTTCTTAGATTGTCGGAAAACAAATATTTATTTATCCGGATTATCAGATTCGAGGATTCTCTTTTATTACCCAGATTTAATGTTCTGGCCGTATTTAAAATGTCCTGAACTTCCTTTCCTAAACCTTCAATGGCAAGTTTTGCACTGTCGAGATATATTTTTACGGCATTGACATCTTCTCTATCAATTTGGCTGATTTGTTTCAAATTCTCGTCAATTTTATCAACCACAAACTTTATGGAGGGTGAAACAAGTGGATCCATGAGTCCAAATCTATAAATGGCAAATTATTTAATTATGCGAATCAAGAGTTGGATTTTGAAACCTGAAGGGCTGAAATGATTATAGAGAATGGTAAAATAAATGCTCCAAAACCACGAAGCGGTGACATAATTCTGTCATGCCTTCGGCATTTTTAGCTCTTTTCATTTTAATTTGCTATAATCCTATCATGCCTTCGGCATTACACCCAATTTCTATTTCGACCCTTGATTCGCATTAATTATTATTCCTGACAAACATTTTAAAAAGCAGTTGTCTTTATTCCGTAATATCCTCAATCTGGTCAAACCTTAAATTGCTTAGACCTTCGCCGCGGCCTGCTTCTTTGGCCCGGCCAATCCACAAATAGGTTTTGCCGTTCAGCCAGCGCGTTCGCTGGAACGACCGGGTGACAATGGCTCCGGCTCGCGGCACTTCTTCTTCGTTGATAAAATATGGAGCTGGTTGTTCGGTCAGAATTACCCCATAAGGTGGTTTGGCACCGGGCATTTGTGCGCGCTGAAAACGAATTTCGGTGTCGCTGCCATTCACATGAACCGGAACAAACGGTTTCCAGTAGTCCGGAACAGTGGTTCCCAGAACGTAGCGAATTTCGGCTGTGCCTGCGGGAACAAATGCATCTGCAGGTTTATCTGTCAGCGCCATTTCACTTCCACGAATTCCTTTGCCGGTTTGCGACGGCACAATATTTTCGACAGCCCAAACCATGTTGGCCATTTCGTCGCGCAGGAAGTTAACTTCTTCAAGCGGCGGACTATACAGCGACTTGGTGATGGCCGGAGTCAGATAAAATAAATTGGTGGCATTCAGCGAATTCTGTTTGCTTGAGTGGTGGAACATGGCCCAGCGGTGCCAGTTCGTTTCCAAGCCTTTGCCAGCAGGCCGAACCAGTATTTCCTGACCGAAAACATCGGTTACCACAATGCCCTGAATTTCGCACAAGGTATTAATAGACAGCGGATATGGCAGCATGAACCAGTCGTTCGAATAAATCAACCCAAATTCGGCCAGCATGAGATGCAGTAAACCTGTTGGCGAGGTGTCAATTTTGCCAAAATCGGTCTGGTTTTCTTCCATCATCCAGAACCGGGCATTTGGCATACCTTTGAACGCAATAGGCGCCGGAATAAATGAAACAAAATTCTCGGTTGGTGCCGGTTGTTCTTCAGGCTGATCAGGCAACGAAACTTGTTTTCGCGCATCCAGATCAAACGAATACCAGTCGAGATGGCCTTCGTAATATTGGTCCGCAGTTAATGTTTTTTGCTGATTTTGGGGCGATGAAATGGCAAACTGGTATTCGAGCTGTTCAGGCAACCAGGCGGTGTCTTCCGTAGTTACGGGCTGACTGTAATTTCGCTGATGCCAGGCGGCGAATAAATTTCCAATCGTTTTGAATTGGTCTTTAATTAATGGAAATGCTGAATCAATCCAGTTTTCGTAAATCGTTGCAGCGTCTTCCGGAGTTGTAATTTCGAGATACAGTGAATAGCCGTTAAACACTTTATTTTTCACTGAATCGTAAAGCTGAACGGCTTCCCTGTCATTCGGGTCAATGGTAAAATTGAGCGGATAACGTGATATAAAATCCGGAAGTGCAGCTTCCAGCGCGTTTGTTTTCATCAGTTTCAGGAAATACCGGCCCATTTGCACCGCAATCGAAAGATTTGGGCGAATTGTTTCACGCTCAACATGTGTTTCGAGCGGCATATCCTGATTAAATGCGAAAGGTTGACCTGCCGGAAAACGAACCCGATCCATTGTGGTGTGCATACCTAAAATCTGCGCAGTAACTGGCGATGCTGCATCCTCTCCCTCAAACTCGCCAAATTGCCATTGACGGGTCAGCATCCACATAGCATCGCGCACTTCAGCTTTCAAACTCCGGTCGAAGTTAGCTGTACGCGGCGAAGTTTCGAGCCTGTTGTAGGCCGTGATGGAAGGAATGCGGTATTCCTTGATCATTAATTCTGCAAATGCGAGTGCTTCAGGCATATCGTGTTTTTTTATTATTCTGAAAAATCAACTTTTTATCCAATTCTAATTTTTATCCTGAATTCAATTCCGTCCGAAAGAATGACAACGCCTTTAAAATCGTTATTGCGCGGACGGTTAACTTTCGTTCATTCTTTCCCGGGGTGTCACTCCTGCGTCGTTTTACCCCGGGCTACCAATATGTCGCCCGTACCGGGCTGAATCCCAATTGTATTCGACAGTACTTTTAGTTATTAAATTCGTCTTTCAGGACACTTCTTTTCATGTATTTCATTAACTCACCACATCCTTAACTACAGATTGAATTTGCAATACGGATGCAACTAACTCCAGATTCAAGCGGTAATCGAGCGCCACATTCAGGTCGTATTGCGAAAAATCTGCAAGTATGGCAGGCCTTAAAATGTTAACTTCAGGAGGCAAAATTTCGTCCAGTAATTTGGGCTCAACGGCTCTTAATTTGGCACGGTTCAACGTGTCATTCAAAATGCCGATCAGATCATCCCAGGTCCAGCCGCCTTTAATTTCAGGAGTTACTGCAAGCAGCAGCGACTGTGGCGGCATGGCATTCGGCTGGTTGTAATTGAACGTAATGCCGGTCGTTTCTTCTTTGGTCGGCATCATTTCCGTCCAGTCGTCAACCAGAATTCCGGCTTGTTTTCCTGCCGGCAAAAAGGCTTCGCCATGTGTAATAATCGACAAAGTATCGTGCAAAATGGTAAAAGACTCATTGGTAACCGGATCAATTTCAGGATATTCAACGGCCAGCCAACTATCACTGGCACGGTAGGGAACCTGTAGCGCCTGTACCTTTAATTCTCCGGAATTACTGAGCTCGTAAAGCGAACGAACCTGATCCCAGTTGGAAAGCCTTGGCCGCACGTGTGATGCATTTTGCATCCATTCGTCGACAGGGAAATTCATTTTCAATTGAGTTGTGGCATAATTCAACAACTGAGTGCTGGCACCCTGCGAAAGCTGAACGTCGGCTTCGTTGTTGAAACTAAACAGCGGAAGAATATTAAATGCATCCTGCAAAAACTGCTTTCCGGCACGAATGTATTCCGCTACTTTTTGCTGAACGCCTGTGACTGCAGTTGCCGCAGCAAGAATGCCGGTAACCGACTTTTCTGTTTCAACCATTCTCCTGAAAATGCCCCGGGCCTGTTGCAGAAGCTGTGTTTTTGCTTCAGGATTGAGCACCGACGAAGATTTAGGGAAAGCATCGGAAACGCCAAAGTTCGATACTTCATTCAGTAAATCTTGAAGCTGAGTGGCTTCCGCATTTCCAAAAGTGAAATCCACATCCTCAAAATCCAGCTTTGTTTTTTCGATTGCATCAAAAGCGTCTCTAAAATTGTGGTAATCGGTAACCAGATTGTTGTTGTCGGGATCAGGAATCTGCGCTAAAAGAGACAAACCGGAAATGGATGAAATGATTGACGAAAATTGCGTTTGAATGAGCTGAACCCTCGACAACAATTCAGCATCATCAAGCGCTTTTGGATTGTTTTTATCGGCTAAACTCACTTTCGAGTGCGGTTCAAAATCCTCAGCGTCCAAATACCTTGAATCGGTAATGATCATCCGGAGCTTGCGCAACAACGGTAATATTTCCGAAAAAGTCTGTTTCCCGGGAACTCCGGAAGGTTGTTTGAACTCAATTTTTATGGACAAACTATCGTCGAAAGCATGTGCTTTTTTGTATTGGTAAGCAATCCTGCTTTCCAGTTCCGACAGCGAATTTTTATCTTCTTCGCCGGTATTCAGTTCGTTTCCGATGATGTAAATCAGATCGATGGGTTGAAGCGAAAGTTGTTCCAGAGTCATTACTTCCGTTGATTGCGGCTGCTCCAATTCATCAAGATACGAAACGGCATAGACCACATTCGCCGGATTTCCGATTACAGTAGCAAGCCATTTGTTAACTCCCGCTTCAGTTTTGGCGCGTGGAGTCATTGAAACCGAAGGCCAGGGATTGCTGGCAGGATTCAGGGCATCAACCTGACCAAAATTAATCACAACCCGGTTGGTAATCGAGAACTGGCTTCCGCGGGGCGTATCCACAACATCAAGCTCTGCCGGAATAGCCGCGTCTTTGATGGCATTAACCAAAGCTCCGGCACGATCGAAATTTCCCTGAACCAACTGGTAAATACTTTCGGCCGAAAGCAAATCTTTGACCGCATCGAGCGTATCCGAAAGTTTATCTTTTTCGGCGATAATGGCAGCGCGTTCATTTGCAGTTGCGCTCAACACTTCGCCGGTTGCGCCAAACGGGAAAGTGCCTGTTTTTTCGGCCAGTGTTACGCCATTTACCACATTATTTGCCGGAATGCTTTCTACCACTCCACTGGTTCCCTTTTGCAGAATAAGATGGTTCAGCAGCGGAAATGCATCTCTGAAATTGTAAATGTACAGGTTGAGTTTTTTCAGCGAATTATCTTCGGAACCGCGATCGTGCAGTCCGCGCTCAAACTGGTAGCCCAGCAAGGCTTCGAGCGATTGGCCGTTTCGCATTCCTTCGAGCACAAACATAGCACGGCGAACCCTTTCCGAAGAAAGATTGACAGCCATAACATCAGGATTGGCAGTTGTGGCATGGCCCATGTAACCGCTGCGTAAAACAGCAGCCGCCGAAGCATGATTAAGCGATGGCGCATGCACAAAACCGCCGTTGTCGGTATATTCGAAGAGCGGACGTTCATCCTTTGGCTTAAGTTTATCGGGAATGGCATCGGTTACCAGCTTCCGTTTTCCTGAAGGGTGAAGATTCTCGACCCAGCCAAACGAACCGATGTAAATTCCCTTTTGACGGCTCTCGTTTTGCAATTGCCTTTGTTGTTTCAGCCGCAAATTAAACAGTCCGGTTTGCCAGGCATCCAGCCGGTAATTTAAGGTGTCGAGATGTTCCATGAAGCAACGTTCCAACCGGGCAGTTGGCAGGTTGGCCAGCAAAGCCAGCGCTTCCTTCATCGATTTGAGGAAAGCAGCTTCATCCTGATCGATGCCAAAATTCAGTAAATATTCTGAAACCATGAGGTTTCGCTGCGGTTGATCGGGCAATTCCACGTTTATTTTGGCGCGCATCACTTCCCATTTGGACAGATCGCCTGCCGGACGAACATTGTGGAAATTGGTTGCAGCCAGCGTGAAATCAACATTTGTATTATTTTTCCGGAGCCACAAAACCGAGGCTTTATGCAGTTGCAGCGACAAACTCCGGCGAAGTTGCATGTACAGCAAGGCTGTTGGCGGTTTTATACCCGGACCGAAATATTGCTTTTCCAAAACAGCAAGTGTGTCGATTCCTGCCAGCCAGTCGAGGTAATTTAATTGGGCAACTTCGTCGTAATTTCGGATTCCATTGGTTTCCGAGAGCGGTACATTGTCGACAATATTGGCTGCATCGAGCGTGGTATGATAATGCTGATATATGATTTTCAGCAATTGCGGAATTTTGAAATTGCCCTGCGCATCGGCTTTGTAGCCAAAGCTTTTCAGCACAGCCAAGGTGTTGTATTTCGTAAAAATATTGTCAATGATGTCTTTGAAATACTTTCCGCCAAACTGAAACTGGTCGAGGTTTTTCAGGTAATCGGTTGAGTAACCAATTCGCTGGTAAATGGAAGCCGAATTGGGTTGCAAACCAATCACATCCATCAATACTTCCGACGGATTGCTGTTTGGTTTTCCGACAAAAGAAAGTTTGGAAGCCAGACCTTTCCATATTTCGTTGTAATCTTTCAGGATGGCATACAAACCATTCCGAAATGTATTGTCTAAAACAAGGCGGCTGGCAGCCCATTTCCACTGGTCGAAATTGCTGGTCAGCAAAACGCCGTAAGGTTGATCGCCAACCCGAATGGCAGGCAAAGGTCCGCGTCCAGCTACGTTTTCGATGAAAAAATCGCGTAACTTATCCTGTTGTGCCTCGCTCATAACCGGACTCAGCATGGCGTCGAAATAATAGCCCAATGTTGAGGCGTACAAAGCAGTATTCATGGCGATTGCCTCTTCCAGATCTTTGCCGTCGCTGTGAAGAACATTTTGCAGTGGCGTATAATCAATGCCAAGCGCATCGGCCAGGTTTTTCCCGTCACACTCATCGGCTTCAGTAAACAAGGTCATTGCTTCGGTCACATAACTCACTTCAGTTGAATCATTTTTGGTGTATCCCGAGCCATTGTCGTCGGTATTGTTGGTAGCAGTTCCCTGTGGTACGAGGCTAAATCCTTTTGGCGAATAATGGTGATTGTCAATCAAATCCTCGACCAAAGTTTTTGCAGAAGTTTCGCTTGACGATAAATTGACGCCAAAAGCTATAATCCGTGTAAATCCGTTGGCAGCCTGTGTTGCTGTCAATGGAATTTTAAATCCCATTCCGTTCTGCACAGCTTTATCAAAATCCGACATCCAGTCGAAACTTTCGCCCAGACTCAATTTTTCATCTTTTGTCACAAACGAATCGTCGGGTTCCATCGGATCGGGTCCCACAAACAATTCATCAGGAATGATATTGCCAACTACTTCCCTGACCAATTTTTCACCTTCATACAAGGTAATTACAAACCGGTCGGGCAGCACATTCACACGGGGTGCACGGCTCCATGAATCAGGTTTAATAAATCCCTGTTCCGGAAAAAATAAGTCATCAGCCGTTTCAATGCCATCGAGGCTGTCGTTCCAGTTTGTTGGTTTGGTTTGCCGTGCAATCCATGCCGAACGTTGCGAACCGAAACTTTCCACAAGCGCGCTCCATGCATTTTTTTTCAATTCCTCCTTTTGATCGCCGCCGTTTTTTGTGGCTTCGAAAATCGCTTTCCAGTATTTCTTCCCTTCAGCCAATTCGAGTGCCGTCAGGTATTTTTCGTGTGTGTGAATGGCAATGTCGTCGGGATAAATGCGCAGCCAAAGTTCCGGCACACGACCGCCAGTCATAAACCGCGTTTCGATGCGGACGGGAAACAAAAGAAATGGGATATTATCGCTGAGTTGCGGCAAAACGGAGCGGGGATGCGGATCGACATACAAACCACCAATGGCTTGATTTACTGCAAGACCAGCAGCCGTATTTAGCGCTTTTGTCCGCTCATAAATGGCTTTCTCAGTTTCAAGTTTTTTAGTTAGTTCGTCGGCATTGTTCGGGTTAACCTGCTGTAAAAGTCCGGCCAAATCAGCCTGTAAACTGTTGATTGAACCTTGAACTTTATCCCGCTGTGCCAACAAAAGTTTTTGTTTTTCAAGCGTATCAGCCTGATCGTGTTTCAAAATTAAAGCCTGGCGTTGAGCCAGTTCAAGGTCTTTTTGAAGTTCAGCCAGCATAAGTCGAAGTTGCTCAATTTCTTTGGTCAGGCGGTCAATTAAATCCGGATCGGGTTCCTGCTGGTCTTCTTCTTCCTGAAGTTTCTGGTTATCGCTGCTCAATTGTGCGCTGACGACTTCAATCTTTTTTTGCAGAAATTCGATGTATTGGTCATTTTGTTTGATGCGGGCAAACAAAGGTTCCAGTGCATTCAACGCGCTGTTTATAGCCTGAAGTTGCTTTTGCAATTGTTCAATTTGTGCCCGAATTTCAGCAATCTGGTTCTGATCCAATGGCAGCGAAGTTTCATTTTTCCTGACACGGTTAAGCAAAGTTTTGGTCGCATTCAGTTGTATTTGTATCCCGTACAAATCATCCGACCGCTGCTCCCGCTGAAGCCGCAAAGCATCAATTGCATCCTGCTGTTCTTTCAATGTGGGCATAGCGCTGTATTGGTTTTAAAATTTTTTAGTTCAACTTTATTGGTTCCAGAAAAGAGTCCTTCTAAAGAACTTAATTAGTTTAACCTCTACGAGGTAAATAGCTGCTTATCAGAATCTCTTTTTACAATACTGAATCTTTTATGTAACTACTTTTCGTTGGGCCGTCTTTGTTCCGTCCGAAATGAGGTTTTTGCCTTAAATAACGCTTTCGCACGGACGGCTTCTTTTGTGTCCGTTTCAACCCCGGGGCGCCACTCCTTCGTCGTTTTACCCCGGGCTACAAATATTTCGCTCCTCTGGAGCTAAACCCCAAGCCCCTTCTTTCTCCACAGTTATTCGTTTATGGGCTGTATGCCAACATACAGAGGGACTCCTACGGAGAAATTTCCGCGTAGCCGATAAGCTCAATTTTGCTGAACAGGGATGAATCTTTTTCTTCATTCCTGAAAACCTGTTCATCATGAACTCAGGCTTTCCAGCATTTCTTTGGCATGCACGGCTACCATACTGGGTTTCTGAAAGAGTATGAAAGCCATGTTCGCCGCGTCAGTTCCCCACTTGTTAAAGTCAGCGGGGTGAATACTTGGCTTTACGTTTTCGGTAATAAATTTCATTCCCGGGTCGAAATTGGTCCAGGCCAGATCGTCCCACGACAAGCCGTCGCTTCCCTGGTTGAAACTGATGTCCATTCCAAAACGCGGTTCTCCGGGTATTTCCTGAATGATGAAAAACCAACCCAGATTGTCGCTGAATCCGGGCGTTTTCACTGTTCCACGCGTTTCATCGATGGTCAGGTCGAAGCCGAAAAATTTAATATCCGGAGCAATATCTGCCTTGTAAAGCGGGAACCGAACCTGAGTTTTAAACTCTTCTTCCGAAAGATCCAGATCGATCACCGGTTCATCGTCGGGATGAGCGCCGGCAATGGCTTTTTGCGCAAAAATGACCGTGTTCGGATAGCGTTTCAGCAAATCGCCACGAAGCACCAAAACAACCTGTTCAGCGTCGCCCTCGGCATCGCGGTTGTTGTGGCGGCCAAGCAGACTGCTCACCGGCCAGGTGTCAATGGGCTTAATGTCTTTGTGTTCTTCAGTCAGCACATCTTCCGTTTTTCCTTCAACCGGCCTGATGATTCCCTTTACGTCCCAAAACTGGCGGAAACTGCTTGGACGCTCGTCAGTCGGAAATTCGCGCCACAACAATTCGCGTCCCATTTCGTGGTTCAATCCAACCATGTATGATTCAATGAATTTCTGATTGGTTTTCAGGAGCGAAATCGTATTCTGCGGAATCAGCTTTAAGTTTGGCAGCAGCAATTCGTTTGAAATGTCACACAACTTTTTGTACATCGGATCCTCAAAATCGGGATAAGCCATCGCCGGATAAACCTTTTCAGGAAGAAAAATCTGAATATACGGAGGAAACTGCACCAGCATGGACAGGCGGAACGGAAACGATTTGAGCGGATGAATGGCCGCACTCACTTTGGCATAAGCGTTGACAAGATTCAAGGCCGGAAAAACCGGATCGGCCAGTTGAACCGACATCCGTTTACTAAAATCAGTCAAGGCAATTCTGAAGTTTTTGGCCTCAACGCTATCGGTAGTTGGCGTGGTTTGAGTTGCCGGCGGAGCTGTCGTTTCGTCATCCAGCTTTAAGGTAAAATCCGGTTGTGCGGGAATTGATTTGATCAGTTCTTCCTCTTTTTTCGGATCATCGAGTACGTCAATGGCCTGCTCTTTTTCAATGTTGCCAGTTTGCAGGTTTTTCAAATAATTCCTGAAACGAAAATAGGCGGCTAATGCTGCTGCAATGCCAACTCCAAAAATCAGGAAGGCAAAAGTGATGAACGCCAGTAAAATCAATAAAACGATGAGGATAATAAATACAATTTTATAATGCTTACTGAGCCAAAGCAAAAGAGCCGACAATTTATCCGGAATAATCTGTGACGAAACTTCCTGCGTATCCGGAAGTCCGGCCGGAACAATTTTGGGAGGCGAAGCGGTAACTTTTCCATCGTTGATTTGCTCAACCAAATCCTGGTAATTTAGCGGTGAATCGCTCCCCAGTTTTTTTGCTACCCGACCGTTTGGCCGGATCAGTTTCCTGAACGTTCCGGAGAATACCCCGAAGGCAAAATACTTTCCTCGATTTGCTGGTGAATGGTTGTTGGACTGCCCATGACCCGTGCATGAACAGGTTTGCTGATGGCCAATAAAACATTGTTCTGCAATTGGGCGAACGTTTTTTGCGCGTATTGCAAACTCACCTGCATGGCAAATCGGGTGAATTTTATTTTCCGGTTGGCTTCAATAATCCGGGCAACCTGCGCCCAGGCTTTCTTCATGTAGGTTTCCTGGTTCTTTTGAATCACGAGCGTTCCGAAACCCGCAGGCACACGAGTTCGCGGATCTCTGTTTAGATCGTTAACCCAGGTGTTTTTTGAAACATCGAGCAAAACAACATCGGTGGCCGATTTTTTGGCATGTTTGCCACCGTACAGAGGCACCGAAACAATCGGGTCTTCGGTGAGGTTGGCGGCTTGTATGGCGGGCAGATTTACAATCTTTTGCAGCTCCTTCTGAAATTCACTTTCCGGAGGATCGGGAAAAAGAGTTGATTGAGCCGTTGGCGATTTCAACGCGCCTTCTAATCCTAAAATTGGTGGCAAAGTGCCCGGAATTTCCTGGGTAGAATCGTCGGCCTGAACAAAACCCGGCTGTGACGAATCCATGTCGCGGATTCCTACTCTCGGGTCCATTGGTCGTGGTTCCAGCAGTTTAACAAGCGATTCGAAATCGGCATTGTTTCCGGTCTGAAAAAACCATTCGTAATAGACGGGCATTTCGCCTTTTGCGCCATTTTCATCCCACGAAGCTTGTTGGGCGATGGTTGCAGCAGTCGCCAGTTCCAATCCGGCCAGTCTTCCGGTTTCGAACGATGGAATTAAAAACGCATAATATTTGGTATTTGGTTCCAGTTTTCGTGGGCTCATCAACCGGCAAAAAAACTGATCCGGATCGTCGTTCATGGTTTTGTTGAGCGACAACAGGAACTTCTCGTAATCAGACAATTCGCTGTCGGGAATGTTGGCGTTGCTGTGCACATGGCCCCACATCCAGGTTTCCCGGTAAGGCGGAAAAGCATCTTTGTTGTTAATATTTATCGATGGAAGCGGTAATTTCCGTTTGGTTCGCTCAAACTCGGTTTCTTTCAGGATCAGTAAAAAAAGCCATGGACGAAGCTTTGCACCTGAAACACCGGCAGGGGTGTATCGCCAGATAAAATCCTCGTCATAAAATTCAATAAAGGCCAGATAATTCGGTTCAAAATCGGTAATCCAGTTGATGGGTTCGGTGCGAACGATCATGCGCGTATCGATTCCAATGATATCGCCGGGGCCAATGAGCGAGAAGTTTTTGATAACAGCAGTTGAATTCAGCGTGACCGAAACCGGGATTTCAGCATGTTCTTTTACCGTGGCAGTACCTGTACCAAGATCGTCGCTCTCAATAATATTGGCGGCAATACCTTTGCGTGCCCATGCGTGAAACTGATATCTGGCTATTTCTACACTCATGATTCATTCATGTTTCGTTCGTATTGCGATAAAATCTGAACCTTATTTTTTAATTCCGGCTTGGTGGCAACCAGGTTTGCATACATTTCAACAGCTTCGGAATAACTGCCGGCAACCATGCTGTCGTCGTAAGCTTTCATGTCGCTTTTGTTGGCAACCACAAATTCATCCTTGTTTACAATTACTTCCTGAGGTGCATTTACCGAAACACGGTTTGTGGCGAACGACAAACTTGAATTGGCGACTGCATTTCCCCGCAAATTGGCTTTGAACAATGATTTGGTATACTTGTAAATGCCTGCAAACACAATGGTGAAGCGCTTCTTCCGGAGGTAACTCAATTCGTAATCCACACTTTTAGCCACAGGCGGAGCAATGTTCAGATTGGCTGAAGCCGTGAGTTTAAACCCGCTGATATTGTCCTCGAACGAGCGTCGCGACAGTTTTTCGTTGTCTTTCAGGTTAAAAAAATTGGCAGGCGCAAATTTTTCCCTGACCGGATCCACAGAAAATTCAGTAGGTCCGCTTGCCACTTTTTCGACATGAAATTTATTGACGTCTTTCGGAATGTGGGTGCCAAATTTCTGAATGGTAACATCCAGCGGCAAAGCCCTTTCGCTAAAGGTGAGCACGCCAACCGGATGAATCACGATATTCGGTGAAGGATTCTCTTCAGGCTGAATTAACTTGAGATCGCGGATGCTGACATGCAATGTATTATTATCAGGAACGACAGCCCGCCAGTTTTGATTGTTGTTGATCTCGCTTTCCATCAACGCCTGTAAATCTTCCTTGATCACTTCAACCGCGTCGGGTTTGTCGCCCCAGGTTTCGTGGAAGCCAATGGTAACATCGAAGAACAAAATACTGAAACTTGCTTCGCCCTGAACATCCCAGGGTTTTGGTCCCGATAAAGTTCCCGATAATTTAATGCCCATAATTACTGAAGTTCCACGTCTTAAAGCCAGTCCGGCGTAAATTTTGGCAATGAAATGGAACGGATCGAACTGGAAAAGTACGTCGTAGCCCAGGTATCCGTACACATTAAAACCGGCTGCAGCGGCGTACAATTCGACTTTGGCGCCGAACTGTACAGTATTGGAAGTAATGGCGTAATAGCACTGGATAGTGATTCGTGGATTGTTTCCAGACAAAAGGCTGATGCCTATGCGCGATAGACCTTTGAATCCGTTGGGTAACTGCGGAATGGCGGGTACCTCGTGGAAATCGGGATGGAAACCGCCGACGCTCAGTGCGAAAACCGAAACTTCGCCCCACGAAATCAGCAGAACCATACTTCCGGTAAGCGTGAAGATCAACAACCGCGAATCGTACAAATCGGCCCTGAAAAAGATGAACCCATTTGGAATATCGATGATCCCGATAAAGTTAACCTGAAGCTTTAAGATCGCAGCCTCTTCGGTAGGCATCGCTGCTTTCAGAACGCCGAGAATAACAACTCTCGGGTCTGGAAAATCGATGAGAATTCCCAGGTCAAGAGAAACCAGCGTTGGCGTTCCCCAGCCAATTTTAGCCATTGGCCCAACCACAAAATGATCTTTCTGAATGGGGAAAACCTGTTTCAAATCGCTGATGATGCGATTGATATTGGCCACAACATCTTCAGGGAAAAGAATGCTTTTCAGCGTGTTGGCTTTGAGCCCGTCAACCAAAACATCCACTTTTATGGTTCGGTGCAAGCCAAGCAGGCCGCCCAGTCCGTTCAGGGTAAAACCAAAACCAAGCTGGAAACTAAATCCTGAAGCCGTAATGATGATCAGCAGCGAATAGCCGTCGCTGCCGTCGGGCATTTTGGTGTTGATGATCCCAATAGCCTTGAAGGTAAACAAGTCTTTAAACGATAATTCGAGCGCTCCGAAGTACTCTCCGTTTTTCGAGTCGAAATACAGAAAACCGCCACCGGTAACGACTCCGGCATCAACAGACACTCCAATTCCATTCGGAGGTTTAAAATCGACATTGATGTCATAACCGGCAACTACACCTTCGCCATCCGGGTTTTTGTTGAGTTTTGCCAAAACACCTGTCCGCGAAACTGATGCAGCGATTACCGATCCGATTTTGAGTTTGAAGCTGATCGAAACTTCAATTTGCTTTTCTTTGGTTGCTTCGTCCGACGAATAAGCCAATGTGATAACATCGAAACTGACCGGCCCCAATGTGGCATAAACCGGAATGGCAATGGTTAAACCATTGGCTCCGCCATCGAGAAAAAATCCTTTCTTTTCGCTGATTCCGATGGCAATGTCAAATTTTTGATCGAGCCCTTTGGCCGGAATCAAGGTGAACGGAAAGCTTGTTTTTGTTCCGCGGCCAAATTCAAAAGCAATGGTTGGCCTGAATTTGAATTCAATGTCGTCTTTTGAAAAGCGAAGGCTTGTTTTTATCCGGCCGTAACCAAATTTGATGACCGGATTTTTGAACAAAACGCCTTTGGTCACCTCGTCTGTATTGTTTTCGAGCGTAAGTTCTACAAATGGATTGCTTGCCGGTGATGCATCGGCGCCTTCGCCAATGCGGTAAACAATGCCAAGGCCGCCAGTTTCAAACTTAAATTTCCAGTGGTTGGGCAGGTCCAGATCCAATGCAATATCGCCGGTACTTTCCATTACTGCCGCAATTCCCTGGTGACTTTTCGGAACGAGGACAAGAGAATTGGTCAGTTTCGATTCAACAGTTTCTCCTTCACGATTGAAAGAAAAACTTAATGTCCGGTTTGATAACTGATCGGCATTTGGGCTTGCTGACCCCGGATAACTATCGTAACCATAAGCAGCATCAATACTTAACGGGATATCAAATTTTTTAAACAGTTTATTTAATAAAGTCAGCCCGACACCGCCAACCAGTAAAAATGTATCGGATAAATTGCGTGCCTGCGTTTCATCTTCAAGGTTAAAACCTTCGCCAACCCGTTTGAAAAAAGTTCCAATCGTTTCAAAAAAATTTAAAATTCCACCTGTCCGGACAGCCTGTTGATCAATGTTTTCGATAATCGTTATCACTTTAAAAAGCTCCGGACGTCTCAGCCTAATGTAATTCAGGCTTAGTAAATTGAGATATGCGGTTGTAATTTCACTGACCACCAGGTTTGGATTTCCGGCAGCGGCAGCAGTAAAAAATTCTTTAATAACAGCAGAAATCTGAATCAAATCTTCGAGCACCGCAAAGAATGCGAGTTCATCAACCTGATCGGCCGATTTTTCGACATATTGATTGATACTGTTTAAATGTGCCGAAGGTACAGCAGGCGATGAATTTGCAAACGAAGGATCGAGGCCTAGTGCTGCGAGCGCTTCCTTTTTATCTTCGAGCGTGCCGCCAATCATTTGTACAAATGGATCGAGTACATCGCGTACGATCTTTACAAATTGCTGCAATATGTCTTTATCATTTGCCATGCTTAACCTAGTGTTGGAGGTGAATCCGTTGTTTGTTCGAGCGAGGTTGTGTGCTGCGTGTAGCAATTGGGCTCTTCGTATAAATCGTCGTCGGGAAGACGGTACCAAAACTGATGCTCAACCGACAAATTTCCAGAGTTGCGCTTAATTTGTACCCGTCCGATGTTGGATGACCAAACCACACCTCGTGCAATATTTTTTTCAAATGCTTCCTGATGACGTTCAACTACTTTTACATAGCCGTCTCTCAGCGAGGCCGGAGAATTAAAATCGATATCCGGAGAGATGGTGTCGATGCGTATGTTTTCAGGCCGTGCATCAGGAGTATCGGTATCCGGTCGTTCATCGGTCAGGATGTTTAACCGCCACGACCAGTCGGGTGGTGGTGAAACCGTTGATCCCGGGAACCAGCCCTGTGGTGAAAGTACAACCGGATTTTTGTGCCGTCGTATTTCGTTTCGGGGCGAAATACTTCCGGTTACATTAACCACCTTATTTAACCAGCCCAGTCTTTCGCCTGGGAAATAGGCGGCCCGCTGAAGTTGCTGAAGCCTGCCGCTAATCAAAATGTGCTGGTTTCCCAACTTTTCAGCTTCATTTTTACACGGGCTCGAAACCAACTGAACAATCCGCGATTTGCCTGCACCTTTGAAATAGTCGAGCACTGTACTCAATCCAAAATGAACATCGCCCGATAAAATTACTACCCGCCGGTACTTTTCAATTCGTGCCAAAAAGCTTTCAAATGCTGCAAAGTTCAAGCCCCAGGCTTCGGTGTCGGCATACATATTGCCTTTTATCGAACTCACCAGAGGCTGAATCAGTTCTTCAAAAACAGCCAGTCCCATAACCGGTGCGGGCGAAACGATAAATACCACTTCAGCCCCTGCGGGCGGAGGAGCGCCGGGCAACTGATCCTGAAGGGCTTCCGGGGACAATAATCCAGGGCAGCCATTGCGGGTTTCGTAGCTTCTTCTTGTCCGGGTATCCAGAACGTATGTTGTAGTTGGTCCGGTTGGCACATTAAAATGAAATTTGACTTTGGGGGTATTTCCATCAAAACCGAGCAATGCATCGATGCTGTTTGCAACTGCGAGCGACGGCCCTTCGGTAAGGCCGCTTGCGGCAACGGTAGGAATCAGATTCAGCAATGTTGCTTTATCACCTGATTTAAAATCTACCGGATCGTTGCCCCAGGCCTGAAAGAGCGCGTAGGACATCAGTCCGTTCCGCATGATATTTATTCCAAGCGGATGGCTCAAAACCTGGTCGCGCCAGTCTTTTGTCAGGTACCAGTCGTCGGTAATTTCATGGTCATCAAAAATCATATATACCGGAACATTGGCCAGGATTCTTGATATCCTCGGAAGATTGTCCTTAAATTCAACCACATTCTTAATTTCTCTTTTCAAACTAAGTTTTAGATTTCTTTCCCGCTCGTCGCGTTTTTCATTCGATGTGTGATTGAATATTTCTTTCTCACTGTCATTCATTAGTAAATCGCGCATGTCTGGTGCGCTGTCGTCAATTCCACTTAAAATTTCGGCTACCATACCATTCACAACAGATTCGTTGACTTCATCTTTTAAGTTCGCGAGCTCTTCGGGCCATAAATGATTTGAAAATGAAAAAAGATACAAGGCCACAAACTCATGAAATGCAATCAGGTGACAGTCGCCATCTTCGCTGCTGAACTTTGCTGTTTCCAGCATCAAAGTTTGCCGTAAATGAGTTGGGAAATTGGTGAGGTTGGCGCTTACCGTCTTGCTGTTTGTTACAGTAATTTTTTCGTCGAATTCGCCAAACAATGCTTTTCCCTGCCTCGACAAATGTGGCAAAACGGATCGGGCAACATCGTCGGCATAAATTTGATCGCCGGTCAGGAAAACCTGGTGAGGACGTTTTTTGGGTTCAAGGATGTTGCTGTTGATTAAAAAATCGAGGGAGGCCAGACTGTCATTGCCATTTCCATGCAATTTCCGGCACGAACCATGTACGATGACAACTTCTTCGAGATTGGTCGGGCAAAGTGAAAATGAAGGAAACTGACCTTCCTTAAACCCAATGGCCATATTCGAAAACCGCGAAGTAACCGGATTGGTCTGATCAGCCAAAAGTCCCATGGATTTCAAATCTCTCAGTTCGCTGGTGTTTGTATCGGTAAAGCGAATGTTGTATGAATAGATAATATTCGGAACCAGCGGAAGTTTGGGCACTTCAATTTCGTAGGCCAGAAATGCAATGTGAAAATGGGTTCCGATTCGAACCGTACTTACTGTAAAAATGTGATCGGGTGGAATTTCAGGCACATAAAGCGTGCTGGTCTTTTGTGTTTTGATCACTTCCGACCAAAGATTTAATTCTACGACTTGAGGCTCACTGAATGCCATCCAGATTGAAAGCAACCGGGGTTCGACTCTCCGGAGAATGGGACCTGCTAAAATAATCGGAAGATCGGCCATACGTTTTTTACATCAGTTATTGAAATACTGATTAAAATTAAGGACATGATTAACAGGGCGCAATAGCACGAAAGTGTCATATTAACTTCCGGAAGGTAAATTATGTGGGGTGGACATTGGACGAAAAATCAAACTTGTCAGGGATTAAACGACACTGCAATTATTCCTTGTAATCGTTCGGGTTTATCTCTTTTGTTGCCTTTTTTAGTTTGGCAATCTGGGTCTATCCGGCCAGATGGTTCTGCTCAATTTGAGATAGGAAAATGTGTGTTTTTGTTGAACCACCTCGAAATACGACATTCAGCATTTCGTCAATTACGGTTAGCACAACATCAATCCATGAAGGCAAACTCTTCTAAAAAAGAAAGTAAACGCTCCTAATACGCCGGAACGTTAAATTTCCCTTCCGAAATTACGACCGAATCCATCAGCACATTTGTACCTCCACTATTGTCGTACCATAAGAGTGTTCCCGAGAAAGTACCACTAATGACAGACTCAGCAATTTCGGAAAACTTTACAAAAGCAGGTTTATAAAGCCCGAACATAGGATTGTCCCCTGCTCCACCTGCAATAAAAAGGTTTCCTTCGCTGTTATAGTAGCCCATCGAAAACGAGAAATCGGGATAATCGTCTCCTTCGCCGGGGATATTGGAATAGTTTACCCCTTTTGAAATCTCTCCGGTATCACTTACAAAAATGACTAAGGTATTCTTTCCTGATTCGAAAATATTATTAATGCCCGAAATGTTTAAAGCATAAACCCCTGTATTTCCATCGTATCCATAACTTCCTACAAGGTTCACCTGGTTGTCGCCAAACTTATAATTCTGGTCTGTTCCGTCAACCTTAAACTGAAAATAATATTCACTGTTTCCGTTATCGTTAGAGCCATCGTCGTCTTTTGAACATCCCGCAAGCAGAAGGAACAAAGGTGAAATCAAAATTAAAATGTATCTTTTCATTTTTACTTATTTTATTTTTTATCCAGAAAATACCCTGCAATTACACCCAGGATTGCAAAAATTATTACACTCAAAAACAGGTTGGAAACAATGTCCCAACCGTTACCGACAAACCTGTCGTATTCATCCACTATTTTGGTAAAATTCCTCAGGTAGCTAAACATCCCGTTACCCCTGTAATTTTTAATGATAACTGACTGGAAATAATAACTTAAAGGCACTCCCAACATGGCTCCGAGAAGCCCAAATGTTATTTTCCTGTTGTTCTTTTGGCGGGTTGTCAGATAAAGTCCGATATACAGAACAACCCCAAAAGGAATAAAGAAAAGCGTAAACACAATAAAAGCTAGCCTTATGACCGTAGGAGAAAGGTTGAGTTTTTGGGAAAGTGCGCTGCAAACACCGAAAAGTAATTTTTCAGGGCGGGTAAAAATGTTGAGTATCTTCTGAGTTTCCATAACAATCTTGTTTTCATCTGAAATCAAAAATAAGGTGATTTTTTACCATGTCAAACCTCAAATGATTATCTGTCAGGTTTGATTTATTTTCTGCCCGCCGGCAATAATTTTTTGTTTGAATATGTACCTTTATATGGTTTTAAATTTTATTTATGAAAGGAGGCTTACTGTTTTTTCTTCTTTTGGTTTGTTTTTCAGCGAACACACAAGAACTTCGAAAAAGACTCGATTCCCTGTCGGCGCTTATCGGTACAATGCCTGCTGACGACACGGCAACCATTAACCTCAGGAACGATTACATCAAACAAGCTTTGTTTTCAAACCCTGCCGATAGTACACTGACTGAATTTGCACAACAAACCCTGGAAACAGCAGAAAAAACAGGATATCGCAAGGGTGCTTTGCTCGCGTACGAACGTTTGGCGCTTATCAGCCAGTATTCATTTTCCAATCCTTACAAGGCGCTTGATTATTATCACAAAGCGCTTTCTGTTGCAGAAAATAATCCCGGTTTAAATTCCTACAAATGGGGAATTACAGGCGGGATTGCCACTATTTATTACGAACAGGAAGAATACGAAAAGGCGTTGCGTTCTTTTAAAGAAATCATTGCGAACAACAAAGATTTGGAACTTACGGCTACAGCCAATATCGCCAATGTTTACGGAGCGATGGAAAAAGTTGATTCTGCCATTTATTTTTACCAAAAGGCCCTGGAATTCCAACAGGTGGAGAAGAATCTTACCTACAAGGCCAACCTGTACAGCAACCTGTCGCTGATGTATGAAAAGGTCGGAAATGCAGCGTTGGCCGTAACCACCGCAGAAAAAAGCCTTTCACTCATCAATACCCATGGAATCGAATTTGTTCGCCCAACGGCTTATGCCAATGCTTCGATGGCATACCTGCGGGCCAGCGATTATAAAAAAGCCGAATATTATGCCCTCGAATCATTAAAGCTCAGCGAGCGTCAGGGGAATCTGTTTCTGCAAAAATCGGCGTGGGGAACATTGTCCGATGTTTTTGCTGCTAAAAACGACTATCAAAACGCGCTTCAAGCCCACATCAGATATTCAGCTTTGAAAGACAGCCTGAACAACCAAAACCGCCGGGTTGAAATCAACCGGAAGCAAATGGAATTTGACTTTGAAAAGGAACGCACTTTGGCCCAAACCGAGATTGCCCGGCAAAACACGATAAAAAAGGCGACCCTTTTGGGTGGCCTTGGCTTACTTATCGTTTTGGCTTTGGGTTTTATACTATACAAACGCCGACGCGACGTTCTGGAGCAAAAGAAAGAAGCCGAATTCAATGCACTGGTTTCAGATACTGAACTAAAGGCGCTCCGGGCGCAAATGAACCCTCACTTTATCTTTAATTCGCTAAATTCCATCGGAGATTATATCCTGAAAAACGACAACAAATCGGCGCAGGATTACCTGATAAAATTTGCCAAACTGATGCGCACAGTACTTGAAAATTCAGAGTTTAAGGAAATTCCTCTGAGTGAAGAATTAAAATTTATTGAATTGTACCTTCAGGTAGAAACCAAAAGGTTGCCGGGCAAATTCTCGTACATTGTCAATGTTGAAAATGAACTGGATGTAGAAAACATTCTTGTGCCTCCGCTTCTATTGCAACCATTTATTGAAAACAGCATCTGGCATGGGTTTAAAGAAAAAGAAAGTCAGGGGAATATAGTGATAGATTTTAAAAGAAAAGACGACATGCTGCTGTGCAGCGTGGAGGATGATGGCCAGGGAGGAAGCATTAACACGACAGGTTCCGGCAAAAAGTCGCTGGGCATTGCTATTACCGAGAACCGTATTCAGATTCTGAATAAACAAAAAAATGCCAGTGGCAAACTTCAGATTTTACAGAAGCTCAACAACTCAGGAACACGCGTTGAAGTAAGCCTCCCCTTGCTAACCGCTTTTTAAACGAAACAGTATGATAACAGCAGCCATCATAGACGATGAACAACACAGCACCGACCGCATTTTAACCCTTCTGGAACCCTATTCGGGCAAAATAAAAACAGTATGTTTTGCTACGGCAGACGAAGCGATACAAGGAATTGAAACTTTGCGACCCGATATTGTGTTTCTTGACGTACACCTGCATGACAAAACCGGATTTGATGTTTTGTCGGGGATCGCACGCCATAATTTTTCCTTAATTTTTATCACTGCCTACGAGCAATATGCCATAAAAGCTTTCAGATTTTCGGCCATTGATTATTTGCTGAAACCCATAGATTCAAATGATTTTAAAAATGCGCTGCAAAAAGCATTGGATAAAGTGAAACAAAACCAGCTCGACGAAAGGATTGGCGTGCTGCTGTCGCACCTTTCGGGAGAAAATTCCGTCAGGAAAATCAGTATCCCTACCAAAGATGGGTACAACTTTCTGAATATCTCAGACATTGCAAGGTGCGAAGCAGATGTTAACTACACACATATTTTTACTTTGGGTGGAATAAAATACACGATATCCAAACCTTTAAAATATTTTGAAGGGCTTTTAGACAGCCACGGCTTTTTCAGGATACACAACTCGCACCTTATCAACCTGAATTATATTAAAGCTTATGCCAAAAGCGGTTATGTAACCCTTTTGGACAATACCAAATTAGATGTCTCGATTCGAAAAAGAGAAGCCCTGGTAAATGCGTGCAAAAGACTTTAAACAATGACGAACAAAACTTGTATCCAATCCCGCTCCACTGCCCTTGCAAACGAGGGGGTATGTGGTTTGCGTGTATGGCTGGTGGAAATTGTGGATGTGCTTACTCAAGTGAAAGGGACAGATTTTTAACTTTCACGACTCTATTTATAATTCGAATAAATTTAAAAAGCGATAGGCAAAAAAAGATATTTTGCCTATCGCTTGATCCGCTGGAAGCTTTTGCTTGGACCTACCCCACGCCCTACGCTATCTAAACTTATAATCGCCTTCCTTCATTTGCGAGAAAGCATTGGGTCCAAGATCGGTTGCAATGGATCTTCCATTCAATTGGGGGCTTACAGTACCTTTGGCTTTCAGGTAGTCCTCTACCGCATTGTGCAGCGTATAATCCTGAACTTTTACATCTGTTGCATTTTTCATCCGGCACATGGTGGATAAAGGTTCTCCTGTTCGGTTGCACGATGCCATGGTGTACATTTTGTTTAAGTCAAGTGGCTTTTCCTGAATGGTGATAGACTCAATGCGATTGCCTTTGGTTTGCGAACTGTTGAATTTCAATCTCAACCCGGAGAATCGTACCAGCCAGCCTCCAAAACGTTCCTCGTAATTGGATGCAAATACATTGTTGATTTCTTTTTCCAGCCAATCTTGTATTTGCTGTCCGCTCACTTTTCCAATTTTCATGTGTTCATCTACCGGTAGCATACGCCATAGGTCACCTTTGGTGATGGCTGCCTTGCCACTTGCATCGGGAACAATGGGTACACCAAACCTAAAACCATTGGAGGTGGCAAAATCTACTCCGGTTTTCCATAGCAATGCATCTGTAATAAAATTATCCATCGGATTTTCCACTACTAAATAGCGGTACATGGGCGTGGATGTATAGCCCAAAACGGTTTGCATTTCTTCCCGATAGGGCAAATTGGCTTTGTCGATAATTTGATGTAATTCCATATCAGCCTTGTGTTTTTCAGGCGAAACTTCCATCAACTCATACTCGTAACTGACGATTTTTTTGTCCCGGATTTTTAAATCCAACCTTCCTACAAATGAGCCAAAAGCTCCGGGTTCGACCACTTTTGCATATTTGCCCTCAATCGGTATCCGGATTCGTTCATGGGTATCATTACCCAAAATGAAATCAACCCCTTTTGCCGCAGGATTGTTCGATAACATCAATTGTTTGGAGATACCCAAATGCGTCACCAGGAACAGCACATCCACCTTTTCTTTTTCCCTGAGCTGGCCAATGAGTGCTGCCAGATTTTTCTCCACTGCCGTGAAAGTGATGCCTTTGCTATATTCAGGATTCTGGCGTTCGGGTATTTCCGGATCATTGAAGGCAATAAACCCTATTTTCACACCTTTCTTTTCAGTAATCCAATACGGCGGGAACAAGGAGTTATCGGTGCTATCATCCAGCATATTAGCGGCAATGACCTGTGTATTGTAACTGTTCATTACCTCCATCATAATTTGCTTGCCGTAAATGACTTCCCAATTGCCCGGAATCAATAAATCGTAGTTCAAAGCCTTCACGATAGGAGGAAATATTTTCCCTTGCGAACGAACACTGGCGCCACTTCCTTGTATGAGATCACCACCATCAATAAGCAGGGTGCCATCAGGATTTTCATTCCTGATGCTATCTGTAAGGGTTTTCAGTTGAGCCAAACCGCCTGCTTTTCGAAACACTATGCGATCATTTTCCACAAACAGTTCTTCATGCGGATTGAGATAAGCGTGAATATCTGCCGTTTGCAATATGGTGATCGTTTCTTCTTTCATGGTATTTGTATTGTTTTGGAAAGCACTGAATAGAATGACCGTGCTTGCTGCCAAAAATATATTTCTCATTGTAATATTTTAAAGAATGATTGATTTGTATTTATTTTCCTGCAAGCCGAACATATAGATCAGTCCATTTCTTGTTACTTTTATCTCATTGGGAAGCAGGGTTTTATCAACCTTTAATTGTTCGACGGAAAGACCGCAAACCAAAACCTTCAGTCCGTGTTGTGTGACCGCATCTTTTATGATACTTTGCAATGCTGCATCCTGTGAAATTTCTTTTACCAATTCCCCGCAGACGATGATTTGAAAGTCGATTTTTTTGCTGAGGGTTTTAAATTCAATTCCAGTGTTGACAGCCGTTTTTAAATGCAGGGCTTTCATCACCAGCAGGGCGTATTTGCCATTTTTACGTATCGATTGTTCTGTTTTTTGAATACTTTCAGCCGTTTGTGCGTTCAGATTTCCTGCTCCGAATGTCATCAGGGCAAGGAATAAAATGAGTATTGTTTTCATTGTTTTTTAAATTTTATTTGTTGTAAATACTGTAAACTTTTGGATTGTTGATGATGAAAAATAATAGGCCTCCAAATAAGGCTACATTTTTCCATAAAGGTCCGTGAAACAGGCCATTACCCAACTGCACGGAAATGGTAATAGGAATAAGCACCAGGAATAAGACCAGTGCAGACCATCGGGTAAAAACACCCATCAGGAATGCAACGCCACCAATGAGTAGTGCATAGCCTGATAAGATCCCCAAAAGATGAGGGTCACCAAAATATGATGAGAGAACATGAAAGGCAGCAGGCGGAATGCGACTGGTTACCTGGTCTGGATGTATGAGATGTGTGATTCCTGCGCTGATAAAAATACCACTCAGGAGAATGCGAAATAGGAGAACGGACAGTCCGCTCACTTCTGTTGATTTATTCATAAAATGATTTCCTTAATTTGATTAAAACTGACTATTAAAAAACGAAATAGTGCAGGGTATCAAATCAGAAATCGCTCGAAGAGAAGGTAAGAGGGGATTTTTTGTTTTCGGCTGTTGTAAAAATCAGGAAGCTGGATTGTTTTTGCAAAGGCAAAATATTCCGGCTTACTATCAGAAATAGGAGAAGGCAGAATATGCTTTGCGACTTTCTCCTTTTTATCCTGCTTTTCCAGTTGGCAAATAGTATAACAAGCTATAGTCTGTTGAATAGGTTTTGCCTGTTGGTTGGTTTCGATATTCAACCATTGTTTCATCTCTTTTTTTGCAAAACATGGAATGGCCACCAGCATGGTTAATGTGATGACCAAAAATCTTCTGTATGTAGAAAAAGATAAAAACATCCGACAAAGATAATATAAATATTGAATTGAGTTTTAGGCGTTTACATTTATTAAGATTTCACCTAACCTTGGGCGGCTTTGCGATAACCAGTACAAATGTCCGTATTGCAAAACAGGAATCGGGCACAACGTTGAGTTGCTGCCCCTCCAATGTTCACCAATGTGCTTTACAAAACAAGCCGGTTAGCTGTTTGATTTTTCAGCCATTGGTGGCTCTGTGTAAACGCCGCAACTGCCCCTCGTTTGCAACTCATTATCTCACTCATTACAAAACTATTTGAACATTAACTAATCCTTTTTCTCCTTTATAATCGCGAGCCGAACTATATTTCTGCCGTCATTTTTTTATAGTCAAGTTATAGAGTATTGCCGCTTTTCCATACTGCCACCGGCACAAAACTGCATTACAAACACAAAACCAACTGCCCCTTGTTTGAGCGCAAGCGGAAACGAGGGGCATGTGGGGCACTATCTTTTCTTTTAACTTTACGAAAGCAGTTAAAAATGTCGCAGGAGGAAATGGCCGAACGTTCGGGTGTATCCCTGGGCAGTTTAAAGTGCTTTGAAAACACCGGAAAAATATCGATGGATTCGCTGCTGAAACTGATGCACCTTCTGGGACGGTTAAATGAATTTGACAGCCTCCTGCTTGTAAAGGAAAACCTTGATGACGTCAAAAAACTATTTACAGAATAAGCAATAACCAATGACCGGTATCAATAAATTATTCGTATCGCTGCTTCTTGGAGGAAAAAGCTTTGAAGTCGGGGAACTGGTGCTTTCCAACCAAAAGATCTATTTCAGGTACAATATCGATTTTCTGAATGCCGGGCTTAATCTTTCGCCTATAAAGCTCCCTTTTTCAGGTGATATAGTAAGTGCCGATAAACAGCCATTTGACGGGTTGTTTGGGGTATTTAACGACTCATTGCCCGACGGCTGGGGCAGGCTTTTGCTTGATCGCACCTTGTCTGCCAAAGGGATTGACATTGCAAAGATAACTCCGCTGGACAGGCTGGCGTATGTCGGATCACAGGGAATCGGAGCTCTTGTTTACAAACCGGAAATCAAACCGGAAAAGACAACTGAACCTATTCCCGAACTGGACATCATTGCCGCTGAAATGAACCACATACTTCAGGGCTTGAGCTCTGAGATTATCGGGGAACTGTTTGTCCTCGGAGGCTCTTCCGGCGGCGCCAGTCCAAAGATTTTTGCCGCATACAACCCATTGACCAACGACCTGATACATGGGTTGGAAAGCTTACCGGAAGGCTATGACGAATGGATCATCAAATTCCCGTCATCTTCGGATAACAGGGAGATTGCCAATATTGAATTTGGCTATCACAAAATGGCCCTTCTGGCAGGCATTGAAATGAGCGAGTGCCGTCTTTTCAAGGGAAAATCAGGACAGGTATATTTTGGGACAAAGCGCTTCGACCGGGTAGCGGGTAAACGTCTGCATACACATACCGCGTCCGGCCTTATGCACGACAACTTCAGGATGAGCACGATGGATTACGGACATTTGATGGATTGCGCTTTCCGGTTGGAAAAGCATGTGAAAGCTTATGAAAAAGTTTTCAGGCTGGCAGCATTCAATGTATATTCCCATAACCGGGATGATCACAGCAAGAACTTCTCGTTCCTGATGAACGAACAAGGGAAATGGCAGTTTGCCCCGGCATACGACCTGACCTTTTCATACTCCGGCTATGGTTTTCACAGTACCATGATAGCTGGGGAAAGTAAAAATCCGGGACGAAAAGAGCTTCTAAAACTGGCCTCACATTTCGGTTTGAAAAATGCACCATTCATTATCGAAGAGGTTCAGGAGGCCATAAACCAATGGGGAGCAATTGCCAGTGAACTGCACATTACCAAAGAAACAAGAAATACGATTCTGTCGGCAATGGATAAAATCAGGGATTAAGGAATTTCGCTTGCTTAGTTTTGGCTGAAAAGAATTCCATAATTTCTGTTTCCTTTCTTCTCCGTTTTGCATAGCTAAAAAGCTTTGTAAGGTTAATTGAATAGCGAGAAAATAATAAATGATTGCAACTGGTTTTCGATGAACCTCTATTGGAAAAAGCTAAAGCTTAATATTTTAATAATTGGGGAGTTGAATGTGAGTATTTGATTTAAAATATACCACTCCCTGTATCGTCCCCTGTGAAAACAAAAACGCCGCAATCATTTTGATTACAGCGTTTTGTGAGTTTGAAAGTGATCCTACCGGGATTCGAACCCAGATCATAAGAACCGGAATCTTACATTCTATCCATTGAACTATAGGACCAGATTATTTAAGCGAGCACAAAAATAATAAAACTTGAGTTTAAACAACTGCTTTCTGAAAAAAACCTAACCATCAACTAACCTTTCCAGAAAAATATCTACAACGCAATTCATTTTCAACAACATTCGTTTTTTTCATTTGTTGATAATTTATTGACATCGATTTCCGTTAAAATAGTTTATTGTACTACTTTTGAAGCTAATAAATCCACCATAATGATTACTGAAGAATTATTGAAAGAATGTCGTCGCGGTTTTGAAGAATATTTCCAGTCATTAATTACCGATTCACCTGAAAACCAACACAAAGTAGAAGATATTCGCACACATTCGAAACATGTGGCAGCCAACGCTTTAATTTTAGCCAAATTCGTTTTACAAACCGAAGAGGAAAAAAATCTTGCCGAAGTAACCGCTCTTTTTCATGATGCAGGTAAAGCTGCACTCATCGTTCAGGGAACCGAATCGCCCACAAACATTCAGCGAAATCATGCTTCAGTGTCAGCAAGCTTGGTTCAGGAAATGAAATTCTTTGCAAAACTACCTGCCGATGTTCAGACAACTCTGGTGAGGTCGATTGAAAACCACAACAAGCTGAAACTTCCGAAACTGGAGAACGAACAACAATTGCTTTTTGCTCGTTTGCTGCGCGATGCCGACAAACTCGACATTCTGGATTCTGCTTACAGGTATTTTAAAGAAAAGTTTGGTGTTCAGCCTTTAATGTCGTACGATTTGATAAACAATGCCGAGGTCTCCGATAAAATCATCAAGACCATTTTATCCGGAAAAACCGCTGCCGTTGAAGATATGAAAACACTGAACGACTTCAAGCTGCTGCTTATTTCCATGTCATTCGACATCAATTTTAAATACACTTTCCGGATAATCAGCGAAAAGCAATACATCCAGAAAATTTACGAAACCTTGCCTAAACGCGACCTGATTATTGATGCCTACCGCAGTATCAAGTTGTTTGTCGAAAACAAATTCGTTTCCTGAAAATCTGGGGTTCAAGGAAACGAGCCTCGGTAGTCAAGTTTTTAACACAGCAGGATGAATATTGGCGAGTTCCAGGCGTTGGGATTTTTTTGATGATAAGCAGACTTTGCTACGAGAATTGCACAAACACAAACTGAAGAGATAAACACATGAAAAACAGGTTGGTTTGCATCTGCAACATGGTCACAGAGAATGAGATTTTGGCCACACTACGAAAAGGAGCACGCTCAACAACCGACATTCAAAAAATGACTTATGCCGGAACGAATTGTGGCCGATGCCTGGTAACCATCGATGCAATTGTCGAAGAGTTTCTCCTGAATCTGCCTGAAGACCCGCAGCAAAGAATTGAATTTCAGTAGGAATTACACTTTTCTGAGATCAGCCGGGAAATTTACAGCCAATAATTTTGAATACACAAATGAATTAGCTCGGTAATGTTGTGCGTAAACGTCTTTTCCATGCTGTTTCGTTTGTGGTTTTTTACTGTGTGAATGCTTAATTTCAGCTTTTCGGCAATCATTTTACTGCTGAGGCCTTCATGGCACAGTCTGATAATTTCGAGTTCGCGCGGCGACAGCAAAGAATTGTGAATATTGGGGTAAACTTTGTTAAAAACCTTCTGAAATCCCCAGTCGGCGGTATGCCTGAAAATTGACAAAACCATTGTTTCATCAGTTTTAATGTCACCTATTTCAGTAAAAACTTTCAGCGTTAAAACAGGCATACTTTTTTTGCCTTTTACAATTAAAGTTCCTTCATGCAAAAACTGCGAGATGCTTCCATCGGGCCTAATGTACCTGTGGTTAAAGGAAAACCGATAGTCGTTGCTATCGTGAACTGAAAGATCCTCGATAAATCGCAGAATATCGGGGAAAGCCTGTTCGCACCACAACTTACGGTCTTCAGAATGAAATCGAATGGCATGATAATCAATATCTTCAGGGGTCAACTCATTTCTGAAACAGTGTGCATGATCGTGACAATGATCGTAAACGCAGGCAAATTGTCTTCCGGAATGATGCACGAAACATGATCCGAAAGGGAACAAGGAATTATTTTCAGGTGAGCTGGAGAGCAACTTATCTTTTAAAGATTCCTGAGGTTTCCCGGAATTAGTCAAATTATCGTCCTGATCAATACCGTCAAAAAAAAACGATCCATTTTCACTTTTCATGGTGGATTGAATTAGTGTGTGGATGAAAACTCAGCTTTATACTTGCGCCTGACCTTACATGTGTTAATCCTTAAAATAGTGTTTAGGTAACCTCTATTTTGGCTGATTAAATCCCCTACTATAATTTCTTCCCAAAACTGCATTTGCCTGGGGTTTTGAATTCCTCCGGGCAAGGATTAAATTGGAATATACAAGGTCGAAATGGGTAAAATTAACTCATTATTTCTATCAAGCTTTCATCCAACCTCAGCCTTGATCGAAACTCCAATGGCACTTTCGTGCTATTGACATGTGATCTGAATCTGGCGTAACTTTGTTAGTTCTATAAGTTTACAACACTTTACCGTGAGTAAAAGTTTGCCTTTTCGGGTAGTTTTTCCTGAAAATTAGAATTTACCTGAACATGGAGATTTTTAACATCATCATTCTGGATCGGAAAGTATTGATTTCACTGCCATTTCAGGTATCATAATCTGATTTCACAATTGAATGTAAATAAATTGTTCTATCCATAAATTCGTACAAAAACAAAAAAAGGAGGTAATTATGACTTTAGGTATTCGCAGAAGATTTGGATTAGGCTGGTTACCCGATTATCCCGACTTCAGAGATCTTACAGCCGATCAAGAAAGTGTTTCAACACGCCTTCAGACACTTGGGCAAAAAGATTCAGTAAAACAAATGCTCACGAAAGCCGGAGCACAGGTGACTGGTAAAAAAGCTTTGCCGAAAAAGGTTTCGCTGACCAAATGGTTTTCACCCATCGAAGATCAGGGGCAGCTTGGTTCGTGTACCGCCAATGCCGGAGTGGGTTTGGTAGAATATTTCGAACGGCGTGCATTCGGAAAACACATTGACGCTTCACGCTTATTCTTGTACAAAGCCACTCGTAACCTGATGCAGGAAAAAGGCGACACGGGCGCGTTTCTTCGCACTACGATGGGAGCGTTGGTACTTTTTGGTGTTCCGCCTGAAGATTACTGGCCATACAACATTTCGAATTTCGACAAAGAGCCTAGCGCTTTTTGCTACGCATTTGCCCAGAATTATCAACCGCTAAGTTATTACAGGCTCGATCCTCCCGGGGCAACTCCCGACGAGGTTCTTCTCCGCATCAAAACAAACCTCGCTGCCGGACTGCCGTCGATGTTTGGATTTACAGTTTACAGTTCAATTTCGCAAGCCGACGGAAACAATGGCAAAATTCCCTACCCAACCAAAGGCGATAAGATTGAAGGAGGCCACGCCATTGTTGCTGCCGGATATGACGACTCAATGAAAATTAAGAACGAAAATGTTGGCGGAACCGAAACTACAGGCGCACTTTTGATCAGAAACTCGTGGGGAAAAGGCTGGGGCGAAAACGGATATGGCTGGCTTCCGTACGAATATGTTTCGAAGGGTCTGGCCGACGACTGGTGGTCGCTCCTGAAAAACGAATGGATTGACACAGGAAATTTTAAGCCATGAAAATTTACGAATCAGGATACTTTGCTGAATGCCTTTGTTTTTAAACAGAGGCATTCCGGTTCTACGACAGAACTTCAGTTCTTCATCACTTCTCGATTTTTAATCAACTGAATGACCTTAAAAGTTAAGAATACGCTCGCAGCACAACAAATTTCAGGAGTCGAAAATATCTCAATGTACAATGTATAAATTCTAACTTACCGGCTATGATAAATTCAGGAGTGTTGGATGTTGTAATTGGACTGGTTTTCATCTTTTTACTTTACAGTCTGCTTGCCACTTTAATTCAGGAAATTATTGCTACAAATTTTAATTTCAGGTCGAAAATTCTGGAACGCGCAGTTTTTAGAATGCTCGAAGACGAGAATAAATTCAGGAGCAGGTTTAAAAGTGTTTTCTATTTGTTTAAACGATGTGGAAATGGCGGAAAGGCAAATTCAACAAGCAATGTCTTTTACAAACACCCACTGATTCGGTTTCTGGGTGAAAACGACGGGAATAAAAAAACGTCGTATATCAAAAAAGAGACCTTTGCCAAAGTCATGATCGATTTGCTGCGCGGTGAAAATGTAAAGCCGGGAGATGATGTCGCACCGCTGATTCAACAATCGCTGGATACCATGCAAACCAATTGGGGAAATGCGGGTATTTGTCCCCAAACCCACAGATTTTTATGTTCTATTTGGGCAGATGCCGATGGTGAGGTCGAAAAATTCAGGGGTTATCTTGAAGAATGGTTCGAATTAACCATGGAACGGACAACCGGCTGGTACAAAAAACATATCCAGATAATCCTGTTTTTTATTGGTTTTGCCATTGCATTTGCTTTTAATGTCGATACAATAGTAATTGTCAGCAAACTTGAAAAAGATCCTAAAATCAGGGAACAACTGGTGCAACAGGCCGATGTGTTTGTGAGGGCTTACCCGAATATTGAAGAACAGATTTTGACTCAGGAAAAGGAAATTGAAAATATTCAGGCACGAAATTCTGCCCGGGGAGTATTACAAACCGATAGTGTTCGCGACATATATAAACTGGCTCAGGAAAATCTTGATAAATACAACAGCATTCAAACCCTCAGAAATCGCTTGCTTAACCGTGCTGATTCGCTTATGAACATCGACATTGTTAAGGCAAACGACATTATTGGGATAGGCCTGAATTCGTATGGCCATACTTTTCACCGCTTCGACTGTTTCATCAAAACATTGATCGGATGGATAATTACAGCGCTGGCTATTTCGCTGGGCGCTCCTTTCTGGTTCGACATCCTGAATAAGTTGATGAAACTGCGCAGTTCAACATCGACAGAAAAACCAAAAAAGAAGTAGTTTTCATTCCGAACCAGAAGACGGCATTCTTTTACAAACTGACTTTATCCAAAAGCTGGACCACCATTTTGTAACCATCAAATATCGATAAGTCATGAAAAATTATCTTACTATCTTTTTGTCATTCACATTGTTCTTCGTCGTTACAAGCTTCAGGGATAATCAGCCAACTCCGGAAAATCAACAAACAAATTCGACTAACAGTGTTTCGGAGCAGGCAAACAGGCCAGTTATTTATTTGTCGGCCGATGCCGGAAATACCTGGCGGGCCTATTCATCCGGAATCCCGGGTGATGCCACGGTAAGTGCTTTTTTGATTGATCATTCAATGATTTATGCGGCAACCAACTCCCACGGAATTTATTCCATTCGCGAAAGAGCTGATAAATGGACCCGGATTGATACCAATTTGCCTAAAAATATTAAAATAAATGCAATAGCTTCGGCTGGCAAAACTCTGGTAATTGGCTCAAATAAAAACGGAATCTTCACTTCTGAAAATGATGGTCAGACCTGGAAAAGTGCATCAGTAAACGTCGGTAAAACTTCAGTGAGGAACCTGTTTTTTTTCGAGAATGTCGTATTTGCTGCAACCGACGACGGCATTTATCAGTCATCAGATTCAGGAAAATCGTGGAAACAAAGCCTGAAAAGTTCTCAGATTAATGGCTTTACAAAAATCGACCATACCATTTATGCTGCTGCCGTTGACGGTGCGTTAATGAGTACCGATGTGGGGAAAAGCTGGAAATACATTTACAAGGCACTTACCCTGCACGACATTTCGACCGATGGCAAAAACATTTATGCCATGACCATGGGCGACGGATTGTTAAAATCGGGTGACAACGGAACCAACTGGGAAAATATAAACAATGGACTTGATGTTCAAAAGCTTTATACCTTCGAAATAAAAGCGGTTAACAATGTGCTTTATGCAGGCCAATGGCATGGAATTTACAAATTAAAACCCGGAGATCTTTCGTGGAGCAAAGTACAAAACGGACTTCCGGAATCGACTTCTTTCACCACACTTGAGTCTTTTGGTACCAATTTAATTGCCGGAGCTGTAAGCCTTCGATTGAGATGATTGTAGATTTTAAATGACTTATCCCGGATCTTTCAGGCAAATAAGGTTATGTATATGGTTGTTCGATACAAAAAACATTCGTTGACAATTCCGTCGGTGTCGGGTCAATAAACAGAAATAGCATACAGACATTTTTTTATCCGGTGAATAAAGCATCTTTTATTCTATATGCGAATCAAGGGTTGGATTTTGAAACCTGAAGGGTTGAAATGATTATAGAGAATGGTAAAATAAATGCTCCAAAACCACGAAGTGGTGACATAATTCTGTCATGCCATCTGTATTAGACCCAATTTTTATTTCAACCCTTGATTCGCATGATATCTAAATATTTAGTCCTGAACAAACAAGCAGCACTTCGAATTTGTTAAAAGTGAATTATTCAGGATTTTTGACCTTACTGATTGGAAAACTAAATAAGAATGCCATGAAAAACCTAAAAAAAGAAGACATTAAACAGGAAGTTTTTGATTTGTACGATGATTATGCACACAGCCGGATTGAAAGGAGGCAGTTCATCGAGAGGTTATCACTTTATGCTGTTGGCGGAGTTACCGTATCGTCGCTGTTAGGCTTTATGATGCCGAATTACGTCGATTCAGTTCAGATCAAACCCGACGATCCAAGGTTGCATTCCGAATTTATAACTTATCCTTCGCCCAAAGGCGGGAAGAGCATTCGCGGCCTGCTCTCGAAACCCGTGGATGCAAAAGGAAAGTTGCCGGGAATAGTAGTGGTTCATGAGAACCGTGGATTGAATCCATACATTGAAGATGTTGCCCGCAGAGCTGCACTTGAAGGTTTTATTACACTGGCGCCAGATGCATTAACGCCAATGGGTGGCTACCCCGGCAACGACGATGAAGGTCGTGCCATGCTAAGTAAACGCGATAGAAACGAAATGCTCGAAGATTTCATTGCCGGATACGAATCACTAAGTACAAATGTGGATTGTACAGGTAAAGTTGGTGTTGTTGGGTTCTGTTTCGGAGGATGGATCGCCAACATGATGGCAGTTAATATTCGCGATCTGGCCGCAGCAGTTCCGTTTTATGGCGGACAACCTACTGATGAAGAAACTGCACGAATAAAATCACCGCTTCTGATTCATTATGCCGGATTGGACACCAGGGTTAATGAGGGTTGGCCAGCCTATGAAAAGGCGCTTATTAAAAACAGGTTAGACTATACGGTTCATTTTTATCCGAATGTCAATCACGGATTTCACAACAATACAACACCACGGTACGACGAGACTGCGGCGAATCTGGCCTGGACGCGAACCATCGATTTTTTCAGGGAAAAACTTAAATAAACAAAACCGGATATCCATTTTTAAAACTCCGGAATACTTTTCCGGAATCCATTCCGGGTTTCAAGAAAATGGGAAGAAACCACTTTCGAAGGCAACGGTTAAATTCTGAAAATTGACACGGAAAAACAAATTAAGTTATAGGAATGAAAAAATATCGTATTTCTAATCATTCGTTTTTTGACTCACCCCTCGCTCGCAATGCTCGCTCTCTACGGGTAGAGAGGGGCGAAGTCGCCAACAAGCGACTTGGGGTGAGTGAAGGAAAAATGCGACAATAAATTGTTTTCATTACTTAAATACAGCTCTTGGAGTTCGTTTGGGGAAGAAAATGAGAATACCGACGATTAACCGACACGCCTTTCGAAACGCGGACTCAAAACGTGTTTAACGGTTTCGCAGGAAGGTTTCAATGACACTCAGTTATGCATTCATACCCTCGAAAACTGGAACAGAGTTTTGAATAGCATTAAAAATTTAAGGAGTATCCGTTACTTTACCTCAAATAAAAGTTTTCCTTCGTGTACAGACTGTCCTTTTCCGGAGAGCCGAAAAACAAGTGAAGACGGCGTTAAAAAATCATTTCTGTTTGAGCCGCAGGCGAGTTTAAAAGATTTTAGCTGTCGGGCGCTGGTTTTTCGAGCGATGCGGACGCAGCCCTGATTTTTTTTGATTCCTTTTTTGTGTTAAGGCAAAAAAATAATTCGGGTTTGGGGCAAAGCCCCATCTGTCGGAACAATTAGGCATGCAACCCATTTACCCCTCGTTGCAAACGATGGGCAGTTGCGGCCCGACAAGAAAGTCTCATAAGCTTGACAAAGGTGCCTAATCAAGTTGATGAGACAGCCTCATAAGCTTGATGAGAGAGACTGATCAACTTGATAAATGTGTCTCACAAGCTTGATGAGAGTGTTTAATAAGTAAGGGGTCGTTTTTTTAATCCTGACAGATTTTGGAAAACCTGTCAGGATTAACGGAACAAAATAAGAAGAAAAACCCGCTCTGCCTGGATCCGGAGGAGCAGGAGTTGCTCACCCATCTTGACGGTTTTGCTTTGAGGGTATAGCTGTGAGCCCAAAAAGTTATGCAGGAAGAAAGCAAAAACCAATCGATGTTTGAGATAGTTGAAGAATGGCTGCAAAGTGGCAAAAGCCAGAGATTATGTCGGGGAGAAAGGGTTGGTTGAGATCGTTTTTGTATATTTTTTTAGGCAGAGTATACAAATCAGCACCAGCGGGTCATTGTAAAAGCCGCAACAAAGTACTTAGTCGCCTACCAAAATCTTGCTCCTGAAAAAAAATCAAATAAGATTTGCGCAAGCGAATGCTTTCCTATATATTTGCAAGCAAATACTTGCACAATATGGAAGCACGCAGAGATGTTTTTCAGGCAATAGCCGACCCTACAAGACGAGCAATAATAGGTATGATAGCTCAAGAACCTGTTAATGTTAACACCATTGCAGAAAAATTTGACGTCAGTCGGCAAGCCATTTCGCTACACCTGAAAATTCTTTCCGAATGTGGTTTGTTAAACATCAAACAACTTGGCAGGGAACGTTTATGTGAAGCAAAACTAGAAAAATTAAGCGAAGTGTACGAATGGGTCGACCAGTATCACAAATTGTGGGCGGGTAGGTTAAATGCACTCAAAAAATTTGTCGAGATGGAAGAATTGCAACCTGAAAATGCAAGTACGACAAGTAATAAAAGAGTTAAGAAAATCAGTATAAAAAAATAGAAAATGGAAAATCGTGCAAATAAACATGAAGTTTTCATAGAGGAAACGATTAACGCAAGTTGTGAAAAGGTTTTTGAAGCCTGGACAGACCCTGAAAAACTGATGAAATGGTATGCGCCTGACGGATGCACTATTCATTTCAAAAAAATAGAAATTGAAACAGGAGGACAATTCCACTCGTGCATTTCTAATCCTCAACACGGAGATTGTTGGTGTATTGGGGAATACAAGGAAGTTGTGCCTAACTCAAAAATTGTATTTACAATGATTAATGCTGATGAAAACGGCAATCCGATAAACCCAACTGAAATCGGAATGGATCCTGATTGGCCAGGTGAAACGCTTGTTACAGTTACACTAACGGAAGAAAACGGAAAAACCAAACTGCAACTCCGACAAACCGTTTCGCAAGAATTAGCAAAAAAAACGGGGGCATATCCAAGTTGGTTGCAAATGTTAAACAATATGCGGGCATTACTCATTCAAAACTGATAAAAATGAAAAAGAAAATCATATTTTTTGCTTTAGCGCTTCTGACTTCGGCATTGTACAATTATGCAACCCAATCGGAAGGAAACATTAATCGAATGACAGTAACTGCAAATGACACTTTGTTTTTCAAAAATGGTTATTCGGAAGTCAATGGAATAAAAATGTATTATGAGATTTATGGTGAAGGCAAACCTCTTGTTTTAATACACGGTGGAGGTTCAACCATTCAGTCAAGTTTTGAAAAAGTTATTCCATTATTCGCAAAAAACAGACAGGTAATAGCGGTTGAATTACAGGCTCACGGACGCACAACAGACAGGGATGCGGATCTTACATTTGAACAGGATGCAGATGATGTCGCAACACTTCTGAAAAATCTGAAAGTTAACAAAGCCGACTTTTTCGGTTTTAGCAACGGTGCGACAACTACATTGCAAATCGCCATTCGTCACCCGGAAATAGTTGACAAAATAGTTTTAGGTTCTGCACTTGTCAAACGTACCGGTGTTCCTGAATGGTTTTGGGGGTTTATGAAAAATGCGCGCCTGGAAAATATGCCAGAACAATTAAAAGAAGCTTATTTAAAGGTTGCATCCGACCCCAGGGGTTTACAAGTAATGCACGACAAGGACGCAAAAAGAATGGTTAACTTCAAAGACATTTCAGACGAGAAAATCAAATCTGTTAAAGCGCCGACTTTAATCATAATAGGTGATAAAGACGTGATTACACCGGAACACGCGATTGAAATTCACCGACTAATCGCTAATTCAGAATTAGCAATAATTCCAGGTGGACATGGTGAATACATTGAAGAAGTAACAACACTGAAATCTGACTCTAAAGAAAGTGACTTTGTTGTTCCTATGATTGAAAGATTCTTGGATAAAAAGGAAAAATAAACAACGAACCGCAAACACACGCTATAGCCAATAAAGGTTTCAATGGCATGCGCGATTTATCACCAGCAGCAAGTTTTGTGCCTGTGGATAGTTTCGTAGCTCCGCAATCCTTTACTGGTCATAACGTTATTCGTTAGCGGTCCTTGTGAGACTCATCAACAGTCTAAGGACAAGCAACTAATTTGATTGTACAATTGTTAATAGACAAAATAATTAGAAAATGGAATTTAACCCAAACAACAATATTATTAAACTCTGCTTTAAAGGTATGGACTTTGAAGAAAAAAACAGACCGGAAGAAGCAAGCAGAATATTTCTTCAAGCATGGAACGAAGCGACAAACGACTTTGAAAAATTCATTGCTGCTCATTATGTGACTAGACATCAAAAGAGTGTACCCGACAAATTAAAATGGGTCGAAGCAACTTTGCAGTTAGCATTAAAAATAAATAACGACTATGTCAAAGGAATTTTCCCTTCTCTATATTCAAATATTGCTAAATGCTATGAGGAATTAGGCGACCTAGACAATGCAAAAGAGAATTATGAATTAGCAACATCGTTTACGGGTAGACCGTCTGACAACGGCCCATTTTATCACGGGACGAAAGCGGATTTGCAGGTTGGGGATTTGTTGACTTCTGGGTTCAGGTCAAATTACAAGCCCGAAATTATAATGAATCACATTTATTTTACTGCCATGATCAATGGGGCGGGACTTGCCGCAGAAATAGCTAATGGAGATGGACGTGCACGTGTTTATATCGTTGAGCCTACAGGGGGCTTTGAAAATGACCCGAACGTTACGGACAAAAAATTTCCGGGCAATCCGACACGGTCATATCGCAGCCAAGCACCGTTGAAAATTGTTGGTGAAGTAACAGAATGGGTAAGACTAACACCAGAGGCACTTCAAAATTGGCGTGAAAAGTTGGCGAATATCAAAGCGGATTCAAAGGCAGAAATTATTAATTAATTCCTGAGATGTCCGAACCCTACTCTGCTATTGAAAGTCGTTTCCTATTTACAGTGATAAAAATAGCGGACAGTAACTCATGACAAAAACAACAAACCGCTAACATCAGGTTCACCCCCGGTTCGTTCCATTTCATTGAGCGACCAGATTTTTCGGGTATCAGCTTCAAGTCTTGCTTGTACTTGATCCCATTCCATGCCATTATGGTGGTTCATGTTCTTCTCAAAACGAGCTTTTAATGTTTTAACTAGTTCTTCGTGTTGTTCTGGGGACAATTCCTTTTTCATATTAACCTGAATTCGATGTAAGTCACCTAATAATGCTTTGTAAATAAGGTAATAAGGTTTTTGTCTTAGGTAAATTAATCTCTACTTAGGTTCAAAAGTGCATGATAAGGTTTTTTAAACCTCATTTTAAACCAAACCTCAGTAGAAAACCGATGAAAAAGTCAGTACAACCTTATTAACTTGTTGTTTTTCAATTTGTATCTATTCATTTTTATATTGAACTCAGGTTATTAATCATTTTTACATTTGTAGAAGTAAAACAACCTGACCACTGCTAATGTTTGAAGCATTAGGGTTCTGTCTGTACTTCTTGTTTTATCGAGACAAAAACTGATACTGACCACTGTTAACCCACCTACCCCTCGTTTGAGCGATAGCGGGAACGAGGGATTGTTGTTTTTGCGTTTGTAACGCCATTTACACTTGGTCTTTAGGGCGATTGAACCTGCCAGGATTAGTGATATTATTCGCGATTTCAAAAAATTCACCGCCAAAACTATTCCGGATAAAATTAAAACGGAACCGGAAAGCCGAAGGGATTCAACACAGCTTCATAGTCTTCAATCAAAAAGTTCGACACCACTCCGCTTGGGATCACCTGATGAAATTTAAACCTCTGTAGATGTAATATTTACAGAGGTTTTGTTTTTGTGTAGTGTCAAATCTGGTGTTAATATCTTCTAAATTACCCAGCTTACTCTGCTGTAATATTACAGTAATAGGCTTAAGTAACTGCCCGAATCCTTTTTCATGTAATTTGCATAAATAAAAAGTCTTGAAATCTTTCTGATTATCGCATTCAAATGCAATTTTATCCCGAAGGGTGTGTTTTTGATGCAACTAATTTTAGAAAAAAATAAATCCACAGGCAGCGTATTCAATTTTCACTCCGTATTCAATTGTAGAAACGCCCTTTTAACCGGTTAGGTCTTTCAAAAAACAGATTTTTAAATCGCAGATATTTGCCTAATTAAAATTGGATACATGAAAGCAATACATAATTTATTTAAAGTCAGGAACAAGTCTTTTGCTATACTGATTCTGGCAGCCCCGACCGTATTTTGCTCTTGTAAAAAAGCTGATAATTCAGATTCAGTGAATGGGCAAATCAATTATTCCGGAAGTTTTGGCAAATCAAAAGATTTGGTTGATACGTCTGCAACAGGGATCACTACTGCAACTTTTGATCGTGTTATGCTGGAATTGTCATATTCAACTGCCTGGACTGGTTTAGGAACAACTGTCGTTAATATGCATTTTCACGACAGTGGCTCTGTAATGACCGGGATTACCAGCTTTCCAAATGCTGCAAGCGGAACAGTGTCAGGTACCGTTACTTTGACTGCGAAACAAGCAAACGACCTCGCTTCAGTTAAAACATATGCTCAAATTCAGACAGTCGGCTATCCGGGAGGTGAAGCCATAGCAATTTTAGCGAAGAAGAGCGGAAGTTTGGTTTCTACATATACCTCAGCGGGAGGAGATGTTTACAATTCCGGTTATTGATGGGGACGTTCTATGCACTCCGTTTGCAGTATGCGTGGGGTTTGTGGTTTTTCCGGAGAATGTAAAAAACTAAATACAAAATATATGAAAAAGGTTATTTTGCTATTCGTTACAGGCTTTACAGTTTTCTTTTGGGGTTGTACAAATATGGCGCCCGAAACGATTGAGGACGATTCGGTTAATACTGGTTGCACACCTCAATTCCCTGAAATGGATGTCACTTATGACAACTATGTAAAGAAGATTGTGACACGGTATTGTATTGAATGTCACTACGGCGGAAATTCGCCCGGCCCCGGAGATTTTACAACATATAAGGGTTTAAAAGCCTATATAGGCAATTCATTTTATTTTATGGTTATACAGGACCAGGCAGATATGCCTCCGGGTAATGCTCCTTTACCAAAATCGATGAGAGATTCATTGAACATTTGGATACAAAACTGCGCTCCCGAAAAATAACAAAATCAAACCAAATGAAACGACCATGAGAAAATATTTCTCGCACAGGAGGATGATTATTAGGGAGTTCCATGTGGCAATTAAAAAACAAATTATAAACACATGAAAAGAATAATAATAACCATCTTTTTACTTGAAATATGTTGGGTGGTACAAGCCCAGACTCTTAAATCGCAGGATGTGATGCTTAGTTTTTACTCGAAAGCTCCGATCGAAGATATCAAAGCAGAAAGCAGAAAAGGTGTTTCCGCAGTGAATTTCGAGACAAAATCAATCTACTTTAAGGTAGCAATCCGTTCGTTCGAGTTTGCAAAAAGTCTGATGCAGGAACATTTTAATGAAAATTATTTGGAAAGTGGTAAATATCCTTTTGCTGAATTTAAAGGAAATATTCAAGGTAAAGTTGATCTCACGAAAGACGGTGTTTATCCGGTGACGGTTCAGGGCGACCTAAATATTCACGGCGTGACCAAAAATTATCTGGTCAACGGAGATTTTAAAGTTGAACGGGGAATTGTAACAGGAAAATCAACTTTTCGGGTAAAATTGGTAGACCATCACATCAAGATACCTTCCATCGTGATCAAAAACATTGCAGAGATCGTTGATGTCACTGTTGTAGTAAACTATAAAATAACAGGCTATTAGTTTACTGTTGGATTTATTTCAGACATAAGTAATCAAACCAATATAATGTTGTATTTTTTTTTCTTGACTCACCCCACGTCCGCAAGCGGACGTCGCCTCTCTCTACATGTAGAGAGAGGTAAAGCAAGCACTGCGAGATTGGGGCGAGTCAATAAAACAATGAATTTGAAATGCGACATTGTTTCATTCTTTTAACTTATTTATTATAGAACATTAGCATGATGAAAACAATTAGCCTCGCATTTTTTGTCTTCTGTCTTTCCTCGCTGCTGAAAGCTCAGGACGATTTGAGTAAACTTTTTGATGATACAGGTCAAAATGAAGTGCATTATCCTGTCATTGCCACATTTAAGTCGCCGCACATAATAAACGGGCAATCAAACGAAACCATGCATAAACGCGATTTGCTGTTTGTTGTCATGCATCGTTTTGGCGACATTGCCGGAAGTTTCGGAGGGATCAAAACCTTTTATGGGCTCGATAATTCGACCGACATACTTATCGGTTTTGATTACGGTTTAACCGACAATTGGAGCATAGGGACGGGAAGGACAAAAGGTTCTCCAAATGGTGTAAATACCGATCAGAAACAATTATTCTATCTGAACACAAAATACCGTTTAATGCATCAAACGGTTGATAACCACTTTCCTTTTTCTGTAACCTTGTTTGGAAATGGTGTTGTTTCAGGAATGGATAAATCAGATCGCATTACCTCTGATGCCGCTTTTCAGAAATTTAGCGATAGAATGAGTTTCACTGCCCAGGCGATTATCGCCCGAAAATTTAGTGATAACGTGTCTCTGGCCGTATCGCCTACTTACGTTCGCCGGAATTTTGTAACGTTTATGGATATGAATGACCTTTTTGCCCTGGGCCTTGGCGGAAGGATGAAATTTAACCGGAGGATGGCTGTTGTTGTCGATTATTTTCTGAGTTTTCGAAGTCGGGAAAACAAGGATTATTTTCTTCAGCAAAAAGGATTTCGGTTCTATAATCCATTGGGCTTAGGTCTCGAGATAGAAACGGGCGGACATGTCTTTAATCTCATTTTTACCAATTCAACTGCGATTCTTGAAAACCAGTTTGTTCAAAGTACAAGCAGTTCGTGGACTAAGGGAGGATTTCGCTGGGGATTCAGCATTTCCAGAACATTTACACTGAGCAAGAGCTCAAATTTGTAAAGCACATCTTAATTCCTTTTATACTGAGAAAAAGAGTTCTACTTTAACAGATTCAATTCAGGGAACAATTTTTCAGCTTTTTCACACCGTTCCTAAAGAGAGAAAGCTGAAAAATCAGGCTTTCGATTTAGGCTTCAGGGTAAAAAAGGGTGATTTTTCAAATGTGTTAAAGTAGAAATAGAGTAGTCGTGATCATTTTGTGAATCAGCATAATTTTATCGATCGATTGATTTATATGGCGAACTAAAACGATGAATATGTTGATTTATATAGCTGGATTACTGAACAAAGGGGAGGTATATTCCGTTGTGATCGGTAACCTAATCATGTATTTCTCTTTATGGAGGAAAAAGACTTACAGCGACTTATCGATGGTTGTATAAAACAAGACCGACAGAGCCAGGAATTGTTATATAAAAAGCTTTATGGGTTTGCCATGAAGATTTGTTTGCGTTATGCCGCTAACCGCTATGAGGCCTCCGAAGTTCTGAACGAAGGTTTTTTTAAAGCCTTTACCAACATGGAGAAGTATGATAAAAACTGGCCGTTTAAGTCGTGGTTAAGCAAAATAATGTACAATACTTCTATTGATTATTATCGGACAAATTTAAGATGGTCTCAAATGACAAATCTTGAAAAGTCGGATTACATGGCGAATGATGCCACGATCGAACATAAACTCGGATACGAGGATTTGCTTGCCATTATCCAGCGACTTCCACCTGCATACCGCATTATTTTTAATTTATATGCCATTGACGGTTATTCGCATGAAGAAATTGCTGAAATGGTTGGTATCAGCGCAAGTACTTCACGATCGAACCTGTATAAAGCCAGGCAAAAATTGCAGCAGATGTTAGCAGTGCCAAAATCAATTATTGTTTTTTTATTATTGAAATATATGAACAGACATGGTAAATCAATCGAAGATAATTTATAGCATTTCCCAAAAAACCGGGTAATCATGAAGAAAGTGAATGATGAGAATATTGACGAACTGTTTCGGGTAGGACTTAATCCGGAGAATGAAGCCTTCGCTTCCATGGAAAGCGACTGGACCAAACTGGAGCAGCGTCTCAATCAGCGTGGCAAGAGAAAGAAACTGATCTTTTGGTTAAGACCATTAAGTGGTATTGCGGCCCTGATTTTACTATTTTTCACTATCTGGATGCTCTGGCCATCAAGACAGGATCAATTAAATCAACAAATTGTAGTTCAGGAAGAAAATAAGAAACCGGATGAAGACCAAAACCAAGCCAAAGCACCGGCAAAACATCAGGAAATAAACATCAGGCCTGAATCAAAATCTACAGCGCTTTTAAATGGAAAGACTTCTTCGGAAAAAGTTTTAGTGGAAGCAAAAGAGCAGAATGGGTTAAACAAAAAAGTGCAGGTTCCGGTCGATTCTGTTGGCACTATGAAAAGGGATGATGGTGAATCGCCAACCAATCAAATCCAAACGATTGACATCAACGAAACAAAAGAAACTCTTGCCGAACAATCAGGAAAAACCAAGGAAAACGAAATAAAAGAGACATCGACAAACCAGCTATCTCTTCCGGTTGACGAAAAAAGCAATTTACAATCAGAGCCTGAAAAACCGAAGGAAAAGTCAATTTCGCCAGATGAAGAACCTTTGTTTACGGAAACCGAAATAGCGAATCTTCCTAAAATTACTGAACCCAAAAGTCGTTCACTTGCTTTAAGTTTTCTTGTTTCTTCGGATTATAATGGGGTGAATACCCTGCGTAATGGGAAAATGGGAAATGATATCGGGCTATTGATCACCTATGGACTTAGCAAAAGATGGAGTTTTAGTACTGGTGGAATCTATGCAAAAAAGCTATACGAAGCCGACTATTACAGTTATAAACCGCAAAAGGACATTTGGAGCGGGTATTATCCCAAATCAGTTGATGCCGATTGCCGTGTGTTGGATATTCCTCTCAATATTAATTACACTTTTTTAAACAGAAAGCGGACTACATTGAGTGTTGGTACCGGAATTTCATCGTATATCATGTTGTCGGAATATTATAAATTTACATACAAACGACCTACCACAACCGAGCCACAAGATTATAAGTTAGTGAACGAGAATCAGCATTGGTTCAGTGTTTTTAATGTGCAGGCAAACTATGAGCGAAAGCTAACACCAAGGCTTAGTCTTAGTTTTCAACCTTACCTGAAAATTCCTTTAAGCGAGATTGGTTTTGCCAATATCAAATTAGAGTCGCTAGGTTTGGCAATCAGCGCGAGCTGGAATTTTAATCTATAGAAGAAAATAATCCTTCCTGAATACTTATCCGAACTTTTATTTCACGGCTTCAGAATAGTAACGCGAGTTCGATAGAAGATACGGTCTCAATTTTTATGAGTAAAACTTTGAATTGCCCCATCCCCAAGAGACTGTCTCAAAAGTCAAAATTATTGTGGACCGGGTCATCCCGAATTTATTTCGGGATCTGATATACAATGCGTTGAGATCCTGAAGCAAGTTCAGGATGACAGGATCTATGACTTTTGAGACAACCTCGGTTTGGCCAACTAAAATTCTGAAAATATGTCCTATAAAGAGCATACATTCAGAACTTGCAGGATGAAAAGTCCCCCGTTTGGGGATTAGGGGGCAGCCCACTAAAGTGCATCTAATCATATCTCTGATTTTTAGATACTTTTATATCGAACTCAGAATAGTAGCATTTTCATTGCCATGTAACTGGTGAAATAAAAAAATAATCGCAAAAAAAGAAATCGCAGGCAGCGAATTCAATTTTGGCTCCGTATCCAATTGTAGAAACACCCTTCCAATGGGAGGGTAATTCAAAAAAGAGTTTCAAATCTTAGTTATTCACCCATTAAAATTGGATACATGAAAACAATCTTTACTTTTTCGTTTTCGCGAACTTTGGTCGTAATGTTCACTGTTCTATTTTCAGCTTTTTCTCTTTCAGGCCAGGTTACACACGCAGTTTCTGTAACGAATGGTTCCTTCACGCCTAAGGAATTAACCATTACCGCTGGCGACAAAGTTATTTGGACAAACAATGGTACAAACGGACACAATGTAAATGGCACCACTGCCACATTCCCTTCTAACCCTGAGTCTTTCGGGAATGATGTTGGCCTCGGCTGGACCTATGAATTTGTTTTTAATACCTCCGGAACTTATGATTATCAATGCGATCCGCATGCTGCATTCGGCATGGTCGGGAAAGTAATTGTGAATCCAAAGGAGGAAAGCGGTTCGTTTAATCTGACTGTAAATTTTACAGGTATGACGCCGCATGTTGGTGAAACTTTGTGGCTTGCTGTTATCGATCAGGCAACAAAAATGGAAATAGGGCGCGTTAAAACAATTGCAACTGTGAACTTTTCGCTCGAAGTTCCCGGAATTGAGGCAGGTAAATCGTACAATGTTGATTTTTATGCCGACCACAACAAAAATGGTGTATACGACCCTGCTCCGGCCGATCATACCTGGCGAATGCAATTGGATAATGTTGCCGGTAATTCAGTACTCGATTTTGCGCACAATACCAATTTCACCGACATTGCCTGGAAAAATAAACTTACTGTGCATTTTACCGGCATGACGCCTCATCTAGATGAGATGTTGACACTTTTTCTGAGAGAGAGTGATACCGGTATTTATAAGGATACTGTTGTGGTTTCTCCGGTTCCTGATCCGACATTTGATATGATGTCATGGAGAATTAAGCCCGGAAAGTCATATCACATTGATTTTTATGCCGATCATAATAAAAACGGCTCCTATGACTCTCCGGCAACAGATCATGCATGGCGAATTAATTTGAACAATGTTATGGGTGATACGATCATTGATTTTGCCCACAATACAAAATTCACTGATATTTTTGGTCCGATGTCTCATCATATTACAGCGGCGTCAATTCAATTTACTCCGGCCATTCAAACGATTACAGTTGGTGATACCGTAATCTGGTCAAATATTGAGGGAAACCACAATGTAAACGGAACACAGGCAACCTTTCCATCAAATCCCGAATCATTCGGTAATTCTGTTGGTTCCGGCTGGGTTTACAAATACGTATTCAATACCCCCGGAACCTACGATTATCAATGCGATCCCCATGTTTCAATGGGAATGGTCGGAAAAATTATTGTAAAATACAAATTGGTCACTTCAATTGCTGCACTTGATGATGTTTCCGGCCGAATACAACTTTATCCGAATCCTGCAACCGATTTTATCAACATTAGGCTTCCTAAAGGTTTTGCCGCAGTTCGTTCCATAAAAATTTTCTCAATCACCGGATCACTCATTGAATCAAAATTATTTCCTGATCAATCAGGTCCGATCCAATACAACCTCGGTCGTTTTAAAACTGGAGTTTATTTTATAGAAATCGGTACCGGAGAAGAAAAAGATGTTCTGAAATTTATTAAGCAATAATCTGTTTAATGGTCATTGGAGAGGATTCTGTCTGATTCAGATGGAGTCCTTTCCTGTTTTTCAGTAAATTAATCTTCAGGGCTTGTTTTTTTGCATTTACGAACGCTCCGAAAACCAGGCGGTTTATTCCTGAATATTTGTATGTGTGGTATAGCCAACCAGATAGGCAATGCTCAGACCAAATGTATTTCTGATTTTACCTGAAGTCCAGGTATATCGGCCGTCATCAATTTCATGAGCCATTTGAAGCATTTCTTCAGGAGTATAAAGTCTGAGAATGGAAATAACTCCATCCCACACTGTACAAAAGGGAATGATTGGAATAAGATAAGTAAAAACCAGCCTCGAAACCCTGAATGGCCTGAAGAATGGAGTGCACAATACCAGCAAAACAGGGTGTATAAAAAGGATAAGCAAAATCATCAGAAAACTTTTATTTCCGCCATCAAAAATGGCAATTCCCTGCCTGCTTTCAAGTGCATTTTTTAGAACTGCTTTGGCTTTCTCCTGATCAAAATGATGAAATCCCGAGAATATAGTTCTGAAACCTTTAAATTCAGGAGGCACAGAGGTAGCATCAACCGGGATGTTTATGTATGAAATGCCTCCCTGTGTCTTTTGGAATAAATAGTCGTAAGTCGGGTCGTTTGGGAAAAGATCGGAAAGAGTAATTTTAATTTCTGCATCAAACGAGTCCTTCAGGTCTTTATAAATTGACTCAATAGTTCCACCACTTCCGGAACAAAGATCAAGAATGTGAAATGATCTTGATTTTGTGAGCGCTTCTCTCAGGATTGGCAAAACAGGTTTGTAAAGATTCAAACGAAGGAACAGGAAGCGAAGATAGTCAGTCATACAATCCCTGATAAATCCTGGAAACCAATGCTGATCTTCAAATTCAAATCCGCGGAAATTCATTTTGGTAGTTATGAAGCTTATTGCTAAAATTTCTTCAGACAGAGAATCTAAATTAATTTGATAACCTAAGTACATGACAAAAATTTATAAATATCTATATCATCTTGAAAGAAAGCGTTTAAA
>JBAZGO010000013.1:0-114616 GCA_041652995.1 Prolixibacteraceae bacterium
CACATGTGATAATTGCCTAAATTTACCCATGATTAATAATTTTTAATATTCATGGGCAAAGCTATTCAGGCAAAGCCTATTAATCATTACCACCGTCATAGACGGTGGTTTTTCACGCTACAATAAACATACCATATCCCCGCTCAATCAATAATTTCTGTGTTGTATTTGGCTTGTCACCGGGAGCGATCACTTGTGCAGATACAAGTTGAGCAAAGGCAACAAATAAACTAAGTATGTATATCTTCATAATCGTTTTAGATTTACTTTACAAATCGGATCAGTTTTACATCTTTGGCTGGTACAGTTAGCGGTACGTTTATCTGCAAACATGCACCAAAGCATAAGCTTAACACCAGTTAAAAAGCAATCTTTTTGCCCCATTTCTTCAGGAATTTTAGTCGATCACGTTAACAAGCAGAATCACACTGTTTCGTCCGGCTCGAACATCGGGGTTAAAACCCACGTTCACCAGAAAATCTCCCGAATAAACCAGGTTTGCATCCAACGTTGAATTGGTTTCAGGGTAAAGATTAATTTCTTTTACCGTATATCTCTTTGCAGTATCGAGCCCTTTGAATTTTACAGGCAGTTTACTTCCTGCTCCATAGCGGTTGTTCACCAGGTAATTGAAAACTACTGCTGATGCTTTCGATTTGTCAACATACATCATCGAAGCCACACTACTGGTTAGTGGGCTGGTCAACCGGTACTGGTCGCCCTGCCAGATGGTTTGTTTCAGGTCGTTGTAGTTTTTGATCGCCTGCTGACAGTATTTCAAGTCGTTTTCACTTAAATGGCTTACAACAATGTCGAAACCCAGTTTGCCCATCATGGCTACATCGGTTCTGAATTTAATAGGCTGCTTTCCCCAGTCGGTTACATGGTTCGACGAACTGATGGCCGGATAGAAATACGAATATTCCCACTGCATGAAAATGCGTTCCAGCGGATCGGTATTGTCGCTGGGCCAAAATTCAGTAAAATACTGCAATGCGCCGTAATCAACCCTGCCACCGCCACCGGAGCACAACATCATGGGAACTGTCGGGTATTTGGTACGGATTCTTTTCAGCACTTTGTACAAACCCCTTACATATTCGATGTACAAATGCGATTGGTTATTTAAATGGGCAGAATAGGCATTGTAAATTACCGCGTTGCAATCCCATTTGATGTATGCCAAATCAGGGTTCTTTGCAAATAAACCGTCAACCACATCAAAAACAAAATCCTGCACTTTCGGGTTGCATAAATCGAGCACCAATTGATTCCTGAAATAATATTCATCGCGCTGAGGTTGTTTAATGACCCAATCGGGATGTTTTTCGTACAGCTCGCTTTTGGGGTTGACCATTTCAGGCTCAATCCAAATACCAAATTTCACATCGTTTTTTTGAGCTTCTTTTACCAAATAGCCAATGCCGTTGGGAAGTTTCTTCACATTTTCGTGCCAGTCGCCCAATCCGGCATTATCACCGTTACGCGGATATTTATTGGCAAACCAACCATCGTCTAACAAAAAAAGATCGACACCCAGCTTTTTGGTGTCTTTTAACAATCCAGCCAATTTTTCCTCGTTGAAATCGAAATAAGTAGCTTCCCAATTATTCAGCAAAGTCAGACGGTTGCCTTTGCCATCGGGCAGTTTATAGTTACGTGCCCAATCGTGCAGGTTACGGCTTGCATGGCCTTTCCCCTGACCCGACAATGTATGCAGAAATGGGGGTGTTTCAAACTCTTCGTTTGCCTTCAAGGTGTAGTCCGAAGCATAGTTGTTCATCCCGGCAATGATGCGCAGGTTGTCGTTTGGATCCAGCTCCAGATCGATCCTGAAATTGCCACTCCACTCCATTGCGCCGAACAGGACGGTACCTTCATCCTCGGTTGCAGGTTTATCAAACGAGACCATAAATACCGAGGGTTGAAACAGGTTTGCCCTTGTTCCCAACTTGCTGTCGAGTGTTTTTATTCCGTGGTTTAACTGGTACTCTTCTGACTGCATTTCCTGGGCCCAGTCGCCATGATAATGTTTTAGCCAATAACTATCAGATTTGAATGAAAGATTAGCCGATGCAAACTTGTGCAAAACAACCTCCCCCTTTTCCTGATGACGAATAACGCTCCACTGCTCAATTACATCTTCGTTGTAATACACTTTGTAAAACAATTCTACCTCGAAGGGGTAAACCGGATCTTTCAATACTACTGAAACCAGGGAAATATTATCGTCAATCTTTTTTATTTCTGAACTCACAAAACGTAAATCCAGCGAATTATTGCCATCGGCATGGGTTACACTGATCGCAGGTTCAGCCAGGCTGCGGGAGCCGGAAGGAGCGTATGCTGCACTTGACAGGCCTGTGTAATCGGATGTTTTATACTGTGCCTTCATGGCTTCGTATCCGACCCGGCCTGCCATCTTTTTGCCATAATAGATCACATTCAGGTCGTTGTTTGGCTCCACCTGAAGTACCAGCGCATTGGTTTTTGTTTCAACAGGAATTATTTTCTGGGAAAAAGTCCTATCCGGGAAAAATAATCCGGCTATAATCACTGAGATGAATACAAACACGTGTACCGTGCGATAAGTTGGTAGGGTCATAATTTTTCAAATTTTACACTGAGTTGATAACTCCGTTTTTATAATTTTTCCGACATCATTTCTTTCATTGCCCCGTTTACATTCACCCTTACTTTTCGAGGGGTTGGTGATGCGATCCGATAACTGGTTATTTTTCCATCTTTCCACCGCATATCCACCGTGAAATTACCGCGGGCTTTCAGTCCGTTCACTTCCCCTTGTTTTTTCCACAGGTCGGGAATCGCTGGAAGTAAGTCGATAAAACCATCGTGGCTTTGAACCAGCATTTCAGCGATACCAGCGGTAGCTCCAAAGTTCCCGTCAATCTGGAACGGTGGCCCGGCGGAAAACAGATTCGGGTAAACGCCACCCCCGGCCCCATAATTAATATGCGTATCAAGCGTTGGTTTGAGAATCTCGCGCAATAGCTTGAACGCGCGGTTTCCATCATGCAATCTTGCCCAAAACAATAATTTGTAAGCTATGGTCCAGCTTGGACCGTCATCTCCGCGAACATTCAGTGTCTTTTTGGCAGCTTCGGCCAATTCCGGAGTTGAATGCGGGGAAATTAGGGCGGCCGGAAATAAGCCATACAAATGAGAGATATGCCGGTGTTGCGGGTCTGGTTCTTTATAATCTTTCAACCATTCCTGAATTCGGCCGTCCTTAGAAATCTGAGCAATTGGAGGGATCTCAGTTAATTTTTGCTTCAATGTTTCCCGGAAACGATCATCTTTTCCAAGCACTTGTGAAGCAATAATTACATTGTTGAAAAGCTCACGAATGATTTGATTATCAATAGTAGGCCCCATGCAAACATTCGCCTGGTTGCCATTGGGAAGGTAAAACGAATTTTCGGGAGAAACTGACGGGGCTGTTACCAGCCAACCTGTTTCCGGATCTTTCAACAACATACTGCTGTAAAATTCTGCAGAGCCTTTCAACACGGGATAAATGTCTGCCAGATATTCTTTTTCGCCTGTAAAATCATAATGTTGCCATAGGTTGTTACAGACCCATCCCGACCCGGCGTTTGAGATTCCCCACGAAGCACTTTCGCCGGGTTCGGTAAATCCCCAAACATTTGTAATTACATGGGCAACCCAGCCATCGGCATTGTAATATGCTTTGGCCGTTTTTTCGCCATGCGGAACCATGCGCTTGACCAAATCAGCCAGTGGCAGATTCAACTCCGACAGGTTGGAGACCTCTACTGGCCAGTGGTTCATTTGTACGTTCACATCCAAATGGTAATCGCCATTCCATGGGGTTTGGATTTGGTTGCCCCAAAGTCCCTGCAGGTTTGGAGGCAATAGTCCGGGCCTCGTGCTACAGATGGTCAGGTAACGACCAAATTGATAAAACAATGCGGGCAATGACAAGTCTTTTTCAGGAGTATTGTAATAGTTTGAAAGTCGTTTTTCAGTAGTTTGAGAGCTGTTTTCGCCACTGCCAAGATCAATATTTACCCGTTTGAAATAGTTCTGGTAATTGCGGATATGCTCCTTTTTCTCTTTACTGTAATCATGCGCCACAACAGCATCCATATTGTCCTGAATATTCTTTGCATAAGCCGGGTTCATGAAATTAGTTCCTGCAGAAAGGTAGATTATTAACTCAGTTGCACCTTCAACTTTAATTGATTCTTTGCTAGTTGTGATTTTTCCATCCGGGGTTTCGGCCTTTACCTTTGCCAGGTATTTCATGCCAGAGGCAACAGTGCCGCTTTCCTGTTCACCTTCCATTTTCAAAATCAGGCCTTCACTTGTTACCGATGCCCGTTCGGCACGGTCAATCGTAATTTCGCAATTGATCATGCCCTTTTTGTCGGCTGATATTTTTATGATATCAACATCATGGCCGAAGCTGGTAAAATACTCGCGCTTGTAATTTATTCCTTGAAACGAGAAAGAACAATTTGCCACAGCTTCGTTTAAATCAAGTTCCCGCTTATAGTTACTAACCTGATCAGCATTAATATTTTCACCAGCATATAAATATTGAATTTGCAGGTTTCCTAAGGTTTGAAAACAGCCAAAAGGCTCATCCCCTCCTCCTTTTCCCATGCAAACGAAATCGCTGTTTACCAATTGCTGGGCTTCATCATTTTTACCTTCAATAAGCAATTGCCTGATTGCAGGTAGCTTTTTGTAGGCTTCATAGTTATTGGCATCCTGCGGTGCGCCTGACCACAAGGTGATGTCATTTAGTACAATTGTTTCATGACTGATTCCTCCATCCGGAGTCATTCCTAAACGCCCGTTTCCTAGAGGTAAAGTTTCTTCCCACTGAGAGGCTGGCTTGTCATACTTCAACTTTAAATCGGTCTGTTTGGGAACGGAACAGGCTGCCAGGGGCATGAAGCAGATGATGCCAATTAATTTGCTTAAACTAGAATTCATGTTTTTATATCTGGATAATTGTGTACTCTTCCAATGTATTAGATGTTTACCGATAATTATAAAAACAACCCATTTACAAATACCTTTTAAGTATGTAAATGGGTTGCTAGTTACTTCAATCGTTTTATTCTCTATTCCAGAAGGTAACTTCGCTTAAGTTTACATTATCAGTCCCTTCATAAGATTGCTTAAACCGGAGCCGGATATAACGAACCGGAGGAAGGTTATCATTCAGGTTTACTTTAAAAGCAGCTTTACCATCGTCGGTTCTGACGACTTCTTTCAGTAAGGTCCAGCCTTTACTAATGGCTTCATCGGACCATCCATCATCTCTTGGATGCAATTCTGTAACAGCTTCCGAAATATCATCGATACCCCAAACTTCAAATACAAGAGGGTTACCGCAACAATCTCTTCCAGTCTCTTCAATAATTGCAAGATTGTCGTATACCCGTCCCATATCGAAGGTGATTACTCCGGGCAAAGTAGATCCGTCGCTATGAAAAATCCAAGGGAAGCTTTGTGATCCAACGCTTCCGTCCCAGAGTCGTTCCATACGTTCATTATCATCCCAACCCAAACGGCCTAAGTCGTTTGGAAGCGACATTTCTGCGAAGAGTGATTTATCACATACTACATACTTAACGTAATGAGGAAAAACATCATGAATAGCTTCTGTTTTAAAAGTATCAATTGCATTTTCCACAGGTTTGTATAAAGTTTGATACCAATACGCTCCATCATTTTTATAGTCCAAAATAGTTGTTGTACTTTCACTGGCCGGAATAAATACTTCGCTGGTATCGCCTGTTGCATTTTGATAAGACAGGGATGTTCCAAGGATGTTTGCTGCTGTTCGCCAGTTGATTACCAGATCCTCCTCTTCGTATTTAATCTCGCTAATTCCTCTGTTTAGTAAACCTGAAACATAAGCTTCTCCATAAACCTGAGAAGTTAGTTCATATTTAAGCGATTTGTTTCCAAACTTATCAAAGCTTACTAAATTAAAAATATACTCACCTTCAGGCAAATTCGATATAATTTGTTTGAATATTCCGGTTTGATTGCCGATAGCAACATCCAATGAATCGTGCAGATCGTTCCAATAAATTCTAACCTTTTCTATCCGTTGTGCCAGGGCGAACAACTCAAGTTCAATTCTTTTATCTCCGGGAGCTGCAGAAACACTATCCAACTGTGCTCCGTAAATTGTCTCACCTTCGTCCAGATATTGCTGATGCATATCATTCATCTTGGAACAAGAAAAAAGAAATGAGACGAGCAATATGGAGTAGATAATATATTTATTTCTATTCTTCATAATTCAATTTTTAATCATTTGTACGTAAAACTAATAGCGATTATCTCCAAATATTTCCAGCTCGGAAAAATGAAAGAAATCTCCTCCTGACCAGTTCTCTGTTACACGAATCCGAAGGAAACGTATTGCAGGATTTTCGGGTGAGTTTATAAATTCTTCTCCGGCAGCAGCCCAGGCTTCGTCTTCGGCAGAAAATTGCCCCATGGGTAATCCTGATGGTTTTATCGATTCGCAGTCAATTAGTTTAGTCCAACTGTCCCAGTTTCCTGAAGGATCTAAAGTTGCTGCTCCCCAGACTTCGAACTTCTTGATATTTCCATGTTTGTAAATCCATTCTCCCTGCCGTTGGTATTCCTTGATGCGACTTATTTTGCCAGTCACTCCAAGATCGATGGTGAAGGCTTGCGGCCATCTCCCTGATCCATTGGCCGTATGGAATCCCTGGTCTCCAATAATTCCGTCCCAAACATTGGATAAAACCCAACCCCAGGCACTTGGTTCGTCATTTGGAAGCAAAACCTCTTTAAATTTCAGGCGATCAAATTGCTGCTCAAACAAAGGTGTCAGTGTATCGTATTTTACTTCACTTTGATTCTCCCAACGATCCTGTACCACAATTCCAAAATTTCCTTTCAATGTATCTAACCCGCGCGCTGCACCTTCTCCCATTGCAACAGTGCTGTAAAATACTTCAATCGGCACATACTCCTTGTTGTTATCCTCTTTCAAAATCATAACCGATATTTCGGCACGGGTCGGATTTTCCCAGTAGGCATGAACTCCACCAAAGTCTTCAACAAGCCTCAATGTTTTCCCGATCGTGATCACAGCCGGTTCTAACGGTTCAATCGATGTTTCAACCGCTTTCGATTCGTTTTTGCTTCGATCTATTGCAATTAATGACACTGAACGAACTTTTGTATCCCCAAAACCTTTAACAACCAATGTATCGGTATATAAAGAAGCTTTTACTTCGCTGGTTACACCATCTTTCAATGAATAGACAGCTTTTACATATAGTAAATCCTCATCGTCGGGTAAAGTATAAGTAAGGATAGCGCCACCGGCAATGTTCTCGACTTTCACATTCGAAACAGCTCCCGGAGCAACACTATCAGTAGAAATCTGACCGATGGGATCTACTTCGCAGGAAAGCAAAATACTGCCAAGAAAAAAGATTAGCAAATAAATATAATTCTTCATCTTACTTTTTTTTCATGTTAATTAAATAGTTGTAACTACCAGCCATAATTCTGGATCAAATTCTTGTTGACAGAAAGATCATATTCTTTTATTGGCCAGAAATAATCTTTAACTGAAAAACTAACAGGTACTTGCGAAACATAGGTAACATTGTAGAAATCTTCAGCATTTTCTCCTGAAGCATTCCAGCCTTGCGGTTGTTCATTCAATGTAGAAATTTGTTTCCACCTTCGGATGTCCCAAAAGCGCTTTCCTTCAAATGCCAATTCAATGTTCCGTTCGTTTTGAATAATTTCACGTAATCCTTCTTTTTGATTCGGCTTTACAGGATTACTTGAATAGTTGGCCCATGATTCTTTTACTCCATTTAAACCTGCACGACTCCGAATGGCATCGAGGTACACAAACGCCTCATCAACAGGACCATAAGCTTCGTTTAGTGATTCAGCATACAACAGGTACAAATCGGCCAGACGCATGACGGGAAACGGGTAATACTCCACTGAATTGCGATCAATAACAACAGCGTTTTTAAAGCTGTGCATTTTCTTTACAGAATAACCTGTAATTGAAAAACCTTCAGATGCAGAGGAAAGACCCGAATGTTCTTTCGCAAAGAATGCTGTATATTTTACATCATCAGGAAAGCTATAATACCCGTTGCCAAAATAGATCCCACGATCAAACCCGATGCTGGCATAAAACCTGGGCTCACGGTTGTAATGCAGGTATACTGTTTTTTCGCCTTCCTTGATGTAGTATTTTTCGTCGTCGGAAGATGGCTCAGGTCTTATTTTATATCTGTTATCATACCAACCTTGATTTAGCCATTCAATGTCTTCATCAATCGGGACACCATTTTTTGAATAGTAGGTGTTTATCATTTTCAGAGTGGGCCCCCATTCAGATCTGATGGAGTTATGTTCGGCCGTAAACCGCATAATTTTGGCTTGTGCTTGTCGTGATAAATCGGTACACTCATAATTGGTCCCGCCCCAAATCAGTTCCTTATTCCATCGATCACAGATTGCCTGTCGGTAAGTTGTTTGCAGGCGAAATGGTTCCGGTGCATTTTCTGCCAACACATCAACAATGTTGTATAATGATTTGCCTTGTTCCTGGCATATATCGATGGCCTCCTTGCATGCATCTGCCGCTACTTTCCATTTATTTTCGTCGTAAGTTTGCGGAAAAAGCTGAACGCCACGGTTATCAACGATACCTGCATAATTGGCATTCCCATTAAACAAGGGACTTGCGGCATACACAAAGACTTCAGCACGAGTACTCATTGCAATCAGGTTGTTAAAACGTCCGGCTTCAGTTCCCTCTATAACTCCCTTTTCGTCGGGCAAATCTACAGCCGCTTCGGCCATCAAATCAGTAATATACTTTACAACATCATCAACCGACTCGCGATATACCTTCACCTCATCAACGCTGGCCGATATTGGAAGATTTTTATCGACAATTGGAATCGGGCCATATAACCTGAATAAGTAAAAGTGCAAATAAGCCTTTAGAAATTTCACTTCTGCTTTCCATCGCTTTTTCTCATATTCAGGAATATCAATTACATTATCAATATTCTCAAGAAAGATATTGCAATCGCGTATGCCCTGCCATAAATTTTTGTTTGCACCCCGCTCGTTTGTCCAGAAGTTCATGTATGGAGCGCTTGAATTTTGCTGCCCCTTCGCAATATTTCGTGTACTCCAGGGTATAAAGGTGTGAAACCAACTATCGTCACTACCACTCATTGCAGGATCGTAATAAATAGATCCCTGGGATGGTAAGTAGCTGTAACAGGTGTACAAGTATTTTTCGGTTACGGTTCTGTTTCGGAATGCGTATTCAATAGTTGCAACATTGTCGGGTACAACATCTAAGTAATTACACGAAGAGAATGTACTCAGAATGACAATAAATAGTATGTATGATATTTTTTTCATCTGTGCTGATTTTTAGAAGGATAATTGAATACCCAGGTTAAACACACGTTGGATAGGATAACCCAATCCATTTCCGCCCATTTCCGGATCCCATAATTTAAATTTACTGAATGTCAGCAGATTGGTTCCGCTAAAATAGATGCGCAAATTGGTTATTTTAGCCCTGGATACTAATCGGGATGGGATGGCATACCCCAGTTCGAGCGATTTTAAACGTAAAAATGAACCATCGCGCATAAACCATGTAGATGATTGGTTATTGTTTTCATTAACACTTTCGGATAAACGAGGCCATAATGCATACAAATCACGATTATCTTCAGACCAATGACTATCGGCATAAGCTTTAAGTAAGGCACTTTGCTGATTAATGAAAGGCGCTGTCTTTTCCGGATCTATCCAGAATGATTCTCTCCCCAATCCCTGAAAGAAGCACGAAAGATCCCAACCTTTATAGCCGGTTGAGAAACCGAATCCATATACTATTTCAGGACTGGTCGGATACCCTATAAAAACTTTATCCAATGGAGTAATCTTTCCATCCTTATTAACATCCTTATATTTTATATCTCCGGCACCATATTCTCCAAATTGCACCGGAGAATTTTGAACTTCAGCATCGTCAACAAATAAACGTTCGGCAACATATCCCCAATTTTGAGTTAATGACTGACCAACAAATGAAAGCCACGGCATACCCTCATAATCTGGTTCTTCATATACCGTAAATTCGCTGGTAGCGTACGTAAAGTTTCCCAATGCAGAAATCCAGAAGTCTTTATTGAATGAATGATTAAAATTCATGGAGATATCGATACCTTTACTTTTAGCTTCTCCAACATTGGCGCGAACGGCTGCCTGCAAACCCATTGTTGAAGGGATAGCGGAACGATTCATTAAAATATTGCTGCGATTTTCTGTGAAGAAATCTGCTTGTAACTCAAGTTTATTCCATAAGCCCAGCTCGAATCCAAGGTTCATTTTTGTAGCCGTTTCCCAGGTAATATCGGCGTTTGGATAACGAGAAATTGAAATTCCATTTAATGTCCGGCCACCACTATTTCCATAGGTTCCAAACGATGCTTTCCGTCCCTCATCATCCATATTCACATTCGACAAATAGAAAAACCTGTCGTTTTCATCGCCAATCGCATCATTTCCAACTAGGCCATAGGTTGCTTTAAATTTCAGCTTATTAATCGCTTTTTTTAGATTTTCGCCCCAAAAACCTTCGTTAGACACAATCCAGCCTAAACCCAAAGACGGAAAAAATCCGAATCGTTCCTTTTGCGAGAACCTTTCAGAGCCATTATAACCAAAGTTTAACTCAGTAAAGTATTTTGAATCATAAGCATAAGTTAAACGCCCGGCATAACCAATATTTCGATACGGCAGTGATTTTTGAAGATCACCGGCATTGGCATATATTTTATCTCTCATCGTAAATACCAGGAGAGCGCTTAAAGCATTCTTTTCGGAAAAGGTTCTATCCCAACTAAGCGCCGATTCGAAATAAGTGGTGGAGTTAATATCCTTATTCCCTTCAGAATATTCCAGATACTCTTTACCTGATTCTTCGTTAAGCAGATTAAGTGTGTATTCATCTAAGTTCTTGTCGTATCGCGAAACTTTATAATAAAATGGAGTGTATTGGCGATAAACATCGAAAAATGAATATCGGTTGGTATTGAACATTGCCCGCAAGGCTAAGCCCTCAGTAATAAAGTCGAGTTTTTGTTTTAGTTCAACTTGCGCAAAAATCTGAGAGGTTGTATAATCTTTATACCCCTTGGTCATTTCGGCATACGGATTTATAAATTGTCCTTTATCGTAATTTCCATAGAGTGTATGCTGCGTATATTGGTTTGCCTTATCAGGTGAGAAATAGGCAGGGAAAAGAACTGGATTAGATTGCATGACCAATTTATACATATCATCGCCGCTGTACAAAGGACCTGTATAATCGTCGAATGTTCCCTGCAAACGAACAATTGCTTCAGTTGATTTAGTAACATTGATGTTGACATTCGATCGAAGCATATAGCGCTTAAGATCGATGTTATTGTTAAAGTTATTCTTAGGATCAACTTTTAATACTCCATTGTCGTTATTCACAGTACCAGCCAGGTAATAACGGGCAACTTTTCCTCCTCCACTGAGGTTGAAGTTCAAGCGTTGATTGTTGGCGTAATCGTTGAACAGAATATTGTACCAGTCGTTTGCCGGATATACATACGGATTACCTCCCGCGATGGTATTATTTATTTTGTTTTGTGAATATAGTGTAACTCCTAACGGATCTCTTGTTCGGACAGCTTCATTATGCAACCTCATGTAAGTCACCGGATCGGCAAGTTCAACACGTCGGGTTGGCGCCGAAAGCGAATTTTCAAATCGAATATTGATCTGTGCTTTCCCTTCAGTCCCCTCTTTTGTGGTAACTAAAATGACTCCGTTTGCCCCTCTGGATCCATATAGTGCTGTTGCAGTAGCGTCTTTCATGATCGAGAAACTGGCGATATCATCAGGCTGCATTCTAGCCAAATCCTGAGAAGTCACTTCATTATTATCAAGCAATATTAGCGGATCTTTTTTATACCCAAAGGTTGTTACTCCGCGAATAAAAAAACTTGCATTGTCACTTCCTGGTTCACCGCTTCGTTGATATGAAATCAAACCTGCCATACGCCCGGCAAGAGCGGTAGTAAGGTTACTGCTGGGAACTTTTAAATCTTTCGTATCAACAGTTGTAATTGAGCTCAATACGCTCTCCTTCTTTTGTTTTGCAAAGGCAACAACAGTAACTTCATCCAGTTCATCAACCTTTTCTTTCATTTGAACTGTAAATACTGTATTCCCTTTCACCGGAATACTTAATGGTTCATAACCGATAAACGAGAATTCGAGAACATCTGAATCGACAACGTCGACTTCAAATTTTCCATCATTATCGGTTATTACACCTTTTGTTTTACCCTTCAGCATGATGGTAGTGCCTGGTATAGGAGCTCCTGATTGATCTACAACGGTTCCTGTTACCTTCCTTGTTTGTTGCTGAGACAGGTCTTGCTGAATGACATTATCATTCGTTGGCAAGGCGCCGTAAGATTCTGCAAAAATGCCCGCAAATAGAAATACAAATATCCCGAACGGAATTCGCAAAAGTCTTAATAAACAAATACTTGGTTCTTTTTTCATAGTTTAATTCATAAAATAGAGTTTTGGTATACTTAAGAGTTTTCGCAATGACTTTGGGCATTCGCAAAAACTACATTAATTTCAATGCTGCCTGATCTTCATTTATTTTTGTCATTTTTCCTGAACAAATTCATTTAGAGAATAAATCTGTTCCATTTTTATCCACCCCAAACCATGCCCGGGAATGGCTTGCTGAAACTGAGCCATTTGTTCTGCCCATTCTGCCTGCCCCGGAAGTTCAGAAATGCTATTCCAAATTCTATCAAAGTCTTCAACTTCAGGAACTTCACAGATCATAAATAGCCTGGTATCCAATCTGTAGATGTCCATAACCTTTATTCCGGCGCTCTTAATTCCTTGAGAAATGTGTAACCAGTGTTTTTCTGATGAATGATACGTTTCATACTCCTCTATCAATTTAGGGTCATCTTTCAGGTTAAGTGTTAAGCAAATTCTTTTTGCCGAAACACTTGGATTTTCAACCAAATATGATTTATCTATATTACTATCCATTGTATTTAAAGAGATTGAGTTTATTAAATTCAGTAACTGCATCAAACATGGCAACAATGTTTTGCGGAGGTACGTCGGGCAATATGTTATGAATGGGATTGAAAACAAAACCTCCTCCTTGTGAGAAAATCTCCATCCGTTCAAAAACTTCATCTCTAATTTGCTGAACTGTACCATTATTTAGCGTCCCAACCGTTTCGATTCCTCCTCCCCAGAAAGTACAATCTTTACCAAATTCTCTTTTCAGAAATTGAGGAGACATGTTAAATGATTTGGTCTGTACAGGATTGAATATCTCAAATCCTGCTTCAATCATATCAGGCATTAGCATCGAAATCGATCCACAGGAATGAATAAATGTGTGCATACTGCTATGAGATTTTACATAGTCGCACAATATTTTATGTCGGGGTTTAAATATCTGCCGGTAAGTTTCAGGCTCCATAAAAGGTCCCTGCGTCATTCCTAAGTCATCACCAAAACGAATAATGTCAACAACATCACCAACGGATTCACAAACTTTTTCAAGGGTAATTAAATGTCGTTTTAAGAGTTCATCAAGCAATTTTTCGACCTGATAAGGCTCACACAACAGATCCATCATGAAATTATCCATCCGCCTCAGGAAAGTTCCCCATTCGAACAGGTTACAGCCACACACAATCATCAATGCCTTGTCTGTCGTTTCCCTTAAATGAATTGCATTGGCACGCAGTTGTTCCCAAAAATCAGGATCACCGGAATGATCCCATGGACTGTGAACATACCTTGACCAAAGCACCCGGCTCATTTCAGCATCCAGGTCGCCATAATTGTCAGGATACCCGTCAGCATAGGGGAAATAGACCTGATCAAAAAATGTGGCGCCAATCGGCATTCGCGACAAAATACGTTTCCCATCATCATCAAAAGTCAGATAAGATCCATCATGCTGTTTTGCCGGATTAAACCATGCTGGATAAAATGCAAGATCGTTATTAGCCATTACAACCGGCTTCCAGTCTTCTGGCTGTTTATTAAAAGTACGCCCAACATCCAACACATCCACTCCAAATCGATTCAACACCTCATCATCGGGCTGTGCCAATTGTTGCACTACATCGTAAATTAACACAGGCAAGTCTGTTCGTTGAATATGTTTTAACAGATTACTATACGCTATAGCAGAAATTCCGGAACTCGGAGTTGCTCCAAGATCAACCGGAACCTGATCGGGTTGTCTATGATTTATAGTTGCTAATATTCGATCTCTTGACGTAACCATCCAACTTGTAATTTATTCGTTCAATTTATTTTCAGTACTACTTTACCTGCACATTAGAGCAACTCTATTCGGTTATACAGATCCGCTTATTCCAATCAAAAATGAAGATGCAATGATGATGGCCTGCGACAAAATCATGATTACATAAACTTTGGTTGTAGCGCCTTTCCATTCTTTTCTGAATAGCCCCCAAACGGTTGCAAAGACGATGGTCAAAGCCATTAAAATTCCCCATGAAGTAAAAGTAAAAGGCCCCATTTTGCTTTTTCCCATTCCGTAAACAATAAACTGTCCGAACCACAATACTCCGGCAAGAAAGCAAAAGAGGTAATTTGATGTCTGTACCTTAACAGATTTAGCAGTAAAATAATCTTTCAATAAATTGTTCTGAAAGCCCAGATAAAGGCACCAAATAATTGTTGTAAAAAAAGTTCCTGAAAATAATACCATAAGAACAGGTATTATGGAAAACAAAGGATCAACACCATGTTCGGTAGCAATCTTGGAAATAGGATATCCTTCTTCAAATCCCAGTGACATGGCAGATCCGGTAATTCCAACCAGAACAGAAGCCATTGCTCCTTTAATCAAATTAAATTCACTTGTACTTTTCTGCTTATTTATATCCGACACTGGCTTGTCTTTAAGAATACCCGACCACGCAGAAAGGGCAATTCCAACACAAGCCACAGCCACTCCCAGAATTAAAAGTGTTCCTGCTGTATTTTGCATCATCAAATGTAGCCGTCCATCAAGCAATGGAGGAACCAAAGTACCAATGGCCAGCATCAATCCCAGAGAAAGCGCATACCCTAGCGACAATCCCAGATATCGCAATGCTAACCCAAACGAAAGGTTTCCCACCCCATATATAACTCCGAGCAAAAAAACGGTTACAATTGTTTCGAGAGGCGTTGAACGGTATATTGCAACAAAATCGGGAGAAAATGCCAGATTGGCCAATAGCGGGAAAACAATATAAGCGGCCAAACTAAATACCAGCCAGTAAGATTCCCACTGCCAACCTCTGATTTTGCCAAACGGGACAGCAAAACTACCCGATGAAAATGCACCGATAGCAATCAGTACAATTCCAATTAGGATACTTAAATTCATACTTTTTGGTTTTTTAGTTCTTGGTTAATTAGTCAGAATCTGATATTCCTGGATACGAATCAGAATGCTGAAACAATATTAGTTGATGGTTTACTCAAAAGATTGAACATTTCAGGCAAATAATTGCACAATTACGCGAACAGAATATTGTATATTTTCAGTAGCTTTGGAAATTTATTCATTAATATTCTTATTTTAAGGTACAATGTATTCTGAACAAATCAGCGAGTCACTGGCATTTCAGCTCCATAATGTTGCATTATTAAGCTTTGACGTGGATAGTGAATATATCGATATCATCAGTCCATTTACCCGTATTTATCTTATTCGAGAAGGGAGCGGTTATCTAAGAATTAAGGATTATAAAATATTGCTTGAACCTGGCAACCTATACATAATTCCTAGTTTTACTTCGTGTACATATTTTTTTGAGTTCGGATTGTCGCATTATTACATTCATCTAAGTATTGAACATCCAAACGGACTGAGCCCATATAGCCTTTATTCAATCATTAATAAGGCTAAAGCCAGCGAGCTTGACCGCAATCTTTTTCAGCGCCTGACACAAATTAATCCGGATCTTCAGTTGCCACACCATCATCCCAACGTGTATCAAACAAAATTATGGCTCAATAAAAAAGTCAGCTATGAAACAGCCAGCCAACATCTGGAAACCATTGGAATTTTAAAACAACTCTTTTCACGATTTCTGGAGCCAGGCCAAAGTACCACCATATCAAGTATGCTGAAATATAATATTCAACCCATACTGCTACATATTCAACAAAATTTAATACAAGATATTTGCGTGGAGGAATTAGCTGAGCTAGCATGTTTATCAAAAGACCACTTCTCGAGAGTATTTAAATCCATTACGGGGATGGCTCCCTGTAATTACATTATCCAGAAACGGATTGAACGTGCACAGTTCTTACTGCTGACCACCGAGTTGGGGCAAAAAGAGATCATTGAACAAACCGGATTTACAAGTGTGTCCTATTTTTCTAGAATTTTCAAAAAGCACACTTCTTACACACCTGAAAAATACAGGAAACAAAGAGGCTAACTTTGCACGTTTGTAAAATTATGATCAAAATGGAAACTAGGTTTCGATGTATCTATCCTTTCTTCAATCTTTTCGGAATCTATTGGGGCCACAACTCTAATCCTCCTTTTTTGAAAATTTATGAGTTTTATTCGATGTTTTAACAGCAAAAAACTTCGATCATTATAACAATCGCTATTTGTATCATTTAACAAGTAGAAATGAGTTCAATCAGAAATTAACCAACTGATTTATTGGACTATGGTCAATAGTTTTAGTCTTTCTTACCCAACTTAAAAAATAAAAATTAGATGCCTTTTCCTTGTTTTGGATCGAGATTCCTGGAGTAACGCATCGTAAGGTCACTGTCCCAATGTTCGAATACCCCCAAACTTTTTATTTTCGTTCCGTTTTGTATGTATTGAGTTCCTGACGGTGCATGATCAGGATCGGCCATCTCACGAAGAAAATCGTCAGCGTTATCGCGAACCAAAATACGTGGTACATTGTGATAGCCCGCTTCGTTATTGTTCTTGCTTTGCGCATACATAATATCAAGTCCAACCGACTGAATTGCCACAGGATCAAGCGATGCCAGCATACACGCAGGCCATTCAGGGTTATCGTAAGGAACAGCTTTATTGTTGAAAGGTGGATTGGGGAAGTGTACTGGATAGGTTCTCCATTTTCTTCCACAGTATAGCCCATCGAGTAAATACAAAATTGTTTTGCCTCCCAGGTTTGGCGATGACTCAAGGTCAACCAATGGGGAATACGCATTTTTCGTTCCCATATCTTTGGTATCAATATATTTGTGAATTTCAGGAGTCCCTTTAATAGATCCGGCATGATTTTTACTCGACATGGTTACGGCTGTTTGCCCTTCATCACCATCTTCCATATAACTGTATGGATAAGAATGTAGGTTAAGAATCGCGAGGTTAACCAGGTAAGTCGCTTCCTTTACCTGTCGGGGAATTAGTCTGGCCTCATTAAAATTACCCGCTGAATAACAAATCTTTCCTTTATCCGGTCTATCATACGTGCACTTACCTTTAAAACCTGGCAAATATGTTTGCCATAGATCTTCTCACCATACTCACCCTCATCACAATTAAGCAATATATAAGCCGTGCGGAACTGCTGAGAACTGTGGCTCCCTTTACTGATTATGGTCATGAGTTCATCTTGTTCATCCTTTGTCAGAGTTACTTTATATTTTACCATCGCAGTTTTTGATGATAAAAATATAAATATTATACGACAATATCAAGTTGACATGACACTAGTGGTATTCAGCAGTAGTTAACCGCAGGCTGATTTTTGTGTCCGGTTTGAATTTTCTCTCTTCATTTCATCTCTTTTTACATTTTCAAACTCAATTTATCATATCAGTGTCCCCCGCCCACGAGTTTCGATTGTGGGGCGGTAAGATCCGGTTGTTTAACAACCGCTCATCTTGCCGTTTGCAGGAACGTGGCAAACTTTCAGCTTTTTCAATATCCTTTGCAACTTTAAAAACTATTAAAACCTTTCAATTATCATAAAATCATTCAGATCTACGGAATGGATTTATTCTGTTTTCTTTGAATCTCCGCGACTCTTATACCAAATGCTTTTTTGTACCTCGTTCTGTTCGATAGGATAAATTTAAACAGGAGATATGGTTTCTACCTATCCTCATTATATTTTGCTTAGGATTATTAAGAATCAACGCATTACCTTTATGAGGTGAATTTTATTTAAACACTCGGGGATTTAACTATTACGATCGCGATATAGGAAGCCAGACTGATTTTTCTGATAAACTTCTAAACGGCGATATAATGAACTGGACGTATGAGATGGAAAATGGAGCGAAGGACAAAATACCGCCTGAGAAAGGCGATGGAAATATTACAAAGGGGGGATTACATGTCGATATGGAACAGGTCCGGCAAATCTTTAATTTTATAATTTTCCCTTTACAATTTATGCACTGAAACCCTTTCCAGAAAAGAAAACCCGAACATCGTACGTTAACAATGTCCGGGTCAGGTGGAGAATATCGGAATCGAACCGATGACCTTTTGACTGCCAGTCAAACGCTCTAGCCAACTGAGCTAATCCCCCGTTTGAGGCGACAAATATATAAATATTTTTTATCCACAGTCTGTTGATCGCCCCGAAAATTTAATTCCTCCAAATCAATACCAGTCCAATTTGACGAAAAATAGCTTCTAATAAATTTAGCAACTCTTATTTCAAACTCCTGAAATCAAACTTTTTGTAGTAATCCAGTGATTCTGTAGGCTTATTAAGACCTTCAGGAACAGGCATTTTTGAGAATTGCTGAAAGTACAAAACACACTCATCGCGCCACCATTCGGCCAGTTTTAATTGTGTCTCCATTTTGCTCTTCACAAACTCAAATTCTTCCTGATCAATGTTTCCTTCCAATGTATTCCATTCCGACTGCATTTTTTTCACTCCTTCAACTCCTGAGTAATAATGCAGACAAAGCTCATCCCACAACGTTTTTCCCGATCGCATTTTGTAATTCCAGGGAACATGATGAAACCAAAGTAAGTATTCATCCGGACAAGTGCCCAGGTTGGCAAATAAATCGGCAACTGGTTTATAATATTGACCGCTGGCGTCACTTCCGGTTGGTGTCCGGTCGAAACCTATTCCCAAACTGTCGGCTCTGTGGTAATAAACAGGTGTCCAGTCCGGACGTCCGCGGTTAAACCAAGGCGCCGGACCAAAATGATGATCAGTCCCCATGATGTGATGCAGGCCCAGCGGAGTCATGTAATTCACCGAATTTTCACGCGAATCCATCATTATTTTTTCAATTGTTGAAACCACTTCCGGATCTGATGAAAAGGTTAGTTTAGTCCATTTGCCGGCAATTTCCTTAGCAGATAAATCCGGGTTCCATGCAAGTTGTCCAAATGCAAACCAGTTGGACTGGCCAAACAAATGGCCAGTCCAGTTTCGATCGTCGCCCGTGTTGGCAACACCAGCCATTCCTGTTAATTTATGATTTTCGAGCGTGCCGTCAACTACTTTGGCAACCGTTGAACCTTTGCCTTTGGCGTAAGTATCAGCTTCAAGACATTCAGTAAAAAGCGGAGCCAGATAACAAAGATCGGTCGACTGTCCCAAATATTCCTGGGTAATCTGGAACTCCATCATCAGCGGAGTTTTAGGCATTGCTCCGAATAAAGGATGAAACGGTTCGCGGGGCTGAAAATCAATCGGTCCGTTTTTTACCTGGATCAAAACATTGTCGCGAAACTGGCCATCGAGCGGTTCAAATTCATTAAGCGCCTGTTTGGCGCGATCGTCAGGCACATTATTATCGTACACAAAAGCCCGCCACATAACAATTCCACCAAAGGGCTTTAGTGCATCGGCCAGCACATTGGCTCCATCGGCATGAGTACGATTATAATTTTGAGGCCCGGGCTGACCTTCGGAATTGGCTTTTACGAGGAACCCGCCAAAATCAGGAATGAAAGAATAAATTTCAGCAGCTTTCTTTTTCCACCATTCCTGAACTTTAGGATCCAACGGGTCGGCAGTTGCTAAACCACCAATGTTTACAGGCGAACTAAACTTTACCGACAAATAAACTTTCAATCCGAAAGGCCTGAAAATACCAGCCAGAACCGTCGCTTTTTTCAGATATTCAGGAGTAAGCATCAACGGATTTGCGTTAACATTATTCAGAACTGTTCCATTGATTCCAATTGACGCATTGGCTCTGGCATAATCAACATAGCGCTCATCTATTTTATCCGGAAGTTCGTCCCATTTCCAAAGTGATTTTCCGGCATAACCCCTTTCAATCGATCCGTCTAAATTGTCCCAGTGATCAAGAATCCTGATTTTTATTTTCGGAGAACTCAAAACATCAAGCTTACTTAAGTTTTCCCCGGTTTGCATCATTTGCAAAAAACGGTAAGTTCCGTACAAAACGCCAATGTCAGAATTTGCCGTTATTACAATGACAGCTTTATCTTTAATTTTAACCGACCTGATCACGTAACCTTCATCCCCTGCATTTTTCAACTCATTTTCCAGCGAGTTTAGTTCAATTATACTTCCAATTTTTCCAGCCAGGACAACATTGTTTCTTTGTATTCCTGAAATTTCCAGAACTTGTTTGCCCAACATGGCTTCGAAACCTTTCCGTAATTCTGCATTTACAATCTTCATCGTCGGCGATTTTCCAAAAATCTCGAATCCGGTGATTTGTTTTGCAAAGGTTTCTTGCAGAGATCCGGGAAGTGGCTTGTAGTTCAACCACAACTTATATCCATCGTCGGCAAAAACCGAAATTTGGGAAGCTAAAAAAATTAGAATCAGAATAACGCTGGGTGCTTTCATGATTTTGGTTTTGATTGATGTTAAGTCTCTTCCACCCGATTTCTCAGGAAGCTTAAAATTGATTTCGATTGAGGGCTTAAAGTAAAGAAAAATTTGTAATTTCCATTTCAAAAATCGAATCAGAAGCCCGGAAGGCATTAAAAAAGTTGATCTGAAGACTGTTTTTTACGATGGAAAATTCATTGTGGAACATGGTTTTGTTTAACTTTCGGTTGGAGGAGACCAATCCGGCTACGGGTCAAAAACAAGTTCCGTTTTAACAAAAAACTTAAAGTAACACGAAATCTGTATCGGATTGAAAAATAAATTAACTGGATAACTAAATTTTTGCTTACTGAATGACTAGAACTTTATTCAGAATATTTACTTTGCACTCTTTCTCAAATCAATTTTAACCACAAACAAATAATAACGATGAAAAACAGACGTGATTTCTTAAAAATTTCAGCGGCAGGTTCGCTGAGTATGATGTTGATCAATCCATTTTCTGCACATGCCGATTTGGTTGGCGACCGTAAAAAGTTTGGCGTTGGCCTTCAACTTTATACCGTTCGCGATGCCATGAGCGCTGATACTCCCGGATCATTAAAGAAATTATCGGATCTTGGTTATAAGAATATGGAGCTGGCAAGTTATACGAATGGTAAATTCTACGGTTATAAGCCTTCAGAATTAAGAAAAATGATCAATGATCTTGGAATGGATACAATCAGCAGTCACGCAGCGGTTGAATCAGCAGGTATTACTACCGAGAATGCAAAACTTATGGCCGATGCCCATGCCGAACTTGGTGTCAAATATTGTATTCAACCATGGGTTAATGACGAAGACCGTACCATCGACAAATTCAAACAAATGATTGCCGACTGGAATAAAGTTGGAGAAATTATGAAAAATGTAGGAATCCAGTTTGGTTATCACAATCACAATTTTGAATTTAAATCGATGAATGGAGTTGTTCCGTATTACGATATTTTCATGCCTGAAATGGATGCCAACCTTATTACAATGGAGCTTGATCTTTTCTGGGCATCGAAGGCAGGTCAGAACCCGGTCGAGATGTTTAATAAATATCCGGGAAGGTTCCAGCTCTTCCACATGAAAGATATGCTTACTCAGCAAGCGCCATTCTTTGACGTAATTAAGGACGACATTTGCAGTGTCGGAGAGGGCGTAATTGACTTCAAGAAAATTCTGGCCGCCAAAGAAACTGCCGGGATGAAGTATTTGTTTGTTGAAGATGATAATCAAGGTAACGGAAAACCGTTTGAAGGGGTTGGCACAAGTATTAAAAACCTGACAACAAAAATCCTGTAAAACAGGATGTAATTAGTTACGTCAAAACATTGGGTTTCTATTGTTGTTGTTATTCCTGCATTGCTTTGGATATTCTTCAGAACTATTCTGGTCTGGTTTTTGTTTTATTCTGAAAGAAAATATTCTTAAGAAGTTCATGAACAATGTTCATAATCAATCTCTTTCAGGTTGAAATAATGGAATGAAACGACTGAATAGCTCTTGTTGAATTGTAGAGGGGAAAATTAAAACAGCATGGCATAAATACCGATTCTGAAGGTTCAGAGCGATGCCATTTTTGGTTGGTTTTGATGCTGAAAATCAATTTCCACTAAAAATATATTTTCAAAGAACACGGTTATTGCAATTGAATTTTATTTTTTATCTTTAGCCCCTCAATACGGAATGTGTTTACGGTAAAGAAATAAACTAATATCACTTAAATTATGGAACTCAAGAAATCACCCAAAGCGGATCTCGAGAACAAAAGGAATGTTTTTGTTCAGCTAGGGTTGGTGGTATCTCTTGCGATCTGTTTGTATGGTTTTGAAGCAAGCACCAAGGTTGCTCAGGTTGATTCTCTGGGATCAATGCAAAATCAGGCAGTTGAAGAAGAGATTATTCCAATAACTCGTCAGGATGAAGTTAAACCACCACCACCACCACCACCACCAAAAGTCGTTGATATGTTGGTGATTGTTGATGACAATACAGACATTAAAGACGAATTACAAATTGAAGATTCTGAAGCCACCGACAAAACAGCCATTACTGCTGTTATGCAGGCTCCTGCTGCAAAAGAAGAAGAAGCTGAAGATGCTCCTGTATTTTTCATCGTTGAAGAAATGCCTGAGTTCCCTGGAGGACAGCTTGCTCTCCGTAAATTTATTGCTCAGGCAGTAAAATATCCGGTTATCGCACAGGAAAACGGTATTCAGGGTAAAGTGTTTGTAAACTTTGTTGTTGGAAAAGATGGTTCTATTACAGGCGCTAAAATTGCCCGTGGTGTCGATCCTTCTCTCGACAAAGAAGCGCTTCGTGTTGTAAACAGTCTTCCAAAATGGAAACCCGGAAAACAAGGAGGTAAACCTGTAAGAGTTTCTTACACTGTGCCAATTAATTTCCAGTTGCAATAAAAAGGAATTTAAAAATTCATAAATATTCCTGGTTCTGTTTCTACGGAACCAGGATTTTTTATTCATAAACATTGAAACATGATTGAAAATTCGCCGGTAACAGAAACGGCTGTTTTGGTTGGTTTGATCACAAAAGATCAGGATGAGTCGCAGGCAAAAGAGTATTTGGATGAGCTGGAGTTCTTAGCCGATACTGCTGGTGCCGAAGTAAAAAAACACTTTTTGCAACGGCTTGATATTCCAAACCATGCCACTTTTGTCGGTACAGGAAAACTTGAAGAAATTGGAGAATACATTCAATCACACGATATTGGCACTGTTATTTTCGACGATGATCTGAGCCCTACACAACTTCGGAATATTGAAAAGGCGTTGGAATGCAAAGTTCTCGACCGTACATTTCTGATTCTGGATATCTTCGCCAAACGCGCACAGACAGCTCATGCCAAAACCCAGGTAGAGCTGGCTCAATATCAATACATGCTTCCAAGACTGACTCGTTTGTGGACTCACCTTGAGCGTCAGCGCGGAGGTATTGGAATGCGTGGTCCGGGTGAATCCCAGATTGAAACCGACCGCCGGATTATTCTGGATAAAATTGCACGACTCAAAGAGCAACTCATAAAAATTGACAAGCAAAAAGCAACACAGCGTAAAAACCGGGGAAGACTTGTTCGTGTCGCATTGGTTGGCTATACCAATGTAGGCAAATCAACAATGATGAATCTGTTGAGCAAATCGGATGTTTTTGCCGAAAACAAACTTTTTGCAACCCTCGATACAACTGTCCGGAAAATGGTTGTCGGAAATCTGCCTTTTCTTTTAGCCGACACAGTCGGATTTATACGCAAATTACCTCACGGACTGGTTGAATCCTTTAAGTCAACTCTTGACGAAGTTCGCGAATCAGACATTTTGATGCATGTTGTCGACATCTCGCATCCGGGCTTTGAAGAGCAAATTGACGTTGTAAACCGCACCCTGAACGAGATTAAGGCTGGCGAAAAACCAATGATTTATGTTTTCAATAAAATTGATGCCTTTACTTTCGTCGAAAAGCAGGAAGACGATTTAAGTCCCCGCACAAAAAGCAATGTTTCGCTCGAAGAATGGGAAAGTAGCTGGATGGCTAAAAACAACACTCCCTCTTTATTTGTGTCGGCTTTGAAAAAGGAAAATATTGAGGACCTGAAAAAAACATTGTACGAAGAAGTCAAAAAGATTCACATCACCCGGTTCCCGTTTAACGATTTTCTATACGATTCAAACTGGGCAGTAAACATCGAACAGTAAATTCTGATCAATTCAGGAAATTTATTTGGTTTTTTAAGGCGAGATTTTTCGGTTAGGATTTTGCAATTCCCCGGAAAGTCTGAATTGCCGTTAAATTGCATTCCATTTTACGCACTTATTTTCATCTGAGAAAACATCAGTTAACATTCCTTTTCTCCTGAAATTTTTCTGGCCTGATATTTGTTTTATTGTAAAACGAACCCACACAACTCTCATGAACAGTGTTCATAATCAATCTGTAACAAGATTGTATTGTGCTCAATCGTACGCCTATTTTTCAATGAAATTGAGTAAAAATGGAACTAACCTTGCAAGCAAAAACATGATTCAGAAGAACAGAAAATAGTCAGTAATAAATTCAGAAACGTTCCGAAAACAACGTCCTCTCATTATCTATTTTTGACATCATAGTTTTTGTATCCAGCATTATTATTTCACACGAAAACTCAATACTACTGCTGTTTTCATTTGAAATTTTTTAATACAACTAACTTATGGAACTCAAAAAATCGCCGAAGGCCGATCTTGAAAACAAACGGAAATTCTTCTTTCAGTTTGGATTGGTCGTCGCAATTGCCATCTGCCTTTTTGGATTTGAAACCACCAAAAAAGCAAAACCAGTAGAAAATCTGGGAGTGTTAACCAACCAAAAATTTGTGGAGGAGTTGCCACCAATCACCCGACCGGAAGAAACCAAACCACAGGTTGTTAAACTTCCGAAAGTGATTGACTTTATTGTGGTCGACAACAACACAGACATCAAAGAAGACTTGAATATTATTGACCTTGAAGCCAACAAGTTCACTGCAATCGATCCAACAGTTCTTTCCGCGTCACCAAAAGAAATTGCAAAAGAAGAAGAAACAATTTTTGTAGCTGCCGAAGAAATGCCTGAGTTTCCGGGAGGTACTGCTGCACTTGTAAAATTTCTGAGTTTAAACATTAAGTACCCAGCCGTTGCTGCCGAAACCGGAATAAAAGGAAAAGTAATTGTAAACTTTGTGGTCAACAAGGACGGCTCAATTACAGGAGCAAAAATTCTTCGCAGTGTAGATGCATCACTTGATAAAGAAGCGTTGAGGGTTGTAAACAGCCTGCCCAGGTGGAAACCTGGCAAACAAGGAGGAAAACCAGTTCGCGTTGCTTTTTCAGTGCCTATCAATTTTACACTTCAAAACTAATTTTTCTTCAGGAAAATCTAAAAAAGAAAGCCGGTCAAAACAACCGGCTTTCCTCATCTATAGCGTTTTATACTATTTTACTTCTCCGTTTTTAATCAGCCATTCGGCAATCTGAACCGCGTTTAACGCTGCGCCTTTTTTAATCTGATCGCCAACACACCAAAAAGTCAAACTTTTAGGATTGGTCACGTCTTTTCGAATGCGGCCAACATATACGTCATCTTTTCCCGAGACAAACAAAGGCATCGGATATTGTTTTTCAGCCGGATTATCTAAAACGGTCAAACCTTCCAGATTTTCCATCGCTGCTTTTACTTCCTGAATGTCAAGCGCTTCTTCTGTTTCAACCCAAATGGCTTCGGAATGTGCACGAGCTACCGGAATACGGATGCATGTTGCACTAACTTCTGCCTCAGTGTGCATGATTTTCTTAGTTTCCCAGTTCATTTTCATTTCCTCCTTGGTGTAGTCGTTATCCAGGAAAACATCAATTTGAGGAATGATATTCATCGCCAACTGATAGGGGAATTTTTGAATAGTTGGTTCCTCACCGTTGGCAACTTGTTTTACCTGATTTTCCAATTCAGCGATTCCCTGAGCTCCTGCTCCACTGGCTGCCTGGTATGTTGCCACATGAACACGCACAATTTTCGATAAATCGTTTATCGGCTTCAATGCCACAACCATCTGAATAGTTGAGCAGTTTGGGTTGGCAATAATGCTGCGTGGACGAACCAGCGAATCTTCAGGATTAACCTCAGGAACAACCAGGGGCACATCCGCATCGTAACGGAATGCACTCGAATTGTCGATCATAATTGCGCCGTACTTGGTAATTGTATCGGCAAATTCCTTAGAAATAGAGGCGCCCGCCGAAGTTAAAGCAATATCGATATCTTTAAAATCGTCGTTATGCTTCAGTTCCTTAACAACCAGTTTTTTCCCTTTGAATTCGTACTCGTTACCGGCCGACCGGCCAGATCCAAACAAAACCAGTTCATCGAGCGGGAAATTCCTTTCAGCCAAAACTTTTAGAAATTCCTGACCCACTGCGCCACTTGCACCTACTACAGCAACTTTCATTCTGAGTTGTATTTATTTGTTTTACAATTTACTAACTTCTTAATCTCCCGGTTCTGAAAATATGAATAATTTTTGTTAAATTGGATCAGATTTTCAAATCCTTTATTTATTATTTCGGTTCAAAATTAATGCTTTGCTTTTAATTCTTTCAAAAATGACCCGATTTATTTTTATTTTTTCAATTATTCTTGTCCATTTTTTAACAATTGTAAGTAAAAATGGGTTTTGTGCAATTTCTACTTTTCCAAATAATGCTGCAAAAATAGAAACCTTTGCAAACATTGATTCAGTCTTTACTGAAGATTTTGAATCCGGAGATATTTCGTATTGGAAACAAACCAACGACTGGGAAGTTTCTGCCGAAAACTGCATCGCCGGAATTTACTCCCTCAGACATTCGGGCAAAGCAACAAGTGGGTCTTCGTCAATTTTTCATTCATTTTCTTCGGATTTGAATTCTGACAATTTACAATGGTCATTCAAAATCAAAAATGGCAATTGGGATCCTTCGTCATCCAATAAGTTTTGGTTCAATTTGTGCGCCGATACCATTCAAACTGATCTCATTAACGGTTTTGCAGTGGGGGTCAATATCTCCGGAAGCAGCGATTTGCTTGAACTTTGGCGAATCGGAAAAGGCAAAGCCGACAGCCTGATTATTCGAACCGATTTCGATTGGGATGCCTCGACACAACTTGCCCTAACTGTAAAAAGAACGTCACGCGGAGATTGGACGCTGAATTATCAGAAAACGAACGAAACCATAAGTCCTGATTTTTCAGGAACCGATCGAACAATTTTCAACTTTAAAAACATTGGCCTGCTTTTTAATTTCACATCTACGCGTGTCGGCCAACTTTGGATTGACGACATTTTGATCGTCAAACAAGCCGGAGAGCTTTTCATTCAGGAAATTAAACTCATTGATTCACACTCGGTTTCGGTCATTTTTAACAAGCCAATAAATCCAGCTTCCATTCTCTCCGGAAATTTTAAACTGACCGATGAAAACAATCAGGAAATTCGGATTACCCAGGTGGCGGCAACGACTGACTCAGACCGTGCCGTTGATGTTAAGTTTGGCAATGTGCAGGGAATTGAGCTAACTTTAAAAGTTTCAGGAATTTTGGATCTCACTGGAAAACCGATGATACCGGAAATCCGATCATTTTCATTTAGTTTTTCTCCTGAAGTTGGATCAGTCCTTATTAACGAAATTCTCTTCAATCCATTCTCTGAAGGTGTTGATTTTGTGGAACTGGTCAACGTTTCCGGGCATATCATTCCGGTTCTCAGCCTGAAACTCGCCACCCGAAACGACACGTTGGCTTTGAAACAAATCTATCCGATAAGTATTGAGAAAAAGTATCTGAAACCTGGTGAATTTCTGGTTTGCACCAAAGACCCTGCAATTGTTTCTGTACAATATTTCTCCCATAATCCTGAAAGTTTTTGCGTAATGAAAACCCTACCCAGTTTCCCGGACGACGCCGGAACAGTGGTTCTGTTAAACGATTCGCTTGAAGTATTGGATGAATTTAGCTATTCAGCCAAAATGCACTCCCCATTTCTGGCTGACGAAAATGGCGTTTCACTGGAGCGCATTTCGCTGGAGAAACCAACTTCCGACCTCAATAATTGGGCATCATCAGCAGCATCGGTAGGTTATGCAACTCCCGGATTGCCGAATTCGCAGTTGGAAAGTCAACCCGGAGATCAGGATGAAATTACGCCCGAACCCAAAGCATTTTCTCCCAACAGCGATGGCTACAATGATGAACTCACCATTAAATTTAAGTTGAGTAAGTCAGGCTATATCGCCAATGTCCGTATTTTTGATGTTGTGGGAAGACAGGTCAGATTTCTGGTAAAGAACCAATCGCTGGCACACGAGGGAAGTTGGCTGTGGAATGGAGAGAGCGACAATGGACAGAAATTGAGTATCGGAGTTTACATCATTTTAGTCGAAGTATTTGATCAGGAAGGACATAACAAAGTATTCAAGAAAACGTGTACGCTGACTGATCGGATGGAATAATGATTTGCAATTACTTTCGTCGATCAAGTCGCATTCGGGTCATTCGTTCGCGCATCCCGCCATTTTTCAGGAAATCTTTACCGAGCGATTGCAACTGGTTAAACAACATAAAGTCTGTCTGCTTGATAAGTCATATCGCCATATTGGAAATGGTTTCTGGCAGTCGGGTTTTCACCAATGGCATGTAAAAAGCCGAATCGTTGTGTTTTCGCCCAAGCTCACGCATCTTTAAAAGTTCTACCGAATCATTCTCCCACTGACGGTGATTTCTTATTTACCAAATTGTAATAAAACATAACCTCAACATACCAATACCCAAAATCAAATAATAACTCAATGAATCCAACCCTTTTTACACTGGCCTGGCGCGAAACCATCCGATCGGCATACTGGGGCAAAAGCCTGGCAACCAACATCGGACTGGGCTTTCTGGCCTTGTATTTTTCAGCCACTTTCCTTGTTCTGGGTTTTGCTATTCCTGGAATCCTCACCAAAGATTTCCCCGATGTTGATCCGGTGAGCAAATTTAACAGCATTTTGCTGGCGTATTTTGGCATCGACCTGATTATCCGTCAACTGATGCAAAAATTGCCAACGGTCAGTTTCAAACCTTTGTTGCTGCAGAATATTCGCCGCAGGAAGATTGCGAATTACCTAATGATTCGCTCGGTGTTCAATTTCTTCAATTTGCTGCCATTCTTCCTGTTACTACCGGCCACCTTTTCGCTCGTCAGCGGTGCACATTCAGGATTGGCAACAGCGGCTTGGTTTCTGGCTATTTTTATCCTGATTTTCAGTAATCATTTTCTGGCCATTTACCTGAAATGGTGGTTCAACGAAGCCGAATATGGTTTCTTTATTTTTCTCGCTGCCCTTGCCGGATTATTTGCCATCAATCATTTCGGAATCGTCGATCTTTCCGGCGGACTAGGCAAATTGCTCGATTTGGTTCTCGTTAATCCTGCACTGGCAATCGTTTTCTTTTTGCTTCCGGTGCTGTTTTATTTCCTGAATGTCAGGTTTTTGCTGGGCCGCATGTTCGTGAATTTGGTTTCAGGAAAACAAAAAGCCGAACAAGTTCGCGATTACTCCTGGCTCGACAAACTGGGTGAAACAGGCCGTTTTATAGCGCTCGAACTGCGGCTGATCTGGCGAAACAAACGACCGCGCTCGGTAGCCATGATGACGCTGATTATGCTGTTCTACGGATTGCTCATATACCGACCCGAATCCGGAAGACCTATTCCTGAATTTCTTTTCATCCTGGGCGGAATTATCATCGTGGGCATGTTTTCCATTTCGTACGGACAATTTTTCCCGGCCTGGCACAGCAACTATTTTTCGATGCTCATGTGCCAGCGCCTGAAAATGAAACAGTTTCTGCAATCGTTTTACATGTTGGTAACGGTGGTGTCGGTAGCTTGCTATTTTCTAACACTGCCCTACGCGTTTATGCACACCAAAATTATTTACACGCACCTGGCCATGCTGTTTTACAATTTGGGAATCAACATTCCGTTGCTCTTTTTCATTGGACTCTACAGCAAAAAACGATTGGATTTAAACCAGTCGTCGGTAATGAATTACCAGGGCGTTGGCGCATCGCAATGGCTGGTCGGATTTCCGATGTTTCTAATTCCAATTGGCTTGTTTTATTTGTTTAAACTGGCGTTTGGCGAAGTTGGCGCTTATGCCGGGCTCGGAGTTCTGGGACTAATCGGCATCCTGTTTCACTCCGTTGTTATCGATTTTTTCGCTAAAAAATACCTGAAACAAAAACATCAACTCATTAAAAACTACAAAAACTCCTGATCATGATACAGATACAAAACCTCATCAAAGCATACAACAAAGAAATCGTACTGAATATTCCTGAACTGACCATCAATCAAGGCGAAATATTTGGTTTGGTGGGTAACAATGGCGCCGGGAAAACGACACTTTTTAATTTGATTCTCGACCTGATTACCGCCAGTAAAGGTGAAATAATCAGTAAAGGAATTCAGGTGCGCGAGTCGGAAGACTGGAAAGATTTTACCGGCGCATTTATCGACGAAACTTTCCTGATTGGCTACCTCACCGCCGAAGAATATTTTGGGTTTATAGCAGGTTTGCGCAAGCTGACCAAAGCCGAAACAACCGCTTTTTTGGAGAAATTCACTGATTTCTTCAACGGTGAAATTCTAAGCAAAAAGAAGTTTATCCGCGACTTTTCGAAAGGAAACCAAAAGAAAGTAGGCATTGTACCCGCATTGATGGGCAAACCCGAAATCGTGGTTCTGGACGAGCCGTTTGCCAATCTCGACCCCAGTTCGCAATACAAACTCCGGAAACTGATTAAGGATTTTGCAGCCGAAAACGGCACCACTTTCCTGATTTCTGACCACACGCTCGACAACATTGCCGACGTTTCCACCCGACTAATTATTCTCGAAAAAGGACTGGTCGTCCGCGATGTTCCGAAAACTGAAACTACGTTGCAGGAAATTGAGGCGTTTTTTAAACCGGTAGTTGAGGCGGATGTGTTTTAAGTATATACAGCGCAGAATAACAAATTATAAGCATTAATACAAAATTATATTTTATGAACATTGAATTATGGAGTGGTTTTTTTGGTAGTGTTATTGGTGCTGTCGTAGGTGGCATTATCGCATACTTAATAGTTCGTTTACAGATTAATTTACTTGAAAAGCAGCAAACAATCCAAGAAACTAAAGATAAAGTAGAAAAAGAAATACAACTTTTATGGCAAATATATTTTGACATCAAAAAAGATAGTGAAAATTCAAAGCTTTGGGATAAATATGAAGAACTTATACAAAAAAGAGAAACTGTATGGGGAACTGCATCTGCAGAATATATAAGCGAGACTCTTCAATTTATAATGAGAGATATATGGAATTTCTTTATACTCCTTGATGGGAAAGAAAATGATATTAAGGGACAAAAATATAATGAGCTTAATCTACTTTGGGAAAGAGCAGGACAGTTGCTAATATTTATGCTTAAAATTTATGAAAAGCTAAAATTTTATAATAAACTGGACGATCATAGGACATTTAGTTTTTATACTGAAGCTAATGAGCTATTTCAAAAACACATTAAAGTCGTTCAGAAGAAATAGTGAGAATAAATAACATAAATTGTCTGAGTCGGAATTTCTTGCAACTAATTATCTATATGGGATCATCAATTTCCAAACAAACCCTACAATCCTTGTGTTTCTATCCCTGAAATAAAGAACATTTACTATTCCAATGAGCTACAAACTAAAAATGGCCGTTATTTTCCTATCCCTAGTCAGCCTTTTCGCTTGCACCCAACCCGCACCCAAAATCAAACTGCAAACAGGAGATATCTTGTTTCGGGGAGCAGCTTCAGGAAAGATTTCGGAAGCCATTGATAAAGTGACACAAACTTCCGGAGCAACCCATTTTTCGCATGTCGGTTTGGTCGAAGTTTCGGATACCGGGACGGTGGTGTTGCATGCCAGTCCGGAAGGAGGAACCTGCGTGGTTTCGCTCCATGAGTTTTTGCACCCCGAAGGCGATTCGGTAAGGGTGCTTGCCTACCGGCTAAAAAAAGAATGGAAAAAAACGATTCCGGCTGCCCTTGTAAAAGCGAAACAAATGTTGGGCAAACCCTACAATTTCAGTTACATATTGTCGGATACTGCTCACTATTGCTCCGAGTTTGTGTATCTGGCCTTTGCTGCCGATTCGGTTTTCACCCTTGAGCCAATGACTTTTAAAGATCCGGCAATCGGGAACTTTCCTCCAGCATGGGTGGAATACTATCAGAAAATGGGACTTGAAATTCCGGAAGGAAAACCCGGATGTAACCCAAATGGGTTGGCGGCTTCAGACAAATTGGAGCAAATAGGTCAAATTAAATAAGCTGATTCAGGGCTAATGCCCAATTATGGTAATCATTTCCATCCGTCCTATAAATGGGACGGCAAAGGATAATCGCCTCATTCAACAGTTACGCTTAGTCGAAGCACTATCCTTTGCCGTTCGCTGAAGCGAACTGACACAATATCGAATTTTCCTTCAATGCCTTCCTTGCATTGTGCTTCGCCGAAAAATACAGTGCCACGGCCGCTGTACAGAAATAGAAACACATCTGCAAAAGCATCAGGAAATATTCGTGTTTAATGGCCTCTATCCCAACACCCATGCTACGAACCCGCAGATAAGCCGGCATCATAATGGTTGATGGAAACAGGTGAGCCAGATTGTAAACAATCGGAGGAATGGACGAGGCAGGCCACGAAATCCCGCTCAGGAAAACCACGATGGGCGACAGAAAAACCATAAACATGATTGATGATTCGCGCCGTTTAAATAAAACCGACAGCGTAATTCCCATAAAAATTACCGACAAAAGGAAAGGTAAAGTCAGCATGAGCACCGTGAGATAACTGCCTTGATTGGAATAATTGAACCACGAATGAATCCAGACCATTGTAATTACACAATTAACCGCGTAGATGGTGAGGTACGACAAGGTTTTTCCAAACAAAATCGGTAAAACTCCGCCTTTTTTCAGGGCAACAGGAACCAAAAAGCTGTCGCGGTTTTTCTCTTTGGCGGTTCCGCCCAACATGCCGATTCCGATCAGCAACGTTTGCTGCAATATAATAATGATGATTCCAGGCATCACGAACGAACCATATCCGGAGGACGGATTAAACCAGAAATGAATATCGGCTGACAGCGGATCGCGCTGCTGTACGGCCTGATCGTACGTTTTGCCTTCCATCATCAGCTTTTTGATCTCAATTCCGGCCGAGAATGTTCCCACTGTTTTCACCGATCCAGCCACTAACTGGCGGTAAATCAGGAAATAACTTCCATCGGCAAAAACCGATACATTGGTTTGTTTCCCATTCAGGATGTCTTTTTCAAAATTCTGCGGAATCACCACGATTCCACCTGAATGGCCTTTATAAAAATCATCCTTTGCCTCATTCAGGCTTGCTGCAACATGATCGATTTCAATCTGTTCAGCTCCTTCCAGCATCTTAATCAACTGGTGGCTGGTGGTGGTCCGGTCCAGATCGACAATGGTGGTTTTCAGTTCGCGAACAACTTCGTTTTTGTAGGCAATGGAATAAATAATCGGGTAAATCATCAGGGCGCCGATCAAAATCAGGATAGCTCCGCTGTCGCGGCGAATATCACGGAATTCCTCGCGGTAAAATTGCCCCGTCATTTCAATGCCTCTGTGCAAGCCTCCCCCAACCCCTCCATTGGAGGGGAGAAAGAACCAGAGGCAATTGGTCAAGATCTTTGATGTATATTTCATTGATTCTTTTTTAGTCCTCCCTTTCGGGGAGGGTTTGGGTGGGACTTTTTCACACCTTTCCCCAATACTTTTCTTCTTTCAGCAATCTTTTCAGGCGTGGTAAAAAACTAACCGACAGCAGAATAAATGCGACAAATGCGGCCATTGGGCCAACAACGTGTATGAGCGATTCGCCCCGCATGGCCTGCGAAATGAATATCTTCACCCAATGCGTAAATGGGAAAAGGTACGAAACAGCCTCGGCAGCAAGCGGCATGGCAAACTGCGGAAAGGTCAATCCGGAGAACGTGAGCGCCATCATCGCGTATGCGCTGGCCAGCGAAAGCGCTAAGCGAAGGTTGGCCGTCACCGAAACCAGCAAAACTGCGAGCAGTTGATAGGTCACGATCATCATTATTTCGCCCAGCACGATAAAAACAAAACTGCCCTGAAGCGGTGTTCCCATCCGGATAAACAAAACTACATTCATCACCACCGCATCGATAAGAAGCAAAATGGTGTAAGGCAGCAACTTGCCAGCCAGGGCAACAATCATACTTCCCGCCGAATGATCAAGCCAATCGGTCCCGGTTCCTTCGCGTACTTCTGTACCAACGGCAAAAACTCCCGACAACAGTGTGAAAACAACAATCATCAATGGCAAAAGGGCGCTCAACAGAAAGTAGGAATAATTTCCGAAGGGATTAAAAAGAACGTGTTGCTGTAACCTGACCGGCTGGATTTTAGCTTTTGCCTGTCGTTCAGGCATGCCGCTTTTCATGGCCAGTTGCAGTTTTATTCCTCCTGAAAGAGTTGCCAGCGATTTGTAAATTCCCTTTTGCAGGTACCCTCCCTTCAGCATGTTGGCGTTGTTGATAAAAACCAGGATACTTTGGCTACTCCCTTTCAAAATACTTTTTTCAGTTCCTTCCGGAATAATTACAATGGCATCCAGTTGTCCTTCCTCCATCTGTCGGTAGGCCTCTTCCTGATTCGGAAAATGCATCGCAATCTCGGCTTCCGGCGAAGCGCCAATCCACATCGTAATTTTCCGCGACAGGTTAGAGTGATCCAGATCGACTATGCCTACCGGAAGGTTTCGCGGAACCCCGTCAGAAAAGATTGATAGCAGAATCACAAACGAGATCAGCGGACCAATCAGGGTGGTGAACAGGTAAATCGTTGAACCCGACATCCGGTCGATTTCGCGAAAGAAAACCCTGAAAAAGGGATAGCCTCCCCCTAACCCCCTCCGAGGGAGGGGGCTTAAAGAACCAGAATGCAAAGGTTTATCTTTTTTCATAAAAACTTTTTCCAATGAGAAACTGCCCTGAATTATTTCTGACCAAACTCCCTTCCCAATTTTGGGGAAGGGTTGGGGATGGGGCAGTTATTTTTTAAACTGTTTCCAGTTAACCAATACGCTCATTCCGGGGCGAAGTCCCTCAATTGGAGATGCTGGTACAGCATGAATTTCAAACGATTTCATATCGAAACCTCCGGAAGTTTTGGTAGCAGTCCATGTTGCAAAATCGGCCAGCGGACTGATGTAATTCACTTTCAGGATTACTTCTTTGTTGCCCAAAGCAGGAATGGTAGCCTTGATTTCGCTGCCCATACACACATCGGCCATCAGGTCTTCGCGAATGTAAAGCGTTGCCCAACTGTCGGCCAAATCGACCAGAGTAATTACCGGGTAACCCGTTGGCACCAGCTCTCCACGTTCTGACACGATGTTAGCTACTTCGCCAGATGCAGGAGCTTTCGCCAGAGTTTCGGCCAGGTAAGCTTCAACCTCGGCAATTCCGCCTTCTGCCTGATTAACCAGTTCTTTGGCTGAACGTTTATCTTCAAACCTGGCGCCTTTCACTGCCTTTTCCCATTGTGCTTTTGCGGCTTGGGCAGTTTCGCGGCCAGCTTTGGCCTGAGTTTCAGCCTCGTCCTTTTTCTGCTCTGAAACCACACCGTCTTTGTACAGGTTTTCAACACGGGTGAACGTCTTTTCATACAACCGGGCTGCCGCTTCGGCCTTTACATACAAGTTGTATGCAGCCGAAATATCTTCTGCCTGCGCGCCGTTCTGGGCTTTCAGGCTCTGAGCCTGTGCCGCATTTCGGAGAGCAGTTACCTGCAACAGTTTGGCATCAATCTCCGGACTGCTGATCGAAAACAGGAAATCGCCTTTGGCAACCTGCTGACCTCTTTTCACGGCAATGCTGTCGATCCTTCCCGGAATTTTGGAAGCTACCCGAAACTGTGTGGCTTCAATTTCGCCCTGCACTTCGAGTGGCAGCGGACGGGTAATCAACCAGGTCGTATATAGCAGGAAAATTAGTAAAGCCGTAAAAAACAGCCCGATAATAAAATTTCTGGTTTTGTTCATGGTATCGTGGGTTTGTAATAAATTGTTGTCGTTGTTTCTATTGTTTTCAGGTTGTCATTGTTGAAACTCTGAAAACCAGATCTTCAAATTCTTAAATTGACTCTGTAATTGCCTGATTACTTGTTTGGTATTCCAGAAATAATTCAGGACTTCCACAAACCTGCACCAAAGTTGCCAGGGTCACATCGTAATTATACATGGCCTGCAACCGCTCAATTTTCACTTTGGCCAGCAGCAGGTTCGCATCCACCAATTCGGTTGATGTGGATAACCCTTCGTGAAAGGCTTTGTCGCGGCTTTCAACGTAAGTTTGTGCAAATTCGAGGGTTTTGTCAAGCTCTTCCAGTTGTTCCACCTGCATTCCGAGTTGCTGGTGCAGCTTTTTGATTACAGTTTTAATGTCTTCCTCGGCTTTCAATCCAGCTTGTTCCACCTGATCTTCTTTGAATTTAGCGGCCTGAAGGTTGCGATAACGCGAAGTTCCTTCGAAAAGCGACCACTTCAATCCAACGCCCACCATCCAATCCGGAACGTAAGGCGATAAATCCTTGTTGACCAGATCGTAAGTTCCGGTCAAAGCAACAGTTGGTAAATAGTTGCTTTTTTCGAGTTTCACCCCCGTTGCTGCCAATTCTCGTTTCGAATCAACCTGCTGCAAATGCGGATTATTTCTTAATGCCATTGCAATGAAAGAGTCCTCATCTTCAATGTTTTTCAGGATAAAGAGCCGGCTGGCTGGCGTAAGGTCGCTGCTGTCGCCCACTGCCATGGTGTTTTGAAGCGCACGTTTTACGATGGTTACCTCACGGTTGGCTTTTTTCAATTCCCGTTCGGCATCCGAATTGGCGACCTGGGCGTGTAAATGCTCTACTTTGGCAATTTGTCCCTGTTCGCTCAACTTCTGCGAATCGAAAAGATGCTTTTTCATGGCCTCCGAAACCTGTTCGCGCACTTTGCAGGCTTGTTCAGCCAATACCAGTCCGTAGTATCGGGTTGCCAGTTCGCTCAGTAGTTCGCCCTGTTTTTGTTTTTTCTCCAATCCGGCTTCCTCTTCGTAAATGGCTGATGCTTTGTTGGCTGCGTTAATTTTTCCACCGGTGTAAAGAGGCCAGATAAAATTTGCATTTACCGCAGCAAATTGTTTTTCCTGAATCATTTTATCCCATTCTGCGGCATTAATTGCGGCTTGCCCTTCCTGAATTTTAGTCCTCAAAACCTGGGTACTGACATTATCCGGCAAAGTGGGCATCACGCCTGAGGTGTTTGGGTCAGGGTTTGGGACTCCGGAGAAGTTGCCGTATTTGCCCAAAATTTCGTAGAGTGGATTAATCGCATCGCGCACCGGGGTCAGGTCGAGCGTAAGCGGATCGGCCATTTGGACAGCATTGGCTGTTACAAAAATGCGCGGGGCATGCAATCCAAATGCGGCTTTCCGTTCTGCTTCCTTTTCGCTTATCTCAAAGTTGGCACGCTTTAACACATGACTGTTATTGTTCATGCACTCGTAGGCATCACCAAATGTCAGGATCTCAGGCTTTTGCCCGAACGACAAAAGTTGGGTCAGGATCATGAGCGATACGAGCGAGCCTTGTTTAATTATTTTCCTCATAGCTTTCTATTTTCTGTCACAAAGAAAATTAACTTATTAGAACAAATACGTTTTGTAGTCGAATAGATCAATAAATGATATCTGAATTAAACTTCACTTAATATTTATGCCCGTGTAATTTAGTGTCGATACCATCTATAAAGCCCGCAGATGTTGTATCTTTCGGATAAAATTTAAGGCATGGAATTAACTCAGGAACAAAAGATTGCTTTCGATAAAGCGGCTATTTTATGCAGTCAATCCGAAAAATGTACTTCTGATATTCAGGATAAACTAAAACTTTGGGGATTTTCGGAAGATGTATCAGAACCGGTCATCGAACAGTTAATTGCAGAAAAATACCTGGACGATGAACGTTTTGCCAGAGCTTATGTGAAAGATAAATTCAGGTTCAACCATTGGGGAAAACAAAAAATTGAATACATGCTCCATGCAAAGAAAATAAATCGGGAGATTCTGGAACTGGCTTTGGAGGAAATTGACGCCGAAAACTATTCGGAGAACCTTATGAAATTGCTTGCAGACAAAGAGAAGACGATTAAAGCAAAAGATCAGTACGACAAGCGCAACAAACTCATGCGGTTTGCCTTGGGCCGGGGGTTCGAATCAGGAAAAATTTATGATGCTTTGAAAGAATTGAAGTTATAAGTGCAAAGGCTGGTCGATAAAACCAGCCTTTGCTTTGTGAAAATTAGTTATTGTTCGTTTTGGTTAAAACGAATCCACTTCCCGGTAGGCCTCAATCAACCTCTTCTCTCCTTCCAATCCCTGAATGGAATTTCCATGTTCCATTCCCATTACGCCCTGATATCCACGTTTGTGAATGTACTTGAATACGTTTTTATAATTGATTTCGCCCGTAGTCGGTTCTTTTCTTCCTGGATTATCACCAATCTGAATGTAAGCAATCTCATTCCAGGCAAGTTCCATATTATGTATCAGATTTCCTTCGTTTTTCTGCATGTGGTATATGTCATACAAAATTTTACAGGCCGGACTGTTCACCGCCTTGCAAATCATATAGGTTTGTTCTGATGTGCGTAAATAAAGATCAGGTGAGTCAGAAAGCGCCTCAAGCACCATAACCAGGCCGTGAGGTTCAAGAATCTCTGCACCCCTGCGCAAAGCTTCAATCACATTTGCATCTTGAATGCCGATGGGCAGATTCCGTTCAAATCCTCCCGGAACGACGGTCATCCATTTGGCGTTAACCCGTTTAGCCACATCAACCGCTCTCCGGCAGCCATCCAGAAAAATGTCAATATATTCGGGCTTTCCGGCAGCTAGCGTGTTTGCCATATTTCCCCCTTTATCAACCACAAATACGCCCATCGTCATATTCAAACTCGACAGTGTTTCACCAATTTTTGTCTGCATCGCCACATCGCGACCCATCATTCCATTATCTTCGAATGCAGTAAATCCCTGATCGGCCATAAATTTGATCTGGTCAATCAGATCTTCTCCGGCACTATTTTTAAACATTCCGAAGTGGGGACCATATTTTAGTTTAAACGGTAATTCTGCGGAGATTTTTTCTGCCGATGCGAAAGCTTTGTGTGATCCGGCCAGACCCATTGCAGCTACTGTTCCGGCTGCATTTCTTAAAAACAAACGTCGTTTCATGGTAGTTTTAGTTTAGATTCAGGAAACTAAGATATGAATCTGTTTATTTGAACGCAAATTTATATTGGATTTACCCATTCTGGTCTGGTATGTTTTTCGTCAATTTAGCAGCGGCATCCGAAAAAGTTTTCTAATTTTATCCATCCAAATTAACCTGGAAACTAAAATTTGTAACCAATTAAATTTAAACCAATATGATGAATCGAAAACTACGCATGGGAATGGTCGGAGGCGGTAGCGACGCCTTCATTGGAGCCATTCACAGGCTGGCAGCTTTTATGGACGGACAAATCGAACTGGTCTGCGGCTGTTTCAGTATCAATCCCGAAATTTCACTTTCCTCCGGAAAATCGTATTATCTTCCTGAAAACCGGGTGTACAAAACGTACGAAGAATTGTTTGCAAACGAAGTGAAGTTACCCGAAGGCGACCGGATGGATTTTGTAACCATTGTAACTCCAAACTTTGCCCATTTCGGCCCCGCCATGATGGCTCTCGAAAATGGCTTCAATGTGGTTATCGATAAACCGATCACCTTCACCCTTGACGAAGCGCTGCAACTTCAGGCTAAATTGCAGGAAACCGGATTATTACTTGCCCTCACGCATACTTATTCAGGTTACCCGGCAGTGAAACACGCCAAACAAATGGTTGCCGAAGGACAACTCGGAAAAATCCGTAAAATATTTGTTGAATATCCGCAGGGATGGCTATCGTCAAAACTCGAAGACTCCGGTAATGCACAAGCATCCTGGAGAACCGACCCCAAACGTTCAGGAAAAGCAGGTGCTATGGGCGACATTGGTACACATGCCCATCATTTGGCTGAATACATAACTGGCTTAAAAACAACTTCGCTGTGTGCAGAACTGAACATTTTTGTTCCCGGTCGTTTGCTCGATGACGATGGCGCAGTTTTACTTCGTTTCGACAATGGAGCCAAAGGTGTTTTGGTTGCTACCCAAATTGCTGCAGGCGAAGAAAACGCTATTAAAATACGTGTTTATGGTGACAAAGGCGGACTGGAATGGGCTCAGCACGAACCAAATACACTGATTGCCAAATGGACCAGCAAACCCACCGAAATATTGCGTGTCGGCACTTCGATGGGAGCTGCGGCCAATGCCAATACCCGCACCCCGGGAGGTCATCCTGAAGGTTATCTGGAAGCTTTTGCCAACATTTACCGAAATTTCTCGTTTACGCTACGGGCTAAAATGAACGGAACAGAACCTAAAGCTGAATGGCTCGACTATCCGGGCGTTGAAGATGGTGTCCGCGGAATGCAGTTCATCGATGCGGTAGTTGAAGCCGGATACAATGACGACATTAAATGGGTACCCTTTAAATAGTTCCAAGTTTCAGGTTCCAGGTTCCAGGTTCCAAGTCGCCACTTGAAACTTGGAACTTGAAATATCAATTTTCTAATGCAATAAACCATAAAAACGAATATCATGGGCAGACCAGTTACTTTATTTACCGGACAATGGGCCGACCTTTCTTTTGAAACAATTTGCGAAAAAGCCCTGGAATTTGGCTACGATGGCCTCGAACTTTGCACCTGGGGCGATCACATGGAAATCGACAAAGCCGATCAGGCATATTGCGACGCTCGCAAAGAAACACTGGCTAAGTACGATCTTCAATTATTTGCTATATCAACGCATTTGGTCGGACAATGTGTGTGTGATTTGATTGACGAACGCCACAAAAGTATTTTACCAGATTACATTTGGGGTGATGGCGATCCGGAAGGAGTTCGCCAGCGCGCTGCCGCAGAGGTGATCAAAACCGGAAAAGTTGCCAAAATGCTTGGATTGAATGTGGTAAACGGATTCACCGGAAGCTCCATTTGGCACATGCTGTATGCTTTTCCTCCGGTTGGACAGGACACTTTGAACAAAGGCTACGAAGATTTTGCCAAACGCTGGATTCCGATTCTGGACGAGTATCAGAAAATGGGCGTCAAATTCGCGTTGGAAGTGCATCCATCGGAAATTGCTTTCGACATTGCTACTGCCCGTCGCGCACTCAAAGCAGTGAATTATCATCCTGCCTTTGGTTTTAATTTCGATCCAAGTCACCTCGGTTACCAAGGCGTTGACTACGTGAAATTTATTTACGAATTCTCCGACCGTATTTTCCATGTTCACATGAAAGATGCTTATTGGAGCGAACATCCAATGGACATTGGCGTATTCGGCGGTCATACCGACTTCGGCGATAGCCGTCGCTACTGGAATTTCCGGAGTTTAGGCCGTGGAAAGGTTGACTTCGAAAACATCATCCGTGCCTTGAACGACATCAAATATAATGGACCACTTTCCGTTGAATGGGAAGACAGTGGCATGAACCGCGAAGCCGGAGCCGTTGAAGCCTGTGATTTTGTTCGCTACAGCGACTTCGATCCTTCGGACATGGCTTTTGACGATGCCATGCAGAAATAAAAGAAGTTCCAAGTTTCAAGTTTCAAGTTGGGCTTTTAACTTGGTTTCTGGTTCAATCATCTAATACTTAATTTAAAATCTGGAATCTAAATAAACTATAATGACTAACAGAAGAACCTTTTTAAAAAGTACGACCACAGCGGCAGTCGGGCTGAGTATTGCTGCGACCATGCCAATTCCGATGAGTGCCTGCGCAGGTGCCAGCGAAAAACTTCGTTGCGGAGTGATTGGCGTAAACGGAATGGGATTTGCCGACCTGGCCGCCTTCCTCCGCCAGAAGAATACCGAATGCGTTGCCCTATGCGATGTAGATAGCAACGTTTTAAATAAGCGCGCTGCCGACACCGAAAAAGCGCAGGGCTTCAAACCCAAATTATACAGCGATTACCGCAAACTTCTGGAAGATAAAGATGTTGATATCGTGATCATCGGCACTCCCGATCATTGGCATTGTTTACCTATGGTTGAAGCCTGTCAGGCCGGAAAAGATGTGTATTGCGAAAAACCTCTGGGCAATTCTATCGAAGAAATAAACATCATGGAGCGGGCTGCCAACAAATACAAAACCGTAGTTCAGGTGGGCATGTGGCAACGCAGCGACCCGCACTGGATGGCAGCAGTTGACTTTGTTAAATCAGGGAAGCTCGGAAAAATCCGCACTGTTCGTACCTGGGCTTATCAGGGTTGGATGGAACCGGTTCCGGTAAAACCTGATGGAGAAGCGCCTGCTGGCGTTGACTATGATTTCTGGCTCGGGCCAGCTAAAAAGCGTCCGTTCAATCCCAATCGTTTCCATTTTAATTTCAGGTGGTATTACGATTATGCCGGCGGTCTGATGACCGACTGGGGTGTTCACATCATCGATTACGGTTTATTCGGAATGGGTGACCCTTCACCAAAATCAATCATGTCGATGGGTGGTAAATATGCTTATCCGGATGATGCTGCCGAAACTCCCGACACTTTACAGGCTTTGTTCGAATTCGACGGACACACCATGCTCTGGGATCACGGGACCGGCATTGATGGCGGTTATTATGGCCGCAACCACGGTGTTGGATATGTAGGTAACAATGGCACTTTGGTGGTCGATCGCGATGGATGGGAAGTTATTCCGGAGCGCAAGAAAAATGCGGATCTGATTGAACGGGTACCTTTGCAGAAAGGAACTGGTAAAGGTCTGGATTATCACATGGCCAATTTTATTGAAGGCGTAAAAGACCGCAACCGCAACCTGAATGCCAGTATAGAAATTGCTGCCAATACTGCACGAGTTGCCCATTTAGGAAACATTGCACTCCGAACCGGACGCCGATTATACTGGGATGCCGAAAAAAGCGTGTTCATTAACGACGATGCAGCCAACAAATTCCTTGTTCCTGAATATCGTGCCCCATGGATACTGCCGAAGATTTAAAAGAGTACTATTCAGAGTTCTGGCCCTGTGAAGGAATCAAAGTAGTTGATTTTGAGGAAAAGGAAATCTGTAAATTAGCCAGCGATGTTTCTATAGCGTCGAACTCAAGCAATTCGTATTACGACATCCGGAATTTCGAGTTCATGAAATACGTTCAACCGAATTCAATGTTGCTGACAACAGAATGAATCCCAAACAACAAGAGTATATCGATCTGCTTCCGGGTAAAACAGTTAAGCTGAAACTGGGGATCCGGATTAGCACGGAAAAACTTCAGGAACTATTTGCCTGGCGAACACTTGACCAAACGTATTGATATTGAAATAAAATGATTTTAAAAAGACTGTTTGACTTTTGGTAAAAATAAAGACGAATAAGTACTTATCTGAATATTATATTAGGATCATCCGCAAAATTACCTACAGTCATTTATTGGTCATTTGGTTGTCATTGAGTCGACATGAAACGATAACTGACAACCGAATGACTATGAAATGACAGCAATTGACTGTTATGAAAAGCAAATGGGTAAATAAACGGACAATCATTTTATATTATTATGGAAACTATTTTGCAAATAGAATGTTGTTTATTCAAAATTTAATAGTTTTGTGGTTACGATTTTTTCCACTTTAGATGATTCAATATGGATTATGACTTCATAGGTAAAACCATACTAATAGCTGAAGACGAGGAAGTTAGTCGCTTCTTTTTCGAAAAAGCACTAAAGAAAACAAGAGCCAATCTATTTTTCGTGAACGATGGATTTGATGCAGTGGAGATGATTCGTGAGAACCTTGAAATTGATTTGGTTTTGATGGATATCCGCCTGCCCCGAATGGATGGACTTGAAGCTACTGCCAAAATAAAAGAACTAATTCCGGAAATACCAGTGATTATTCAAACAGCTTATGCCATGCAATCGGCACGCGATGAAGCGATAATCAGCGGCTGCGATGAATACATTACCAAACCAATTAAAATCGAAACCTTACTTTCGATCCTGAAAAAGCACCTTTACTTTTAATTTTTGCCTGAAAATAGCAAGGTAGATTCTTTTGCAGATCTAATTATTTGAAACTTACTACCCCAATGGCGGGTAAAAAGCATCCTTAAAATGTTCAATTTCAAAGTCATGTCCAAAAAAGATAATTGAAATTACATCAAAACGAGTGTCGCAATTCAAATTCTTTTCCAAAATATAACCTTCTGCGGCATTTACCAAAAATCGGATTTTCTTGTTCGAAACGGCTTCCGAAGGATGTTCGTACGAATCAGTGCCACGGGCTTTTACCTCAACAATGACCAGTTCGTTCCCATCTTTCGCAACAATGTCGATTTCGAGATGACTGGAAAACCAATTGACTTCCAGAATTTCGTATCCCAGCGATTTCAGGTGAGCAATTGCTATTTCTTCGCCTTTCCGGCCCAATTCGAATGCCTTGCTCATGGGGTTTGACGAATTAGATGACAGGTTTCAGAAACTTCGAGCCGGTAATTTCCTCCGGAGAGCAGAGCAAGATTTTTTGAAATGTGCCCAATCGGAAAATCGAAACATACCGGAAATTTATAATCCTGAACAGCTTCGAGAATAATTTCATTGGCAGTTTTTCCAAACGGACTTTCATTGTCTTTCATTTCGGTGAATCCTCCAACAATCAATCCGGCTAGATCTTTAAGCATTCCGGCCAATTTCAGATTTTGCATCATCCGGTCGAGGTGGTATAAATATTCCGACAAATCTTCGATGAACAGAATTTTGCCTGAAGTTTCAACTTGCCAGGGTGTTCCCTGAAGTCCATAAATCAAGGAGAGGTTTCCTCCTATTAATTGCCCTGAACAAACTCCTTCCCTGTTTAGTGGATCTGATGGTGTTTCAATATTGGAAACACCGGTTGAAAGCAGATTTATCAGGCTAAAAAAACTCTTTGAGGGTCTTTTATTTTCGAGAAAAAATGCGGGCATGGCAGCATGAACGGAAGCTAGTCCCAGCTTATTCACAACAGCATGCAGCACAGTTACATCGCTGAATCCGACTATCCATTTCGGATTTTTCAGGAGAGGTGAAAAATCAACCTGTTCAATAATTCGTACTGTTCCATAACCGCCACGCGCACAAAGTATGGCTTTGGCATCGGTATCATTTATCGCTTCCTGTAAATCGGCTGCCCGCTGCCTGTCGGTACCGGCATACTGAAAATGATGATCGAAAACATGCTTTCCAATAATTACATCAAAACCTTCTTCCTGAAGCAGTTCGATTCCGGGAATGACTTTGTCTTTTTGGACTTTTCCGGAAGGTGAAACGATCCGGATTCGGTCGCCGGGTTTAAGATAAGCGGGAATAATCATTGTGAAATGTATAAATTACCATCCAATCAAAAGTCGGAAAAAAAGATGTGATCGTCAAGCTCCGTGAATTTGATTTGGTCGAAACAAAAAGAAAGACGATCCGAACGATGGATCGCCTTCACAATTCATATCAATAATACGTTTTTATCCAGAACTATTTCGATTTCAATAAGTCTCTGATTTCTGCCAGTAAAACTTCTTCATTGGATGGTGGCGGAGGTGTTGCAGGCGCTGGTGCCGGTGCTTCTTCTTTTTTCTTCAGACTGTTCATCGCTTTAATCATCATGAAAATGGCAAACGCAATAATCAGAAAATCAACTGTTACCTGAAGAAAATTTCCATAGTTGATGGAAACAGCCGCTGTTGTAACCTGACCGGCAGCATCCATCACCGGATCTTTCAGTATAATCTTCAGATCGGTAAACGATACTCCACCCATAAGCAAACCTATAGGAGGCATAATTATATCGGCAACAACCGAACTGATAATTTTCCCAAAAGCACCACCAATGATGATACCGACTGCCATATCAACCACGTTTCCGCGCATGGCAAACGCTTTAAATTCATCCATCATTTTCATAAACATAAATTTTAAGTTTAATGACAATAACTATTTAACACAATAATTGTTCAATAATCTAAAATTAGCGCTCAACTATACTTCAAATACTTTTCAGGATAATAAATTACGACTAATTTCTGAGAATATAATTCTATTGTGAACTTATTATCGCCTAAGATTTCTCCATCTGCCTCTCCTGAGATATTTTTCGCCGAGCTAATTGAAATATGGCGGGCCGGGTGAGTTGATACACGATGGTCTTTTACGAATTCTCCGGAGTACAAACCGGCCAGATTGCGCAATATTCCGAAGATTCCTATTTTTCGGATAATTGTGACCTGAAACATGCCATTATCAGGTACTGCATCAGGAGCCTGCATCATTCCGCCTCCATTGTATTTGCCAATTCCGATACTGGCTGAAAATATCATTTCATCAATTTCATGGCCATCAATTTCGATGCGGGTTTTACAGGTCTGATAGTTCAGGAAACTTGAAGCCAGTGCCTGCAGATAAAGCAAAATTCCTTTTTTACCCTGATCTTTCAGACGGTTGGTTTTTTCGGCAACCATGGCATCAAATCCAAAACCGGCCATGTTTGCGAAGTAGCAAGTCTTTCCAGTACCGTTTTCACCATACGAAATACGCCCAATATCCTGACTCATCGTATGCCCATGCGTTAAAATTTTTATCGCTTCGATGTAATGATTTGGAATTCCAAAGGTTTTGATCCAGTCGTTTCCCGTTCCAACAGGAATCATTCCAACTATAATTTCTTCAGGGTTACAAACTGTCTGCGAGAAAATGCCGTTCACAACTTCGTTCAATGTTCCATCGCCACCGGCCACAACCAGGTTTCTGTATCCAGCGTCAATAGCCTTACTGGTAAGCTGTATGGCATGTTTGGGAAATTCGGATACCCCAAGCTCAAAACTGAAACCATTCTTCTTGAGCAAACCGAGAATCTGCGCCTGATCTTTTTTACCCCTTCCCGACCCTGCATGCGGATTCAGAATTAGAAACCATTTTTTCGATTGCGGATTTCCCATTGCGGTTATGGTTAAAAATCAAGCTTTCAAGATAAAGAAAAAAGAATTCAGAAAAAATACAGCAGAAATGCGTGTAAAACAGTGATTATAAAGCGACTGAAAGAACCATTTCATAGATTAACCCAACAGCAACTCTGCAAGTTCACCAACCGAATCAACTAAATAGTCTGGATTACAGCCGCCAAGAGTTTCAGGAGTTCCAAAACCATAACAAACAGCAATTCCTGAAATTTCATTCTCCCTGGCGCCAATCATGTCGTAATGCGTATCGCCAATCATAACTACCGAAGGCGAAGACTGAATCTGGTTCCGGTCCATCAGTTGGCTGATCAGTTGCCCTTTTCCCGAATGTTGCCCGGTAGCTTCGGCGCCAACCAGATCGTCGATGTACCGGTCGAATTCGAAATGACGGATGATCATTTTGGCGTATTTTTCCAATTTCGAGGTAACCACATAAACTCGCTTTCCGGAGAAATGCAATTCCTCAAGCAATGTCGAAATTCCCGGATAGGGTTCGTTTTCGTACAATCCCTTTTCGCCAAAATAAGTCCTGAAATGCTCAACAGCAAGCTGGGTGTTTCGCTCATTCAGGCCAAACAAATTTTTAAATCCATCCTGAAGAGGCGGGCCAACAAAGCGTTCCAGTATTTCGTCGCTGTAGCTGTCAATCTGCATTTGCCGAAGGGCATATTTCAGCGAGTTGCCGATTCCAAGTCGTGGATTGGTCAGGGTTCCGTCAAGATCGAAAAGGATGTGGGTAAATTGGGGCATAAAATGAGTTTCAAGTTTCAAGTTTCAGGTTTCAAGTTCCAAGTCCGCTCTGAATAAAGAGTTTTGCTTTGTATAATAAGGGTATAAAGACCTTCGTGTGTGAGTTCAACTACCAAATTCCACGGCTCCGGTTACTTGAAATTTGGAACATGGAATTATTCTTCCTCTGGATTCAGGCTAATCCAAATCCGTTTTTTGGTTCGGCTGGCGGCTTTTGCTTTTTCCTCTAACTGGTCGTATCCGGCTTTGTTCGATTGGATAAATGTGTTGAATGCTTCCTCCGATTGCCATTCGTCGATGACCAGGAAAATGCCGTCGCCTTCACCACTTTCAAGCACATCGGTTCCCACATATTCAGGAGATTTACTGAAAAATTTTACCCATTCGCCTTTCGGATCGTAAAACTGCTCAAATTTATCGCGCTCTTTAAATTTTACTTTCAATTCCCATATTACCTGAAACATTGGCGTTCGTTTTAATGATAAGCAAAGGTGAAGAAAAAGAAATTCGCAATCAATGCAGAAATCAAATCATCCTTGCTTTTCAACAGAATTCAGGAGTTATAATTTCTTCATTCCACCGTCGAACGAATACGTTTTGCCCTTTTCCGTATCCATGCTGATCACTTTGTCGCCGTAACGAAGGCTGCATTTTTTACCGGCTTTCGACAAAACTTCCAGTTTCTGAAGTTTGCCGCCAGTCCAGTTAAAAGTCAGCTCAAATCCACCACGGGCACAAACGCCTGAAATTTTTCCTTCGGGCAAGGCATCAGGCAACGCCGGAAGAATGGCGATTTCGTATAACTGACTCTGCACCAGCATTTCAATCATACCGGCAGGCGCTCCAAAATTACCATCGATCTGGAAAGGCGGATGGGCATCGAACAAATTGGTGTACGAACCGCCACCGCCAGTATAGACCACATCGTCGATCTGAACCGGGCGGAAAAGTAATTTGACCATGTTGTAGGCATGATTTCCGTCGAGGAAACGCGCCCAGAAATTAATTTTCCATGCCAGGCTCCATCCGGTTCCTTCATCTCCCCGGTATATGAGCGATTGACGGGCAGCTTTCATCAATTCCGGAGTTTACGCCCAGTTAATTTCGTTGCCCGGATACACCGCCCAAAGATGCGATACATGCCTGTGTTTGTTGTTCGGGTCGTCCTTGTCTTCCATCCATTCCTGAAGTTGACCGTGTTTGCCAATTTGGTTGGGCGCAATTTTCGGCAACATTCCGTTCAATTTTGCTGCAAATTCCCGATCAGTTCCCAGAATTTCAGAAGCCTCGATGCACGAGCGGAACAAAGCTCGAATAATCTGGTGATCCATGGTTGGTCCGGCAACCAATCCGCCATTTTCCGGAGAATTAGACGGTGTGCTGATCAGGTATCCGGTTTTCGGATCTTTAATCAGGAATTGAGTAAAAAACTCCGCAGCGCCTTTCATCAGCGGATATGCTTTTTGCGCTAAAAATTTCTTGTCCTGAGTAAATTGGTAATGTTCCCATAAATGACGGCTAAGCCAGGCACCTCCCGAAACCCAGATTCCATGGTTCGAAGCATTTATAGGAGCCGTTCCGCGCCAGATATCGGTATTGTGATGCAAAACCCATCCTGTCGCATTGTAATGCTCTTTGGCCACCGACTTTCCGGTCCCGGCACAATCGGTGATGAGGCTGTACAGCGGTTCCTGACATTCGGAAAGATTTGTAATTTCAGCCGGCCAGTAATTCATTTCGGTGTTGATGTTTACCGTCCATTTGCTGTCCCACGATGGCGCCAACTGATCGTTCCAGATTCCCTGCAGATTGGCAGGCTGTGTTCCCGGGCGACTACTCGAAATCAGCAAATAACGACCATATTGAACATACAAAGCCAGCAACTGGGGGTCATTTGCATTTTTACTGAAAGCTACAATTCGTTCGTTGGTGGGTAGTTCAGAATGATTGTTTCCGCCAAACTCCACCTCAAACCGGTTGAATAATTTCTGGTAATCGGCGACGTGCTTTTCCTCAACTGATTCAAATTTTTGGTTCTCAACCTTGGCCAGGGTCTGATCGGTTTTTTGCTCCGGATTTCCGCTCACATTGTTATAATTCACATAGTTTGTTGCTGCAGCTAAATAAATAGTCGCCGTTTCAGCTCCTGAAACCGAAAGTTGATTACCCTTCACCACAACTTTCCCATCTGAAATAACTTTTAAAGTGGCAACTCCCCGCAAAGCGCCATCTTTCACCTGAACGTTCAGTGTCATGCTGTTTCCGTTGGCAGCCATTGTTTTTTCCTGATGTAAACCATCGAAAGCCATCGAAAAGTTCAAGGCTTTTTCTTGATCAACTGCCAGCCGAATGGCAATAACCTGATCAGGATTTGAAGACAAATACTCGCGTATATAATTTACTCCGTTTGCCTGGTATGAAACTTTGCAAAGCGCTTCTTTCAGATCGAGTTCACGATGATAGTTGCTGTATTCCGCCTGATCAGGAAAAGAAATAGTCAAATCGCCGAAAGCCTGGTAGGCTCTTTGACGCATTGGAACTCCCATAAATTCTTTTTCTGCCAGATCTTCGGCTACTTTTTGCTTACCATCAAAAAGTAGTTGTCTGATTTGATCCAGATATTGGTAGGCGCCCTTATGTGCATAATCGTTTGGAGCGCCGGTCCAGAGTGTTTCTTCGTTAAACTGGATCCGGTCGTTTTCAACTCCTCCGAAAATCATGGCGCCCAACCGTCCGTTTCCGATTGGCAAAGCTTCGGTCCATTTAACAGCAGGTTTGGTGTACCAGAGTTTTAAATGATTGGGATTTTCTTTTGCCTGAACAGCAAACGAAAAAGCGACAACTATGAGAAGGGAAATAATACCTGATTTCGTTTTCATTGGTTTTAGGTTTGCGAATTAGAAAAGTCAAATTTAGGTAAAAGAGATCAAAACCTATCCTGCACCATGCTGTTTGGTGTTGTAAACACAAGAAAAATAAAAACTGAGCTAATCTACCACCGCCCGCTAAGACCTTCAGCCAAAGCCTTCTGGTAATTTCCAAGGTTAAATTTGTAATACGAAGGCGCTTTGTGTGCCACTCCGCTTTTTACTTCGTCCAGTTTTATAAGGATGTCGTAGGCCAGCATCTTGCGTTGAAAATTTCTTCGGTCGAGTGCTTTGCCCAGAATTGTTTCGTACAGTTTTTGCAATTCAGGCATAGTAAATTTCTCCGGAAGTAAATTGTACCCAACTGGCTGAAAAGTAAGTTGTAAACGGAGGGTTTCAAGGGCTTTTTCCAGAATTTTCCGGTGATCCATCATCAGCCGGCCAATTTCGTCCAGATTAATCCACTCACACAAATCGGAGAGAATATCAGGTTTTGGCTGTACCTGTGAAAATTCAACCAACGCATAAAAACCTACTGAGATAAATCGTTGATTGAACCAAGCTTCATTCGGGAAAGTTATGCCAGCCTCGCGCAAATCAGGAACCGCAGGATTTGTTTTCGATCGTTGCGGGTCGCTAAACACGTGAAACTGACTCAGGAAAATTTTATCCAAACCAGTTCGTTCCTTCAAAACACGGGCCGCAGCAACCTCAAGCGATTCACTTTCGCGAACAAAACCACCGGGTAATGCCCATTCTTTGGTGTATTTTAACTGGAGCAAAAGAACTTTAAGCTGATTTTCGTGAAATCCAAAAACCACACAATCCAATGAAATATGCGATAATATATCTCTGAATTCGTTTTTTACTTCCATTTCAAGATTGTCCCTTTTTTTCATCAAAATAGCTGGTAGCAAAGTAACTAATTTCCGGCGTCAAATCAGGTGGTTCCGGTAAACCAATCCAGGTATTTTTCAAGTTGTGTTCCAAGATAATAGGGCAAATTTAAAAGTTGAAATGTTTTTCCTGAAGGACTTGTTGCTTCTGTTACACGCAGCTCTCCGGCATAGAAACGAATAGCAAAATGGTGCGGCGCTTCGTCCATAAAAAGAAGCAGCGATTTCAAAGCCCCTTCTTTCCCCGATTTTACCACAATTGGGATCAATTTCCCATTGTAAGAAAAGACATAATCAACCTCGGCGTTCGACGTCTTTTTCTCGCGTATCCAAAAATTTAACTTATCCAATGCTGCATTATGTACTGAAAGTATTTCCTGCCCGACCAGATGTTCAATCACCTTTCCCTGGTAAACCGAATTCAAATCAGATGTTCCCAATATTTCTTTCTGAATGCCAACGGAATAATTCATTAATCCGGTATCAAGGATTTGTAACTTGGGAGATTTCTTTAAATCAGGCAATAAAGGTAATTTAGCCGAAGTGACCGGAAATAGTAATTGAAGCAATAATGCTTTTTCCAACGTACGTAAAGCTTCGCCCATATCGCGCGAACGATAAGGTGAATTGCCAAAACCTTCAAATTTTATACGAGTCCCGGCTTCAAAAAACGACGAACGGATAGCATGTCGTATATGCTGAATTTGTGAATCAGAAGAAGCGTACTTCTCAACGTCATCCATGTACGAAGCAATTAACGAATCGTATATCGGCGACAAAGCCAGTAAATCCTTTTTTTCGCTATACGTTTTCACAACTTCAGGCATTCCCCCAATTAACGCATAAGTATGAAACAATTGAAGCAGTTTAGAATGGGCAAAAGTAGCAACTGGAACACGCTCGAACTGTTGCAAGACAGCAGTTTCACCCATTGCATCCAGAAACTCGGGAAAGGAGGCGGGCCTGACGACTTTGTATTCGACACGACCAACAGGGAAACTAATATTTTTATCAAAAAGTGATTCGAGCATACTTCCGGCAGCTATTACAGCAATATCAGGTTCTTTTTCGTAAAAATAACGTAGTGTATTCAATGCAGCAGGTACTTCCTGAATTTCATCAATGAACAAAAGTGTTTGCTTTTTCTTTTCGAGTGTACAGTTTTTGATAAAAAATAATGCTTGAACAAGTGTTTCAATACTGGAAAATTGAGTAAATGGTTCCCTGTCTTCTGCCAGTTCAAGATTCAGATAAATAAACTGCTCAAACTGAGAGGCAAACTGACGGACCAAAGTTGTTTTCCCAACTTGCCTAGCACCTCTCAATACCAATGGTTTACGGTCTATTTTTGTTCGCCATTTTCCAAGTTCTTCTATGATATTCCGTTTAAACATATCACAAAGTTAGGGTAATTATCACATAATTGTGTTATAAAGTTAGGGTAATTTTCACCAGATCTTGTCACAGAGTTAGGGTAATCTCATCCGATGAAATGTAAAAACCCACCTTCTCGTAAGAAAGCGGGTTCGGTTATAATAGAGTAAGCAACCGATCCGCCTTAGCGACGGTACTGAGGCTTACGAAAACCGCGCCAACAGTAGTTGGCGCAGTATGGCCTCCCCAACCCCTCCGAGGGAGGGGCTTTAAGGGTATCTTTTAATTTAAGATTTCTTTTTCAAATTTAAATGCTAAAAGTAGCTAATGCCAAAAGCCTCCTCTTCGGGGAGGTTTGGAGGGGCCTCTTCTATTTTATTTCCGACCCGTTTTTCACCTTTTCAGTCGGGCTGACAAATTTTAGCGAACCGTCGGTATCCTGCGCCATCAGGATCATTCCCTGAGATAGGATTCCTTTCAGTTCGCGCGGTTCGAGGTTCACCAGAATGCTCACCTGCCGGCCAATAATTTCTTCCGGAGTGAAATATTCGGCAATGCCCGAAACTACAGTGCGCTTGTCGATTCCGGTGTCGATATTCAGTTTCAGCAGCTTTTTGGTTTTCGGCACGCGCTCGGCTTCCAGAATAGTTCCGGTACGGATGTCCATTTTATTGAAATCGTCGAAGGTGCAGTTTTCTTTGGCCGGGGCCGCCGTGGCATTGGCAGCTTCGTTAGCTTTTTTTGTGGCCAGCAGCTTGTTCACCTGTTTTTCGATCATCTCATCTTCAATCTTTTCGAACAGCAATTCCGGCGTATTGGTTTGATGACCAACTTTCAACAAATCGGTGCGGCCCAGGTTGCTCCAGTTCAGCTCGTCCATGTTCAGAAATACGCGCAGTTTATCCATGCTAAACGGAAGGAACGGTGCAAAAATAATCGTCAAATTCGCGGTAATTTGCAGACAAACATTCATGATGGTTTCCACGCGCAGCGGATCGGTTTTCACCACTTTCCAGGGTTCGGCATCGGCCAGGTATTTGTTGCCAAGTCTGGCCAGGTCCATCGCGTACTTCAGTGCTTCGCGAAAACGGTATTGGGAAATACTCTTTTCAACTTCAGCTTTAATAACTGAAATTTCGGCCAACGCAAGTTGGTCTGTTTTGGTAAGAACACCGGCACCCGGAACTTTTCCGTCGTAATATTTTTGAGTCAAAACCAGCGCGCGGTTCACGAAGTTGCCCAAAATGGCCACCAGTTCGTTGTTGTTGCGGGTCTGGAAATCTTTCCAGGTAAAATCGTTGTCTTTGGTTTCCGGAGCGTTAGCTGTGAGCACGTATTTCAGCACATCTTCCTTGCCCGGAAATTCTTCCAGATATTCGTGCAGCCAGACGGCCCAGTTGCGCGAAGTCGAAATTTTATCGCCTTCCAGATTCAGGAATTCGTTGGCCGGAACATTATCGGGCAAAATGTACGTTCCTTCGGCTTTCAGCATGGCCGGGAAAATAATGCAGTGGAAAACAATGTTGTCTTTCCCTATGAAATGCACCATTTTGGTTTCCGGATCTTTCCACCATTTTTCCCATTCAGGAGTGAGTTCCTTGGTAGCCGAAATGTAACCAATTGGCGCGTCGAACCAAACGTACAGCACTTTGCCTTCGGCTTCTTTGAGTGGAACCGGCACACCCCAGTCGAGGTCGCGGGTTACGGCGCGTGGCTGCAAACCACTGTCAATCCACGATTTGCACTGACCGTAAACATTCGGTTTCCATTCCTTGTGTCCTTCCAGAATCCATTCTTTCAGCCAGGGTTCGTATTGATCGAGTGGCAAATACCAGTGTTTGGTTTCTTTCAGTTCCGGCGTGTTTCCGCTGATCATCGATTTTGGATTAATCAACTCGTTCGGACTCAGAGCAGTTCCGCAACTTTCACACTGGTCTCCATAAGCGCGATCGAAACCACATTTCGGACAGGTTCCGGTGATGTAACGGTCAGCCAGGAACTGTTTATTCTCTACGTCATAATATTGCTCCGAAGTCTTTTCAATGAACTTTCCCTGCTCGTATATTTTCAGGAAAATCTCGGATGCTGTTTCGTGGTGAATCTGGTTGCTGGTGCGCGAATAAATGTCGAACGAAATGCCAAAACGCCCGAACGAATCTTTAATCATGCCGTGGTATTTATCCACGATATCCTGCGGTGTAACTCCTTCATTCTTGGCTTTCAGGGTAATTGGAACGCCGTGTTCGTCGGATCCGCCGATAAAAGCCACTTCCTGGCCATTCATGCGCAAATATCGGGCATAAATATCAGCAGGAACATACACACCGGCGAGATGCCCGATGTGCACCGGACCATTGGCATACGGCAAAGCCGAAGTAATGAGGGTACGTTTATAATTAGTCATTGCTCTTTGATTTTATTGAGGGTGACAAAGATAGTTGATTTTTTGAGCCTGAAGAAAAAAGTGATCAGTCTCAGTGGTCAGTGTTCAGTATAAAAAACAATGAGGAAACATTTCATTTCTCCACATTTGGTTCATACTGAAAAAACTCCTCTGTCGATTGTATCCTGATTCGACCTCTGCCACCGCTATCGGCCCAACCCAAGGCCGACGGCCCGGAATGGCCGATGGCTCCGTCGCGACCGTTGGGATTTCCGTATCCGCCCCTACCACCATTGCCACCGCGACCACCCGATCCATGCATTCCGCCAGAACCGCCTTCGCTGTGGGCGGTGATCAGGTGTTTGTACGGCATGGCGTCGCTGGTAAAATACAGGGTAATGTTTCCGCCATATCCGCCCTGACCGCCTATTCCTCCGGGACCGCCCCAACCACCGTCGCCACCATCGCCGCCGGATCCTTGTTTCTCTACCTCAACCACAACCTCAATTTCTTCGTCCACATACACGGTTTCAGTTACCTCAACATCTACCTCAACCTCATATTCTTTTCCTTCACTGTCGAGCCTCTTTTTCTTTTCTTTCCGCATAACCTTTTTGGTTGCGGGTTTCTTAACAATCCGCTTTTCAATGTGCTTTTCAATCCATTTTTCTCCTTCAAACCCTTCACCACCAGAACCTCCGTGTCCGCCCGAACCGCCATTACCACCTGAACCACCCACCGAGCTGACATCAAGCCGGCCTCCTTCCGGATTAACCAGGTAGCGAAATTCAGCACCCGTCCATAAATTTTGAGCATATACATACAACAAGTCGCAATTTAAAACCGAATCGCGGTACAGATCGGTCCAAACGCCGATTTCGGGACCGTCGGAGCCAAACTCGCCATCTTGACCCGCCTGCCCATGATAACCGTGATTGCCTGAAGAACCAGAGATGCCGTCAGAACCCGAAAATCCGGGAGAACCCGAACTTCCGTTTAAATTTAATTTGTAAACATGTTTGTAATCGAGCAAAACAGAAAAAGTGTCGGACGCCGAACTGTTTCTCAGCGAATTGACAATTAGCTCGGCCCGGTGATCTTCAATTTTCGTAAAATCAGGTTCAATGGTGAATTTCCCATTTCTCCAAAAACCGCCGTTACCTGAAAATTGGAAGTTACCGGATTCCTTGTTATTTTTCCAGTCATCACAAATCCGGATTATCCCATTGTCAAACGCCGAAATAACTTCACCTTTAAACTGGCTGCCTGGAGCTTTATCGAATCCGGAAGTAGGACGATAAACTATTTTCGTTTCGTAGTTCAGGGGAAGAAGGAGTTCTTTCATTAATTCAGGCTGTTTTCGCGGCCAGGCTTTGATTTCAATATATTTTCCTTTGGACGGTACAAGTTTCTCATTTACCGAAATTCGTCCAGCATAATCCGTTCCCCCTGAAACATCGACCTTGAACCGCCACCACCAAACCGAACCACCGTCCATGCCCATCGTCTTTTTGATTTTGCCATTTTTGTAGTACGAAATAATTCCGATGTGAAATGCCTCGCCTGGCAAAACCAATTGCTGTTTGTTAAAAACAATCTGAATGGAATCTATTTTTGGTACAAGTGAAAATCCGGCAACAGACCGGCTCATTCCTGATAACAGGAGTGCAAGAAAGATAAACTGGGTGAGGTGGTACTTTACCATTTTGCTGAGAGTTTGGGTCCACATAATGCTATGCTAAATGTCAAAAACCGTTCCGTTTCCTGGTTGTAAATAATAATCATTGAAAACTTTTAAATCATCTTTATTTCCACTTGAAAACCTGAAAAATATCATTAGTTTTACTCGCTTTTTAATGAAAAATATGTACAGATCACCTTTATACGGAAAAGAATGGAACTGGCGTAACATAAAAATGGAAACGCGAGAATTACTTATTGACTTGCAGTCGTAAAGGCTGGGAAAAGGGATTTCCTGTATTATATGCAGGAAATCCCTTTTTTATTAAGCCCCCTAAATTCCACCATTGGGGGACTTTAATGAAAGATGAAAATGATGTTTTGCGAATAAATTATTAACCTTTAAATACTTAAATAATCATGGCCAGACAAAAGAAAATTTATCTTGACGAGTCAGAAATGCCGAAACAATGGTACAACCTTGCTCCCGATCTACCTACGCCGTTAAATCCGCCACTCGGACCAGGCGGAATTCCGGTAACTCCGGAAATGCTGGCTCCGGTATTCCCGATGAACCTCATCGAGCAGGAAGTTTCGCAGGAACGCTGGATTGACATTCCGGAAGAAATTCGTCAGATTCTATTTCAATGGAGACCAAGCCCGCTGATTCGCGCGTATGAACTGGAAGCTGCATTGGGAACTCCGGCAAAAATCTACTACAAAAACGAAGGCGTTTCGCCCGCCGGGAGTCACAAACCCAATACAGCCGTGGCTCAGGCCTGGTACAACAAACAATTCGGCATAAAAAAACTGGTTACCGAAACCGGCGCCGGACAATGGGGATCGGCGCTTTCGTATGCCTGCGCACAGATCGGCGGTATCGAATGTAAAGTTTACATGGTTCGCGTGAGCTTTGACCAGAAACCTTTCCGCAAAATGCTGATGCAAACCTGGGGTGGGAAATGTGTAGCCAGCCCAAGCATGGAGACCCAGGCCGGACGTGATATTCTTGCTGAATACCCTGATACTCCCGGAAGTTTGGGCATTGCCATTTCAGAAGCTATTGAAGAAGCTGTGAGCGACCCGACCGGAAAAACCCGCTATTCGCTTGGCTCAGTTTTGAATCATGTGATGCTGCACCAGACCATTATTGGCCAGGAAGCCAAAAAACAATTGGCCAAAGTGGGCATCAAGAAACCGGATATCGTGATTGGCTGCTGCGGCGGTGGTAGTAATTTCGCCGGAATTTCGTTCCCGTTCATGTACGACAAAATCAACGGAGCCGATATTCAGATTATTGGCGCCGAACCATTCTCGTGCCCGACTTTAACCAAAGCTCCATTTATTTACGACCATGGCGATGTGGCTAAAATGACTCCGCTTCTGGCCATGAACAGTCTGGGTCACAATTTCATTCCGGCACCAATCCATGCCGGTGGTTTGCGTTATCATGGAATGGCTCCACTGGTCAGCGCTGCCTTACGCGATGGATTGATGGAAGCCCAGGCCATTCACCAAAGCGAGTGTTTCGAAGCTGGTTTGTTATTTACCCGTACCGAAGGAATTATTCCTGCTCCTGAAACAACCCATGCCATTGCCTCAACTATTCGCGAAGCTTTGAAAGCCAAAGAAGAAGGCAAAGAAAAAGTGATCCTTTTTAACTTCAGCGGACACGGTTTGATGGATTTGGTGGGCTACGACAACTACATGACCGGTCAACTAACAGACTACGAATATCCGGAACATGAAATTGAAGCCAACCTGGCTAAATTGCAGGGTTATCCGATGCCGAAATAATATTGTACAAAATTTATCAAATATACGAGAGGATGTTCCCGAAGAATATCCTCTCTTTTTTTCATCTGCTTGTTTTTGTTTGAATTTAAGCAGTTCAAATATGAAACTTCATTAAAACTTTTTAAATAAATTAAAAAGTCAGTGTTCAATATTGTATTTTTTAAATAAATTTGTCGCATGCAAACCATCCAAATCCAATATCCATGAGCAAATTTCTAATTTTTTTATCACTGATTTTTATTGTAACCCGGCTATCGGGTCAATCATTGCCAATTATTCCTCAACCTGCAGAAGCACATATTGGGGACGGAACTTTTATTCTGGATCAAACTACTTCGATTGTTTTTGATATCGGAAACGCTCAACTGGCAGATATTGCTGCTCAGCTTAATGAATACCTCAATAAATTCTACGGTTTTCAACTTCCGTTGAATGAAAAAACAAAATCGGCATTAAGCCTGAAACTGATTAAAACAATTCCTTTGGGCGACGAAGGATATTTGCTGAAAGTAGATAAAAAAGGAATTGTGATTACCGCCAAAGCGCCATCCGGAATTTTTTACGGTACGCAGTCTTTACGGCAGATGTTTCTGGTTTCGCCAGGTGAAAACAAGCAACTGGTACTACCCGTTGCCGATATTAAAGATCAGCCACGGTTTGTATGGCGGGGTTTGCATCTCGATGTTGGCCGCCATTTTTTCCCGATCAGCTTCATCAAAAAGTATCTCGATTACATGTCCATGTATAAGCTGAACACGTTTCACTGGCATTTAACCGAGGATCAGGGTTGGCGTATTGAAATAAAAAAATATCCCGGACTGACAGACATTTCCAGTTGGCGCGACGAAACTCTGGTTGGCCATGCCGGAAAATCGGAAAAGTACGATGGAATTGGATACGGCGGATTCTACACACAGAGCCAGGTAAAAGAAATTGTTCAGTATGCGGCTGAAAGATACATAACTGTTATTCCTGAAATTGAAATGCCCGGACACAGTCTGGCTGTTTTAGCTGCCTATCCGGAGTTGGGTTGTACCGGAGGCCCGTATAAAGTTGAACAGACCTGGGGTGTTTTTAAGGATGTGTATTGTGCCGGAAAGGAAGAAACCTTTCAGTTTCTGGGAAATGTACTCGACGAAGTTTGCGAATTGTTCCCATCAAAATACATTCACATTGGCGGCGACGAATGCCCGAAAGACCGCTGGAAAGAATGCCCGCTTTGCCAGAAACGGATGAAAGACGAGGGGCTTGCCGACGAACATGAATTACAAAGTTATTTCATCAAACGAATAGAAAAATATTTGAACAGCAAAGGACGCCAGATTATTGGCTGGGACGAAATTCTGGAAGGCGGTCTGGCCCCCGGGGCCTCAGTGATGTCGTGGCGCGGAATAAAAGGTGGTATTGCGGCTGCACAGCAAAAGCATAACGTGGTTATGACTCCCGGATCGCACCTGTATTTAGATCATTACCAATCGAAGGACACCGAAAAAGAACCTTTGGCTATTGGCGGATATCTGCCTCTCAGCCAGGTGTATTCGTATGAACCAATTCCGGATGAACTAACTGCTGACGAACAACACTACATTTTAGGAGCACAGGCTAATGTTTGGACTGAATACATTCCATCGACCATGCAGGCCGAATACATGCTCTTCCCAAGAGTTTGCGCTCTTTCGGAAGTGGTGTGGACTCCAAAGGACAAAAAAGATTTTACCGATTTTGAAAAACGGATGGACACCGAATACCAGCGATTGGATAAATTCGGGGTAAACTACCGAAAAAAAGATTAGATTCTCAGTTATAGTGCAAGAATAACAAACCAATAATTGCAATTAAAGCCTCATCTCCCCCGGTGAGGCTTTTGCATTATTTATCAGTATCACCCAACGTATTCATGCCAAATAATTGGTAGAGCAAACAATATCTGTAAACACCGGTTGCCAGGATTAAAATTCCGATAAGTCCCCAGTAACTTTCAAAAATGACGCCACCTATGGCAATTCCAAGACCAATAACGACACGGATGATTCGATCTGTTTGTCCAACGTTGCTTTTCATAGTAAACGATTTAAAGATTTACTCCTGTTACGTTGAAAATGTGCAGCGGTTTAAAAATTTTTTTCCAAAATTTCGGCCGATGATTTGACCAATCTGCTGCAAACCGTATTGAACAAATCGTTTCCGTTGGCTGTAGCCGAACCTTCGGGAGTTGAAATGTCCACGCCAAGCAGTTCCTTGCATTTGAGCGACCCATGCTTTGCCACAAATAATTCGTTAAACTTTCGTACTGCAAGCTTGGTCTCCGTCTTTATTTCCTGAATAGATTTTCCCTCTTCCTGAATTTTCAGGCCTAAAACCATGTAGGCGCCAGTAATTGCCCCGCATGTTTCGGCCATTCCCATGCCACCACCAAAACCTGCTGTTATTTTCAGTGCTGTTATTTTATCGAGGTTTAAATCTCCGGAAAAACCTAACAATACTGATTGTGCACAGTTCAAGGTCTTGAAATTTTCAAGGGCAGACTTTGATTTTTTCATTGGTTGACAACTTTTAAATTCAGAACTAAATTAAAAAACCCGAAGCTTATGCCTCAGGTTTTTAGAATATATTATCGTTTTTTTTTATTCTCCTCTAACGGCTGCAACACCCGGAAGAACACGTCCTTCAAGATATTCGAGCAAGGCACCACCAGCGGTAGAAATGTACGATACACCATCGGCAAAACCAAACTGGTTTACACACGAAACAGAATCGCCACCTCCCACTAATGAGAAAGCGCCTTTCGACGTTGCTTTTACAATGGCTTCGCCAACGGCAATTGAGCCAACAGCAAATTTTTCCATTTCGAAAACACCAACCGGGCCATTCCAAAGAATCGTTCCTGAATTCTCGATCACTTCTTTAAACATGGCAATGCTGTTTGGACCAGCATCCAGACCCTGCCATCCTTCAGGAATAGCATTAGCTTCAACAATCTGAGTGTTTGCATCGGCTGCAAAAGCATCGGCTGCAACAACATCAGTTGCCATAAAAATTTTTACGCCTTTTTCAGCCGCTTTTTTCTCAATTGCCAAAGCAGTTTCCAAATAATCGGTTTCGCAAATGGAATTACCAACTTCGCCGCCGTGAGCTTTTACGAAAGTATAGGTCATACCGCCACCTAGAATCAGGTTGTCGACTTTGTCCAACAGATTTTCGATGATCGTTATTTTTGAAGAAACTTTAGCTCCTCCCATGATGGCAGTCAGCGGACGTTGCGGGTTTTTCAATACTTTATCCAAACTGGCCACTTCGCTTTCAATCAGGTATCCAAACATTTTATCGTTCGGGAAAAATTTTGCCATAACGGCCGTTGAAGCGTGTGCCCGGTGAGCGGTACCAAATGCATCGTTAATCCAGCAATCGCCATTGGCAGCCAATTGTTCAGCGAAACCTTCGTCGCCTTTCTCTTCTTCCTTGTGGAAACGAAGGTTTTCGAGCAACAAAATTTCACCGGGCTTAAGTGCTTTGGCCATTGCCTGAACTTCAGCACCAATACAATCCGGAGCAAGCTTTACTTCTTTTCCAAGCAAATCACTTAAGTGTCCGACAAGGTGTCTCATCGAATATTTATCTTCAGGTCCGGCTTTCGGACGACCAAAATGTGACATGATAATTGGGGAACCACCTTTTTCAATTACCTTGTTAATGGTATCCAGAGCTGCACGGATACGGGTGTCGTCAGTAATTACAAAATTTTCGTCGAGTGGCACGTTGAAATCAACACGGATAAGTGCCTTTTTACCAGCGAAATCATAAGTTTCAATAGTTTGCATATACTTGTTTTTTAGTGTTACAAAAATTCCACCCCAAAGATAAAAAATATATCCGTGCGATTATTTTTGGTCTTTAAACGGTTCCTGAATTTAATGTTTGGGTAAAATGGTTTGAAGTCGGAAGACAGAAGTCGGAAGAGTTGCTCCGAGAGCAGGGAAGCATATCGATGGGAAGGTTGATTTATTAAAATCGAATTTTGTTAGTGAGCGGGTGACTTAAAGTCACCCGCTCACTAAGTTCCTTTCTTATTCAAATCTAAATCTCCCAGGTTCTGGTTTTCCCTTCAGGAAACGAACATATCACTTTAAATCTCTGCTTCAGATGTAAAATAAAAGCAAATGAAAGTTTTATTCAGGATTGGGACTTTCAGGTATGGAGTTCCACACACGAACGATTAAATATCAGATCAAAGAATGTCATTCCAGTGTGAATTGTTATTTTTGACACGCCACAATTGAAACACTATGTTTTTTAGAGAAATTATCGGACAAAACGCGACCAAAAATAGACTGATTCAATCGGTTAAGGAAGAACGTGTGAGCCACGCTCAGCTTTTTGCGGGGCCTTCAGGAACGGGCAAACTGGCGCTGGCTATTGCTTACGCCCAATATGTAGCTTGTACCAACCGGCAAGCCAACGATTCGTGCGGCGAATGTCCGTCGTGCAAAAAGTACCGGAAATTGATTCATCCCGATCTCCACTTTGTGTTTCCGGTCATTAAAACGAAAAAGTTCGATAAGCCGGTTTCCGATAATTTTCTGGAAGAATGGCGAATGATGATTGGGCAAAATCCATATTTCAGCATCGATCAATGGTTTGACCAGATTGGCGTTGAAAATTCGCAGGGCCTGATTTATGCGCATCAAAGCGAAGAAATCATACGAAAACTCAACCTCAAATCATACGAATCGGAATACAAAGTCATGATCATTTGGCTTCCGGAGAAAATGCATGTGGCATGTGCCAATAAATTGCTGAAGATGATCGAGGAACCGCCCGTAAAAACACTTTTTGTGCTGATTACCGAAAACGAGGAAGAAATCATCAGTACGATCCGGTCGCGGTGTCAGCTCATTACAATTCCGCCAATTGATCCGGTCGCGCTCGAAAAAGCCATTCTCGAATTACCTGAAGCCGAAGGACTTGACATCCGAAACGTTGTTCACCTTTCGAAAGGAAGTTACTCTAAAGCCCTTGAACTGCTTCAGACCGACGAGCAGACCATTTATAATCTTGACCGATTCAAGGAATTGATGCGCTTTTCGTATGGACGGAAATTTGGTGACCTGATCAAATGGGGCGAACAGGTTGCAGGCATTGGCCGTGAAAAGCAAAAAAGCCTGCTGAATTATTTCCTGACCATCCTGCGCGAAAATTTCATCTATAATCTGAAAATCAGAGACCTGACATTCATGAGCGATCAGGAGGAAGAATTTTCGAAACGGTTTTCGCCATTCATCAACGAACGAAATATTCTGGAACTGACCGAAGTTTTTGAAACAGCTTTCGCACACATTGGCATGAACGGAAACCCGAAAATTATTTTTACGGATGTCGCGTTTAAAATCACCAAACTAATCAGGAAATAACACTTGGGAACTCTGATCTGAATTTTTAATAATTCTTCCGGAAATGTGCCCCGTCAAAAAACGTCCCTTTACCATTTCACGCAGTTCATTCAGCTTGTTTTATAAGGTATTATAACTATTTTTGCATAGATTCTGGAAGTGGTGCATTCATTTCTTTCCTGAAAATAATTTTCGGATCAAATGCACTATTAATCAGAATGTTTTGGCAGTTGCCAACGGATTTTCTACTTTGTACTTTTAATTTTGAACTGACACAACTCGTATGGATGATCTCAATTTAGTTGATCGCGGATGTTGCGGAGGGCGTGGCGGAACCTGCTCGAAATTACATGTTTACGACTGGCTCGACGATGTCATCAACATTGCCAATCCAAGCGATTTGGTTGAAGTTCGTTTCAAAAACACACGCAAAGATTTCTTCAGGAATGTAAATAACCTGAAACTTGATCAGGGTGATATTGTGGCCGTTGAAGCCAATCCGGGCCACGACATCGGCATTGTTACCGTGACCGGCGACCTGGTTTTGGAACAGATGAAGAAGTATAAAGTGACGATGATCAATGGCGAAATCCGGAAAATTTACCGAAAAGCCAAGCAAGCCGATCTCGACAAATGGAAAGAAGCCATTGCACTGGAACACCAGACTATGATTCGCTCGCGCCAGATTTCCAATGAACTTAACCTGAATATGAAAATTGGCGACGTGGAATACCAGGGAGATAAAACGAAAGCCATTTTCTATTACATTGCCGACGACCGGGTTGATTTCCGCCAACTAATTAAAATTCTGGCAGATACATTCAAGACAAGAATTGAAATGAAGCAAATCGGGGCAAGGCAGGAAGCCGGAAGAATTGGCGGAATTGGGCCATGCGGTCGCGAAATTTGCTGTGCTTCGTGGATCAGTAATTTTGTTTCGGTCAATACCAATTCGGCCCGTTACCAGGATATTTCGCTTAATCCGCAAAAATTGGCTGGTCAATGTGGAAAACTCAAATGCTGTCTAAATTTCGAAGTAGACACGTATTTGGATGCCCAAAAGGATTTTCCGCCGTCAAACGTTCAGCTCGAAGCCGAAAACGGAACTTATCAATACCAAAAATCCGACATTTTTAAACGACTTTACTGGTATTCTGAACTTGGCGACCGTTCCGGAAATCTTATTCCACTTTCGGTTGACCGCGTGAAAGAAATCATCCGGATTAATCAGAAAGGGAAAAAAGTTGCCCGGCTTATTCAGGAATTTGAAACCAAACCCGTAGTCGAAAAATTGAATTTCGAAGCTGGCTCCGACCGCGATTCGCTCACCCGGTTTGATGAACCCAACCGTTCAGGAAATAAAAAACGCGGAAATAGTCACAGGCGGAAATTCAAACCCAAGGCGTCGAAATAATTCAGAATAATATTGAGACAGCCCTTCTTTCTTTCAAAATTCAATAAATTATAAATGAAGCAGTTATTGTATTATTTTCTGATCGTTGCACTTGTTATTGGACTAGTTTCGTGCGACCGGAAAAGAGTTTTTGAAGCCTACCACAAACTGGACAAAAATGGCTGGAACAAAGATTCGGTGATAGTTTTTAATGTGCAGCTTACCGATACCATCAAAAACAACAACTTGTATATCGACATACGCAACAAGGGAAATTATCCGTACAGCAATATTTACCTTTTCCTGACGGTGGATTCGCCCGATGGAAAATCACTGACTGATACTGTCGAATTTATTCTGGCAGATGCCTCCGGAAGATGGAAAGGCAGTGGCATAGGCGGTTTACACGACAACCAGATTCTTTACAAAAACAGTGTCTATTTCCCGCATAAGGGAAATTACACGTTCAAAATCAAACAAGGCATGCGCGACAATGTGCTTCCGGGCATTCGCGATGTTGGCCTGAGGATAGAAAAAACATATTAAACCGGCATATATGGAAATACTAACCAATCGTGCCGGAGAAATTTACTTTCCAGATAGTAGAACAAAAATAACAAAGAGACGTGGGGAAGAATAAACTTTCGAAATTTGCTGACCTGGCAACGTATGAGCATGTGGTCCAGATTAGTTTTAACGAATTGCAGTCCGCCGAATTTCAGTACAAAGGAAAATGGAGCGAAGGATTTTTTGGCAACAGCAATCCGGTTATTCTCGAATTGGGTTGTGGCAAAGGCGAATACACAGTAAAACTTGCTCAACATTTTCCTGAATTTAATTTTATCGGGATCGATATTAAAGGCTCCAGAATGTGGAAAGGAGCTACACAGGCAAAAAATCTGGGCCTGAAAAATGTGGGTTTTCTGCGAACAAATATCGAAAATATCCGACTCTTTTTTGGCGAAGGCGAAGTAGCCGAAATCTGGCTGACTTTTCCCGATCCTCAAATGAAAAAAACACGGAAGCGGTTAACTGCAACGAATTTCATTCAGAATTACCGGCAGATTATGGTTCTAAACGGAATCGTTCATCTGAAATCAGACAGCAATTTTATGTATTGTTATACAGAGGCCATGGTGGCAGAAAACAATTTTGAAGTCATCCGTAAAACCGACGATTTGTACCATTCCGTAATTTTGGACGAGATACTTTCGATTCAGACTTTTTACGAAAAACAATGGCTCGATCGTGAACTGAGCATTAAATACCTGGGATTTCGGTTAAGTCATCAGGAACCATTACATGAACCAGACGTTGAAATTGAAAAAGATCCGTACCGAAGTTTTGGAAGAAGTGCGAAAGAATAATTAAGACCCCTCTAAATCTCTCCGAGGGGGAGACTTAGAAGCCCCATCCCCAAACTCCCTTTTGGGGAAGGGAGTTTGGAAAGTGTAAATTTCGAAAGTCCTAGCTATTAACAAAATGCCAATGCCCAAAAGCAAATCTTTACACATCGATTCTTTCTCCCCTCCTTCGGAGGGGTTGGGGGAGGCCTCGTTTTACGATAAAATATATGAAGTTGTCCGGCTGATTCCTGCGGGAAAGGTAACCAGCTACGGAGCAATTGCAGCATTTCTGGGAACGGCACAATCGTCACGAATGGTCGGTTGGGCCATGAATAATGCCGGTAGTCAGGAAAAATATGTGCCTGCTCACAGGGTTGTCAATCGAAATGGCTTGTTAACCGGAAAGCACCACTTCGGAAGTCCAACTGCCATGCAGGAATTGCTCGAGGCAGAAGGAATTCAGGTTGTTGATGACCAGATCATCGATTTCGGAAAGCACTTCTGGAATCCGGTGACTGAACTTGGGTTGGAATAAATTGTTTATCAAGTAAATTCATAAAACGACAATAAGATGACAGAAATACCACGTAAATTAATTGTTCCAAAAAATATTACCGATGCACTCCGGAATGTGATTTTTCCCGGAAGCAATCAGGATGTCGTTTCGCTCGACATGGCCCAGGAAATCAGGGTTGCAGGTAAGAAAGTCACCTTTTCGCTGGTCTTCCAGCGATCCGACGATCCGAATATGGCTGCCGTAATTGCAGCTTGCGAAGAAGCTATCCTGAAATATGTTGGACCTGAGGTTGAAATTAAAGGCAATATCACCGCAAAAGCCATTCACCAAATGGAGCGCCCGATTTTACCCGGCGTAAAAAATCTGATTGCGGTTGCTTCAGGAAAAGGAGGCGTGGGCAAATCAACCGTTTCGGTTAACCTGGCCATCGCTCTGGCCAAAACCGGTGCCAAAGTCGGGCTGATTGATGCTGATATTTTCGGACCATCCATTCCGAAAATGTTTGGGGCCGAAGGTATCCGTCCGGCAGGTGTTCGTGTCGATGGCAAAGAACGAATCCAGCCAATTAAAAAATTTGACGTGAATTTTTTATCGATCGGTTTTTTTGTTAACACCGAAGATGCTGTAATCTGGCGCGGCCCAATGGCATCGAATGCACTGAAACAATTGATTACCGACGGAAACTGGGGAACTTTGGACTATCTTTTATTCGACTTGCCTCCGGGAACCAGCGACATTCATTTAACTTTGGTTCAAACGGTTCCCGTAACCGGTGCCATCATCGTGACAACACCTCAGGATGTTGCTTTGGCTGATGTTATTCGCGGGGTAAACATGTTCAAAGGCAAAGGCGTTGATGTGCCGGTTTTGGGTCTGGTCGAAAATATGGCCTGGTTCACTCCTGCTGAATTGCCGAACAACAAATATTACATTTTTGGGAAAGATGGCGGTGTAAAACTGGCCGAACGGCTCGGACTTCCTTTGCTCGGACAAATCCCGATTGTTCAGGGAATTCGCGAAGGTGGCGACTCCGGAAATCCGGTTGCATTTGATGAAAACACCGTCACCGGAATGGCATTTGCCGAAATGGCTGCCAATGTAATCCGGGAAGTTGACCTTCGAAACGAAAGTCTGGATCCGACCAAACGAGTAAAAGTCAGTCGAAAATAATTTTGTGCCTTAAAAAATTGATGGGATAGCCGGAATTAAACGATCCGGCTATCCCGTTTTCAATTTACTGAAAGCAGGTTGCGTCTTATTGAACCCAGATTATTATTTCTCCGGCATAATCTTCAGGATCGATAAAGGCTTTTGCCGTTCAGGCCTTATGAATTCGATTTAATTTTTAATTTTGTTCGTTGTAAAAATAATTGGATCTGTAAATTAAAAAACGGACATGAAAAAAGTAGCAATAGGGATCGATATTGGTGGAACAAATACCGCTATTGGAGTAGTTGATGACTTGGGAAATGTTATGGTAAAAGAAAACATTCCAACGCCGGCACACGGCGATGCTGATCAATACGTCAACGATTTGTCGCAGGCCATTCGCCAGTTAATTCATTCAGTTAAACTCCTGAATGAAACTATTGAAATTCTGGGAATTGGAATTGGCGCACCAAATGCAAATTATTACACCGGCTCCATTGAACCTGCTGCAAATCTCTCGTTTAAAAGTACGGTTTACCTTGTAAAGCTCCTGAAGAATAAATTTCCGGAGATGAAGGCCATTGCGATGACCAACGATGCCAATGCTGCAGCTATCGGTGAAATGATATACGGGGGCGCCAAAGGCATGAAAAACTTTGTGATGATTACGCTTGGAACGGGCGTTGGTAGCGGAATTGTGGTTAACGGCGACTTGGTTTATGGCTGCGATGGTTTTGCCGGAGAATGTGGTCATACCACGTTAATTCCTGAAGGTCGCCTCTGCGGTTGCGGCTCGCTCGGTCACATGGAAGCCTATTGTTCTGCTCCGGGAATGAAACGTACTGCCTTTGAACTGATGGTGAAATACAATGCTACAGATAGTTTACTTGCCGAAAAATCGTTTAAAGAACTTGATTCAAGAATGATTTTTGAAGCGGCTGAAAAAGGCGACAAAGTGGCCAAAGAAGTTTTTGAACTGACTGGCCAATGGCTGGGAATGAGTCTGGCAGATACAGCACATCACCTGAGTCCCGAGGCTTTTTTCCTGTTTGGTGGACCAACAGCAGCCGGCGATTATATTTTCAAACCGGCAAAAGCGAGTATGGAGCATTATTTACTCCCCTCCTTCAGGAACCAGATTAATATTTTGCCTTCGCAGCTTAAACCCGGGGATGTGGCCATTGTTGGTGCAAGCGCACTGGTTTACAAGGAACTCGAAAAATAGAATGAACGCATAGCATTGATCTCAATTCATTTAGGATCAAAATTATACCTTTTATAAGAGAAGTCATGATTAAAAACCGGCTTCTCTTTTTACGTTTAAAAAAAGTACCAGTCAGCGATTGCTGTCAGAAACTTACTTTCTAGTTTCACCACCGAAAACAGAAAAAACAATTGAAACAACTTAGGCAAAATATCGTGTTGCTCGCTTTTGTTTGCATTTTAACATGCGTTTCGAACTGGCATGTTGCGGCATCAAAGGCGCCAAAAAAAGCAAAATACAATTACCTGTTGCACATTCCTGAAAATTACGACAAAGATCCGGCGAAAAAATGGCCGGTGCTTTTTTATTTGCACGGAAGACATGCCAGCGGGAAAAACCTTCAGAGTTTAAAGCGATACGGATTGCCCTACTACATTTCGAAGGGTAAAAAAATGGATTTCATCGTGGTTTCGCCACAATGTCCGTGGGGAAAAAACTGGGCTTCCGACGACTGGTTCAACCCGGTTTACGACGAAGTAGCCGGTAAACTTCGTGTCGACGAATCGCGAATTTACCTCATTGGAATGAGTATGGGCGGTTTTGGAACCTGGGAATTAGCCAACCGGATGCCCGACCGGTTTGCAGCTATTGCACCCATGTGCGGCGGTGCCAAAACAGAATGGGCCGATCAATTGAGCAAAATCCCAACCTGGGTTTTTCACGGAACTGCCGACAGGCAAATACCAATCGGCCGGTCGGAAGTAATGGTGAAAGCGCTCGAAAAGAGGAATGCAACTGTTCGTTTTACGCGGTTAGTTAACCAGGGGCACGACATCAGTAAGCAATTTGATAACGACGAGTTGTATGCCTGGCTCAAACAATTTTCACTTCAAAAGAAATTATTCTGGGAAGAACCGCTTCCTTTTATGAAGCCAATCACTGCCAGACAGATTTCAGGTCACCCACCCTTACGGGCTTTAAGTGTTCGTTCAAAAAATCACCAATAATTTATTCCATCCTGAAGTTTAAAGGACCACAACGTTGAGTTCCTAAATGTTGGGCTAAAAAAATTTGTAGCTTTGATCTCATGAAACAGATTTTCGGATTCATATTGAAAGTGATTGGTTGGATTTTAATGGTTCCAATCTATTTTTACAAGTATGCCATTTCGCCACTTACCAATCCGTCGTGCCGCCACGAGCCAACCTGCTCGCAGTATGCCATTGAAGCCATAAAAATTCACGGGCCGTTTAAAGGTTTCTGGCTGGGCGTGAGGCGAATTTCCAAATGCCATCCCTGGGGAACGCACGGTTACGATCCCGTTCCACCAAAGAAAAAGTGATCAGTATTCAGTTGTCAGTAATTGGCAATTTTATTTCCTGAAAATCTAAATCGAACTATCTTTGATTAAAAATGTTTCAATCGCTTCAGCATATATTGATTCGTTATGAAAAAATTCGCTTATCTGCTTATTGTCCTCTTGTTTGGTTGTCATTCGCCTCAAAAGCAAACTGCCAAAATGGTCACGGTAAGCATTTTGCCGCAAAAATATTTTGTCGATCAGATTGCACGCGATCTCGTTGAAGTAAATGTGCTGGTTCCTCCGGGCTCAAGTCCGCATAACTATTCCATTTTACCTTCGCAGATGAAAAATCTGGCCGGTTCGAAAGTCTGGATTCAAATTGGCCTGCTGGCCTTCGAAGAAGCCTGGAAAGAAAAGTTTGCCGAAATCAATAAAAATCTGGTTATCGTGAACAGTTCCGAAGGAATACAACTGATTTCAGGAATAGAGCATGATGATGGAGATTCTGACCACCATCCCGGAGGATTTGATCCGCACATTTGGCTGGCACCGACTGATGTAAAAGTTATTTCGCTAAATACATTGAATGCTCTAAAAGCTGCATTTCCTGAATTTGCGGATAAATTTGATGCCAATTTTACCACATTCATCGCCGGAATTGATTCGCTTACCAACCAGATTAATGACAAACTTGCGCCATTAAAAAACCGGAACGTATTGATTTTTCATCCGACGTTAGGCTACTTTGCACAGGAATTTCATCTGAATCAGATTCCGCTTGAACTTGACGGAAAGGAACCATCGCCCAAACACATGAAAGATATTGTCGATTTGGCCCGGAAAGAGAACATTCATGTAATTTTTATTCAGAAAGAATTCGATACTGAAAATGCGCTGCAATTGGCGCGCGAAATTGGCGGCGAAGTCATGACCATCGACCCGCTGGAGTACGACTGGGAAAAGCAAATTCTGGAAATAACGAATAAGATAGCCGGTCAGCAATGAAAAAGCTTCTCGAAATAAAAAATCTATCGGCCGGGTACGAAAATAACATCGTGCTCGACAACATTTCGCTGGAAGTTTTTTCGGGCGATTTCATTGGCATTATCGGACCAAATGGCGGCGGAAAAACCACACTGATCAAGACTATCCTGGGATTGATTAAACCCATTTCAGGAGAAATGAACCTGCACATCAGCAAAACAAATATTGGCTATTTGCCGCAAGTCAACCAAATCGACAAGCGTTTTCCGATTTCAGTTTTTGATGTGGTTCGCTCCGGAAAATCGAATTCTGCCTTGTTTTCATCCTTCCATAAAAATACCGCCGAGAAGGAGAAAGCCGAATTACTGCTCGAAGAAATGGGAATTTCTTCTATCCGGAATAAAGCCATCGGAGAACTTTCGGGAGGACAAATGCAGCGCGTTTTTTTGTGCCGTGCACTGATGAATAATCCGGAAATGCTGGTTTTGGACGAACCGAGCACATACGTTGACAATAATTTTGAAGGCGAATTGTACCTGAAACTGAAGGAGCTGAACGAACAAATGTCCATTCTGCTGATTTCGCACGATGTGGGAACGATCTCGTTTTACGTGAAAACCATTGCCTGCGTGAACCGGAGTTTGCACCACCACCCAAGCAACATCATCAGCGAGGAACAACTGGCTTCGTACAACTGTCCGCTGCAAATTATCACCCACGGAAACATTCCGCATACTGTTTTAAAGTTACACGACGAACACAATCATCATGAACATCATCATTGAGCTGTTTTCTTATGATTTTTTTGTAAACGCCTTTCTGGCTTCGCTTTTGGCAGCCATTTCATGCGGAATTGTAGGTACGTACATTGTTTCGCGCCGAATTGTTTTTATTAGCGGAGGCATTACGCATGCTTCGTTCGGAGGAATTGGGATGGGTTATTTCCTGGGAATAAATCCATTATTTGGAGCCGCCATTTTTTCAATTTTATCCGGAATGGGAATTCAGCTTTTCAGCAGCAAAGGAAAAGTGCGCGAAGATTCGTCGATTGCCATTTGGTGGTCGCTCGGAATGGCTATCGGGATTATTTTTGTGTACCTCACACCCGGTTATGCACCAAACCTGATGAGCTATTTGTTTGGAAGTATTCTGACCGTTTCAACAGGCGAAATCTGGCTAATGCTGGCGCTTTCAGGAATAATTGTAATGTTTTTTACACTGTTTTACCGCACCATTTTATACATAGCTTTCGACGAAGATTATGCAAAAACCTCCGATCTGCCGGTAAATCTGTTCAACTATTTACTGATGATCCTGATTTCACTGACCATCGTTTTGAACATCCGGGTTGTGGGAATCATCCTGATTTTATCGTTGCTGACTATTCCGCAAGCTACAGCCAACATTTTGTCGCGCGATTTTGCCCGCATGATGTTCTATTCAGTCGGCTTTGCCTTTCTGGCTTCATTCATTGGTTTGCTAATTTCGTATTTTGCCGATATTCCTTCAGGAGCAACCATAATTTTTACACAGGTTGTTTTGTTTGGAGTTGTAAAAGGCATTAAAGTAATTTTGAATGATTTTGCAAATTCTAATATTAAATAACAAACATAAAAATTGATTAAATACCAATTTGTTTTAAATTTGCTTGATAAGTATTTTTTACCACCCTATATTTGCAAAATCAAATAAGTGAGCTATTTAAAAGCAAAATCAGAACATAACCTTTTAGCAGCAGAAATACTGATAAGAAATAATCTCCATGCTCCAAGCGTGCATTGTTCCTATTATAGTTGTTTTCAACTTAGCAAGTACGCATTAAAACAGTTCTTTGGGATTGATTATAAACTACAAGAGGAAGAATTAACTCGACTAAAACAAACAAAAATTGGGAAAATTGGAACTCATGAATATGTTATAAATAAGTTGGGAAATGAAATAAGAAATTGTTCTAAAGAAGCATATCTTACGTTTACAAATAATATCAAAGAATTGAAAAAATTTAGAATTGAATCTGATTACGGTAATATCGCTGTAAATGATGAACAAAGCTCAAAGTCATTGCGTTTATCAACAGAACTCATTCAATTGCTGAAAATAAATTGTCACTTATGACTAGTAAAGAATATATAAAAAATAGACTTCAGTCTTTACTTAAAGACTTCCCTCAAATTACTTTCTTCTATCAGTTTGATGATAGAACAGACCTTCACCAGGTTTTAGTTGAGCCCAGCTCAGAATTCAGGTTAAATATGGAATTTCGAAATGATGAAGCTGATTTTATCTTTGATTTTGATAGTTTATTTTTTCCTGAAAGTATTGTATTTATTAGTGAGGATTCATTAATCAGAATTGACAATCCTGAATTTATAATATATACTCCCCTTATCACAGAGTTGACAACCGATTATAGTCTTTTAAACATTAAAGACAAAGCTTATTTAGCAGGAGAAAATAACTACGCATTAGCAGCATAGAGCAATGGAAGAAGTCATAAAGTCAGCTTTTAGATTTGAAAAATATAGTATTTTACGTTCTTTAATAGAAAGAACGTCAAGTGAGGCGCCCAAATCTCTTCATATTAGATTTGAACCAAAAGGAACTCACATTAAAGAAGCTGGTAGCTTTGAACTTTTTCTTGGAGTAAGAATTGAGGATGAATCAAAAAGCTTTTTGATTGAAGTAGATTCTTCAGCATCATATATTTTAGAAGGGGAAGTTACAGACAAAATGCTTAAGACATTTTTCTATCTAAATGCACCTGCTATATTATTTCCATACATCCGGGCTTATATTGCCACACTGACAACATTGTCAGGAATGGCGCCCATAAATCTTCCTACACTGAACCTTACTCAGTTAGCACCAGAACTAGAGAAAAATACTCAGTGGGTCTAATCCTGTGAATACTTTATCCAGAGATCAAATCAAAGTTACCTGCTTCCACTGCGGAAAAATATGGGATAAAAAGCAGTTGTTGAAATCGTGCAGCAACTGTTTTGCCTGCACCGGCTGCGAAGCGTACATTTGCCCTGGATGCCGGTACGAAATTGTAATCACTCCACCCAAACCAATGAAACGGGCAAATCGCAATTAAAAAATCACTGCAGGTTTCGTCAGAATCAAGTAAAAACAATCCATGGGAATCGGATTTCAACTGGAATGCTGTTGAAAAAGTACCCCAAAACCCATTCGCCAAAAACGGTCAGTCGTGGTTGGGGAATGTTGGCCTGGATGCAAAAATCCGCTTATCCAGCAATTTCACTGCCGACCTCACCATCAATCCTGATTTCGGGCAGGTAGAATCCGATCCTTCGGTGATGAATCTCACGGCATTTGAGACTTTTTACGAGGAAAAACGTCCCTTTTTCCTCGAAGGAGTAAATATTTTCAAGTTCGAACTGGGCGACGCCAATTTGTTTTACAGTCGCAGAAATTTAAACAGCTTCTGATTATCCTTCCGTGTAATCCTGCAATTTTTCACGAACAACTGCTTATTTTCAACATCTTCTTTTATCTATTCTGAAGAACTTCATCTCGTCGTGGTGACATGCTCATCTCATTCCGGTGACATGCTCATCTCGTTCCGGCGACATGCTCATCTCATCGTGGTGACATGCTCATCTCGTTCCGGTGACATGCTCATCTCATCGTGGTGACATGCTCATCTCGTTCTGGTGAGAACTTTATACTTTTTAATGAGTATCCGTTACTTTACCTAAAATGAGATTTCCTTCATGCACAGACTGGCCTCGTTTGGCGAGCCGCAAAACAAGTGAAGACGGCGTTAAAAAATCTTTTCTGTTTGAGCGGCAGGCGAGTTTAAAAGATTTTAGCCGTCGGGCGCTGGTTTTTCGGGCGATGCGGATGCAGCCTTGACTTTTTTTGATTACTTTTTTGTGTTAAGACAAAAAAGTAATTGGGGTTTGGGGCAAAGCCCCATCTGTCGGTACAATTAGGCATTCAACCGGATATCCATATTATCTTTAAATACATGAGCAGGTGCTTCCGGGTTATTATTTAGTCACTTTTCACTAATATTTACTAACAATTAATTTCTTCATAAAATGTTAATAACATTTTATGAAGAAATTAATTGATCATTTTATAAATCAAATAAAAACGCTATGAGTTTATTGTATTAATTTCTGATTGTAGACCGCGAAGTGATCGATTCCTGTATTTCATTTTCTCATAATCCATAATTTAAATCTTTCTATTTTGCCATATTTATAAGCTAGCCGCCCCGAAACTCCTTGCAAATACAGTATTTCCCATATTCCTATAAATTAATTAATAGTTTCTTATCATTTAATTCTTTTTATATTAATCGAACCTCGTTTACTTTGTAATTTAGAATTAGCCTCAATGGTTATAAGATATGTTTTCTCAATGGTTAATAAACATTACTCAAAACTTATCCCTTTTATGCATCCGTGCATTAACTTGCAGTTCAAATCAATTTCTATTTACTAATAAGTAATTTCTATGAAAACAAAACTCTTAAAATTTACTATTTATGATTAAAAAAATCAGTTTTTTATTAGTAGCGCTCATTATTTCATCAACTACTATTATGCAAGCACAGGTAACCACATCCAGTATGAGCGGACATGTTACTGATGCTGAAGAAGCTGTGATAGGTGCAACGGTGATTGCTACACACACCCCTTCAGGAACAACTTATGGTACTGTAACCAACAAGGAGGGCCGATTCAACCTAAACGGTATGCGTGTAGGCGGACCTTATACTGTAAAAGTTACTTTCATTGGATATGGTGCATACACACAAAACAACATTACGTTGAGTTTAGGTGAAAACTATGAAATGAATGTTGTCCTCTCAGAAGAATCAACCTCATTAGGTGAAGTTAGTGTTACGGCAACCCGCACAAAATTCTCTAATGAGAAAACCGGAGCAGTGACCAATATCACAAACAACCAGATAGAAAATTTGCCCATGGTGAGCCGTAGCATTACAGACGTTACCCGCCTTTCACCTTATGGGGGCAATGGGATGAGCTTTGCCGGTACAGATGGTCGTACGGCTAACTTTACAGTGGATGGAGCTAATTTCAACAATAACTTCGGTTTGAGTGATGCTCTTCCCGGTGGAGGCAGCCCAATTTCTCTTGAAGCTATCGAAGAATTACAAGTTGTAATCACTCCATATGATGTTCGTCAAACTAACTTTATTGGTGGTGGTGTAAACGCTATTACAAAATCCGGTACAAATACCTTCAAAGCTAGCGCTTACGTTTATCATAGAAATGAAAACTTACGCGGTGATGCTGTTTCTGGTCAACAAATCGCAGGTGCGCGTGATGTAGACCGTAATACAACTTATGGGTTCACTCTGGGTGGACCAATCATCAAAAACAAATTGTTCTTCTTTGTAAACGGTGAAATGGCTAAAACGCCAACCGTTGTCAATCGTTGGAGAGCTTCAACTGATGGTGTTGCTGATCCAGACAATTTTATTTCCCGTACAACAGAAAGCGATCTTCAGGCAGCTTCTGATTATGTGAAAAGTAAATATGGATACGATACGGGGTCTTACACTGATTTTCCGGCAGATGAAAGCAATAGCAAATTTCTTGCCCGTTTGGATTGGAATATCGCAAATAATCATCGTCTGGCTTTACGTTATAACTACACAAAAAACCTTTATTGGTCATCTCCTAATGCAAGTTCTATGGACGGAGGTACTCGTATGTCTGAAGCAAGAATGTCACAAGCCTCAATGTCATTTGCAAACTCGATGTATTCTATGAACAATCTTGTTCATTCATTCTCTTTTGATTTGAACAGTCGATTGTCAGACAACCTCTCTAACCAATTTTTGGCAACATTCTCAAAACTTGATGATGTCCGCGGATCGGATTCCGAAGAATTTCCTTTCATTGACATTTTAAAAGATGGACAAGCCTATATGTCTTTGGGATATGAACTTTTTACATGGAACAATGGCGTTCACAACAACGTTTGGAATATCAAAGATGAACTCATACACTATGCAGGCAATCATAAAATTATAGGTGGAATAGCTTACGAATATAAGATGGCAGATAATGCTTATATGCGTAATGGTACAGGATACTATCGCTACTCAAGTCTTGACGACTTCTTAAACGAAGGAACACCTGAAATTGTAAACTTAACTTATGGTTATGATGGAGAGAGCAATCCTGCATCTCGCATAAGAACAAACAAAATTGGAGTTTACGGGCAAGATGATTGGAGCGTTACTGCTAATTTCAAACTTTCGTATGGACTTCGTATAGATGGGCTTTTCTTCAATAATAATGACTTGATAACGAACAATGCTATCCTTGACATTGATTATTCCGGTCGTCATATCGATACAGGAAAATGGCCTGATGCAAATATCATATTCTCTCCTCGCATAGGTTTTGTGTGGGATACATTTAGCGATAAGAGCTTGAAAGTTCGTGGAGGTACTGGTCTTTTCTCGGGTAATTTACCGCTTGTATTCTTCACAAACATGCCAACCAACGGTGGAATGGTACAGTATCAAGCACAACTTAATGCCAATACTAAGGTCATTGATGGTTACACTGGTGATTATACGGAGCGCAATGATATCAAATATATTGATATGACACAATTTGCCGGCGGTCTTGTAGCCAACGCTGACGGCAAGGCAACAATAGCAGCACTACATGATAAACTGACAGGCATAGGTTATCCTACAACTATTTCACCTGAAGATGGAACAGTTCCTTCTGCTATTTCGGCTGTAGATTCAAGTTTCAAAATGCCGCAAGTATGGAAAACGTCATTTGCTGTTGACTACGCATTCAAAACATCTTTTCCATTCTCTGTAACGGTAGAAGGAATTTACAATAAAACAATCAACGGTGTTTCTATTTCTGACTGGAGTATTCCAAATGTAGGTGGTTTCGCCCGTTTCAACGGTGTTGACAATCGTCCAATTTATCCTGCCGGTTATCGTACCGCCACAAAAGCCTTTGTGCTGGAAAACACAAGTCGCGGTTATGGTTGGTCAGGCAACATTACTTTCAATGCTCAACCAGCAAAATGGCTCAATTTGATGGCTGCCTATACACACACAGTTGCTAAAGATGTAACAGGTATGCCGGGATCTAATGCAGAATCTGCATTTACATACGTTCCAACAGTAGAAGGTCCTAACAACATTAAATTGCACAATTCTCAATACACCACACCCGATCGTCTTATGGCATCGCTTACTGCCCACGACAAGAGCGGTAACCACTATAGCATTTTCTATGAAGGATGGCGCGGTGGAGCAAACTACTCATTTATGACGGCAAACGATATCAATGGTGACGGTTACAACTACGATGCAATCTATGTTCCAACTGACGATGAAGTGGCAAACAATCAATTCCGCTTTGTTTCAGCAGACGATAAAACTCGTTTTATGGACTATGTACACGCAAACAGTTATTTGAAAAAACATCAAGGTGAATATGCAGAAGCTTATAGCGTTTATTCTCCTTGGGTAAATCGTATCGATTTCGGTTACAAACACGATTTTGTTCTAAATTTAAAGGATAGTAAACATACTCTACAACTTAGCGCAGATTTCAAAAACGTGATGAACCTGTTCAACTCCAGTTGGGGTGTAGCTAAATATTTAAACCCAGAAATTGGTTCCGAAGCCCGTATCCTCAAATACGAAGGTGTTGATGCTGACGGTGTGGCAACATTCTCTGCACCCTCTTCAATCAATGGGAATACCCAAACATTCACGCCAAGCTACTCACTGGGTCAATGTTGGTATGCATTAATCGGTCTCAAGTATTTTTTCAACTAATTAAAAAGCTCTGACAATTATGAAATTAAAAAAAATAATTCCATTTTTCATTGCAATACTTGCCTTGATGACAAGTTGTACCGATGAAGCAACAGTGACATTGCTTGGTAAAATTCAAGTATCGTCGTCTTACGTGTCTATCCCGGTAGAGGGTGGTTCTACATCCATTACTGTAACAGCTAAAGATAGCTGGACAGTAGAGAAAGTAACTACTACTAAAAATCAGGTCGAATGGTTGACCATCTCTTCAAACTCTGGCGATGCCGGTGAATCAACGCTTACATTTTCGGCTCAATCTGCTGTAGATGGTCGCACTGCAGAGGTTTTAATTCATATTGGAGGCGAAACTCAGAGAATAAATATCATCCAAGGTTTGGCAACAATTGCATCTGCAACATGTGCGGAGGTAATTGCCGGACCTGACAGCAAGACCTATCAGGTAACCGGAGTTTGTACGGCAATAGCCAACACAACTTACGGCAACTGGTATTTGGGGGATGAAACAGGTTCTATTTATATATATGGTACGCTTGACAAAAAGGGTGTAGAGAAAAACTTCCTGAGTCTGGGTCTTGAAGTGGGAGATGAAGTAACTGTTCAAGGACCAAAAACTACCTATGGTACGACAGTAGAATTGGTAAATGTAACAGTTATCACTATCAATAAATCACTTGTGAAAGTTGATTCGGTACAAAACGCAACGCTTCCTCTCGAAGGTGGTGAATTTATTGCATACCTTACCTGCAAAGGACAAGGCGTTTCTGTTGAAATTCCTGATGATGCCAAATCTTGGTTATCAATTTCATCTATTGAATCAGCCGGAACTAATACTGTTGTGAAATTCAAAGCCGAAGCGAATACCGGCGGAGATCGTGGAACTACTCTCACATTCCGCACTACTGATGGAACTAAAGACTATAGTGCACAAACAACTCTTAGCCAAGCAGGAGCTATTATTGAAGCCAGTATCGCTAATTTTATTGCAGCTGCTAACAAAACTACTCAATATCGTTTGAAAGGTGTAATTAGTCGTATTTCAGATGCAGCAAAAGGCAGATTTTATATAAAAGATTTCTCCGGTGAAGTTTACGTTTATAATATGTCTGGTTTTCAAAATTTAGGAGTAAAAGTAGGTGATATCATTACACTCGTTGGAAAATATGATGTTTATAACGGAACTCACGAAGTTGTTAGCGCTGTATTGGAAAGCTCTATTCCTGTAAATACGGCTACCGTAGCAGAAGTGCTGACCAAACCTGACGATGCTAATACTTACTTTATGGTAACTGGCACAATTGCATCAATTTCCAGTACGGATTACGGTAATCTTATTCTAAAAGACGGCGATAGCCAAATTACGGTGTATGGCTGTTATCCGGGCTATGGTGCAACAGGTAATGACAGAAAAGGTTTGATAGCTGCAAAAGGTCTTAAAGTTGGTGATACACTGACATTAATTGGACCAAAGATTACCTATACAAATTCAACAACAGGAGTATCAACAATTGAACTTTCACCAACTTTTTATTTCAGTCACGTGAGTGCACAATAAAATGTAACGCCTTGTACGAAGGAACGATGAAAAACTGTGCAATCACTTTCAAATGTACCAAATCAGGTTCAACCCTGAATTTACTTACGTGGAAGAATCAGTAAATCAATAATTTAAAAGAATGAAGAAAGAACAAGCCATCCCATTCATGTAGGATGGCTTGTTTTATTTTATATCTTCGCTTTTAAAAATTTATGCGTTGTTCGATTTGTGTGCATAAGACTTAAAATGCATCTGTTCAAAAAAATGAATTATGAATATTATCAAAATAAAAACCTTATTTGTTGTTTTTTCTTTTTTTTCGGTTGTTTTTGTAAATGCACAGCCGATTGGCTATTACAACGGCACCGAAGGAAAATCGGGCGATGGACTGAAACTGGCGCTACATGAAATAATCAGCAATCATGTCGATTTTTCATACAATGAAGCCAAATACCTTATCAATTATTCCGACGCCGATCCGGCCAATCCCAATAATGTCATTCTTTTTTATTCGCAGATTTCCAGAGATGCATCCAAGTATGGCAATGTTGCAGGAACAATAAACCGCGAACATGTTTGGGCCAAATCGCACGGTAATTTTTCTGGAATCAGACCGATGGACGGTGATGCACTTAATCTTCGACCTGCAGATGCTATCGTAAACATGAATCGCAGTAACCTTGATTTTGATAATGTTCAGCCAAACGGCACACAAGATGCAATTGCTACCGATTGCTGGTACAATGCATCTGCTTATGAGCCGGGACCGCTCACCAAAGGACAGGTGGCTCGCATCTTGTTTTACATGGCCACCCGCTACGAAGGGACCGACGGCGAAATGGATCTGGAGCTTGTATCAAAACTAAATAATTATCCTGAAGCAAAATTCGGAAACCTGACGACTTTACTCGTATGGAACAAACAATATCCTCCGTCGGCCATGGAGCGACAGAGAAACGAACGCATTTTTCGTATGCAACAAAACCGGAATCCGTTTGTCGATCATCCGGAGTTTGCCGATTTCATTTGGAACAACGAAACACCAGCGGGCCCGGAATTTGGAAACTTTGTCCTATCTCCTGAATATCCGGTAGTAAACAGCAATGCCACCGTTTCGCTTACAATTTCAAATGCGACGGATTTGACTGATGTTTCCATTTTCTGGGGAAATATTTACGACTCGGAAACCCATCAGTTGGCTATGACCAATTCAGGAGAAAACTACACCGCCGATCTTTCGTTTACAGGATACAATGCCGGCGACATGATTTATTTTAAAGTTGTTACGACCAACGCAAGTAACGAAAAAACAACTTTCAGGGCCAACTATCTGCTTCCTGAAAATACACAGGCAAACGAGTTAACTTCCATCAGCGATGTGCAGGGCACAGGCAATGCAACACCAATGGCCAGTCAGCAAGTCACCATTTCAGGAAGAGTGACAGCAAACTTCGACAATTCGTATTACCTGCAATCGGGCAATGGTAAACGTTCAGGAATAAACATTTACAATACACTTTTCACCGGAAAAGTTGGCGACAGCCTGGTTATAAAGGGAACTGCCACTGAATATTCTGATTTAACTGAAATTGGAACACCGGCTTATGTCTATAATTTCAAGGCGAATAAAACTCCGGAACCCGTTGTCATTACCGCAGCAGAATTGAATGAAGATTACGAAGGAATGTTGGTGCAGATTAACAATGTAACTTTCGATAAGCCCGGAAGTGTGATTCAGGCGCAAAATACGAGCTACTACGCGACCGACAACACCGCAACAGCGGTGGTTTACATCACCTACAATTCGCGCCTGGTGAATAAAAGTTTCCCCACGAAAGCCACGAACCTGGTTGGTGTTGTCAGCCAATATCAGGGAACGTATCAGATTTTGCCACGCGACATCAACGATTTCAGAGAATATACTTCCGTAGCCGGAGATCTTCAAAAAACAAATCCGGAAGTGGTTGTTTTCCCGAATCCGGCAACCGACATGCTTAACATCCAATCAGCAAAAAAAATAAGATCTGTACGAATTCTGAATCTTGCAGGGCAAACAGTAAAAGAGTTTTATTCTGAAGATGCACAAATCTCAATTCAAAATCTGCGTGAAGGCATGTATATCGTTGTGGCGACTTTTAACGACAATACTACCGGAAAAGCACGCTTTTTCAAGTACAATTAGCTTAATGTTAACCGTTGCAGGCCGATAACAGATAAACAAATCCTGTGATCCTGTGTTTTTGATTCAGAATTTGTAATTTTGCAGGCTCTGTTTTTTGTGCGAACTAAATAATGCATGCGATGGAAGTTAAAGATATCCGGCAAATGCTTGACGAAAAAGGATTTATTGACGAGCCGGTTAACAAGGAAATAAAATTGGTTGAAGAAATCAACCGACTGAAAAAGGAAAAGAACGCGGTCATTCTTAGCCATTACTACGTGGAGAGCGACCTTCAGGATATTGCTGATTTTGTGGGAGACAGCCTTGGTCTGGCGCAGGAAGCAGCCAAGACGGAAGCTGACATGATTGTTTTTGTTGGTGTGCATTTTATGGCCGAAACAGCTAAGATCATCAATCCCTCCAAAAAAGTCATTTTGCCAGACCTGAAAGCCGGCTGCTCACTGGCCGACTCTGCCCCTGCCGATAAGTTTGCTGAATTTAAAGCGCAATATCCCGATCATCAGGTTATTTCGTACATTAATTGTACAGCCGATCTGAAAACCATGACCGACGTGGTTTGTACTTCGGCCAATGCGCTAAAAATTGTGAACAGTTTTCCTCCGGAACAGAAACTCATCTTTGCTCCGGATAAAAATCTGGGTAACTACATCAATAGCCTGACCGGTCGCGACATGGTACTTTGGGACGGCGCCTGCATGGTTCACGAGAAGTATTCGGTTGAAAAAATCATTGAACTGCTGGATCAGCATCCCGATGCCGAATTTATAGCACATCCTGAATGTGAAAAACCGGTTTTGCTATTGGCTCAATTTATAGGTTCTACCACGGCACTGCTCAACTATGTCGAAAAAAGCAAATCGAAAAAGTTCATCGTGGCCACTGAAAGTGGCATTTTGCACCAGATGAATAAAGCCTGTCCGGATAAAATTTTCATTCCGGCGCCATCGATTGACTCCACCTGTGGCTGCAACGATTGTTCGTATATGAAACTGAACAGCCTTCAGAAATTATATATCTGCCTGAAAAATGAGCTTCCGGAAGTAATTCTTTCGGATGAAGTAATCCGGAAAGCACAAATTCCAATAATGCGAATGCTCGAAATTTCGAGATAACCCACAAAAAAATCCGGTACTTTTCAGATACCGGATTTTTTTATCGCACAAATGTATTACAGCTTCGCAAACAGATTCTTCAGGCTTACTTCTCCTGAAATCATGTTCTTTAATTCGGCAATCGGAACACGATCCTGAAGCATGGTGTCGCGGTAACGTATGGTTACGGTATTGTCTTCAAGCGTAATATGATCGACCGTTACGCAGAAAGGAGTACCGATGGCATCCTGACGGCGGTAACGTTTTCCGATCGAATCTTTTTCGTCGTACTGGCAATTGAAATCGAACTTCAGGTCATCAATTATTTCGCGGGCTTTTTCGGCCAAACCATCTTTTTTCATCAGCGGCATAACTGCCAGTTTAATTGGGGCCAGCGGAGCCGGAATCCTCAATACTACGCGAATATCTTTCTTACCATCTTCGCTCACAATTTCTTCCTCGGCATACGAAGCTGCCATAATTTGCAGGAACATGCGGTCGACTCCAATCGAAGTTTCAATGACATAAGGCACATACGATTCGTTCAGTTCAGGATCGAAATACGTAATCTTCTTTCCCGAATATTGCTGATGCTGCGTCAAATCAAAGTCGGTGCGCGAATGAATTCCTTCGACTTCCTTAAACCCGAACGGAAAACGATATTCCACGTCCACGGCGGCATTGGCGTAGTGAGCCAGTTTATCGTGTTCGTGGAAGCGGTAATTTTCGCTGCCAAAACCAAGCGCCTGATGCCAGTTCATGCGGGTTTCCTTCCATTTGTTGAACCAATCCAGTTCGCTTCCGGGACGAACAAAAAACTGCATTTCCATCTGTTCAAATTCTCTCATCCTGAAAATAAACTGGCGGGCCACAATCTCGTTGCGGAAAGCTTTCCCAATCTGCGCAATCCCGAAAGGTAACTTCATTCGACCGGTTTTCTGCACATTCAGGTAATTCACAAAAATTCCCTGGGCCGTTTCGGGGCGCAGGTAAATTTTCAAAGCACCATCAGCAGTCGAACCCATTTCGGTCGAAAACATCAGGTTAAACTGGCGAACATCGGTCCAGTTGCGGGTTCCTGAAATGGGGCAAACTATTTCCTGATCGATGATGATTTGCTTCAGCTCGTCGAGGTTACTGTCGTTTAAAGCTTTCACGAACCGGGCTTTCAGCTCGTCCCATTTTTGCTGATATTCCAGCACACGGCCATTGGTTTCGAGGAACTGTTTTTCGTCGAACGATTCGCCAAAACGCTTTTTGGCTTTCTCGACTTCCTTTTCGATTTTATCTTCAAATTTGGCCAGTTGTTCTTCAATCAAAACATCGGCTCGATATCTTTTCTTGGAATCTTTGTTGTCGATTAACGGATCGTTAAACGCGTCGACATGGCCCGAAGCTTTCCAGATGGTCGGATGCATAAAAATGGCAGAATCGAGACCGACCACATTTTCGTTGAGCAAAACCATCGAATCCCACCAGTATTTTTTGATGTTGTTTTTCAACTCAACACCATTCTGCCCATAATCGTAAACGGCACCCAGCCCATCGTAAATTTCACTCGACTGAAATACAAAACCATATTCTTTACAATGAGCAACCAGTTTTTTAAAAACATCTTCCTGAGCCATACTTTATAAATGTTGAATGTTGAATTATTAATGATGAACTATTGAAATATTGTTCGTTGAGTTTTACCAATTATTCGATTTCTTCGAAATCTACGTACTCGCCTTCACTGTTGCGCGAAGTATTTTGTTTTTGCTGGTTCTTTTCGATGGTCACTTCACCTTCAGGTTTCTGCTCGCGCCGTTGATAATTACCCTGACGCTCCTGCATGTTATTTACAGCCTTTTTAACCACATAAGGGAAAAGCAGCCGACCGGCAAATTTCAGCACATAATAAAGTATTACAATAATTCCGACTGTCCTCAGGAAATTTGTAAGATATAGTATGACAAGTAAAAAATTCATAGCTATTCAAAATTTAGAGCGGCTAAAATTAGTAATTAATTGGGAAACAATCATGTTTTTCAAAATACCGAAATTCTCCAAACCCCGTTTATCATCTTTTCTTAACATGACTGATAATAATTTGGCTGTCACTAAATTAAAACTGATTTGATTCCGGTAGTTCGTCTTTAAAAAATAAAAAGTCCAGATCGCAATAACAATCAGGACTTCTGGTATTTAGGTATGAAATTCTTATCCTCGCTGGCGCGAATTTATAAACCGTGCTATAAACATTGCTAATTCATGCGAATCAAGAGTTGGATTTGAGTTTGCAACTCATTATCTCACTCATTACAAAATTGTTTGAACTTTAACCAACCCTATTTCTCCGGCATAGTCTCTGGCCGAACTGTACAAATATACATAAGGAATCCATCTCCGTTGCAGAAGATGGATTCCTTTTTATTCGCTTTGCATCAATAAGATTACAAATCCCCGGCTTAAAAGTGCCAATTGCAAATTGGCACTAGCGGCTGCGAACTTTTGCGCATATCCCGAGGAGCGAGGGCCACGTTTTTGGCTTTTAATTAATCTAATATTTTATTAAGGATAAACTTGAACTCTACCAAGTAATAAAGCATTTCCTCTTTGGGGTAAAGTTTTTTGGCCATACTCTTCATTTTAATGGTTGTTACTCCCTTTTCTGTATGCACATTAAAAACCAGCAATGGATTTTCTAAAAATAGCTTTTGAACCCTTTCTTCTTTAAATATTCTTGTGGCTATTTGGTATCATTAGTACCAATTGAAAATTTTTTATCAAAATCCTTATTGCCTATACTAATTCTATTCGCAGAAAATAGTTCGTCAAAAAAATCTCTTTCATTTAAAGTTATATTCAAATTATAAGAAATTGAGTATGAATACTCTAAGTTTAGAAACGATGGCGAGCAATTTTCATAGTCAACTTTATTAGCACCTTGAATAAATTTTATTAATCCATTATTATAATGAAGGCTTATTTGTCCTGAAATAAACTCAGTATCATTGCCGAAACTGGGATTTTTTTTTATTTCAACTTGGGCGTTAATAATTTTACTTATTTCTAAAAACAGATTCTCCCAGACCTTAAAATTTACTAGCATAATACAATATTATTTGTGGAACAGAAGCAGTAAAATTAATCATCATATGCAACAATACTGCATAAAAAAAACCAAACCGAACCCTAGTAAAAGAAAAAATGCACCCCCACTCATTACAAAATTGTCACCGCTGGTGCTGATTTGCAATCAGTATCTCTTAGCAAGGGATTGGCAATCCGGAACAATAAAATCCTTTTGCAATAAGGTCATTAAAAAGCTCCCCGGAAATGAGGAGCTTTTTTGTATGTTCTATTTGTTTTTGATCTGTTTTATCCATTCAGCGCCTCTGCTCCATTGGTTACTTCCAAAATGGCATTCGTAATGGCCTCCTGGCGGGCTTTGTTAAAGGTCAGTGTGAGTTCATTCAGTAAAGTTCTACGCAACTTTGTTCATATTAATTACTTCAAACTCAACACCCTTTTGAACGGCTTCCTCTGCCTTTTCCAAAACCTCCTTGGTTATTTCAGCATCAAGATAATATTCACCGCAATTGTTACAAACCTGAGCAGGCACTTCTTTAATTGCGATAATTGAGCCGTCTCGTTCAAGAGTTACAGTAACATGACCAGGGTGTGTGGTTCCATTTTTACAAATTACACATTCCATTGTAGTTATCTTTTTATGGTAAAATCAGCTTTCCAGATTGCCTCATCTGGTTCGTATGCTGTAATAATGTAACAATTATCAACCTCAACAATAGAAGCAACAACATGCTAAGGCCGGTTGTTCACAAATCCAAGAATCAGGAAACTTGAATATGGTTTGTCGTCCGGATATTCTTTTATTACCTTACCTGTTTTCAGAACTAATTCAGTATCTCCAACCGAAATTCGGCGTTTAAACATTTGCACAGTGGCATGCCCGCTAAAATGTAAATTTTTATATTTCACGTTGTTGTCTGACTGCTTTACAAATATAGTGTATAAATTCTAAGTGCTGAAGCTAAAATCAGAGTATACTTTTCACAACATAGTACGCCTTTGATTTTTTCAAAACAAAAAATCCCGATCGCTTTTACAACCGGGACTTATAATATATTCTGAAAATCTTATCCGTTCAGCGCCTCTGCTCCATTGGTTACTTCCAAAATGGCATTCGTAATGGCTGCCTGGCGGGCTTTGTTAAAGGTCAGTGTTAACTCGTTTATCAAATCTGTTGCATTATCCGTAGCTTTATGCATAGCTGTCATTCGGGCACCGTGCTCGGCGGCATGCGAATCGAGTAAAGCTTTGTAAAACTGTATAGATAAAGATCTTGGAATCAGTTCGCCTACAATATCTTCAAGCGAAGGTTCGAAAATATAATCGACATTGGTTTGTTTTTTCATATTTACCGGAGCTGGTAAAACCGGTAAAAACTGTTCACTTACCTGCTTCTGGGCGGCAGCATTTATAAACTTGTTGTAAACCAGCTCAATACGATCATATTTTCCGTCAATAAAATCGGTCATGATAGCTTTTACAACAACCAAAACATTCTCGAAATTCAAATCGTCGAAAAGATGATTTTTCTCTGCAGTCGCAGAAAGCTGATATGAACGCAGGATTTTCCCACCTTGTTTACCGATAACAACAAAATCAAGTTTCCCCGCTTTCAATTGCTTACTGTATTTTGTTTTGGCCAGACTTATCGCTTTTTTGGCAATGTATGAATTAAAACCACCACAAAGTCCCCTGTTCGAACTAACCAAAACAATCAAGACCTTTTCCGGATTACGCTGAACTGTAAATGGAGAATCAGCCGCATCTTCAAGCGCCGAGCTCAAAAAAGAAAGTAATTCCGAAAGTTTTTCAGCATACGGACGAATCTGTAAAATAGCATCCTGCGCTTTTTTAAGCTTGGCTGCCGACACCATTTTCATGGCGCTTGTGACCTGTCTGGTTGTTTTTACAGATGTTATCCGGGTTCGTATTTCCTTTAAATTGGCCATTAATCAATGAATGTATTTTCGGTCTAATTTATTCTGAATATCGTTCAGCTACTTCAGCAGCCACTTTTTCAATTACCTGTGTTTCGTTATTGGTCAGCAAACCAGCTTTCAGGTTGTCGAGAACTGTACGGTACTGCATTTCCATCAGTTCCAGAAAATCGCGTTCAAAAGCCTTCACCTTTTCAACCGGAACATCGCGAAGCAATTCTTTCACACCACAATAAATGATGGCCACCTGGTGTTCGATTTTCATTGGGGCATATTGCTGCTGCTTCAGAATTTCAACGTTTTTACGGCCTTTATCCAGAACGCGCATGGTTGCAGCATCCAAATCGGAACCGAACTTCGAGAAAGCTTCCAGTTCGCGGAACTGAGCCTGATCGAGTTTCAGTGTTCCGGCAATCTTTTTCATGGCTTTAATCTGTGCGTTTCCTCCAACACGTGAAACCGAAATACCTACGTTGATGGCCGGGCGAACTCCGGAGTTGAACAGGTTCGACTCAAGGAAAATCTGTCCGTCGGTAATCGAAATTACATTAGTCGGAATATATGCTGACACGTCGCCTGCCTGCGTTTCTATAATTGGTAATGCAGTCAGCGAACCTCCACCTCTAACTTTATCTTTTAAACATTCAGGCAAATCGTTCATCTGCGCGGCCATTTCATCTGAGGTGATTATTCTTGCGGCACGTTCCAGTAATCTGGAATGCAAATAAAACACATCGCCCGGATAAGCTTCGCGGCCTGGTGGACGACGCAGCAACAAGGAAACTTCGCGGTATGAAACGGCCTGTTTCGAAAGGTCATCGTAAATAATTAATGCATCGCGGCCAGTATCGCGGAAAAACTCTCCAATGGCGGCACCGGCATAAGGTGCATAATATTGAAGGGCAGCAGGATCGGAAGCCGTAGCCATGACAATTACAGTGTAATCCATTGCACCATGTTTTTCGAGCGTGGCAGCCAGATTGGCTACAGTCGAACCTTTTTGGCCGATGGCCACATAAATACAATATACTGGTTTGCCTTTTTCAAAATTTTCGCGCTGATTGATGATGGCATCAATAGCCACGGCAGTTTTCCCGGTTTGACGGTCGCCAATAATGAGCTCGCGCTGTCCGCGACCGATCGGGATCATGGCATCAATGGCCTTTAATCCGGTTTGAAGAGGCTGATTTACCGGTTGCCTGAAAATTACACCCGGCGCTTTACGTTCGAGCGGCAAAACAAATTTTTCGCCTGTAACGATTCCCTTTCCATCAAGAGGTTCGCCCAACGTATTAATTACACGTCCCAATAGTCCATCTCCAACCTCGATCGAAGCTGTCCGGCGAAGTCTTTTTACCGTATCGCCTTCCTTTATTTCTTTTGTCAAACCTAAAATTACAGCACCGACATTATCTTCTTCCAGATTCAAAACAATTCCTTTCACTCCGGAATCAAATTCAATCATTTCATTCGATTCCACATTCGAAAGGCCGTAAATGCGTGCAATTCCGTCTCCAACCTGAAGTACAGTTCCTACTTCTTCCAGTTCGGCTACACTTTTAAAGCCTTCCAGTTGTTGTTTGAGTATTTGTGAAACTTCAGCAGGTTTTATATTTGCCATCTTATTCTGTATTTGTTCTATTGATATTTTATTTCAATTCTGTTTGAAGTAGTTTTTCTCTCAGGTTTTTCAGTTGAGTTGAAATACTGGCATCGTATTGTTTGTCGTCGACACGCAACACGAAACCGCCAATCAACTCATTATCGACTTTCAGGCTTAATTCAACCTTTGCCTTAAATTCGGATTCAAGAATCTCGTTAATTTGAAGCACGACCGCTTTATCCAATGGTTGTGCACTGGTTAAAACTGCAGTTCTCATACCTTCTTCCTGACGGTATAAATCTTCCAGGTTCCTGAAAATTCCTGAAATATAATTTTCACGTTTATTTTCGGCAATGAGCACCAGAAAATTCAGCGACAGCACATTTACTTTTCCATCGAAGATACTTTTTAGCGCCTGAATCTTCCGGGAAGTTTTTACTACCGGACTTTCGAGCATCAGATTAAAGTCGCTGCTTGTTGAACAAACAGAGGAAATTAACCGGGCGTCTTCACGCAACACAAGAGTCAGACCTTTCTCTTTAGCCAGCGTAAAAAATGCTTTGGCGTACCGAACGTTGATTTTACTTTGATCCATACAATTATTTCAACTTCAGATCTTTTAACAGATCCTGAACCATGATTTCCTGATCTTTTGAATTGTCGAGCTGCCTTTTAATAATTTTTTCAGCAATTAAAACCGACAATTCGGCAACCTGAACTTTAATGTCATTAATGGCTGCCGTTTTTTCGGCATCAATTTGTTGCTTGGCATAGTCAATGCTTTTCTGAGCTTCGGCATTCGCTTTGACCCGGGCATCGGCAAGAATTTTATCTTTAATGTCGCGGGCTTCTTTCAGAATAATATCTTTTTCCTTTCTGGCCTCAACAATAATCTGCTCATTGCTGGCTTTCAGTCCGGCAACTTCTTTTCTGGCTTTTTCGGCCGAATTTAAAGCATCCGAAATCGATTTTTCACGATCCTTCAATGCTTTCAGGATTGGTCCCCATGCAAATTTTTTCAGGATGAACAGAACGATCCCAAAAATGATGAGCATCCAAAATATTGTACCGTAATCCGGAGTTACAAATCCCATAGTTGTGTGATTGTTGGTTAAACGAAGCCCTTACTCCCGGCAACCCCGGGAGCGGGCCATAAAACAAAAATTTCTTAAACGAAAATGACCAATGCACAGATGATCACGGCAAAGAAAGCAACACCTTCGATCAAAGCAGCCGACACGATCATGTTTGAACGAATGTCACCGCTTGCTTCAGGCTGACGTGCAATGGCTTCCATGGCGCTGGCTCCAATTTTACCAATGCCAATACCGGCTCCGATAGCTGCTAAACCTGCACCCAATGCAGCTCCCATTTGTCCGAGAGCCAAGTCTGCTAAAATGATAAATAATGCAGTCATAATGAAATGAATTTATAGTAATGAATAATTAATGATGTTCTGATGTTGCCATCCCGAAATATAATGCGGATAACAAGGTAAATACGTATGCCTGAATGAAGGAAACCAACACGTCAAGCAAAAGGATAAATACTGAAAAGGCTATTGAAACAACCGATACGCCCAAACCTGCTTCGACTCCCATCAGGGAATTGAAAATGAAAATTAAACTCACAAATACCGTAACAATCATGTGTCCGGCCAGCATGTTGGCAAACAAACGGACCATCAACACAAAGGGTTTGGTAATGACTCCGGAAAGTTCGACAATGGGCATGAGCGGAATAGGGTATTTCAGCCACCAGGGAACATCCGGATTGTAAATTTCCTTCCAGTAGTGTTTGTTCCCGTTCAGGCTGGTAATGAAAAAGGTAAACAGCGCTAAAACCAACGTAACGGCAATATTTCCGGTAACATTGGCGCCAAAAGGGAAAACAGGAATCAGTCCGAGCAGGTTATTGATCAGGATAAAGAAAAAGGCAGTTAACAGGAAGGGCATAAATTTTTCGAACTTCTTTTCGCCGATAGCGGGTTTGGCAACCTCGTCGCGGATAAAAAGTATAATTGGTTCGAACAGGTTTTGCATCCCCTTGGGCGCCTGATTGACCCGTTGTTTGGCCGATTTGGCAATGCTCAGGAAAATGGCAAGCAAAATAACTACGCTGACAAAAATACCTGCCACTGTTTTGGTTATCGACAAATCAATGGGAAGCTCAACAATTTCGCCCTTTTCATTCAGCTCCACAATTTTACCTTCATAATTTCCTTCAGCTTCAATCTTAAATCCTTTTGCTTCGTGCAATAGTTTATCTGCAATCCGGAACCCATTGTAAGATTCAGTTCCGTGATGAAATTTTGAGGACATGAAAATATTCAGGCCTTTGGTTTTGCTGTATAAAATAATTGGAAGTGGAATGCTGACATGCGTATGTCCAAAAGTTGCAATGTGCCATTCGTAGGCATCTGAAACGTGCTCGATGATAAATTTGCCTGCAGAAAATTCTTCCGAAGCCTGGTTTTCTTCACTATTCTGTTCGGGTTCGTTGGCCAAAATGGTTCCGGCAAAACAGAAAATGGTCAAGAGAGTCAGTAAGAGAGGTCGTATAATTCGCATCATCGTATTTATCACTTAAAAATCAGCCGTTCACAAAAATAATCCTTTTATATCATTACAGGCAATATTTGCCACGAAAGTACAATTAATTGCCTTTTTGTTTCATAAATTTTGAAATCTGATACACTTCGAATGCGGTGTAAAAGACGTAAAGCGCTAAAAAATTTGCAATGAAAGTCTTCGCAATTTCCCTGTGAAGAATCACGAATACAATAGCAACTCCAAGATAAAAAAACATCTTTACAAAACTGGCAGCCATGTACCGCGATGTAAATCGTGATCCTGAATTTACGGCAATCTTTAACAAATAAGCATGAACAAGGTTTGTTACCACATAAAAAAATAACACGGCAAATGGTAATATTTTTAAATAATACTGACTAAGAATTGTTGAATACAACAAAACCCCCATTGCAAAAACAATGATTGTCAAGATCGTAGATTGTATTATAAATTTCTTCATGCCTGTCCGTCAGTTTTTACGATTTGTACTTTTTATCCGGGTTACAGGAATTTTCTGACTGCGTGATAAATTGCTCCTGCCACCGATAAAATCATTAAACCCAAAGTAAATGCCGGAAACTTCATGTCCAGCCAATCGTCAATTTTAATTCCGGCAAACGTTCCGGCTGCCATAATTGCAATCATTTCAAACGCCAATCCGGAATACCGGATAAAATTATCGAATTTCTTTTTGGGTTTCTGAAATTTATTTGGATTCATTGCCGTTGGATTCATCACTCATGGCACAGGTTCCGGCAAAATATGCACCCGGTTCAATCGATAGCTTACCGGTAACAATATCTCCTGAAATTACAGACGAAGCTTTTAACGAAAGCAATTCGCCCACAAAGAGCTTTCCGTTGTAGGTTCCGGCAATTTCGCAACTTTTACACCTGATATCGCCATCAATTCTTCCGGTTGCACCGATTACCAGCCTTCCTTTAGTTTCCAGATTTCCGGTTATCTCCCCATCAATCCGGAGATCGCCATCAGACAAAATATCTCCTGTTATCCGTGTTCCTTTTGCAATCAGGTTTATTACCTGGAGATTTATTTCATTGGTTTCTTTAGCCATTGCATGGTTTTTTTTGAAAGAAGTCCAAATATAGTAAAGCTCTTTGGTGATCGCTAATGTCGTTCTAAAAATGTTCTGTCAGGCAATAAAAAACGTGCTTCCTCCTGAAGGAAACACGTTTTTCAAAACGTTGGTGTGCTACTTTCAATCTAGATAAAATGATAGAGAAAAGTCATCGTGCCTTCGAATGCAGGTTTACGGTTTCCCTCAATCTCCATTGAAATATCGAGTTGTATTTTGGTAATACCTCTCAGGTTTGTAACCGAGCGTAATATTACATGAGTTCTTATCCTGCTGTTTACCAGCACCGGCTGGTTAAACCGGAAATTATCGATTCCGTAGTTTACCAGCATTTTAATATTTTCAACCTGAATAATCTGATCCCACATATAAGGAAGCAGCGAAAGTGTGAGGTAACCATGTGCAATTGTACTTCCAAATGCACCTTCAGTTTTAGCTCTTTCCTCATCAACATGAATCCACTGATGATCAATTGTGGCATCAGCAAACTTGTTGATTTGGTCCTGAGTGACCGTTAAATATTCGGAAACACCTAATTTCTGACCAACATGTTTTTCAAATTCCCCGTGACTTCTGATAATCAGTTTTCCCATGACCGGATTGATTTATATCGGATTAGACAGATTAATTATTTCGGATCGTAGGCCCATTTCAGATAAATGCTGCCCCAGGTAAAACCTGCACCAAATGCAGCCAAAATTATATTATCGCCTTTCTTTAATTGCTTTTCGTAATCGTACAAACAAAGTGGAATGGTTGCCGCAGTTGTGTTACCGTACATTTGAATGTTTATCATGATGTGTTCCTTGCTGATTCCCATTCGTCGGCCAACAGCATCAATTATTCTCATATTGGCCTGATGCGGAACAAACCAGTCTAGATTTTCACTTGTAATCTGATGTTTGTTCATCATTTCCATAGCTACATCGGCCATGTTCGAAACAGCAAATTTAAACACCGTCTGGCCTTCCTGGTTCACAAAATGTTCCTCATTAAATACCGTTTCATTTGAAGCGGGCCGAAGCGATCCACCACTTCGAATTTGAAGGAATTGACTTCCTGAACCATCAACGCGATTGATGTGATCAATGACACCAACATCTTCAGTTGTGGGTTCAAGTAAAACTGCTGCGGCTCCATCGCCAAATAACGGACATGTTGTACGGTCTTTGTAATTCGTAATGGCCGACATCATATCGGCGCCCAAAACAATTACTTTTTTGTATTGCCCGCTTTCAACAAATTTTGCACCGGTAGTTAAGGCGTATACAAAACCTGAACAAGCTGCGTTTAAATCGAAACTCCATGCATTAATTAATCCGGCCTTGTAGCTTATAATATTTGCAGCAGATGGAAGTGGACTATCCGGAGTAATTGTTGCACAAATCAACAAGTCAATTTCTTCGGGTTTGCTTCCGGTTTTTTCGAGCAACTCTTTTATCGCAGCAGTTCCCATGTCCGAAGTTGCTTTTCCTTCCTCCTTCATTATCCGCCGCTCTTTGATCCCGATTCGCTGCATGATCCATTCATCGGAAGTTTCAACCCAAGTACTCAATTCTTCATTCGTCAACCGATATTCTGGTAAAAATGCTCCAACGCCTGTAATTGCAGCACGAATTTTATTCATAGTGAAAATTTTATATCAAATCTATCAAAACCAGCCTCTCAGAACCATTCCGAAGAGTCATAATCAATTTGTGTTTTTGGAAATTTAAATTGCGGCGCAAGTTAGAATGAAAAAACTGAACAGCAAAGAAAAATCAGGCAAATAATTCACCTAACTCCTTTTAAAACAATTAATTAAATTGTTCGAATATTAAAACAGGAGAGTGTAAAAAGGATCAGAAGAATAGAATTCTTCTGATCATAATGTGTTGTTATTAAACAGTAACGTCTTTTTCAATAGCCAATTTGCCTCTGTAATATCCACATTCAGGACATACAGTGTGGTATTTTACTGTTGTACCACAATTTGAACAGGCAGCCAATGTGGCCGGTGTGGCTTTGTAATGAGTTCTTCTCTTGTCTCTGCGGGTTTTTGATACCCTGTGTTTTGGATGTGCCATCTTAACTTATCTTTATTCGTTATCTAATAATTTCTTCAATTCGTTCCAGACAGGGTTAGAGTGATCTTCTTCCCTGACAATATATTTATCCAGTTTTTCAATCATAGCCGGATCACAAGTTGTTTTTCCGTTCTCGTCGTCCGGATGAACCTTTTTGATCGGAATTGCCAAACCAATAAACTCATAAATCAATTGAGCAAGGTTCAATTGATAATCGTTTACACTGACCCAAATTACATCGTCACCTTCAGTATACTCCTTTTCACCAAATTTGACGAAAATTCTTTCAAGCCCTTTGATTGGCTGATCGTACATCTCCAAACAACGATCGCATTGCACATGAACAGTTCCTTCCACATCAAACCACAAGATCATCAGCGAACTCTGCTTTTCAAGTGTAACGCGCACATTTACATCACCTTCATCGACAACTCCACCGCCAAATTCCGAAAAGAATTTGTTATCTATTCTGTAGTCAAAAATATGCTTCCCCTGTGAAAGCCCCTTGAATGCAATGTTATAGAATGATTGACTGCTCATTGCCTGAAAAAAGTTTTGCAAAAGTATAAAAAATATACAAACCCCGAAAATATATTGATTTTTTTAACAACGTTTCTTCCAGAACTGACTTTTTAGTCACAAATAATTAATTATCAAATCCTTACTTAGATATCTGACTGTTCATAAATTGTCATTTATTCAGCATTATTTTGAAGGTTGTTCCTTTGTTGATTTCGGATTGCTTCAGGAATATTTTGCCTTTGTGGTAATTTTCAACGATTCGTTTGGCCAGCGAAAGACCAAGCCCCCACCCTCTTTTCTTCGTGGTAAACCCCGGCTGAAAAACAGTTTTGAAATAGGCCTTCGAAATTCCTTTCCCAGTATCGGAAACCTCAATGGACATTTGTCCATTTTTTTCTGCAATTGAAACCTGAATAGTCCCGTTGTTGTTCATCGCGTCAATTGCATTTTTACAAAGGTTTTCGATAACCCAGCTAAACAGCGACGCATTTATGGGAGCAATGTATTCGCGGTCGGTATCGAAATCAAGAATAAATTTTATTTTGCCTGAAGACCGCGTTTTCAGATATTCCACTGTCGACCTGATGGTTTCTGAAACATCTGTTGGAATAAGTTCGGGAATTGATCCGATTTTTGAGAATCGCTCGGTAATTTTTTCCAGACGTTGCGTATCTTTTTCAAATTCCTGAATCAGGTTTTCGTCAATGTTCTGCATTTTAAGCAATTCGACCCAGGCCATTAAAGAGGAAATCGGTGTTCCGAGCTGATGTGCAGTTTCTTTTGACATGCCGACCCAAACTTGGTTTTGCTCTGAATTTCGCGACGAATTAAATGCAATATAGGCAACCAGAATAAACAAAAAGACAACAGCAAACTGAACGAGCGGATAATATTTCAGGTTTTCGAGTAAAATAGAGTCGCGATAATATAAATACTGAGTTTCTGATTCGGAAACAATAATTTTTATCGGGTCGTTTTCTTCCTTCATTTTACGAAGTTCGCGCCGCAAAACCTTGTCCTTGTTCTTTTCAGTAAATGCGATATTTCGGGTATCACCTATATGATCAAGGCTGTCGGTAATAATGATCGGAATTGTTGTATTCCTGACTAAAATATCATTCAGAAAGGTAATGTCCGCATTCGAATCAATATCGTAGCTAGCCAGTTTCTGGGTTGCCTCGGCCCAAAGTTCAACACTTTTACGCTCTTCTTTGGCCATGTTTTTAACCAGCCAGTTGGTATATAAAAATGCACCAACTCCAATTACTACGGCTAGCAGAAGAAGTAGAATTTTCCAGCGACGTTTCTTAAAATAAAAGTCCAACGTGAGTATATTTTAGATTTATGCCAGATAAACGAAACGGCCAGGTAAAAAGTATTCAAAGCTCTAATCTTTAAGCAACACGCTTTTTATCGTTTTATAAATTCCGTGTTGATCCAAACCATATTCGCGGTACAATTCATCCGTTGTTCCCTGGTCTATAAATTTATCAGGAATACCGATTCGTGTCAAATGCACATTGTATTGGTTGTCAGCCATAAATTCAAGTACAGCGCTGCCAAAACCTCCCAACAAAACACCATCCTCAATGGTAACTACATTTTTATAATTCCTGAAAACGAAATGCAAAGCTTCTTCATCGAGCGGTTTAACAAATCGCATATCGAAATGTGCTGCAGCAATATCATCTTTTTGAAGCATTTTCACAACCCTTCCGGCATGAATACCTATGGTTCCAATAGTTAAAACAGCCACATCCTTTCCCTCCGAAAGTTGTCTGCTTTTTCCAATCGGAATGGCTTCCATTGGTTTACGCCAGTCAATTGTACTTCCACAACCCCGTGGGTACCGGATTGAAAAAGGCCCGTGATTTTCATTTTGTGCTGTGAACATGATGTTGCGCAATTCAAGTTCGTCCATCGGAGCAGAAACAATCATATTGGGGACAGAACGCATGTAAGCCAGGTCGAAAACTCCGTGATGAGTGGCACCGTCGGCGCCAACCAGCCCGCCACGATCAAGACAAAATACAACCTGAAGATTCTGCAGAGCAACATCATGGATTACCTGATCGTAGGCACGTTGCATAAATGTGGAATAGATGTTGCAAAACGGCAGCATTCCCTGAATGGCTAATCCTGCAGAAAAAGTCACAGCATGTTGTTCTGCAATTCCCACATCGAATGTGCGGTGAGGCATTTTTTCCATCATCATGTTCAGCGAACAGCCTGTTGGCATTGCCGGAGTAATGGCCACAATCCGGTCATTCATTTCAGCAAGCTCAATTATTGTGTGCCCAAACACATTCTGGAACTTTGGCGGTTTATTAATCGCGCACTCACAATCCAGCATTTCGCCTGTAACTTTATCAAATTTTCCCGGCGCGTGAAATTCGGTCTGGTTGAGTTCGGCCTGTTTAAAACCTTTTCCTTTTTTGGTAATAACGTGCAAAAGTTTAGGACCCGGAATATGACTTAAGCTTTGTAAAACCTCGGTAAGATAAACCACGTCGTGTCCGTCAACCGGACCAAAGTACCGGAAGCCCAATCCCTCGAATAAATTGGATTGTTTTAGTAACATGGATTTTATAGCGTTCTCAGTTTTCTGGACCAAACGCCGTGCCTTTGGCCCAAATCCGTTAAGTTTACCGAGACCTTCCCAAACATCGCGCTTTAAACGGTTATAAGCCTGTGACTTGGAAATATTCAGGAGATAATTGCTCATACCACCTACATTCGGATCGATGGCCATGTTGTTATCATTCAGGATAACGAGTAAATCCGATTTATTTACAGCAGCATTATTCAAACCTTCAAACGCCATTCCGCCGGTTATGGCGCCATCGCCAATTATTGCGACAATTTTTCGCTCTTTTTCTTCTTTCAGATGTGAGGCGACAGCCATGCCAAGAGCCGCAGAAATTGAAGTACTCGAATGACCAACGCCAAAAGTGTCGTAAATGCTTTCTGATGGTTTTGGAAATCCACTAATTCCTTTGTATTTGCGATTTGTATGAAAGACATCTTTTCTTCCGGTCAGAATTTTATGACCATAAGCCTGATGCCCAACATCCCAAACAAGTAAATCATAAGGAGTTTTAAAGACATAGTGCAGCGCAACAGTTAGCTCTACAACTCCGAGACTGGCGCCAAAATGACCGGGATTGGTTGAGACCACATCAATAATGAAATCCCTTAATTCTTGACAAACTTCAGGTAAATTTTCAACTTTCAGTTTCCTTAATTCCGATGGATCTGTAATCTGATCCAATAAGCTTCCCGTATGTTCAACCATCAAATTTCAATTTTGAATCCAAATATACGACTTATGACCTGTAAAGTGTACCACCTAAAAAGTCAAAAGTTCAAAACATTTGTCAATCCCGACCAGTTATATAATTAAGCGAAGTTTACCAGGTACAATTTGGGCGTGTATTCATTCCTAATTCATAACTTGTCAAAGACTTGCCAAAGTTCTATATTTACCAGACTAAAAACACAAGCCATGAATAAATTAGTATTCGTATTTGTCATTTTTTTTATCTCCTCCTGCGTTTCTTCCAAAAAATTCAATCAACTGAACGGAAATTTTCAGGAAAGCGAACGGACAGTTCAATCACTAAAGGAACAGAACCAGACTTTGCAGGTTCAGAATACTGAGCTGCAAAGTAAGATAGACAAGCTAATCAAAGATCTTTCTGAAACTTCGTCAAAATTGGATGATACTTCACAGAAACTTCAGAATTTACAAGCTGAAAACAAACGACTAAATCAAATCAATACTGAACTTGAAAATCAATTAAAAAGTTTAAAGGCCGGAAGTTCAGAAGAAATTGCGCAATTACTGGTAAAACTTCAGCAAACACAAACTGATTTGCAAAAACGAGAGGACAACCTGACGACAGCTCAGGAAGAACTGGAGAAGCGAACTGCAAGGCTTCAGGAACTTGAACTGGCGCTCAAGCAAAAAGATGAAGCAGTGAAACAACTTCGGCAAAAAGTAATGGATGCCTTGCTTGGATTCAACAACAAAGGTTTGACAATTCAGGAAAAAAACGGAAAAGTTTATGTTTCGCTCGACGAACAACTCCTGTTTAAAACCGGGCAATGGGAAGTTGACCCCAAAGGCCAGCAGGCACTGGCAAATCTGGCCGAAGTTCTGGCTCAAAATCCGGATATAAACGTGATGGTTGAAGGACACACCGACAATGTTCCGATGCATGGAAACGGTTCTGTAAAAGACAACTGGGATTTGAGTGTGATGCGCGCAACAGCGGTCAGCCGCATTTTGTTGAAAAATAAAGAGGTTGACCCCAAACGAATCATTGCCGCCGGACGTGGCGAATTTTTCCCGATCGATAATGCCGATACTCCGGAGGCCAGACAAAAAAATCGCAGAACTGAAATTATCCTGACACCACGCCTGGACGAAATTTTCAAAATACTCGAAAATAATTAATCAGGAACGAAAATTACAAACGGATAATCCGCCGGATACGATTGTTAAAGCCTACAATTTCGGAGAAGCCAATGCGCTTGAGTAATTCTATGGCACTTTCGTAATGGCGGGCAATGTGCTCGACACGATGGGCATCGGAACTCAAAGTCACAGGAACATGATGATTATAACACATTTCCAGCAATTTGGGACTGGGAGTGTATTCGGCACAGGGACGATCCATTCCGCCGGTATTAAGCTCAACCACTACATTGTGCTCTTTAATTATTCGGATAGTGTCGTCAAATAACATATCCAGATTTGTTTCCGGATAAACCCTGAATTTTTTAATGATATCGATGTGCCCGATTATATCGAACAAATCGGATTTAGCGGCTTTCTGAACCAACTCAAAATACATTTCGTAAAGCTTGTCATTTGTCCATTTTCCATATAGAGATTGATCGGTATCAAAATTCCAGTCGTCAATAAAATGGATGGAACCAATGACATAATCAACCGGAATAGAGTCAATAATTTGTTTTAGTTCGTCTTCTTTTCCGGGGAAATAATCCAGTTCTATACCGTACCGGATCTGAATCTGATCGCAGTACTTATTTTTCAGGTCTAAAATCTGTCCGGTCATAACCGGAATATCCTCCAACCGAATGGCCCAATCTACAGGTTTGATACAAACATGATCGCTAAATCCAATTTCATCAAGTCCTTTCGAAATTGCCATCAAAACCATTTCCTCATAGTTATTCTTCCCGTCCGAAAGGATTGAATGCATGTGATAATCAACCATTCCAATCATAAGCTTACTTTATTACTTTGATTTTAATGTTCATGAACTGAACCAGTCTGCCATGATCCTGAAGACCGATATTTCCTTTTTTGGCCAGCCCATAATACGGGTAATCCTTCCATTTCCCATTCTCCTTGTGCCTGAACCATGACTCATCCCACAAATTGTAATCAACCACTTTTATACCATTCAGAAAATGCTGCACATGGGTTCCGTTCACGATTATCCGTGCCTGATTCCATTCACCAACATTTTTTACATTGGCATTCACAGGAGCATTCATTCCGTAATTTGCTCCAGTATGCTGGTCATCGCGCAATTTATCGGGCCAACCTTTGTCATCCAGCAACTGATATTCAGGACCTGATTCGTAAATTGCTTTCCCAATTTTTTCGTTTACATGATAAAAGATTCCACTGTTACTTTGGGCCGCCATTTTAAATTCGAGGTACAACTCAAAATCTTGATATTTTGCACGGGTTACAATGTCTCCGCCATGATCGCTACCGACACCTGAATTATTTAATACGCCGTCAATTATTTTCCAACCTGTAATTTCCTTTCCCTGAAATGTTTTCCAGCCATCCAGATTTTTCCCGTTGAAAAGCAATTTCCAGCCATCGGCTTTTTCCTTTTCCGTTAACGTATTGATCTTAACTGATTGCGCTGCAACAATTATAAATGAAACAATTCCAAAAAACAAAATCAATATCTTTTTCATAATCAAAAGATTAGAAGAAAAACATTTAGGCTCAAATCTAAGTTCAAACTTCAGATAACCAGCAGCTCAAATATCTTCTGAAATTATTAACTAAAAACGAAATGAACAAATTACAAGGTTTTGAATTTTAAAATAACTTCAGGAACTAAACTACAAATGCAAACCAGTTAATTTCAGACGATGGAAATCAAATCTATTCACCAATTAAAACGTGGAAAATGGATCATTGGGATGGTTCATGTAGAAGCATTGCCCGGAACACCCCGACACTCAAAACCGATAGAACTTATCGTTTCGGAATCTGTGAAAGAAGCAATTCTTTTGCAAAATTACGGCGTCGATGCCATTCTCATCGAAAATATGCACGATGTTCCGTACCTGAAAATAAATGTTGGTCCGGAAATTATTGCCGGAATGACTGCTGTCGCAGTTGAACTTCGAAAGCGAATTCAGGTTCCTGTTGGAATCCAGATTTTAGCGGGGGCCAATAAAGCTGCTCTGGCAGTTGCCCAGGCTGCGAAACTCAATTTTATTCGTGCCGAAGGGTTCGTATTTGCGCATATAGCTGATGAGGGTTTTATGGAAAGCTGCGCCGGAGAATTGCTCAGGTATCGCAAACAGATTGGTGCTGAAAATATTCAAATTTTTACTGATGTTCAGAAAAAACATTCCTCGCATGCCATCACCGCTGATCTCAGTTTGAAGGAACATGTTGAAACATCTGAATATTTTAGAAGCGACGGAGTTATCATTACCGGCACTTCAACTGGGAGAGAAGCTCTTGTCGATGATGTCAGAATAGCACAGCAAAGTACAAACCTGCCGGTAATTATTGGCTCAGGAATAACCCTGAATAATATTGACAAATACTGGAACCTGGCTGATGCATTTATTGTTGGCTCCTGGTTGAAACACGAAGGATTGTGGAAAAATCCGGTTTCAGAATCCAGGGTCAGGGAGTTGATGAATAAAGTAAATGATTTAAGATTTTCGAATAGTACCACTTAATTTCTGAAAACTGAAACGGTTATTCGGGCGCTATAAAAAAATTGAGACGGCTTCAACAAGCCGCCTCAAAGCCATGAAAACAATTAAACAATGTTCAGAAAACAGAAAACTAGAAACAATTATATCGTTAATATCTCAAGGTTTTTATCCTCGAGCATTTTGTCAACTTTTTTGCTAAAGTTATTAATTAATTCCTGAACTTCAGCTACAGCATCTTTTTCAAGATCTTCAGAAAGGCCATCTTTCAACAGTTTTTTCAAATTATCGTTGGCATCTTTCCGGGCACTTCTCAAACTTACTTTTGCAATTTCACCTTCTTTATTAACGGTTTTTACCATATCTTTTCGTCGTTGCTCAGTAGGAGCCGGAACATTGATACGGATAATTTCACCATTATTATCAGGATTAAAACCGAGGTTCGAATTAATAATTGATTTCTCAATTGGCCGAATCATTGGTTTCTCCCAAGGTTGAATAACAATTGTTCTGGCGTCAGGAGTACTGATATTTGATACTTGTGCAATTGGAACCATGCTTCCGTAATATTCTACCATAACCGAGTCCAACATTCTTGGAGAAGCCTTTCCTGCGCGAATATGAACTAATTCTTTGTCCAGATGGCTAAGCGCGTGTTCCATTCTCTCCGTGCAAATATCTATAATCAATTGAACCTCTTCCTGCATATGAACTAACTCTTTTCGTTTATTAAAAGTGCTGGCAACAAATATAGAAAAAATTAAAGAATTCTAAAATTTATCGCGAATTTTAATCAAAAAATTGCATTTTTTCTTAGTTATGAACATAAGTTCCAATATTTTCCCCCTCCAAAACTTTCTTCAGGTTTCCTTTTACGTCCATATTGAAAACAATTATCGGTAAATTATTTTCCTTACACATGGCGGTTGCCGTAAGATCCATAACTTTTAAATCGCGCTGATAGACTTCGTCAAATGAAATCTTTTCAAATCGCGTAGCTGTTGGGTCTTTCTCCGGATCGGCTGTGTAAATGCCATCCACACGTGTTCCTTTCAGCATAACATCAGCTTCTATTTCTATTCCCCGAAGCGATGAGCCGGTATCTGTTGTAAAATAAGGATTTCCCGTACCAGCAGAGAAAATCGCGACTTCACCTTTCTCTAAAACTTCGATGGCTTTATCTTTCGAATAGAATTCTCCAATTGGCTCCATCCTGATGGCAGTTAAAACATGCGACCTACAACCCACACTTTGAAGCGCCGAATTTAAAGCCAAACTATTGATTACCGTCGCCAGCATTCCCATCTGGTCGCCTTTTACCCGATCAAATCCTTTGGTGGCTCCACTTAGTCCGCGAAAAATATTTCCTCCTCCTATAACAATTCCCACCTGGACACCCATATCAACAATCTCTTTGATTTGTTCCGCATAATCAGTCAATCTTTGCTGGTCGATTCCATATTGCTGGTTTCCCATTAGCGACTCACCACTAAGTTTTAATAGAATTCGGCTAAATCTTGGCATAATTTTAATTTTCAGCAAAAGTAAACGAAAAGTTTTAATCAGTGTAAATTCGAAATGAAAAAAGCCAGTCAAAAAACTGACCGGCTTTCCTTTTGTGCTCCTGAGGTGAATATGCACGAAATAATTCAGTAATCGCGAATTGATTTGTTTGATTTACTCCGACAAAAATATAAGGTTGAAATTTATTCCAGTTATCAAAAGCAATGATTATTTTGAAATGACCAAAATTCGATACGAATGGTTCAATTTTCGCAATGAACGAAATATAATTTTCAACGATAAACGAGATAAATCAAAATTTAAGGTTTAAACCCAAACCAAACATCTCTTTAAACTGAATTTTGGGTCCCCGATTGTCGATTTTTATATCATCGTCATAAATCAGGTTTGTGATCAGGTTTGCAGAAAGAAAATCATTGATCTTCATATTTATGAGTAAATCCCAATTTATATCAATATTTCCCGGATTGTGAAAATAGTTGGAAAACAAATCAAGTTTACTGTTCAGACTAACATTTTTCATCACATCGGTTTTAAGCTCAAACTTTGCAAATGCGCCCATTTCTGTTCTTGACTTTTTCCCTGGATCAACGCCAAATGCCCCCATATCAGCTAAAGCCTGATCGGAAACAATGGTCATTTTGCCTGTAACTGGTGACACAAAAATTGAAACAAATTTGCTTGGTTTGTAATCGAGACCCAACGAAAGAGTCATATAGGCAGGCGCAAGAAAGCGCGAAATAGCATCGGTTGTATTGGGGTATTTATAACCCGGAGCAAACTGCGTTTTAAAATTAAAAAGTGTTGAAATAAAAAGATTTTCCGTCCTTTTCAAGCCAAACTTCGAATTGAAATCAAATTTATCATTCGATTTAACTACGGCGTTATCTTGTTCTTTTAACAAACCATAACCAAGTTCCAAACTGTTTTCCCAGCTAATGTTTTCTTTTTTATAATTACCGAAAACATTGAAAAAAGCAACTCCTGACGACGAACTGCGTCCACCCGCAGCCCAGTTTGTTAACGAAACCTGGGAAAAATTGAAAGAAGCAAGTCCTCCAAAGTTCCATGATTTTAATGAATCAGCTTTTTCGGCTGAATATCCTGCAAAAGGAATTAGAATGAATACAAATAGTATTTTTTTCATCGGTTAAATATTTGGATTTTAGTGTCTTATTAAGTTATTAATTACTGATAAACAGTTAATAACATTAATTGTTTATTGAATTTTCAGAGTAAAAAAAAGGTATCCGGTTGCCCGGATACCTTTGATTCATAAATCCACTAAATTAACAGCTTAATTTTTCGAACACTCAAGGCATGTCCGTTTGTTTACAATTTCCAAGGAATCGTTAACATACGCTAGTTGCCTTATTTCCTGATCGTCAAGATGAATCTTGAAAAATCCTTCCAGATAATACACGAAAAGTGCCCAGTCAACCTGATCGAAATTTAAGTCGTCCTTAAAAGATGCATCGGGTTTGATTCTTTCCCTGCTAACTCCTGTTTTCCTAAGCACCCTGTACATGGTGCGCTGAATTGTTTTATTTTCCATTGTTTCATGCTTTATTCTGAATCATTTGCACAACAAAAAATCCAGATTTAACGGAGCAAAAATAGAAAATAAAACATTCGAACAATTTATTATTTGAGTCAAATTTGATTTTTTAAGCCAAAAAAGACACTTTTCTCTTCATATTCAGGAAAAAAGGTCAAAAATCACTAATTAATATTTCCCATTAGTAAAAAAAAGTAGAAGTAATAATTTTTTCTGAATTAATAAAGTGAGATTCGCGTCGAAAGAATTCTAAAATAATGATTCTGCCCATTCACGCTTTAACAGACTAAAAACTTCAAGATCAATGTAGGAGCGATTGTGCCTCTCTCCGTTTCGCTCAATGCCTTCGAATGAAAAACCTAATCTGCGGGGTATTGCCGAACTTTTAGCATTACCAATACCACAGCGAATCTGTACCCTGTTCATTTCCATATTCCTGAATGCCAGATTAATCATTTTTCGTGTTGCTGCTGTCGCAATTCCTTTTCCTGTCATTTTTTCAGTCAGCCAGTAGCCAATTTCAATTTTATCATTCATACGGTCAATATCCTTAAATCCAATAAGTCCGGCAAATTCGTGCTTGTACCAAATCACATAAACCTCATCGCGGCTAACAGATGATTTATCGAGTAGAGATCTGACAAATCGTTCCGTATCAACTGATTTATGCGTAAAATCAACAAAAGGGAGCCATTTTCTTAAGAACTGCCTGTTCTGATTAATGGCATTAAATATGGTCTCAATATGCGAAAGGGTTAATCTTTCCAAAAACTGATGATCATCTATGGTAAGCTTTTCCATTGTGCATTCCGTCAAATCAATTTACAATTCAGCTATCTTTTTCATAAGCCAAAATACAACAAAAACGCGAAATAATTATCCCGATTCTATTCCAGGTATTGTGATACAATCAAAATCTTAGCGGGCATATATTTTCAGGATCCGGAAGTTATTTCGAATTTTAATTTTGTATTCTTCAAAAGATAATTCTCGCATCAGCTAACTCGTTTCATTATCTTTGTTTCCTGTGACGAATGCTAAATATTATTTAGCACTTCGATTTTTCAAAATTTAAGCAAAACAGAATCTGATGAAGAAAATAGCCCTATTCTTGGTTTTTTCAGGATTACTCGTAAACATCTCGTGCGGAACTTCTGAGAAAAAAGGTGAACGACAAATTGAAATTGAGACCGAATTCGGGAACATAAAAATTAAGCTCTACGATGAAACACCGCTACACCGCGATAATTTCGTCAAACTTACAAAAGAAGGTTTTTACACCGATTTGCTTTTTCACCGGATCATCCAGGGGTTTATGATTCAGGGTGGCGATCCGGAATCGAAAAACGCGCAACCAGGCAAACAACTTGGAGGAGGTGATTTGGGTTATACAATTCCTGCCGAAATCAATCCCAAGTTTTTTCACCGGAAAGGAGTTTTGGCAGCAGCCCGGGAAGGCGACCGGACAAATCCGGAGAAAAGATCATCAGCATCGCAATTTTATATTGTCCAGGGAAGAGTTTTCAGGCCGGGGGAATTGGACTCGCTGCAAACCAAACTTGAGGATTCGCGCAAGCAAAGTATGTTTCAGGCAAAAGTAAAAGCGATTGAGCCCGAATTAAATAAACTGGGAGCAGAAGGAAAGCAGGATGAAATTATGGCCAGATATAATGCGTTGAAAGAGGAGGTTATAACCGAGGATGCCAGGCTGGCACCCATAAAATTTACCGATGAGCAACGCAAAGCTTATACAACTGTTGGTGGTTATCCGTCGCTTGATACTAATTACACCATTTTTGGCGAAGTAACTGAAGGACTTGATGTGCTTGATAAAATTGCGGCTCAGCCAACAGGTCGGTTTGACAGGCCGCAACAAGATATTAAGTTCACGATCAAATTAATCAACTAAACGGAAAGGAAGTGATGAAACGCTTTTTTTATACAGGCATTTTAATTTTATTCGGCAGCCAGTTGTTTGCTCAAAACAGAATTGTGCAAATTTCAACGAACCTGGGAAACATGAAATTCAAACTGTATAACGAAACGCCCAAACACAGAGACGCCTTCATTCAACTGGCCAAAGAAGGTTATTACGACGGAACTCTCTTTTACCGGGTTATTCAGGATTATTTGATTCAGGGTGGTTCAAAATCATCGCGAAATGCTGCTCCCGGAAAACGTATTGGCTATGGCGAACCCGACAAAACCGTTGACGATGAAATCAGACCTGAGTTTTTTCACAAAAAAGGTTCGCTGTGCGCACCCCGGCAACCCGACGAAGTAAATCCGTTTAAGCAATCCGACATTTCGCAGTTCTTCGTTATTAAAGGAAAAGTATATACAAACGGCGAGCTCGACACATTGGAACTGGCCGTTAACCGACCCATTCAGAAAAAAATTAACGCACAGTTTCTTACCCCTGAAGTAAAAGCAAAACTAAAACAGCTTAAGGCTGAAAAAAAGGTTGAAGAATTTCGGGCGATTGCCGACGAAGTGAAACGCCAGATTGAAACGCAGTATCAAATGAACCGGGAAAAACTGGAATTTACAGAGGCACAGCGCAAAGCTTATACAACGGTTGGCGGATATCCCAGCCTTGATGGAAAGTATACCATTTTTGGTGAATGCATTTCAGGATTTGATGTGATTGACAAAATTGCAGCCCTGAAAACCGATGAAAATAATCGTCCGCTGAACGATGTAAAATTAACGGTAACTGTACTTGAATAATCTGGATTATGATGAAAAATCTGTCGAATCAACTAAAGATTAATCGATCTAAAATCAGATCTTTTTATTTACTTCTGAAGTTTGAACATCAACTTACAACTCGTGTCGCTATGATGTTGATTGTGAGTCTTGTGGTCGCTTCATGCGGAAATTCAGGGAAAAAGCAAAACCAAGCTGCAACAAAAATAAATGCTGAAGCGGCCAGTAAACCGAAATCGAGCGGATTTGCCGAATTTGTACCGTCAGTATTTAAAATAGATACCTACGACAACAACCGTATTCTGGAAAGTGGGCTCGGCTTTTTTGTAACTTCCGATCTGGCTGTAACCCGGTTTTCATTTTTCGAATCGGCTAACCGCGCTGTCATTCAGCCATTCGACGAACCTAAAACATACGAAGTGACCGGAATTGCTGGGATCGACCGGATAAACGACCTCATTTTGTTGAAGATTGATGGCCTTCAAAGAAAACCTCTCGTTCTTTCCGATTCAATCCTGAAGCCGAACGAGAAATCAGTTTATTTTGACAAGCCACAAGGAAACACGGTTCCGTACCACGAAGGAAAAGTATTGAGTTTTTCGAATATGCTGGGATCAAAACTTTATCGCGTTTCCAATAAATTGTGGCAGAAAAGCGCCGGAAGTCCGGTTTTCGATTCAGGATTACAATGTTTTGGACTGGCATTTACTGAAGTTGCAGATTACGAAACTCAAACATTTGTAATTCCGTCGGTTTTTATTTCTGAATTGCTGAAAAAATCGGGTAAGCTACAGCCATTAACAGTTTTGCAAAAAATTACAACTGACCAGGAAAGTGAAAAAAACAGCCAAATTACAGGTTTAATTATTGAAACTGACATGGGCAATATCAGGATTAAATTGTACAACAGCACAGCGCAATACCGCGATAACTTTATTAAACTGGTTCGCGAAAATTATTACGATGGTTTGCTGATCCACCGGGCTATCAAAGGATTTTGTATTCAAAGTGGCGCCGCTGACACGCGATACGCCGAAGCCGACGACGTGGTGGGCTGGAAGGGACCCGGCTACACGCTTCCGGCACATATTGTTCCGGGATTATACCACAAACGCGGCGTGATTGGTTCGCCGCGTAAACCCGACACAGCCAACAGCCGCAAGCGTTCCGACGGATCGCAATATTACATTATTACAGGCCGCACTTATTCTGATCAGGAGCTCGACGATCTGGAAACAGAAATGAATCACAAGTTTACTACCGAACAACGAAATACATACAAAACCATAGGCGGCGCGCCACACCTCGACGGAACATACACCATTTTTGGCGAAGTTACAGATGGAATGGATGTTGCCGATAAAATTTCGAATGTTGAAGTTAAAACTGATTTCAGGCCAAAAACCGACATAAGGGTCAAAAAGATCAGGATTCTGGAATAATTTATTCGCATTAATTCCTGAATCATTATCTTTGCCGGTCAATTCAAGAACATGAATGAAATGTTAGAAAAAATCAAAGCATTAAAGGCTGAAATTGAAGCGGTTTCGGTTTCTGCACGGGAAGAGGTTGAAGAACTGCGTATTAAATATATAAGCAAAAAAGGTTTGGTTGGCCAGCTTTTTAACGAATTTAAAGACGTTCCGGCTGAAGTGAAAAAGGAAGTTGGGCAGGCCATTAACGAACTGAAAGAATTTGCCGTCAGTAAAATTAATGAGCTGAAAGATAATTTTGAAGCAGGCGATCAAGGCGCTTCAGGTGCAGATTTAACCATGCCGGGCGAACCCATCCGTTTGGGTAGCCGTCATCCGCTTTCGATTGTGAAAAACGAAATGATCGAAATTTTTACCCGTTTGGGATTTACGATTGCCGAAGGTCCAGAGATTGAAGACGACTGGCATGTTTTTTCGGCCCTGAATTTTCCTCCGGAACACCCGGCACGCGATATGCAGGATACATTTTTCATTGAAAAAGATCCGGATGTTTTGCTTCGAACACACACATCAAGCGTACAAATTCGTGTCATGGAAAAAACTCAGCCACCCATCCGTGCCATTTTCCCGGGAAGAGTTTTCAGGAATGAAGCGATTTCCGCGCGTTCGCATTGTATTTTCCACCAGATTGAAGGATTGTATGTCGACGAAAATGTTTCGTTTGCCGACCTGAAACAAACCCTCCTGTATTTTGCCCGTGAACTTTTTGGCGAAAAATCACAGATTCGATTACGTCCTTCCTATTTCCCGTTCACCGAACCATCGGCTGAAATGGATGTGAGCTGCTCCATTTGCGGCGGCGAAGGTTGCAACGTTTGCAAATACACGGGTTGGCTCGAAATTCTGGGCTGCGGAATGGTTGACCCGAACGTTTTGGAAAGCTGCAACATCGACAGTAAAAAATATACCGGTTTTGCTTTTGGAATGGGAATCGAGCGTATCACCATGCTGAAATACGGCATTAAAGATATCCGCCATTTCTTCGAAAACGATGTCCGTTTCCTGAAGCAGTTTGAATCGGCGAATTAAGAAAATACACTACCTGCAATATTGAATCCTGACCTTTTAAGGCCGGGATTTTTTATTTCTGCCAAATTTAAAATGAATTACTTACACGATAAAATCGCCATTGGTCGATAAAAATCGTCAGTTCTTCCATTTCGCTTTCGAAAATACTGTGGCGACCTTAGCTTTGAATCAAATTAAAATTAGAAGTTATGAAAACAACAGTAAAACAATTCGCAACGGGAACATTTTTAGCCCTTTTATTAATCGTCGTAAACGTTAAAGCAGAAGGAAAAGTAGTAAAAGTCTCTGACAGCAAAAGCATGGAAACAGCAATTCAGTTGGAAAATTGGATGACTGATGCAACCATTTGGAATGCAAATTCTTTAGCATATACAAATTTCGCCCTGTACAAAGAACCAGCTCTGGAACTCGAAGACTGGATGTCGAACGAAGAAATCTGGAAACTAAATTACAATTTAGCTGAAGAAGCAGACAAAGGAATGGAAATTGAGAGCTGGATGACAACCAATGAAATTTGGAATTCAATCAACAACGACACCGATTCAAAATTAACAATTGAACCCTGGATGATTGATGAAGGTTCCTGGAAATAGTCTAAACCGGACTTATCGGATTATTGATTATTTCTCTGCCTGACACAAGTGATCTTTTAAACGTTTATAAATATCCAACATTCATTTCTCCTCCTTTTCAAAGCATAAGAAGTCCTGCAGTACCAATAATATATAGTAAAACGAACCACTGAAAAAAATGACGCCAATGCTTTCCCAAAAAGGACAGCACCTTTTTGGTAAAAGGACAGCACGAAATTCAGAAAAGGACAGCACCTTTTTAAAAAAGGACAGCACGAAATTTAGAAACCCATAAACACGATTTAAAAAAACGATGTTGACTGTGCATTTCTGCCCCATTCTGCTTCAGCTTTTTAAATGAAAGAAAACCTATTAACGTGAGTTCGATAGAAGATACGGTCTCAATTTTTATGAATAAAACTCTGAATTGCCCCATCCCCAACCCTTCCCCAATAAAGGGAAGGGAGTTTGGTCAACGAAAATTCT
>JBAZGO010000014.1:0-29997 GCA_041652995.1 Prolixibacteraceae bacterium
AAATTAAAACCTACGACGAAAAGCATTGATACACTACGAATTTATTCAACGCACTACCCAAAAGCTATTTCAGCAGCAAACGGGCTGTACGTCTGCTCTTTTGCTCGATGTAAATTTTGCGGTCATCTGCAATTTGGCTTATAGAATCCGGGGTATAATAACGAATGGTAACCAAATCGAGCCCGGTATTGTATTTCACCTCGAACTTTTGCTGCAACTGGCCGATCAGGCTATCAATTCCCTGCTCTGGTTCGTCGAAAGCCAGCGAAAGATCAATGGCCGACTGCTGCAACAGACCAACTTTCAGGCGATGTTTGGCAAATAAACTGAACACATCGGCCACGCTATTGATGCTGATAAATGAAAAATCGGCAGGAGTCAAAGTAATCAGAGCCATGTTCTTTTTTACAATAAAAACCGGCACCAAATCAAGCGTATGTTCGGCCGCATGGATTACTGTCCCGCTTTTTTCAGGTTCAAGAAACGATTTTACAAGCAGCTTAATATTTTTATTTTGAAGTGGTTTTATGGTTTTCGGATGAATAACTTTTGCTCCGGAATACGACAATTCAATGGCCTCTTTGTACGACAATTCTTCAAGTTTCTGAGTGTTTTCGAAATAATCGGGGTCAGCATTCATAATTCCCGGAACATTTTTCCAAATACTCACTTCTTCAGCATCGAGCAAATTAGCCAAAATTGCAGCGGTGTAATCCGATCCTTCCCGCCCAAGTGTTGTGGTTTGATTGGTCATTGTTCCACCAAGAAAACCCTGAGTGATATACAACTCTTCGGTTTCGAAAGTAAAAATCCGCTTGGACAGCCGCTCCGAAAGTTCCCAGTCGATGTTTCCTTCGCGATACTGATCGTCGGTTTTTAAACAGGTACGCACATCAATCCAACGATTTTTCAGACCTATTTTATTGAAGTAAAGGCTAATAATCATGGTCGAAAACAGCTCGCCAAACGATACGATCTGGTCGTATTCGTAATCGAAATTCAACGAGGGTTCTCCGATAATCCGGTTGCCAAGCAGTCCGAAAAGTTTTTCGAGTTCCGGAAGTTCGGTTGTTTCGCCCCACAATTCGGTTACGATTTGTTCGTGGTACGTTTTCACTTCCTGAAATGCAGGCCACAATTTCAAATCCTGATCAAAATATTTGCGTGCCACTACTTCCAGCGCGTTGGTTGTTTTTCCCATGGCCGATATCACCAGGATCTTTTGTCCGGGGTACATCCGAAGTATGTTTACTGAATTTCTCACCGCATCGGCAGAACTGACCGAAGCCCCGCCAAATTTGAAAACTTTCATGATTTATCTGAATTTTTGATTGCACAAAAATAGGAAAAATCAGGCAGGCATGCGCGATTATATTCATCTTACAACTCGCCGATTTTACAATTCCGGAACGTTAAAAATTAAAAAAGACAATTTTATCCATTAATTATCTGTATTGTAACGATTGTTACACTTTCAGAAACAGGCACTAATTACATTTGTAGCATTATCACGACTTTTTCAATGACTAAAAATAAAATACTCCAAAAACTCCGGAAGTTCCACAAATGGCCGGGAATAGTTATCACACTGTTTGTCATACTTTTCAGCATTTCAGGAATTTTCATGAATCACCGAAGCCTGATTTCTTCGGCCGACATTAGCCGGAAGCTGCTACCTGACAATTACAGTTATAAAAACTGGAACAAGGGAGCCGTAAAATCGGTGTGTTTCATACATCCCGATTCGGCGCTGATTTATGGAAATATCGGCATTTGGCTTAGCCTCGACCATTTCAAAACTTTTCAGGATTGGAATGCTGGATTTCCTTCAGGAATTGACAACAGAAAAATTTCGAAAATTCTTAAAACTCCGGATGGAAAACTTTATGCAGGCACTTTTTTCGGACTGTTTCAGTATTCATTTCAGGAACAAGAATGGCAAAAAGTTGAACTTCCGGTTTCTGAAGAACGGATTACCGACCTGATTATGAAAGAGAACGAAATGCTGGTGCAAACGCGATCTTTTTTGCTGAAAACCACAGATGGTATTTCCTTTTCAGAAATTCATGTTCCTGCTCCTGAAGGGTTTAATGGCAAGGTAAGTTTATTTAAAACCTTGTGGTTGCTGCACAGCGGCGAAATATGGGGTTCGGCCGGAAAACTGGTCGTCGATATGTTTGGGTTGGCCATTCTTATTATTTCGTTAACCGGACTGATGCACTTTATATTCCCCAAATGGCTAAGAAGAAGGAAGAAAAAACAAAAAGAAAATGCCAAACTTGTGGCTGCCCGTAATACAAATTTAAAGTGGCACAACCGATTGGGCTGGATTTTTATTCCGTTCCTGATTTTTGTAACCATTACCGGAATGTTTCTACGTCCTCCACTATTAATTGCCATTGCCAATTCAACAGTTTCACCAATTCCGGGAACTGTTTTGAGTTCTCCAAATCCCTGGTACGACAAACTTCGACGGATAATTTACGACGAACAAAACCATCTATTTCTTTTCTCTACCAACGATGGACTTTTTGTCACTGATGAAAATTTGCAAAAACCGTTGCAACGACTGGCAAACGAGCCACTGGTAAGCGTAATGGGCTGCAATGTGCTGGAGAAAAAAGGTGAAAATATGTACCTTATTGGTTCTTTCAATGGGCTGTTCTTATGGAATCCATTTAGCGGCCAATTGTATGATTATATTTCGGGCGCACCGTACCAGTCTCCTGTTGAAATCGGACCGCCCATTTCAAAAGATATGATCGACGGATGGTTTGCAGATCAATCGGGAAATGAATTTTACTTCGACTACAATCATGGTGTTTTACCCATCCGGAATTCTTCGACCTTTGGCGACATGAGTCCTGAAATCATTAAAAAAAGTCCGGTTTCGTTGTGGAATCTTTCGCTTGAAGTTCATACAGGCCGGATCTTTGAGAACATTCTTGGAATGTTTTACATTCTATATGTTCCAATTGCCGGAATCTGTATTCTGATCGTATTAATCAGTGGTTTTTTTATTTGGTGGATTGGATACAGGAAAAAAAGAGCCAAAAAGTAAGCGCTTCAGTATTTATTAAACACTGATTATCATGAATCTACAGCAATTTCACACTATTGATTTAAGAAACTTCGGAACTTTCCGGTGTTTCGTCGCTTGCTCGAAAGCAAAGGCAATTTTAATTAATGTGGTCTCGCTCCAGGCACGACCAAAGAACGAAATACCAACTGGCAAACCATGTACAAATCCAGCAGGAACAGTGATTGCCGGATAGCCCGAAATAGCTGCAGCGTCTGAACTTCCGCCACCAAAATGGTCGCCGTTTACCAAATCAATTGTCCACGACGGGCCGTTTGTCGGAGCAATCAATGCATCCAGTTGATTTTGATCCATCAACAAATCGATCCCTTTCTGACGTGTAAGTTCCTTCGCTTTTGCAAGCGCACCCAAATAGGCCGGATCGTCCAACCCGGAAGTTTTTTCAGCTTTTTCAAAAATTTCCTGGACAAACCAGCGCATTTCGGTATCGGCGTGTGCTTTATTAAATTCAATTAAGTCGGCCAACGATTTCACGTTCAGTCCGGTACGATTTTCCAGATAAGCATTCAAGTCGGCTTTGAATTCTGAAATCAGGACCTGCCATTCGAGATCTCCCCATTCCCGGCGATTTTCAAATTTCAGGTTCTCAATGATGGTAGCTCCGCAATCTTTCATTTTTTGAATGGAATCAGCCATCAATTGATCAACACCATCATGAAACCCGAAAAAGTCAGCAGCGATACCAATCCGTGCATTCTGTAAACCATTCTGGTCCAGGAAACTGGTATAGTTAGTTATGGTTTCGGTATTCTTTAAATCGCTGGTATTGTTCGGATCATTTTCGGCCAAAAGACCAAGCAAAATAGCAGCATCGGTTACCGTTCTTGTCATTGGTCCGGCTGTATCCTGGCTGTGCGAAATCGGAATAATTCCATCGCGGCTCCAAAGTCCAACCGTAGGTTTTATTCCTACAATTCCGTTAATTCCTGAAGGGCACACGATTGAGCCATCTGTTTCGGTGCCGATTCCGATGGTACACAAATTAGCCGAAACCGCGACTCCTGTTCCTGAACTTGAACCGCAAGGACTACGATCAATGCAAAACGGATTCCGAACCTGGCCACCTCTCCCACTCCATCCGCTTGACGAGCGCGTTGACCGGAAATTTGCCCATTCGCTCAAATTCGTTTTACCCAGAAGCACGGCACCGGCATCGCGTAATTTGCGAACAATAAACGCATCATCGCTCGCCGAAGAACCCACCAAAGCCAAAGAACCAGCAGTTGTTTGCATCTTGTCGCCTGTGTCGATATTATCTTTTATTAAAACCGGAATACCATGTAATGGGCCACGAACCTGTCCTGATTTTCGCTCACCGTCCAACTTTCGAGCAATATCCAACGCATCTGGATTCACCTCAATTACCGAACGCAGTTCAGGACCTTGCTGGTCAAGTTGTTCAATCCTCTTAAGGTATTTTTGGGTAATTTCTTCGGATGTCATTTCTCCTGAAGTCATTTTTTCCTGAAGCTGACTAATCGTCATTTCATTCAAGTCAAAATCGGCATAATTTTCAGGACCAACCTTTGAATTTGATGATTGAATACACGAAGTCAGCGGACTGATTGCCAATGTTCCACCGCCTAAAGCAGCAGTTTTAAAAAAGTTGCGACGTTTCATACTGAAAGTTTAAGCTTGACGACAATTTAAGAAATGGTTTTGGTAATTTCTGACAAGTCCATAAAAAATAAAGGCTTCGCTTTGAGAGAAATCCTTCACAGATATTTTCAGGATAACGATTAGTTTTATCTGTTCTGGTATTGCTTTTCGTAATAGCTCTGGTAATCGCCGCTGGTAACATTTTCCATCCATTCCGCGTTTTCAAGATACCAGTCGATGGTTTTCGCCAGACCTTCTTCAAACTGCAGACTTGGCACCCAACCCAGTTCTTTTTGCAACTTTGTTGAATCAATGGCATAACGCAAATCGTGGCCGGCGCGATCTTTCACATAAGTGATCAACTTTTCAGAAGTTCCGGCCTCGCGACCTAGTTTACCGTCCATGATGCGACACATCACTTTGATCAGATCGATGTTTGTCCATTCGTTGTGACCACCAATGTTATAGGTATCACCATTTTTACCCTGATGATAAATCACATCGATCGCCCGTGCATGGTCCTCGACCCAGAGCCAGTCGCGAATGTTTTCGCCCTTACCATAAACCGGAAGTGGTTTATTTTGCCTGATGTTATTGATGAAAAGTGGAATCAGTTTTTCAGGAAACTGGAACGAGCCATAATTGTTCGAGCAGTTTGAAACTACAGCAGGCAGACCAAAAGTATCATGATAGGCACGTACAAAATGATCGGAGCTGGCTTTTGAAGCCGAATACGGGCTGTGTGGATCGTAACCGGTTTCTTCAGTAAACATTCCTTCAGTTCCCAAGCTTCCGTACACTTCGTCGGTCGAAATGTGGTAAAAACGTTTTCCTTCCGAATGATCTTTCCAGATGTGGCGGGCAGCATTCAGGAGATTAACTGTACCTATTACGTTGGTAAAAACAAATTCGGTCGGGTTGCTGATTGACCGGTCAACATGCGATTCGGCAGCGAGGTGAATCACACCGTCAAATTGCCTTTCAGAAAAAAGTTTCAGGATAAATTCTGCATCAACGATATCACCTTTCACAAATTCGTAATTCGCTTTGCCTTCAACATCTTTCAGGTTAGCCAGGTTTCCTGCGTATGTTAACTTATCAAGGTTAACAATCTTATATTCAGGATATTTATTTACAAACAGGCGAACCACATGTGAACCGATAAAACCGGCGCCGCCAGTAATTAAAATTGTCTTCATTCGGGTATGATTTTTTAGTGTTGATCAAAAATACGGTTTTATGCTTAAAAAAATTGTTCGCTTTGACAAATATAAAAAAGGTCCGCTTTTTCAGCAGACCTTTTTCTTTATTTAAATCGTTACTTTATTCCACGAACACGCTTTTCCCACAGCCAGGCCGAAAGCATTGTTTCCTCCAATCCTTTTTCAGCTTTCCAGCCCAGTTCATCGTTGGCAAAAGTTGTATCGGCCCAAATTTTTTCAATATCACCTGACCGTCGGCCAACAATTTTGTAATTTAATTTTACTCCTGAAACTTTCTCAAATGCATGAATTGCTTCGAGAACTGAAACTCCATTTCCTGTTCCAAGGTTAAAAATCTCGTAGCCTTGTTTATTTTTACTTTCAATTAGCCGATTAACAGCAATCACATGTGCTTTAGCCAGGTCAACGACATTAATATAATCGCGTACCGCTGAACCATCAGATGTATCATAGTCGTCGCCAAAAACTTTTAGTTCATTTCGTAAACCTGCGGCCGTCTGGGTTATAAAAGGCACAAGATTAGCCGGAACTCCCAAGGGCAATTCGCCAATCAAAGCCGTCGGATGTGCACCAACCGGATTAAAATAGCGAAGTGCTATTCCTTTCATCCGGGGGTTTGCTGCAATTGTATCTTTTAAAATATCTTCATTTACCCGTTTGGAATTCCCGTAAGGCGATTCAGCATCTTTTCTTGGCGTTTCTTCAGTAACCGGCAATTGATCGGGTTGCCCGTATACCGTACAAGATGAGGAAAATACAATACTCGAAACGCCGTACTTAATCTGGCATTCCAGCAGATTGATCAACGAACCCAGGTTATTCCGGTAATACAGCAATGGTTTTTCAACCGATTCTCCAACTGCCTTTGACGCTGCAAAATGAATGATAGCTTCAATCTTCGGATATTTGATAAAGAAGGCTTCAACTTTTTCTTTTTCAATCAGGTCAAATTGCTCAAAAGTCGGACGAATTCCGGTAATTTTTTCAATTCCATCTAAAACATCTGCGCTCGAATTAGATAGATTATCAACAATAATAACCTCATAGCCTGCGTTTTGAAGTTCAACAGATGTATGAGATCCAATATATCCGGTACCTCCGGTTACTAAAATTTGTTTCATGTTATATTACTTTTTGTTGAGTTGCAAATTTATGAATTATCCATGGCACTTCATTCATTGAAAAAATTTAAGTTTGTGTCTCAGGATGTTAACCGGGCTGTTGAAAACTTTGCCTTGAAGCTTATCTATTTTTTCTTACTTTTGAATGTTTAAAAGGTAAAACGTGGAAATCAATCAATATATAAAAGATCAATTGTTACTGAATGATTGTGTGATCATTCCGGAATTTGGGGGATTTGTGGCCAACTACAAACCGGCTACAATTGAGAACAATCAATTTTACCCACCAACAAAAGAAATTGCCTTTAACAACAAACTGATTTCAAACGACGGTTTACTTATCAATTTTATTGCTGAATCGGAAGGCATAAGTTATTTCAGCGCAAAGCAGAAACTTGAAGATTTTGTGGAGGAAACGATGCTCAACCTTGAGCGTAACCGCAATGTTTATTTTGAAGGAGTTGGATATCTGCATTACGATTCGCGCGAAAACCTGCTTTTCGAACCTCAGTTGAGACAAAATCTTCTGGTCGATTCATACGGATTACAAAATTTCTCATACGAAAAGCTTTATCAGCGGCAAATGCCGAAACCTGCATTTAAGATTGAGCATCGAGACGCGGTACCAGTTATTTTTGAGAAACGCAAACTGAAAAAACTTGTTGTTGCTGTTCCTCTGCTGGTTGCTTTGGCGCTTATTCCCATGAAACACAACAAAGAATATTTGTCGAAATCGGATATGGGACTATGGGATGCCTTGTCACAAACGATAACTGCTGTACCAGTACAAGCAGAACAAAAAACTGCTGAATATACTGAAAACCTGGCGGTTGCTGAATCATCACAATTCAAATATTACATTATTGGCGGTAGTTTTAGGAGTGAAGAAAATGCAAAAAAATACATTCTTCAACTTAAAGAACAAGGTTATGCCGGACGAAACCTGGGTGTATTCAATGGACTGAACAGAGTTGCTATGGAGGGTTTTTCTACCATGGATGAAGCACAAAAGGAATTGAATTCACTTCTTTATAAAAATCCGAAGTCGGGTGTGTGGATACATATAAACGAATAATAAAAAAAGCTCCAAAAGGAGCTTTTTTTATTTAATTGGCTTCGATTTCAAAAATTCTTGGCGCACAAGAATAAAGCCATCCCTGAAATTCAGGAATGGCTTCAACTATTTAAAGTATCTAACTGGATCAATTTTATAAACCTTTTCTCTCTTAACCTTTAAAATTGACCAATCGTAAAAAAGTGTTCATGGCTTTGAGACAACTCTTATGATTGTTCGTTTTACAAATCATGTGCCAAACAATTTGCGACCGGAACATAAATCTTTATAAATAAAGAGATTTTTATCCTGAAAAATACCGGCTACAACTTTCCAATTGTAGTTGTCAGCAAATCAACAACATGATTGACATTCTGATTAAATACCTTTAAGACTTCGTTCCAAGTTACCGGAGCTTCATCTGTTTTCCAGCAGTCGTAATCGGTACTCATGGCAATGGCGGCATAAGGAATTCCCAGTTCATTGGCGAGAATTGCCTCAGGCGCTGTCGACATATTAATCACATCTGCTCCCCACAAACGGAACATGTTCGATTCGGCGCGCGTGGAAAATCGCGGCCCTTCAATTGTTACCACTGTTCCCTTTTCAAAAATCTTCAATCCCAATTCTTTAGCTGTTTCTATGATTTGAGAGCGCAGAAAATTATCAAATGGATCAGCCATCGGCGTGTGTTTCATTTCCTTATGTTCGAAAGATTCGAAAAAAGTGATAGCCCTGTGCCTTGTAAAATCGATAAACTGATCTAGCACCACAAAATCGCCGCGTCCTATTTCCTGTCGCAGACTTCCGCAGGCAGTTGTTGCCAGAATGCGCGAACATCCGATTTCACGGATGGCCCAAATATTGGCCCGATTGTTCACCTGTGTTGGCGGAATGGTATGCTGGCGGCCATGCCGGGAAAGTATCACCACTTCACGGCCATTGATTGTTCCGCATTTAAAATCCGAAGTTGTTGGCCCGTATGGAGTATCCACTTTCAATTCCGTTGCATTCTTCAGGATTGCCGGGTTTTCGAGTCCGGAGCCGCCGATGATGGCAATTTTAGTCATTTTTATATTTCTTGTAAAGGTTTATAATTGCGGTGACTGCTTCTTCCAAGGTATTTGCAAATGCCAGAATTCCTTCCTGATGACCACCCATGATAATAATTTTCTCAAAATGAGAAGTAGTTTTTTCAGCAACTTCTTTTACTTCATAAGCCATTTCAGGAGTTCCGTATTCAACATCTGCTGAAGTTGTCGGGTAATAATTCAGTAGTTTTTCCCACAACCAAAGACAATGCGCATGAACTACCGCACCAGCTTCAGGAAGTGACTCGTAAACAGCAGCATGAGTCAGACTTTCGGCTGAGGCTTTTGTCAGGCCAAGGCAAGAAACAGAATTTAATTTAAAACTGTATCCTGAAACCAAGGCATAATGTTCCGGATTGAGTCGGGGATGCTGGCCGGTGGCACTACCTGTTATAAAAAACGATTTCTGATTATCAGCCCTGACTGATATATTTCCAAAACCAATTCCATCAGGATTCATCCCAATTAACCCCAGTTCATAAAGCCGGGAGCGTGCAACTTCCAGTTTTCGGAACAATTCTTCCGGAATCAGTATTTCTTCCTGTTTCCAGTCGCACCGAAATTTGATATAACCTTCATTCATTTTCATTTCTTTTTTCAGGAAACAAATTGACGATTCCTTCACGAGTTGCCTTGCAGACTCCCCGTTCGGTAATGAGACCAGTAACTAACCGGGCCGGAGTTACATCAAATCCGTAGTTTGCAACCGGGCTTTTCTCCGGAATAATTCTGAATTCATTAACTTCATCGCCCAATTGCCCTTCCATCATCGAAACTTCCCGGCCATCGCGCTGTTCAATCGGAATTTCGCTAATCCCATCGTTTAAATTCCAGTCAATTGTTGTTGAAGGTAACGCTACATAAAACGGAATGCCATTGTCGGCAGCAGCCAACGCTTTCAGATAAGTTCCTATTTTGTTTGCCACATCGCCGTTTAAGGTTGTGCGGTCGCTTCCAACAATTACCATATCAATCATTTGGTGCTGCATCAGATGACCGCCCGTGTTATCCGGAATAATGGTATGCGGGATTCCGGCTTCGCCCAGTTCCCAAGCGGTTAAGCGAGCGCCCTGATTGCGCGGTCGTGTTTCATCGACCCAAACATGTATCGGAATTCCAGCTTCGTGAGCCAGATAAATGGGCGCGGTTGCCGTACCCAATTCGACACAAGCCAGGCGACCTGCATTGCAATGGGTTAAAATCTGAACAGGTTCTCCCTTTTTAACCTGACTGATTGTTTTGATCAATTCAAGTCCATGTTTGCCAATATTTTTGCTGAACTCGATCTCACGGTTTTTCAGCGATTCAGCATATTCAAGCAAAAGCCGGGCATTCTCGGAATGGCTCTTTTCTTCTGAAATGACGGACAAAGCCTCATCGACAGCAAAGGCCAGGTTCACCGCAGTTGGTCGCGATGATTTTAGCCAATTGCCTCCGCTTTTCATTTCAGCCATAAAATTAGCTCCGGAATAATTTACAGCCGCCAGAAACATCCCATAAGCCGCCGTCACACCAATCAGTGGCGCGCCTCTCACGATCATTTCGCTGATCGCCCGGCGAGCTTCAGCAACAGTCCGTATTTCAACGATTAGATGCTGAAATGGCAGAAGTCGCTGATCAATCGTTTCAACCAGCTTCTTCTCCTTACTAAACCAAATGGTCTGTGGATTTCTCATGAGTGAGTTGAATTTTTCTACCTCTCAAAGATAAGTATCCGATCTTTTCGAATGATTGGATACTTTATTTTTCTTTATTATTTCAGATTTTTTCTGACTTTTGTGGTCTCAAAATTTGTACAATGGAAATCTTAAACGGTATCAGGAACATTATTTTCGACCTTGGGGGTGTTTTGCTAAACATCGATCCTCAAAAAACAATCGATGCTTTTGGCAATTTGGGTATGCCTCAATTGGTTGCCAATACCGGGCTTTCATACGATCACGACATTTTTTTCAGGATGGAAAAAGGGCAGGTTACACCTGAAGAATTCAGGGACGGGATCAGGAGTTTGTTGCCACAACTTGTTTCCAATGAAGCCATTGACAATGCCTGGACGGCCATGCTGCTCGATTTTCCGGAGATCAGAGTCAAACTCGTAAATAACTTAAGGAAAGATTTTAAAATTTTTCTTTTCAGCAACACCAACGCCATTCATGTTGAAAAATATCATTCCAGCTTCAGGAACCAGCATGAATTTGAAGTTTCAACACTTTTTGAAAAAGATTTTTATTCCAACGAAATTGGGTTCCGGAAACCTACTCCGGAATCCTTTCAGGAAATCATCCGTCTTTCAGGAGTAAATCCTGAAGAATCTTTATTTATTGATGATTCACAACAAAATGTGCAAGCCGCCATCGCTTCAGGGTTAAGAGGCTTTTGGCTTGGAAACGGGCAAAAGATAGAAGAAATATTTCAGGAATATTTGTAGTCCGACAAACTTGCCTTGACTTTTTGTTGAAATATATTAAAACTTGCCTTGACTTTTTGTTATTTTCAACTTATATTTGCCTTGATATTTTGATTAAATAAGATTAATCAACTAAAATACAGGATTATGAGACGAAATATATCTAAGCACTTGCTCAACTGGAAGGATTCGGCAAACAGAAAGGTGCTTCTTTTACGCGGCGCCCGACAAGTTGGAAAGACTTTTGTCGTGCGTGAACTGGGAAAGACCTTTCAAAATTTCGTTGAAGTAAATTTTGAGATTGACACTGATGTTTCCCGGTTTTTCAATCAAAATCTTGATCCGTTCCGTATTTGCCAGGAATTATCGGCATTTTACGGAAAGCCGGTTCTCGGTAACGAAACGCTCCTGTTTTTTGATGAAATTCAGGCTTGCCCAAGGGCCATTTCTGCATTGAGGTTTTTTTATGAAAACAGGCCTGATTTGCATGTGATTGCAGCAGGATCTTTGCTGGAATTTGCCTTGTCGGACCTTCCTTCGTTTGGTGTTGGGCGGATACGGTCAATGTTTATGTACCCAATGTCTTTCCATGAATTTCTATTGGCCTATCGGATGGATCAATATGTTGAGATGATCAATAATGCATCTCCCGATCAGCCAATAAATCCGGTTTTTCATGAAAAGTTGACCGATTACTACCGAAAGTTTCAGTTAACCGGGGGAATGCCGGAAGTGATCAGACAAGTGGTTGATAACAACAGTGTGCTCGACGGACTCAATGTGCTCAGTGATCTTGCGCTATCAATTCGTGACGATTTTTCGAAGTACCATCGCCGGGTACCTGAAAGCCGCATCAGGGAAGTGTTCGCCAGTATTGTTGAACAAGCCGGAGCCAAGTTTGTGTATTCAAATGTGGTTGCTAAGGCCAGCCATCCTCAAATTAAGGAGACGCTTGAACTGCTCATTATGGCTGGTCTGGCTTTTCCGGTTTTTCACACCTCCGCCAATGGCTTTCCGCTTGGTGCTCAAATTGATCCGAAGAAGTTTAAGGTGTTAATGTACGATACCGGCATTTTTCAACATATTCTTGGACTGAATATCCGCGAATATTTGGTGGTTGAAGAAATGGATATGGTGAACAAGGGAAGCCTGGCCGAAATTTATGCCGGACTGGAACTGATCAAGGCATCATCTATCCTGGAAAAGCCTCAGCTTTTTTATTGGCACCGCCTGGAACGCGGCAGTAATGCTGAAGTTGATTATGTGATCAGGCAGGGCGATGAAATTGTACCGGTCGAAATTAAGTCGGGCTATAGCGGAAAGATGCAGAGTATGCGATTGTTTATGAAAGAAAAGAACCTGAAGCGCGGGATACGCTCTTCGCTCGAAAATTTTGGAAGGGACGGAAACATTGAAATTGTTCCTCTCTATGCCATCTCAACCTTAATAAAGGAATAATTGCGACTGATCACTTTTTACACTTCGCGGTCTTTCCAGTCGCCGTTTTCGCGGATTAAAGCTTCCAATTCTTCAACGGCCAATTCGAAAGGAATATGACGCTTAATAAGTTTCTGCCCTTTGTATAAATTTACGTTTCCGGGACCAGCGCCAACAAATCCATAATCAACATCACCCATTTCGCCAGGGCCATTCACAACGCAACCCATCACCCCAATTTTCAGATGATCAAGATGATTGAAATGAGCTTTAATTTTTATGGTCGTTTCATGCAGGTCAAACAAAGTACGGCCACATCCCGGGCACGAAATAAATTCGGTTTTGGTCAGCCGCATCCGGCTTGCCTGAAGAATGGAGAAACTCAGATCTTTTAAGTCGGTAAAGGTAATCTGCTCCGATTCGTTGGTTACGCACAAACCGTCGCCATAACCATCAATCAGCAAACCACCCAAATCGGCAGCAGCTTTGATCTGTAAATTTTCCAGGTATCGTTCATTGTATTTCCTGAAGATGATAACCGGAACTTTCCAAATGTGCGATTCAAGCGTCATAAAGAAAGCCCGAAGTTCGGCAAATGGATTTTTATTGAAACTTTCCAAGATAAGAATGGTTTTCCGGGTTTGTTTCAGCTTGGTGATGATTTCCGGATTTTCATTCATGAAATGATCAAATTCCTCTTTATTGGTGCGGATAAATTTGGTTTGTCCCCAATGTGAACCGCCAAACAAATATTCTTCAAGAGTTAATATTGGATACACATTACCTTCTATATCAAGCACTTCCTGACCATCAATAAAATACTCAGGAATTTGCTTTCCTCGTAAAGGTAGAATTTCTGAAAGTGTACGTCCGCGAAGGTCGGCCATCACAACCGGCAGGTTTTTATCGCCCATTTTCAGTACCGGTCTCACCGAACGCCGTTCATATTCGAATGGATTAATCTGCGCGAAAAGTGGCGCTTTAATCGGTTTATGATTTCGGTAGGTTTCAATATGGTTAATCAACTTCCGGGCAACTGAAATTTCATTTTCCGGAGCTTCGGTCAGCGAAACCCGAATGGTATCTCCAATTCCATCAGCCAATAATGCTCCGATTCCAACAGCCGATTTAATACGGCCATCTTCACCTTCTCCAGCTTCGGTCACCCCCAAATGGAGCGGATAATTCATTTCTTCCAACCTCATTTTGTAATTCAGCAAGCGCACGGTATAAACCATGGTGCGCGTATTGCTGGATTTGATCGAAATTACTACATTGTTAAACTCCTGTTTCTGGCAAATTCGTAGAAATTCCATAACCGATTCAACGATTCCGGCAGGCGTATCTCCGTACCGGCTCATAATCCGGTCGGACAGTGAACCCTGATTGGCGCCAATGCGAAGCGCTGTATTGGTGTCTTTCAGCAGTTGAAGAAACGGGACGAACTGTTCTTCAATTTTATGGAGCTCAGCCTTATATTCTTCGTCGGTATACAGATGTTGTTCGAATTTGGCACGTTTGTCGTAAAAATTTCCCGGATTGATGCGGATTTTAAAAACGTATTTAGCCGCAATTTCAGCCAAATGAGGATTAAAATGAATATCGGCTACCAATGGATTTTCATATCCCCGTGCAACGAGTTCACGTTTAATATTTTGAAGATTTTCTGCATCATGGACTCCCCTGACCGTTACACGAACCAGATCAGCTCCAGATTTTATAATCCTGATAATCTGTTCAACAGTAGCTTCAGTGTCGCTTGTATCTGTATCAGTCATCGATTGGATACGAATTGGATTATCGCTACCGAGCATCACCCCACCTATCTGAACCAGCGATGTTTTCTGCCGCTGGTATTTCGTTAAATCTTCGATGTAATTAAAGTTCTGATCCTTCATTTAACCCGATGTTAGCTGGGCGACAAAGTTAATTTAAAGTTAATAAAAACGAAATCCTTATGCCTCCAATAGAGACATAAAGTCAAAAAAATGCGTCAAATGAATATTATTTTTTGAATGACTAAAAAAAACTGACAAATATTCAAATTTTGAAAGCCTGTTCATTTTTCTGCAATTTAAAACCGATCCGGAATAAATCTTTACTTTTGTTTCAATAAAAGAAGCTGAGAATGACCATTCAAATCAATCAGGTAAGCAAGTTTTATGGAAGCCAGAAGGCGCTCGATCAGGTTTCATTTGAAATTGAAACAGGAGAACTTGTCGGATTTTTAGGCCCGAACGGGGCAGGAAAATCTACTCTAATGAAGATTATTACCGGTTATCTTTCGGCTGACGGTGGAAATGTTACAATTAATGGTGAGTTTGTTGAAACAAAAAATGTTTCCATTCGGTCGCAAATTGGCTATTTGCCTGAAAATAATCCGCTTTATACTGATCTGTATGTCAGAGAATACCTTGAAATGGTTGCCGGATTTTACAAGCTTCAGAAAAAAAAGGAACAAGTTCTGAAAATGATTGAACTAACCGGACTGAAAACAGAGCAGCACAAAAAAATAGGGGCTTTATCGAAGGGCTATCGTCAACGGGTTGGTTTGGCCCAGGCCCTGATTCACGACCCGCAGGTTTTGATTTTGGACGAGCCGACGACGGGTCTTGATCCCAACCAGTTGGAAGAAATCAGGCAATTAATCCGTACAATCAGTGCGAACAAAACAGTCATGCTTTCAACGCATATTATGCAGGAAGTTGAAGCCATTTGCAGCCGCGTAGTTGTGATTAATAAAGGAATCCTTGTCGCCGATGGTTCGATTGAACAACTTCGAGCCGGACAATTTGCTCAAAAGCAAACCGTTTTCGTAGAATTCGACAAAAATCCGGAACTCAAATTACTTCGGAATCTTCAGGAGATTATAAAAGTTGACGAAATTCTGCCGGGTAAATTTATTGCAGAAGCTGGAGACAACATTGATATTCGGCCTGTACTTTTTAAGTTTGCCGTTAAAAATCAACTTGTTATTCTAACCATGAAAGAACAGCAACAAAGTCTTGAAAATGTATTTCAGGATTTAACCCGGAATAGCTAAAAAGTTTTTTTCAAATAAAGACTTCTTTGTCCGAGAAAAATTCATACATTTGCCGCTGTTATGTGGATAAATTTGTGCTGATTGCAACCACGGAAAAAAATGCTAAAACGAAGTCGCTTTTTCATCTTGCTTTTCGATCAATTCTTCCACAAGTTTTTTATTTAATTCATTCTTCCTGAAGTCATTCAGTGTAATTACTGTTTTGATAAAGGTTCAAAAATTGATCATATTATGAGTTATTTTTTCACCAGTGAGTCAGTTTCAGAGGGACATCCTGACAAAGTTTCCGATCAGATTTCGGATGCACTTTTGGATGAGTTTCTCGCGTTTGATGCCAACTCGAAAGTTGCCATCGAAACCTTAGTAACCACCGGACAGGTCGTTCTTGCCGGCGAGGTAAAATCGAATACTTACGTTGATGTGCAGGAAACAGCACGCCGGGTAATTAACCAGATTGGGTACACCAAAGCAGAATACCGTTTCGACGGTGATTCGTGCGGTGTTTTCAGCGCTATTCATGAGCAAAGTCCCGATATTAACCGTGGAGTAGACAAAGCCGATAAAATGGATCAGGGGGCAGGCGACCAGGGTATGATGTTTGGTTATGCCAACTCTGAAACCGACAACTACATGCCGCTTCCACTCGACCTTTCACATCGTATTTTGCTTGAACTTGCAGTGATCCGTCGTGAACAAAAAGTGATGACTTATTTGCGCCCGGACTCAAAATCGCAGGTAACCGTTGAATACAACGATGACCACACGCCAAAAAAAGTTCATACCATCGTGGTTTCAACCCAGCACGATGATTTTGATGCCGACGAACCGATGCTGGCAAAAATAAAAAAAGACGTGATCGAAATTCTGATTCCACGCGTGAAAACTCATTTGCCCGAACGGCTTCAGGAATTATTTTCCGGAGAAATAATTTATCATGTAAATCCTACCGGAAAATTTGTGATTGGCGGTCCACACGGAGACACTGGCCTTACCGGGCGTAAAATTATTGTTGATACATACGGAGGCCGCGGCGCTCATGGCGGCGGCGCTTTCTCAGGGAAAGATCCTTCCAAGGTTGACCGTTCGGCAGCTTATGCTGCCCGCCATATTGCAAAAAATATGGTTGCTGCAGGTGTTGCAGACGAAATGCTCGTTCAACTTTCGTATGCCATTGGAGTTGCAAAGCCTGTCGGAGTTTTCGTTGAGACAAAAGGAACAGCCCTTGCAGGATTGACTGATTCGCAGATTTCAGAAAAAATTCTAGAAATATTTGACCTGAGACCGGCAGCCATTGAAAAAAGACTTAAACTTCGTAACCCTATTTACCGTGAAACTGCAGCCTACGGACACATGGGACGCCAGCCACAAACAGTAAATAAAGTTTTTGAGTCGCCTTACAACGGCAAAATTGAACTGGAAGTTGAATTATTTACCTGGGAAAAACTCGATTATGTCGACCAGATAAAAAGCACTTTTGGATTGTAACTTATTCAAATAGCATACGAAAATCCGGATCTTCATAGGTTCGGATTTTTTATTTCCAACCTTTCCACGAAGTTAAACCTGAACATCGTACCTGATTCAGGAGGCACAAAAGATGAATTGCCTCAGAAAATCAATTAATTTTGCACCGAGTTACCCAAATTAATATCGAATATGAAAACTTACTCTGCAAAACGACTGTCGTTGTACATTACTGTACTGTTGCTGATTGCCAACTTCAGTTTCTTTCTGATTGAATCGAAGAAAGACTTTAGTTTTGTTACATCCTTTCTATTTATCACCTTGTTTTGCACAGTATCTTATTTTTTGGTTTTGTTTATTTTGAACCGGTACATTAACGATAAAATAAAGCCTATCTATAAAATCATTCGCGAAGCTCCGATTACTGAAAAAAAAGGTCGTCTTTTCGACCTGATCAGTTCAACAAACATCTCAGATGTGCAGAAAGAAGTTGAAGAATGGACCAAAAATCAAACTCAGGAAATTACCCGACTGAAAGATCTGGAACGATACCGCAAAGAGTTTGTAGGAAATGTTTCTCACGAACTTAAAACTCCGATTTTCAACATTCAGGGATATGTTTTGACTTTGCTTGAAGGAGGAGTCGATGATCCGAAAATCAACAAATTATACCTCCAGCGAACCGAGAAGAGTATCGACCGCATGATTTCGATTGTCGAAGATCTTGAGTCAATTACCAAACTTGAATCCGGAGAGCTAACATTGAACTATATTGATTTTGATCTGGTTAAGCTCACCGAAGATGTATTTGAACTGGCCCAAATGCTGGCCAACGAACGTAATATTTCGCTTCAGTTTGTAACCCGGACGGATAAACCGATTATGGTTCGGGCCGATAAGAAACGGATTATGGAAGTGATGAATAATTTGGTTGGAAATGGAATTAAATACGGAAAAAAAAGAGGTCATGTGAAAGTAGGATTTTATGATTTGCACGAAACCATCCTAATTGAAGTCAGCGACAACGGAATTGGCATGGACAAGAACGATTTATACCGCATTTTCGAACGTTTTTACCGGGTCGACAAATCACGTTCGCGCGAGCAGGGTGGAACCGGACTCGGGTTGTCAATTGTGAAACATATTATTGAAGCGCACGAGCAAACCATCAACGTAAAAAGTGTGATCGATAAGGGAACAACGTTTACATTTACGCTTGAAAAAGCCAAATAAAAATAAAGCAGAATTGTTTTTTGCGAATAAAAAGCTAAAAAACAGGTTCATTTAAAATGTAATTGCTAAATTTCTTCCAAATTTAAAGCAAACATATCAACCGATCCAAAAGTAATATTTACTTTTAAATTCAAATTCAAAACAACTATGAGCGAAAGTCAATCAAAAATTCTGCTGGTGGATGACGAAGTTGATATTCTGGAATTTATCAGCTACAATTTAGAAAAAGAAGGATATAAAGTTTATACTGCCCAAAACGGCATTGAAGCCATTAAGGTGGCCGAAAAAACACTCCCTGACCTGATTATTCTGGATGTGATGATGCCTGAAATGGACGGAATTGCAGCCTGTGAAGAAATCAGAAGGATTCCTTCGTTGCAACATACGATTATTGCATTTCTCACAGCCCGTGGTGAAGATTATTCGCAAATTGCCGGATTTGAAGCAGGTGCAGACGATTATATTACCAAGCCGATCAGGCCAAAAGTACTGGTTAGCAGGGTAAAGGCACTCCTTAAACGCACTTCGGCCACCACTGCAGCGCCGGTTGCAATTATTGAAAGTGCACATACCATCACAATCGGCAACCTCGTAATTGACAAGGAACGCTATCTGATACTGAAAGACGGAACAGAAATGGTTCTTCCGCGCAAAGAATTTGAATTGCTGTCGTTACTGGTTTCCAAACCGGGCAAAGTGTTCACCCGCGAAGAAATTTATTACTCTGTTTGGGGCGACAATGTTGTAGTTGGCGACCGCACGATAGATGTACACATTCGCAAATTGCGCGAAAAAATAGGAAACGACCAGATAAAAACATTAAAAGGGATCGGTTATAAGTTTGTTGATTAAACTGGCTCACTGAAAAATATTAAACCCCGGAATAGTTGCTTTGCAATTTATTCCGGGGTTTCTTTTGTTCAGGAAAACGAAAAAACATCCTGCTTTTACACTTGTCACTTCCTGAAATTCCTGAAATATTCACTTCCAAAGATTTAACACAACTGAGATGGTTTTCTATGTTTCTTCTTTTGGAATTTCAATTCCTTTTTTTTCTATATTTGTACCTTTTAAAAAACAGGCATAAATTTTGGCTCTAATGAGTAATAAATTTCAGGTTTACAAGCAATTAGACCTTTCCAAAATCAATAAAGAGGTATTGAAAAGATGGGAAGACGACGATACATTCCACAAAAGTATTTCGACTCGTGAAGGACATCCAACCTTTGTTTTTTATGAAGGTCCTCCTTCAGCTAACGGAATGCCCGGGATTCATCATGTGATGGCCCGTGCAATCAAAGATACATTCTGCCGTTACAAAACCATGAAAGGATTTCGGGTTCATCGCAAAGCGGGCTGGGACACACACGGACTTCCGGTTGAACTTGGGGTTGAAAAATCGCTTGGAATTACAAAAGACGATATTGGCAAAAAACTAAGTGTTGCCGAATACAATGCAGCTTGCCGCACCGAGGTTATGAAATATACCAGGGAGTGGGAAGAACTGACCCGACAAATGGGCTATTGGGTAAATATGGACGATCCGTATGTGACTTACGACAGTCATTATATGGAAAGCATCTGGTGGTTGCTGAAACAACTTTACGAAAAGAACCTGCTTTATAAAGGATACACCATACAGCCTTTTTCACCGGCTGCTGGAACTGGTTTAAGTTCGCACGAACTCAATCAGCCGGGTTGCTACCGCGATGTAAAAGACACCACTGCTGTTGCACAGTTTAAAGCCATCCGGAACGAAAAATCTGAATTCCTTTTCAAAAATGTGGATACTGATTTGTATTTTCTGGCGTGGACAACAACTCCGTGGACATTGCCCTCGAACACTGCCTTGTGTGTTGGCCCAAAAATTTCATACCTGAAAGTCCGGTCATTCAACCCATATACTGGAGAACCGGTGACTTTAATACTGGCCAAAAACCTGTTATCGGCACACTTTGATCCGAAGAATGAAAGTCTGCCGTTGGAAGATTACAACCTTGGCGACAAAAAAATACCATACCACGTTCTGGCTGAATATTCAGGCACAGCGTTGGAAGGGATGAATTACGAGCAACTTATCAACTGGGTAAAACCAAAAGGTGATGCGTTCCGTGTAATTACCGGCGATTTTGTTACAACTGAAGATGGTACAGGAATCGTTCACATCGCCCCAACTTTTGGTGCCGACGACGATCGCGTGGCCAAACAGCATGGCATTTCACCGCTAATCGTCGATGATCTGGATGGCAAACGTCAGCCCCTGGTCGACCGCAATGGTCGCTTCTTTTTGGTTGAAAACATGGATCCGCAGTTTGTTGCTGAATATGTGAACCTGGCTGAATATAAAGAGTTTGCTGGTCGCTATGTGAAAAATGAATATGATGAAACGCTTACAGAAGACGATGCAACCGTTGACATCGATATTTCTGTCATGTTGAAAAGGGAAAACAAGGCGTTCAAAGTTGAAAAATACGTACACAATTACCCGCACTGCTGGAGAACCGATAAACCAATTCTGTATTATCCGCTTGATTCCTGGTTTATCCGTACAACAGCCGTAAAAGATAAACTGATCGAACTCAACAATACGATCAATTGGAAACCACAGTCAACCGGTACCGGACGATTCGGAAACTGGCTCGAAAACCTGGTTGACTGGAACCTGAGCCGTTCACGTTTCTGGGGAACTCCTCTGCCAATCTGGAGAACTGAGGATGGCACAGAAACCAAATGCATTGGCTCGACCGAAGAATTGATGAATGAAATCAATGCCGCAGTTGCCGCAGGCTTCATGGAGAAAAACATATACGGGGGTTTTAAGGTTGGCGACAACTCGAAGGAAAACTACGATAAAATTGATTTGCACCGCCCGTTTGTCGACGAAATTTATTTAGTCTCACCAACCGGCAAAAAAATGTTCCGCGAGCCTGATCTGATCGATGTTTGGTTCGATTCGGGTGCGATGCCTTTTGCCCAGCGGCACTTCCCGTTCGAAAACAAAGAAAAGTTTAACGAGGTTTATCCGGCAGATTTTATTGCTGAAGGAGTTGACCAAACCCGTGGCTGGTTCTTTACACTTCATGCGATTTCGACCATGATCAGCGAATCGGTAGCCTTCAAAAATATTATTTCGAACGGATTGGTGCTCGACAAAAATGGCAACAAAATGTCGAAACGTCTGGGCAATGCGGTTGATCCTTTCTCGACCATCGAGGAAAACGGATCGGATCCATTGCGCTGGTACATGCTGACCAATTCGCAACCCTGGGACAACCTGAAATTTGACATCAGCGGTGTGGACGAAGTAAAGCGTAAATTCTTTGGAACGCTCTACAATACCTACAATTTCTTCGCCATGTATGCCAACATCGATGGCTTTACATACTCTGAAGATGAAATACCGGTTGATGAACGACCGGAATTGGATCGCTGGATTATTTCGTTGCTGAATTCGCTGGTTAAAGAAGTTGGCGAAAGCTACGAAAGTTACGAGCCCACCCGTGCCGGACGGGCCATTTCTGAATTTGTGTCTGAAAACCTGAGCAACTGGTTTGTTCGTTTGAGCCGCAAACGTTATTGGGGAGGAACTTACGACAAAGAAAAAATATCGGCCTATCAAACGCTTTACACTTGTCTGGATACTATTGCAAAGCTTTCTGCGCCAATTGCTCCGTTCTTTTCAGATTTACTTTATACCGATCTGAACAAAATTTCAGGAAAGGAAGCCGACCAAAGTGTTCATTTGGCTGACTTTCCAACGTTCGACCAGCATTTGATTAACGAGGATCTGGAACAAAAAATGGCACTTGCCCAAAAAGCTTCGTCGATGATTCTTGGACTTCGCCGGAAGGAAAAACTGAAAGTGCGTCAGCCGCTGGCAAAAATCATGGTTCCGGTATTGAACATGGAATTTCAGGAACAATTTGACGCAGTAAAAAACATCATTCTTTCTGAAGTAAATGTGAAAGAAGTTGAATACCTGAATGATTCGACCGGAATCATCAGCAAAAAGATCAAGGCGAATTTCAAAACTCTTGGACCGAAATATGGCAAACTGATGAAACAGATTTCAGGAGAAATTGCCGGTTTTAACCAGGAAGATATCGGCCAACTCGAAAAATCGGGAAGTTACCAAATGAACATCAACGGGGAATCTGTGTTGCTTGGTCTTGACGATGTAGAAATTCACACGGAAGACATTCCCGGATGGCTGGTTGCCAGCGAAGGCGGTTTAACAATTGCCCTAGATATCAACCTGACGGAAGACCTGAAACAGGAGGGAATTGCCCGTGAGTTCATCAACAAGATTCAGAATATCAGGAAAGAAAGTGATTTTGAAGTTACCGACCGTATTGTCCTGAAAATTCAGAAGCACGATTTTTACGATTTGGCAGTTGCCAACTTTAAAGAATATATCAGCAACCAAACACTTGCATCAGAACTAGTTATGGTTGACAAGCTTGATGTCGAAAATTCCCATTTAGTCGAAATCGACACGGATGTGGAAGCACGGATTCAGGTGGTTAGAAAATAGGATTCTAATTCAGAATCCGTCTTGATTAAAAGCGCACTTGATATCGAAATATTTTTATAATTTTAGAGTCTGAGAGGAGCAAAATCGCTGAAATCAGGCACGAAACTAAAGCTTAAAGTTATGAGTGAGAAAAACAGATATTCGGACGAGGAACTTCAGGAATTTAAACTAATAATTCTTGACAAACTCGAAAAAGCACAGAAGGACTATGTGATGTACAAAAGTTCCATAACTCAGAGCGATGGAAACGACACTCAGGATACATCTCCGACCTTTAAGGTTTTGGAAGAAGGTGCTGCAACCCTTTCGAAAGAGGAAGCAGGGAAACTGGCTCAACGCCAGCAGAAATTCATTCAGTACCTGCAGGCTGCTTTGGTGCGGATTGAGAATAAAACCTACGGCATTTGCCGCGAAACCGGGAAACTGATTTCGAAAGAACGCCTGCGCGCAGTTCCTCATGCTACGCTTAGCATTGATGCGAAAAACAATCAGAAATAAAGAGATTCGAATATAGAGAATGGAATGATTGGAGGAGCAAATCTTCCAATCATTTTTTTATCAGGTAAAAGATGTCAAAATTAACAAAATCAATACTTATCGTTGTTTTGGTTCTTCTGGTCGACCAAATCCTGAAGATATGGATCAAAACAAATATGACACTGGGCGAAGAATTTCCGGTGATTGGAAAATGGTTTATGATTCACTTCGTTGAAAATAACGGAATGGCTTTTGGCTATGAATTTGGAGGTAATTACGGAAAAATATTCCTGAGTTTATTTCGTGTAGTTGCAGTTTTTGGAATTGGCTGGTACATTCTTAAGCTCGTGAAAAAGGATATCCCGATGGGATTTATTGCCTGTGTATCATTAATTTTTGCGGGCGCTATTGGAAACATTATCGACAGTGCTTTTTACGGCCTGATTTTTAACGACAGCTACGGCCAGGTTGCCAGTCTGTTTCCATCAGGTGGCGGCTACTCATCATTTTTACATGGCCGCGTTGTAGATATGTTTTATTTTCCGCTATTCTCAGGGGTTTATCCCTCATGGGTGCCATTTGCCGGAGGCAGCGATTTTCAGTTTTTCAGACCGGTTTTTAATGTAGCCGACTCCGCAATTTCGATTGGGATATTCTCAATACTAATCTTTTACCGCCGGCAATTCAATAAGCTTGACCGGAAAGAAGAAATAGCAGATTCGGACATTCAAAATACAGCCGAAGAATCCGATTTGGTGCAGGAAACTGAATCGAACGAAAATTGAAAATTTTTCTTGTTAAATTTGCGCGAATTCACTAAACTTGCACACCGAAAAAATTAGGATATAAACATTTTCAGGGCTTATCCTGATTTGATTGGGGCCCATAGCTCAGTTGGTTAGAGCACCTGACTCATAATCAGGGAGTCACTGGTTCAAGCCCAGTTGGGCCCACTAATTGAAATAGAAGCAGTTACAAAACATTTTTGTAGCTGCTTTTTTCTTTATTTGCACACAATTTGCACACAGATTTTGTTATTTAAAGTTTTTCACTGAAAGCTAAAAGTGACTTCAAAAACTTCATTTGGCCTTGGAGGATATAATTTTTGCAGGGAACTACGAGATTATTTTTTCATCCGCTGAAGAAATTAAGTTCCTAATCTATATCTCTTGTGTACCTTTATCTCATCTGTTCTATTTGGGAGTATGCAGAATTTTGAGCTCTTTGGCTTTCAGGGGCAAACTATACTACAGGGCACTCCGCTGATTAGGTGGGGAGAAGCAAGTGCGGTGACTGAATGCAATGTAGCGAATGAGTTTGGGTGGAATGGAGTTTCCCGTTTTGGCTTTGTGCACTGGCTCGGGAGCCGGGAAAGCCAAAGGAGAACGGAATGAAATGAAGGGCTGGCCTGAGTGCAATAGAATGAAGGAGGCACTCTTGTGTGGGTAGAGGAGGTTGGAGGCTGACAATGAACGGAATGGAATGGAAGGTGGCGGAACGAAGTGCAGCCCTGGAGTGTAATGGAGAGAAGCGGAAGCCACCTGCCGCAGGCTTTGGCCGTAAAACAATTCATTGCCGGCACCCTAAGATATTAGATCTTTTAAATTCTCAGCAAAGGCTTTTTCAACAGTTGTAAATATCTATTACATATCTGTTTTCGGAAAATAAAACAGATATGGTAGTTAAAATTACGGTCATTTAACTAGCATTTTAGTAACAAATTTTGTGATGGAAATTACTCAACTGATTAAAATACGGCTCTAATAGTCGTAAAAATGGATCATCTGACGGTTATATCTGGCAAAAATACCAACTCCATCTTGAGGTTGTCCTGGACGACCATTAAATTGAACTTGTTCGTACTCTCCCTTATTCTTAATAATGTCTTTACAGATATGTTCAAAAATTATTGAGTCTTTGATTATAGGTATTTCTATATACATTAAATTATTCATAGAGATTGTGTTGTTGTCTTTGTAATGCTCGTTGGTAACGTAGGAAGCTACACGCAGGACGGGAGTTACCCGATAAACTGCCTACGAAGAACTGCCTTTCAAAATACTAATTTCCTTTCAACGAAGCACCGAGCCCCGACGGGTAGCTGAAGTTGCGTGTAGTTTTCTATTCGTCTATTCGGTTTTCAATGTCCATTTTCTGGTGTAAAACTCTTATTATCTCAACAACATTGCTTCTGGATTTCTTATAGAAAATAATGTGCGACTTCACTAATGATGCTCTATATCCTTTTTTAATGCAGTCAACGGGTTTACCGCTTTCAAAGTTCTTTGCGATAAATTCTATTTCGTCCAAAATTAGATTGTAATATCTATCTGCTTGCTCAAGCGACCAGGTTTCATACGTGTACAACCATATATTTTCGATATCTTGATTTGCTTTCTCGCTAATTAAGTATCTCATTTCTCCAAGTGTTTAGCATGAAGATTTTTAAGATTTTCTGTTCGGTCAAAGTTTTTAACAAATCCGCTCTTTTCTCCAATTTCAAGCTCCTTAATCAGGGCTTTATACCTATTCTCCTCATTTTCTAAAAGTCGAAGTGCGGTTCTAATCACCTCGCTAACAGATGAAAACCTTCCAGAAGAGATTTTCTCATTCACAAAGTTTTCGAAATATTCTCCAAGTAGTATTGATGTATTCTTTGCCATAGTCGATAATTTTTCTCAAAAGTACCAATTCTTGGTATCGATTCAAAATTTCGGAACGCTTTTTTGATAAAATTACACACAACGTTTCGCAAATACACGCAGGGCGGGAGTAAACCGATGATCGTCCTACGAAGATTTGCATTTCAAAATTTCAATTTCTTGTCAACGAAGCAACGAAACCCGACTTGCGGGTATTTTGCTGTTATGGGCAGAATTTTATTTTAGATTCTTTTCAATTTCATTTATTAATTCTTCTCGCAAAAATCCGATTCTTTTATAAACCACTTTATCTTGATTGTTGATTAGAAAATATGTCGGAGCCACTGATACGTTGTAATCTCTCGCCATTTCTTTTGCAGAATAAAGTGTCGGAAATTCAATTTTCTTTTTTAAAATATAAGCTGCTAGTCCTGTACTATCTTCTTTCGTATATTCTATTCCAAACACTTGAAGTCCCTTGTTCTTATATTTTTTTTGAATTGCATTTAAATCGGGAATAGCTGCGGCGCACCCTTTACATCCAGGAAACCAGAATTCTAAGAGGATTAAGTTTGAATTCAATTTTGATAGTTGTATTGTATTTCCAGCCATTGAAGGTAAACTCCAATCTTTTGCGTTTGTGCTTATTGTTGGAAAGGACTTTCGTTGTGCTATTTCCAATTCGATTGAGCTGGTTTTTACAAAATCTGGATCTCTTTTGGTGTAATTCAAATCTGATATGTCAATTTTGGGTGAAAAATTAAAATTGCTAAATGATACAATACGATAAGGAGTCTTTTTGTATGAATAAGCAATAAACTGTTTTGGAAGATTTTCCTTCTTATCTATTATAAGTTTATAGTGGAAATCTCCATTGTCATCTCTCGTATTTAGGTTGTTATGACTTTCATTCAATTTGCCGTCAAACCCGATTTCCTGATTATGTAAAGAAATAGTATACTGATAGCATTGGGTTTTGTTTATAATCGTATCTGACTGTCGATTTATTAAGAAAGAAGTGTCTCTAAGCATTTGTGGAAGTAAATTTCGAATCTGTAGAATTGAATAATTTAATACTGACGGGAATAAATCATCATAGGAATTTACACTTTGATAAATTAGCTGTTTTTTTTCTTTAATCGTATAAAACGCTGTCGAGCCGTCAAAACCCATGTCTCTCTTATGTTCCGAAAAGAGATATTTGGCACCAATTATTGAATCATTACTATTGAAATCGAAGAAAACAGAGATGGAATCGCTCGAAAGCAATTCGGCAGAGTAAGAATCAAATTTCTCAATTTTCGCCTGATACGCTACTGTTGTAATTTTTTGCAACTTATTATTTGTCATTGTCAGAATGTCTTGATCTGAATTAGAACATCCATAAATCAGAATGACTAATATTAGTGTCGAAAAAGTTGATTTTAATTTCATAGTTTCAATTTGTCTCAGATGCAATAATTTTGCCCATAACGGTTGGGCTATGTTTTCGTTGCCGATTTCGGGTTGCTTTCCTGTCGAGCCGCACCGCCGTTGTTGCGGGCTAAGTGCTTTGTTGTCAGAACGAAAACGGCAATGAAATATCGCGTTTGTTGTGTGCTGAAATTAGTTACATATTTTCTTCAACAACTTTAATAATTTCATCAATATTTTTAAATCCAATCGATTTATAAACAACCTTACCATTCTTGTCAATTAAAAAGTAAGTTGGTGCACTATTAACTCCATATCGCTTTGCTACTTCTCCTCCCGTATGCAATACTGGATGCAAATAATCGTATTTTTTTAGATAATCATGCAATCCTTTATCATTTGATTTAGAAAATTCAATTCCATAAACCTTTAAGCCCTTATCCTGATACGATTTATAAAGATTGTTCATATCGGGAATTGCTTTAACACAAGCTCCACAACCGGGAAAGAAAAATTCTATCAATACAAGATTTCCTTTTAGATCAGTTATTTTCAGTGAATCTTGAGAATTTACAATAGGCAATTTCCAACCGGGTACCATATCGCCAACTTTTACCATACCAGTCGAACTTCTTTCTTTACGTTGCTCATCAAAAGACTGAACAACATATTCCTTTTCATACTGGTCATAATTCCAGATATCGTCCAAGCGTTCAGTGGAAAAATCGAAGTTAGAAAAAGTGGAGCTCTGTTGCCCCTTGTTTTGTATAAAATAAGAACAAAAATAGGTGGGAAGATATGATTCTTTTGAGATTGCTAGAGTATATTCCCAAGTAACATTGGTCATTGAAATTTCCTGTATCTTTCCCTGAAATATTTGTCCTCCTTTAATACAAATCCTGAATTTATAGTTCCATTCATTGTTTACTAAAGTATCTTTCTGCCTTGAAATTTGGACATTTGATTTTCGAACCAATTCCGGTAATACTTCTTTTATCTCGAAAATAGAGTTCATCATGAATATAGATGATGCTACTGATACTTTCGAAGGATTTTCTCTATAAATAACTTTCCCTTCATTATAATCTACTCTTATTTCTTTATGCCCATTATATATTTGCTCTCCAGCGCTTGATTTAAAATGATATTTTGTGCCAAGCACGTTATCTTTACTTTCAAAATCAAAAAAACATATGGCTGAATCAGTACTGTGCTGACCAACATCTTTTCGACTAAAACTAAATACAACAAGGTATTCGACTGTTTTTATTGAATTTAGTTTTGAAATCGTTTCTTTTAATATTGCCTTATCCGATGGACTAGCTCCTAAAACTGAGACCTTACTAATAATAGCAAAAGCTATAATAACTGTAAATGTTTTATTCATAATACTCATTTTATTTATTTTTGCACACAACGTTCCGCAGCTACACGCAGGGCGGGAGTTTCCCGATAAACTTCCTACGAAGATTTGCTTTTCAAAATTTCACTTTTCTGTCAACGAAGCAACGAAACCCGACTTGCGAGTATTTTGCTGTTGTTGATAGTTTTGATTTTGTTAAATATAAGAATAATTACTGTTCGAATTTCATTTATTTTTCCAAAAGTCTGTCGAAATTAAATTCTCTGTCTACCAGCAATATTATCTCGACCAAATTATCGGTTGATTTGTCAATGAAATTTTGCAACTCCAAAATTCTCACCACGAAATTCTCCGATTGCGTGTCCACTAAATATTGAAACTTTGTCCGAGAATTCGTTTCCAACTTGAAAACTGTATCCACCGAAAAAGAAAACTGTGTCCACGAAAACCTTTCCAGTTGCGGTTTGTGTCGAAATAATAAAGAACTTATTTATCAAAATCGTCCGTCTCGAAGATTGAAAACTTGTCCAACTAAAACGACCTAAAACCCAATTTTTAAAAATCTGTCGAACAACTCAAACTTATCAAACTGTAAAAATCTATCACAAAACCGGACGACTCGAAATCTCTATAAACCAGTCAAAATCAAAACGAGAAACTCTCAGAATCAAAAAACTTTCAAAAATCTCATCCGAGTCAGAATGTTAAATTCTCTCAAAAAGCGAAAATCTATCAACCCGAAAAAAAGGCAATTCCAAATTTTGTCATGCCGAAACAGCTCAAAATAGCGTGCGTT
>JBAZGO010000014.1:30007-114131 GCA_041652995.1 Prolixibacteraceae bacterium
ATATGCGCTATAACGTTCCGCAAATATACGCAGGGCGGGGATTTCCCGATGAACTTCCTACGAAGATTTGCATTTCAAAATTTCAATTTCCTGTCAACGAAGCACCGAACCCCGACTTGCGGGTATTTTGCTGTTGGCAGCTGGGCTTTATTGGAATTTTTCATTATCTAAGTTTATCAATTTCTGCTACATATTCTGAATAGTACTTTTCCTGTAATAATTGTTCCGATGGGAATCCACTTTTACAAAATTGAACGTAACCCTTTTTGTCAATGATCAAATTCGACGGAACTCCCCATGCGTGGTATTTGAATTTAAAATGGTTGAAATCAATAAGTAAAATAGTGTATTTTGGAACAGAAACTCTAGAATATTTTAGTTGTAATTTAGAATTTGAACTTGCTTTGGAAATGCTCTCCTCAAATTTATAATATTTGATGAAATCATCTTTGTCACCTGAAAATACACCAACGATACAAACATCCGTCGAATCGGAATAATGGTTGAGTAATTTATTTAAATATCTAACCTCCTGCATGCAAGGAGGACAACCAGCCATGAAAAAGTTGAAAAAACATACTTTACCATTAAAGAAACTTTGATTCAAAGTATCACCATCCAATGTAACCCAGTCATGGTCTGGAAGACTTTTATCTTTCCAATCTGAAAATGGGATTATTTCAAAAGCGGCTTGACCATGAACTATAATATTAAGAAAAAGCAAAACGAAGAGACAAGAGATTTTCATATCGTGTTTTATCTATTTATAAACAACTCAAATTATTTTAAAATGTCCTATTTGCCATTGAACTCACAATCTTCGTGTCCATGTAGTGAAGATATATCGGAGTCAAGCTTACAAGATTTATTAGTAAAAACTCAATAATTATCAGAATGTCGAATTTGACCATAAAAAATCGTTTCTCGTTGTTGGTCTGTTGCTAGTTGCGCCTAGCCTTGCTGCCAACGTAGGAAGCTACACGCAGGGGCGGATTGCGGGCGATTTCCTTTCAAGCCGAAAAGCAGCCCGAGCGGAAAGATACACACCGAAAACCACCGCTGCCGAACTTGCCGGGTTAGCTGAAGTTATGGTTAGTTACTTTATTGATATATCCAATTTTCTACCTAATCCAGTCTCAATGATTTTTCTCAAAGTAGCAATTTCTAAATCAGATCTATCATTCTCAATTTTAGAGATATATGTTCTTGACGTACCACTTTTTAACGCTAAATCTTGTTGTGTCAATCCAGAGCTTAATCTTGCTTCTCTAATCAATTCACCAATTTTTAATGAAAGTTCTGATTTTTCAGGTTGACTATATTTTAGCAATACATCTGCCCCAATTTCATAAGGAACTTTCATTTTTTCCCCATTTCTCATTGTTATATATTGCTCAACATTGCTCCAAGAGAGTGTATTTCCCAATAACTCAACCTTCGCAAACTCTTTAGAATCAAAGAGAATATGTGCTGGTGATTTCTCATCAACATTATTCTTTTTAAGTAGCTTTCTGAAATCAATTATCCGTGATTCCCCATTATTAAAAACAACCGAAATTGACAACTCATCAGTCCAGTTAATTTTTAAAATTCTCGGTATTTTTATACTCTGTCTCATTTTAACTCTGGATTTAATTCGTAAAAAACTTCTAAAGCCCAATCAGCATTTCCTGACAACCAATCGAATACTTGTTTTAATTGTCTATTCGGTAGGTTCCCAGAATAAATTATCCCTCTCTCAATCTCAATAAGTACCTCATAATCATTATAATCAGCATGTATATGAGGAGGTCTGTGCTCTCCGTTATAAACATGTATCTTGATACCGTTAAAACTGTCAATTGTTGGCATTGAAATTCTGTTTTTACAAATGTATCTAATTAGGTACTAATTTCCAATTTTCTCATCATATAAACTCGGATGTGATGGTCTCCTGTAATTAACCATAACGTAGGAAGCTACACGCAGGGGCGGATTGCAGGCGATTTCCTGTCAAGCCGAAAAACTGCTTGTGCGGAAAGATGCACACCGAAAACCACTGCTGCCGAGCTTGCGGGTAGCTGAAGTTATGCTGCGTATTTATTTAAATATTATTTTACAAAACTAATTCAGCCGTTTTAAAGCTAATTTTCTTACCTCACTGTCATTATCGTTCAACGCAACAGATGAAAGTGTTGACTGAATCGTCAGTTTACTAACCGCTAATTTTCTTACTTCACTGTCTTTATCATTTAGAGCCACGCTCGAAAGAGTTGATTGAAGGCCTAGTTTACTCACAGCTAACTTTCTTGTCTCAACATCACTATCGTTTAGAGCCACAGATGAAAGAGTTGATTGAAGTGTCAGTTTCTCAACAGCTAATTTTCTTACTTCACTGTCTTTGTCATTCAGAGCTACGCTTGAAAGGGTTGACTGAAGGTCAAGTTTACTTACGGCTAACTTTCTTATATCAGCATCATTATCGTTTAGAGCCACGGATGAAAGAGTTGATTGAAGTGTCAGTTTCTCAACCGCTAATTTTCTTACTTCGCTGTCATTGTCATTCAGCGCAACTAATGAAAGAAAGTGTCGACTGATTTCCGTTATTATTTGATTCCGTATTGCTGTCAATAGTTACGGAATGACTTTTAGTCAACTCAACCTTTGACTTGAACACCTGGTCGTTTTCATTCCATGTTTTTATCCAGTCAATCAGCTAAGATTTGATGTTTACTATAGGAAAATAAATTGTGGCGATGGTCTGACTGCATAATTCTTTATAATAAAATTTGGCGATCTGCACTTTTTTTGTTTTTCTATTGTTCTCAACGACGGGGTCTTAAATTGGGGGTATAGTTATTAAATGCGATTTTTTATTCTACCTTTGCTGCCAAAATTTGAGACTCAAACTAATATTGGATGCCAGTTTTAAACATATCGACTATCATGCTGTAAGAAACCTGAAACAAGGAGATGCAAAAGCATTTGATGATTTGTTTAAGAAATACGCTTCACGTCTTTATAAATTTTCACTAAAATATCTCAAATCGGAAGAAGAAGCTGAAGAAGTCGTTCAGGAAGTATTCCTTTATATTTGGGACAAAAGGGGGGGACTAAATCCTGAAAAATCTTTTAACGCCTATATCTTCACGATTGCTTATAACATTGTAAGAAAGTATTTTATAAAAAAATCCAGAGATAACGCATTTAAGGATGATTTAATCTATTCCCTGCTTGAGCAGGAAAATAACCTTGAAAAGATAATCGAATATAAGTTTTTACTTCAAAAAGTTGAGACTATTATCGAATCACTCCCTGAGAAGAGAAAAAAAATTTTTCTCATGAACAAATATGAGGGGATTGCAGTTAAACTGATTGCAAAAGAACTTAACATCTCGCCTAACACTGTTGAAAACCAATTAGCTACAGCTAAAAAACAAATTCTGGAAGAACTCAGAAAGGACAAACTGGCTGGTCTTTTATTCTTTGTGTTGTTTATCTCAAACTGATAACTTTGAAGCTATCGTTACATGCTGATTTATAGCTTGCTATAGATTTCCTGAAAAAAATATCAATTTTTTTTGTTTTTGGGTAGTGGAAATTTGCCCGAAATGGACATAGTAAATATCGTGGATACTAAAAATGAAATAATAAAACGATTTGCTTCAGGTAAGTTTTCGTTTAGCGAATACAAATCTGTTGTTACTTTATTCCAAAATGAAGCCCATTTTGATGACATAAAAAAATGTCTGGAAGAAGATTGGAACACCATTGATAATGATGAAACCAATAGAGAAAAACTTGATTTGATTCTTGATCGGATGCATCATAAAATCAATTTGGATACGTCTCTAAAACCCAATTCATTCCAACGCTTTTATTTGAAAGTTTCAAAAGTTGCTGCCATATTGTTGATACCGGCGTTAATCACTATTGCTGTTTTATCATATTTAACCCTTAGAGATCGCAACATCGTCAATAGTTGGGTCGAAATACACGCTCCGGTTGGTACCAGAACAAAATTCCAATTGCCCGACGGGTCGCAAGGATGGCTGAATAGTGGCTCTTCACTGCAATATCCTGTCAACTTTATGGCTGACAGAAGTGTCAAAATATCAGGGGAAGCCTGGTTTGACATTGTCCATCTCGCGTCCAAAGATTTTCGGGTAGCGACACCAAATTTTACCGTGAAGGTTTTAGGAACACAATTTAATGTTGTGGCATATGCAAATGAACCTACCGAAGAAGTGATTCTCGAAAGGGGCAAAGTGCAGGTCCTTGGAGAAGGTCGCAACGTTGAAAGTGAACTTATTCCGGATCAGCATTTTATTTATAACAAAGCGACCAGGGAATACAGTAAGACAAGAATTGACTCAAAAAGCTATTCAAGCTGGAAGGACGGCCTTCTGATCTTTAAAAATGTACCTATGTCGGAAATAGCAAAAAGGCTTGAACGCAGGTATGGTGTGGAGATTATTCTTCATGGCGATGAATTGAAATCCTCCATTTTCCGGGCAACATTTGGAGATGAAAGTCTGGATGAGATATGCAAAATGATATCAGAAGTTTCAAATGTAGAATATGTAATACATCAACGAAAAATTCAGCCAGATTCTTCTTTTACAAAAAGAGAAGTAGAAATGTGGTTGAGAATCAAATAAATAATATTAATCTGAAAATTAAATGTATATGAAGGCAAGTTAAAAAAACAGGGTGGTATTGGCACTACCAACCCTGTTAACAGTAGAATTACCAAAACAAATTGTAAAATCCACTAAAGTTCAAATGTATGAAAAAAAACAAAGTCTTTTGGCTATTAAGTAGTAATGGCCTATTAAAAATGATTAAGATTATGCGGTTCGCCATTTTTATCTTATTTCTTTCCATCTCTCAGTCTTTTGCTTTTAATTCTTACTCTCAGCAGACAAAGGTCAGCCTGGAAATGATAAATGTGAAGGTTGAAGCTGTTATTGATAAACTAGAGCAGAAAACAGATTTTTTTTTCCTGTATAACAAAAATTTGATTGATGTTGATAGAATCGTTAGTATCAAAGCACAAAACGAGAAGATTGATGAGGTTTTGGATAAATTATTTCATGACACCGGTATTTCCTATCAGATCAAAGATCGGCAGATTTTATTGATAAATAATAAACTTGAGCTGACCGACGATGAAACATCGGAACAAAAGACAGTTAGTGTATCTGGTCGGGTTACTGATTCATCGGGCGCCCCTGTCCCGGGTGTAACGGTATTGATAAAAGGCACAACACTGGGTACAGTTACCAATGCAAATGGGATGTACAACCTTTCCAAAGTTCCAGACGATGCCATACTTCAATACTCTTTTGTGGGGATGAAAACGCAGGAAATCAACGTAAGAAATAAGACGTCAATTAATGTGGTATTGTCAGAAGAGACGATCGGCTTGAATGAAGTGGTCGCTGTGGGTTATGGAATACAACGAAAGCGAGATATTTCCGGAGCCATTTCGTCTATTAAAGCTGACGACGTAAAAGCTGGAGTTGTTACAAATACTGCCCAAATATTAAAAGGTAGGGCCGCCGGAGTTTATGTGCGTCAAAATTCATCGGAACCAGGTGGTGGCATTTCAATAAGAATCAGGGGGACATCTTCCATTTCATCAAACAATGAGCCTTTGTATGTAATCGATGGATTTCCAACAGAACTGGGAAAAGATATTAATCCCGGAGACATTGAATCGATTGAAATTTTAAAGGATGCTGCTGCAACTGCAATTTATGGTGCCAGAGGTGCAAACGGAGTTATTCTGATCACAACAAAACAGGGGAAAAATGGTGTTTTTAATGTCAACTATACCTATGATCAATCTTTTAAAGATCTATACAATCCATTTGATTTAAAAAACGCTCAGGATATTATGCAATTTAATATTAAGCAGGCAATAGAAAATGGAACTTATGGCACAAACCCGCCTTATACCGAAGAGCAACTAAAATACAAAGGTAAAGGAACAGACTGGCTTGATTTAACAACCCGGACCGCTATTACACAAAATCATCAGTTATCCATTACAGGAGGACAGGACAAGTTAAAAATGGCCATTATTGCAGGATATCTGAACGATCAGGGGATACTGGAAAATACTTCATTTGATCGTTTCACAGGGCGCATGAATATGGAGTATAAATTAAACGACAGGGTTAATTTTGGCTCAAATATCTATATGGCCCGGTCTGATAAAAACTTTCAGAACATGGGTACCCGTTCCACGGTTGACAATGTGATCTACAATATTCTGTTGTTGTCACCAATGAGTGTTCCTGAAGGGGGTGATGTTTTTGGCAATCCTGGTAAAGTCCCTCAAATCTTAAAACAATTGTATGAGCCTGATATCGAAAATGTTGGCAACGACTATTATTCATCGATATTTGGAGACGCAGATATTTTGATGAACCTGAAAGGGCGGGTTCAGTTTACATACGGTAATAGCAACAGTAAAAACCAGCAATATTATCCAAAAACAACAAATACAGGAAAATCGGTTGATGGGTTAGCTATAATTGAAAATTACAAAGACGACAAATACCAGTTAGATGCATTGCTGACGTTCCATCAGAAAATTGCCAAAATCCACGACGTAAAAATAATCGCAGGATCGACTTATAGCCAACAAACCGGAGAGGGAAATGGTATGACGGCCTCAGGTTTTGCAACTGATGAGTTTTCATTTAATAATATTGGCGCCGGAAAAAATATTCAGTCCATTTATTCCAATAAATGGAGGACAACAAAAAACTCCTATTTTGCCCGAACTGAATATGTTTTAAACGATAAATATATAGTCAATTTATCGTTAAGAGCAGATGGTGCATCTAATTTTGGCAAAGGCAATAAATGGGGGTATTTCCCTGCGATCTCAACTGCCTGGCAAATTGGAGATGAGCGCTGGATGGATTTTTCCAAATCGCTGTTTTCAAATATTAAACTCAGAGCCAGCTATGGTATTACCGGGAATGATGGTATAGGCACCTATCTTTCGTTGGCTAAATTTGGTTATGGCAGTGTTTATTTGGGAGGAGACGGAGTCCAAAAGGGAATGTTTGGAGTTAACCCGGCGAATGCCGATCTTAAATGGGAACAGACCGCACAGTTAGATTTTGGGGCCGATTTTACGATGTTAAAAGATCGTATCCAGGTCAACTTTGATTATTACAAAAAAACAACTTCCGATTTGTTGAACCCCATACTAATCCCAATATCGACGCAGGGATTTTCGTCTGTAATGGGAAATAACGGGAAAATTGAAAATAAGGGCTTTGAATTGTATTTGAAGACAACAAATATTTCAAAACCAAATTTTTCATGGAGTTCAACGTTGAATCTTTCAAAAAACAAAAACAAGATTCTTGATCTGAATAATAATAAGCCTCACTATGAAAGCATTATGCCTCAGGGCTGGTATAATCTTGAGGAATATTCAATCCTGCAACAGGGATATCCGTTAAGCACGATTTACGGTTATGTATTCGATGGCATCATTCAAAAAGGGGAAACATATTCTCCGCAACCAAAATCAGTGCCCGGCGACCCAAAGTTTAAAGATATCACCGGTGATGGATTAATTACGGCTGACGACCGTGACGTTATCGGGAATGGAAATCCGGATATCGTGATTGGCCTTGGCAATACGATCAGCTTTCACAATCTCGATTTTTCATTCTTCTTCGACTCTAATCTGGGGAATCAACTATTTAATGTGACCAAGTTAATTCTTGAGGATGCTGACCGTACAAAAAATACATTTCAACGCTGGACCCAACAGAACCCATCAACTGAAATTCCAAGAAATGGTTATCAGAAAGATGACGGGCTGCAATACGGTAGTTACGTTAATAGTAGATTTGTAGAGGATGCCAGCTTTTTACGCCTAACAAACATTGACCTTGGGTACACTCTTCCATTTGACAAAATCAGCCCAAATTATAAGTTAGCAAGAAAAATCAGAGTGGCCGTTGGTGCTCAAAATTTGTTCACCATAACAAAATATACAGGCTTTAATCCGGAAGTCAGTACAAATGGCGGATCTGCAACAACCCAGGGACTTGATTTCAGCTCCTATCCGGCATACCGTTCATACTATTTCAGTGTAAAGTTAACATTTTAAATACAAAATATATTATGAATACTACAATAAAAACAGGAAGTCTGTATTTGCTGTTACTGGCCTTGATTTTCAATTTTTCATCATGCAAGAAACAATTGGACGAAGTTGTTTATTCACAACTCACAACAAATAACGCTTTTGTTACCAAAGATGATGCTTTAGCTGCAGTCAATGGAGTATATTCCAACTTACACAGCATTTCATACAGACAGATTTTTTATGCAAACGATTTGCCAACCGATGTTTGTTATAAACAAAATCTGCCACTCGAAATTCTCAAAGAAAACGATCTGAATATGGATAACGATCTTAGAGACATGTGGACCGCATTTTACGTGATCGTAAGCCAAGCCAATACAGCCATTGATAATATTAATCAGATTCCGGATGATCAATTTAACGATGCTGATGGAAATGCAACGACCCTTAAAGCAAGGTATATTGCAGAAGCAAAATTCATGCGAGGCTGGGCCTTTATGGAATTATCAGACCTTTTTTACAAAATACCTATCAACACGAATAGTGAAATAAATCCTGCTGAAAAGTTAAAACTTGCAGATATTGACTCAATAGATAGTCAGATTATTTCGGATTTGACTTACGCATCCCAAAATTTACCGGGAAATTTTAGTCTAAAAGAGGATGCCGGACGTCCAACTTCAGGCGCAGCAAACGGAATGTTGGCAAAAGTTTATATGAGAATTGCAGGAAGGGAAAGACTTGCTGGCCAGGATGGCACTGCTGAATGGAATAAAGCGTTGAATTTTGTGGATGCAGTTATCTCGAGTAATCAATATACTTTACAGCCATCAGTGCTTGACGTTTATGGGCTTGATGACAGTAATGTCGGAACCGAAGGTCTTGCAAAAGGTCTTGATCTGGAGCCTGACAAACTATACAATAATGAAATTATCTGGGCTATCCGGTCAAATGGAGACGGACCAGAAGGTTCAAGTGCTGTTGGATTGGTCTTTACTCCATGGAGCTTCGATATGGGATGGAATTTGCTCAATCTTCCGTTGGAATTTGCCTGGTCTTTTATTCCTGCGGATACCCGACTAACAAAATTGATCGCCACCAATTATCCTGATATCTATGAGCCGGCAGGGAAATTTTACAGCTATCCTCCGACAATTAACGACGTTGGAACAATGTATATGGAAGTCAAAGATGGAGGACAAACAGCAGAAATTCATTATGAATTAACAGAATGTTACACGTTAAAATATAAATATCAGAGCACCGGGCAATACAATTACAACACCGCAAACAATGTGATCATTCTCCGGTATGCCGATATTCTTCTGTTAAAAGCTGAAATTCTGAACGAGTTGAATCAACCCGATGTAGCAATCAGTTATGTAAATATGGTTAGAGAACGTGCGTTTGGCGACAATACACATGATTTAACTGCTTCCGGACTTGGAAATAAAGATGCCATTCGAAGCGCAATTTGTGACGAAAGAGCCTGGGAATTAAACAACGAAGGCGTGAGAAGACCTGATTTAATACGCATGGGACTTTGGAAAGATCGCATGGGCAAATATTTCGATGAAATTAAAACCAAATATCAAATTAAAGAACACAACGCTGAGATGAAAGCGGATCAGGATGATCCTGCGAATGCTCCTCATAATTTTGACTACAGTGCAGAGTGGAAAATCTATCCGGCATCTTCTGACCTGACCGACAATGATGTTCGTCGTTATTTTCCAACCCCGAAAACTGAAACCGACCAAAATCCAAATCTTTTAAATAACAGACCTGGTGAATAAATGATTATTAATCCATTGGGTTCTTAACGGTAAACCCTGAGAGAACCGAATGGATTATAAGTCGCCGATAACGAAATAGAATTCATTGAAAATTCTAAAAATCAATTCAATGAGGCTGATTACATTTAAAAATTGACGCATGAGAAAATTAGATTTAGCACTGATATTACTTTCGTTTCTGATTGCTTTTGCTTCGTGTACGAAAGAAAACCTTGTACAGATTTCAGATGTATTGAAAGAAGTTAGAGTAACTGATGATAACAATAAGTTAAGGAATACTGTTGAAATACAGATGAAAGAACCGGCATCGGTCCAAGTCCGGTATTGGAAGAGTGGAAACGAGGAAGCTGCTTTAACAACTCCTTTTACTGAGGAAACATTAAATCAGTCGGTAAAACTGATTTTGCTGGAGCCTGACACCCTTTACAATTTCCGGGTAACAACAAAAAACAGTTCCGGCATATTTCAGTCCGATGTATTTTCATTTAATACACGTTCACTTCCTGAAGGCCTTTCGCCCTTTGAAAATAAGTTGCCTGACTCGAAATTCAGATTTAAAGGTTACATCAATATTGCTACAAAACCCGAAAATTCATATCTGTATCTGATCAATGATAAAGGGAAAATAGTTTGGTATCAATCTGCCGAAAATAAAACAATTGTCAATTCAACATTCGATCCATTGCACAATACGTTCCAGTGTATTCTGGGGCAAAATCCCAACGAGCAATTTGGCGGAGATGAAATTTTAGTACTTGACCTTTATGGCAATACCATCTTCAAAAGGAATTATGACAAGTTGAAGAATCCGGATGTTCATCATGATTTCAAACGACTTCCGAATGGCGACTTAATTACAATCAATCGATACAAAAAGGAATTCGATTTGTCGTCAAAAGGCGGAGGTACGAATGATGTTGTAAATGGAGACGGCCTCACGGTGATGGACCTTGATGGAAATGTTAAATGGGAATGGAATTGTTTCTCTGCAATCAACCCATTGGATTATTCATTTATAATGGATGCACCTTCAGGAATGGAATTATCGCCCCGAGACGATTTAATGCACGCCAATTCCGTTACTCTTGACACTGACGGGAATTACCTGATGACATTCAACCGAATCAATCAGCTTTGGAAAATCGATTCTAATACAGGCCATGTCTATTATAAACTGGGGCTTAACGGCGATATTAATATGTCTGAAGATGGCTATACTTCCGGAATTCATTCGGCCCACATAAATCCTGATGGCGAAATTATGGTTGTTGATAATGGTAAAATCAATAAACAAACACGTGCCGTTTCCTATATGGTCGACGAAACGTCAAAAACGGCTGTAGTCAAAAAGAACATCAAATTCCCCAAGGATTTATTTACAATGAATCAGGGTAGTGGTTACATGATCGATTCTCAACATGTTCTTTTCGGTTCTACCATGTCAGAAACGATGGCAATTACAGACTTATCGGGCATTCCTGCTTGGCAATATCAAACCGACAAAAAGTTTTACAGAGCTTATTACATCAATGAAATAGACTTAACTAAATCACCCAATTAAAGAAAGAATCAAATGAAATATATATTGTTAATTATTGTCGTCGCATTCAGTTTATCTTCTTGTTCAAAAGAGCAAACTGACCACAACGCGTTGAGACCAGCTCCTGTGAAGTGGAATTTTGATAACCTGGATGGGCTTGCCAACGACAATCCCAACATGCCGGATAACTATGAAATAAATAATGGTGTTCTCGAAATCTATACGCGTCCCGGTACATACGATCGGATCAAGTTCAGGTCCGAAAACAAAGTATATGTTCAGGGAAAGTATTCGTGGAGAGTTTTTGTTCCTGAAATGGGTGTTGGCGATATGTCAAGCATTGGCTGCTTTTTGTACAGCGATGATACACATGAACTGGATTTTGAGATTGGCTATGGGAAAGACAATGTGCGAAAGTCGCTTAATGCAACTGATGATGAGTTGGTTGTTTACATTACCTCGCAAGGAAATCCGCATCACCAATTAAAAACAACAGTCAGAAGAAACCAATGGTACAACCTGGACATTGATTTGGAACTTAAAAATGGTAAATATGTCGCTACCTGGTATATTAATAATAATGCGGTAACTTCCAGCGAATTAGATTATGGACCGATCGAAACAAAATTCTATGTCTTCGTCAGCGTCGAAAACCTTACTTTTATTGGAGATCACATTCCTGTTCAAAGAAATTACGGACTGTTTGACTCTGTGGAATATCAATATAACTGACAGTCGGCTTGTCAGGCTAAACCTTCTTTCATCGAGATTCAAATCACGGAGATTTTCACTGTTGGTTATATAAATCCGTTGAGAACAGCTATCATTTAAATTACAACGAATAATTAAACAAGATGAAACATCACAATATTTTCCGCTTTAAAAATAAACTGGCCTTTAACCTATTCCTGATAATTCTGCTTGCCGATCTTTCAATAGCATCGGCACAACCCGTAGTAAAAAAGGTTTCTCCCTGGTACGTTTACAAAGAAGGGAGCAGTTTTGACGATTTAAAACCTTACAAGGATATGATTAGTTCAATCAGTGTTTTCGGGAATCCTTCGAAACAGTTTATTGGTGAATGTCATAAAAACGGTATTTTAGTTTATCACGGAGTTTCCGGAAGTGAAAAAGACATCGATACGCCGGCAAAAATAGAAGTAATTGCCGACGAATATGTCAACACCTGCAAATTGAACGAATACGATGGCATCGATTTGGATTATGAACAACTGGACTCCAAATTCCAAAACACCTATTCTCAATTTTTAAGGGAAGTTTCAACCAAATTACACCATTCAGGTAAAAAATTGAGCCATTGTGTGGGATTTTACGCCTCACTTTTGGATGACAGTATTCCAAATATATTTTACGACCCTAAAGTAGTTGCCGAAACATGTGATTTAGTCAGGGTGATGTGTTACGATATGTATTACGCTCCCCATACTTCAAGCGGTATTGGACCAACTTCTACCTTCCCCTGGACAAAAGATGCCATGGTTTACTGGACAAAATATGTTCCTAAAAATAAGCTGATCATGGGATTACCTACGTATTCCAACGATTATGAAATGATATTGAATGGAAAAGGAGAACAAGTTTACGGAGATGTTCCGCATGATTATTCTGCGCCGCTTCCTCAACCCCTATGGCAGTGGTACGAGAAAATGAATATTTATTTGTACAATGATCAAAAAGGAATTACTCATTTGTTTTATGCAAGCGATGAAAAGAGTACGAAAAACTTATTGGAGATTGGCGATGAACTAGGAATTTATTCCATCGGATTTTGGCATTTCGCTTCTGTTTCTCCACAAATGTGGCTTACAGTCAAAAATTGGATCAACAAATAAAATTTGATACTATGATCATTTTTTCAAACATCTCTAATTTATCTTGATTCCATATAGTTACGCTAATTTTAACGAACTCTTTCGCCTTTCCAGATAAAAACGTAAGGGGCAAAAGTTAGTCATGTTTAGTCCACAATACACATTCAGGAGTTTTACATGTTACTTTACCCTTCCAGAAAATATTGTGTTTCCTTTAGTTGCGCTTCAAACTTTGGAATATCCGGAATTCCAAGCTTCTTCCCTTTTGCGATCAGGAAATTTTCTTTTTTCAGGGCCGAAATAACCCGGATTACCTGATCGGTTGAAGTTCCGGCAAAGTCTGCAATATCTTTTCGTGAGAGCGTGATATTAATGTACCCGTCGGTTTGTCCGAATTTTCGCTCAATAAACAGCAAGCCATTGATCACTTTTTCGCGGATCGACATTTGGCCAAATCGTTTGGCATTGGCTTCACTTTTTTGCAACTGATCGGCATAAAACAGCATGAAATCGAACATCAACGGCGGCGCTTTATGCAGCATTTCGATTAACACATCAGCCGAAAAATTGCACAGGACCGAATCGGTGATGGCGCTGGCGCTGATGTCATAAACATAATTTGTTCCGAATCCGCGATGCCCGACAATCTCGCCGTCCTTCGAAAAGCGAATAATCTGCGAATCCTTGTTTGCTGTTTGTTTGAAAACCTTCACACAGCCACGGTAAATGAAATACAGTCCGCTAACGGGTGCACCTTCCAGAATAAATTGCTGATCCTTGTGGCAGGCAAATGTGTTCTTTTTTTCCAGATAAGGCCAGATGGCTTCATCATTTATGTTTTTCCGGATCAAACAATTTTCGTTGGTGCACAATTGGCAACTAAAATCTTCCTGACGCATAGTAAAATTTTATATCGTCCGGAAAATTACACAAATGCAGGCGATAATGGTAATTTTTAATTGATAAATTGATTGGATCAAGTTCCCATATCTTCAAATAAACTTCGGTGAGAAAGCCAGCATGATCCAGGCCCAGTTTTGCATCCCGCTGATTTTCTTTGAAGGATCACCAAACTTCAGTTGTTTCATGGTATCCGTAATTCCAAACATCTGGGAATAGCCGGCATTTAAAGCCAAACCTTTGGTCAGCGCATGCGAAACGACCAAATCAAGCTCCGTTCCCAATGTTCCTTTGTATGTTTTTCCTGAAGTTGCATTGGTTCTTCCGGCGGTTGAAGCAAAATAGTGTAAATGCCCCATCAATGCCGTTTTTTCACCAAGCTTGAAATTGGTTTTCAGGTAAATGTCGAGCAAACCGGCGCTTTTGGCATCCACGCCGCCATGCCCGTTTCCCGCATAGAAATAGTCCATGAATCCATAAAACTTGTGATTGGTTCCGTATTTGGGCGACCAGCCTTCCACCGTTGACGTTGACTCATCATCGCCGCTCAGGTAATCAAATCCGAGCAAAGGCGAACCTTTCACTTTGGGAAGCTGAATGTATGCGTTGGCCATAAACCCACCCAAATCAATCTTTTTATACTGACCGCCACTATAAGCTTTGCCGTTGGCTCCTCCGGTGTAATAGAATTGGCCACCAAATTTTACTTTTCCGGCAGAGAAATTGGGTGTGATGCCGAGTGTAAAATTACTGTAAGTCACATTGGTTGAGTCGTTGGTATTGTAGGTGTCGTTCAGTAACATGAAAGCAATGTCGCCTGACTTAAATGTCTTTTTATAATACGCCATCAATTGAGCTTTTGGCAAAGGCAGATTGAAAATGCGGTTATTGGCTCCGCTGCCGCTCATGATCAGGTAATTATTCCCGGTTAATTTGGCTGGTTCCGGAGCGCCGTCTCCATAACCCGCCTGGTTCCAGGCGGCCATCAGATCAAATTGAGTGCCTTTTCCGTCGTTAAACAGGTAGCGCAAGGCGTCGAGCGAACGTCCCTGCATGGCCCAATCCAGATTTCCAAAAAAGCGGTGGTCGTCGTAAATCACTTCCTGCCGGCCAATCCTGAAGGTTGATTTTCCGGAGGCATAATATTCGCCATAAGCTTCATGGGCGCTCAGTAGTTGATCCGACTTGTTGATTTGCCCGATTTCTCCCCAGATTCGAACATCCTGAACGGAGAATTTAAAACCCAGTTTTTCTGATTTGAACCCGGCGATAATCCGGGCTCGTTGCTCCGTAAAAAATGCAGGATCCTGCGAAGTGAGAATCGGGCTCTTGAACCCGTCGCGTAGTTCGGTCCGGGGACGATACTGTCCTGCCAGCGTAAATTGTGCAAAAGTTTTCCCTGAACATAAAAGGATTGCAAGCAATGTTAAGATTCTTTTCATTGTTGTTTGTTTTAAATTCGTTGAGCGTATCTGCCAATCATAAAGATGGCCGGTGTTTTCAAACTTGTAGTTTCCATATCTTCCTGAATATGAAATAAGCTACTGGTAAAAATGGCTTGTCCTTTTTGCGAAACCTGACTCAAAATGTGGACAGGAATTTTACCGTCAATTCCTTTTTCGATCACGGTCTTAGCCAATAAACCAATACTTTTTAGCCCCATGTACATCGAAACCGTACCGCCGCCTTTCAATACTTCAACCACGCTTTCGATATTCGAAATGGAACCGTTCGTCCGGTGCCCGGTGTAAAGGAGAACCATCGGACTTTTGTTGCGTTCGGTAATGGGAACTTCCAGCAAAGCCGAACCGGCAACCTCGGTTGTAATTCCTGGAATTACTTCGTAATTGAGTCGGTTTTCTTTGCAGAACCGGATTTCTTCAGCACCACGACCAAAAACCATCGGATCGCCGGTTTTCAGGCGGACAACCCGTTTTCCCAGCTTAGCCAATTCAAACATTTTCTGATGAATGGCATTTTGACGTTCCATTTGATCCTGACCATCGCATTGAATTTTGCCGACATAAATGCGTTCAGCCGTTTTGGGCGCAATTTCCAGAACTTCGGTTCCGTGAAGCGCATCATATAGAACAGCTTCGGCATTCGCCAAACGCTGATGCGCTTTCATCGTCAATAGTTCCGGATCTCCCGGGCCGGCGCCAACAATCGATATCAAATGTTTATTCGTCATGGCACTTATTTCCATCCAGAAACATTAGTCTTATTTAAGTAATCGTACGAATTTATTGATGCATTTTAACATATACTCACCCCACGTCCGCTAGCGGACGTCGCCCCTCTCTTCAAGAAGAGAGGGGAAGAGCATCGCAGATGCGAAGGGGTGAGTTATCATTCGATCCCAATAAAAACAAGCCCGTTCTCCACTTTTACCGGATACGTTTTAAGGCGGTATTCTTCCCCGGTCAGGCACTTGCCATCTTCAAGCGAAAAAGTCTTTTTATGAAACGGACAGGCCACTTTGGGTTGACCGTCGCTACTGCCGGTCAATCCACGCGAGATGGCCATTTCGCCTTTATGCGGACACTGATTTTGCGTCGCAAACCAGCGTCCTTCGTCGGTGAAATTGAATACTGCAATTTGTTCTCCGTTGATCAGCACTGCCGCACCTCCGTTCTCCGGAAATGCCGAAATGGTCGCTGTTTCGATCCATTCCTTTACATTGATATGTTCTATTGTTTCCATAATAAACTGTTGAAATTTATATTAAACCCACTTCGGGGTTCTCTAACTTGTTGGTTCATTTGCCTCCGGTTTCACCGCAGGTTATTCAAATTCAAGTCCTTCGGACTTTTGGTTCTTTATGACCCTGAACGGGTTGAATATTGATATATGCAGAATAAATCATATCTAAACAGTTTTTATTTATTCAGTTTTAGCGGGAATTTTTTGCCCCCGAAGTGGCATGAATTTGATATTCTCATCGGTTTTATCCGAATTTACAAAGTGCCGGAATTTCTTTCTCAGCTCCGGACTGCGGACGACTTCCGTCCATTCGCATTTGTAGTGCGAAATCAATTCGGCCATTTCCTGCTCCAGCTTTTCTCCGATGCCGAGCGAGTCTCTCACCACAACGTCTTTCAGGTGGCCCAGACCACCTTCCATATCGGCCAGCCATTTCGCGGTGCGGGTAAGCGGGTTGGCTGTTTTAATGTAAAACATCAGGAACCGGTCGATGTATTTGATCACGGTTTCCTTGTCGATATCTGAAGCCAGCAGGTCGGCGTGCCGTGGATTGGCCCCGCCGTTTCCGCACACAAACAGGTTCCAGCCCTTTTCGGTGGCAATAATGCCGAAGTCTTTTCCGCGGGCTTCGGCGCATTCGCGAACACAGCCAGAAACGCCGCCTTTCAGTTTATGCGGCGAACGTAATCCTTTGTAGCGGTTTTCAATTTCGATAGCAAACGACACCGAGTCGTGCATTCCGAAGCGGCACCAGGTTGAACCTACACAACTTTTCACGGTGCGAAGCGCTTTTCCGTAGGCATGGCCGCTTTCGAAACCGGCATCAACCAATTCTTCCCAGATATCGGGCAACTGATCGACCCGTGCGCCGAACAGGTCAATTCGCTGACCGCCGGTGATTTTGGTGTAGAGGTCGTATTTTTTGGCCACGCTTCCAATGGCGATCAGCTTTTCAGGAGTAATTTCACCCCCCGGAATTCGCGGGACCACCGAATAAACGCCGCTTTGCTGAATGTTAGCCAAATAGCGATCGTTGGTATCCTGAATGGTATCGTGTTTCACGATGATGTCATTCCAAATACTAGCCAGCAGCGAAGCAACCACCGGCTTGCAGGTTTCGCAGCCCGAGCCATTTCCGTAGGCCTTCAACAATCCGCCAAAACTTTTTATTTCGTTCACTTTAATTAAATCGTACAATTCCTGGCGGGTGTAGCTGAAATGTTCGCAGATGGTTTTGCGCACATCGCGGCCCTGCGATTTCATGAAATAAGTGAGTAAATCGTCGAGCATTGGGGTGCAGCCACCGCATCCCGTTCCGGCTTTGGTACACTTTTTAATCAGTGGCACCGATTCCGCGCATTCTTTATCAATGGCATTTAAAATTGATCCTTTGGTTACATTCTCGCAAGAGCAAATGTTTGCGCCGTCCGGCAAATCGGCAATGCTAATGCCTCCGCCGCTTTCGCCACCACGGGCTCCCAGAATAAAATCTTCCGGATTGGCAGGCAAAGCCATTCTGTTGGTTACCACCTGTTTCAGCAAATTGTATTCGTCGGCCTCGCCCACCAAAATTCCTCCCAATAAATATTTGCCGTCTTCCGATATATTCAGCCGCTTATAAATTCCGCGAGATTTATTTTCATAAATAATAGTTTTCGATTTCCCATCCTGAAGGAGCGCATCACCAAAACTGGCCACGTCGGTGCCAATCAGTTTTAGTTTTGAAGAAAGGTCGAAACCCAGAAACTCAGCATTTTCGCTCTGAAGATTTTTGACCAGCACTTCGGCCATTTCGTAGCACGGTGCCACAAGCCCCCAAACCATGCTGTGAACCACCACACATTCGCCAATGGCAAAGATCGACGGATCGGCCGTTTCCATTCGGCTGTTTACCACAATGCCGCCACGCGGATGAATTTCAAGTTCTGCACTCTTTGCCAACTCGTCGCGCGGGCGGATGCCTGCAGAAATAACCAGCAGATCGGCCTCCAGTGTGGTCCCATCTGTAAATTGCAAGCCTTCGATCGTCCCGTTTCCAAGAATGCGTTCGGTAGCTTTGTTGAGCAGTATTTCAAGTTCAAACTCTTCGAGTTTCGATTTCAGAATTTCAGCGCCCGGATGATCAAGCTGACGGGGCATCAGTCGCGAGGCAAATTCAACAATGCTGGAGGGCAGACCATCGTCGAGAACTGCTTTTGCGGCTTCGAGACCAAGCAGTCCGCCTCCAATAACAACCGCCTTTTTCGCATATGGAATGTATTTTTTAATGGCGTCGATGTCGTCGAAAGTGCGGTAAACAAATACGCCCTTTTTATCGGTTCCCGGAATTGGCGGCACAAAAGCTGATGAGCCGGTCGCCAGCACCAGAATATCGTATGAATAGGTTTTGTCTTTTTCCGAAGTAACCGTTTTAGCTTCGCGGTCAATGGCAATCACTTTTTCGCCGGTGAGCAGGTCGATTTGATGTTGCTCGTACCAACCTGCCGGGGCCAGCAAAAGCTCGTGCGGAGCGGTTCCGGTATAGTAGGAAGTTAAGTGAACTCGGTCGTAAGCCGGATGTTTTTCCTCACCAAAAACAAGCAGCTCATAGTCATCTCTAAGCGTGGAAGCGGCATATTTTTCGCAAAACTTATAGCCCGTCATTCCATTTCCAATCAATACAATTCGTTTCTTCATTTTGGCTGTTTTTAAGGTTCTTATCTCATTTTCGATGATATTTACATTTCCATTTAATTTGATTCCTGAAAACGGGAATCAACTTTTGTTCGTCGAGGGCGTTTTAGTAACTAAAATTCAGCCCATGTTCAGCACATCTTTCCAATCCGCAACCGAGACTTTGAAAGCCTCTCATCTCCAGGATCCCCATTTGGAACTCAACGGTTCCGAAGAACTTCCCGCAGAATGGCTTTATGTCAGCCGCCTTTTGGATTGCCTGCAAAAGGTTTATCCCGAAGCTTCGGAAGCCCTGACGATTGCCGCTTATTGCCAGCATTTGTTTCGCTGGGAAATCAAGCGAACGACTTATCCTGAAGGCCGGATCGGCTATTACCAGTGGCGAAACTTTCTGGGTGAATATCAGGCCGATAAAGCGGCTGTCATCTTGAAATCCAGTGGTTACACCGACGATTTTATTCAGGAAGTAACTGCCATCCTGAAAAAACTGAACATTTCCCGGCTCGAAGAATCTCAGAAGCTGGAAGATGTGGTTTGCCTAGTTTTCCTTGAACATTACATGACTGATTTTATACCCGGAAAATCGGAAGCGCAACTGATTCAGATTGTGCAGAAAACGTGGAGCAAAATGTCTGATCATGGTCATCGTATTGCTTTAGAGTTAAACTTGCCAGAGCCAACCCGCCGAATTGTGGAGCAGGCTTTGGGTTAAATTTGTTTCTGTAATTTCAATTTCGGCGTAAGCCGATTTCGATGTTTCGCATACCGGGCAGCTATAACTATCGGGCAAGAGGCTGAAAGGAATGCCGGCCGCGATATTGGCCAGCACATCTCCGTATCGTTCGTCGTAAATCGTCAGGCAGTCGGGACATTGATGTACCAATTGCGTTTTCCGTTTGGGTTCGTCCTGCCTGCTCACCTGCCCGGGTTTGTTTTGCACAAACAGGCGGGTGTAGTAACGTTTGGTAAGTTCACTGATCGATTGCGGCAATTCACTTTTGCTCAAACCAGCAGCAAATTCTATGTAATGATTGTTGTTCGGGTTGAAATCGTAAGCATGTTCTATGCTGTAGGTTCGGGTGAAATCGAATTTGCGCAGAAACGAAAGCCTGCTTTTTGAGCGGATCACCACCGTGGTAAAGCGTTCGCCGAGTTTATTCTGAATGGCAAACGACAAGCCGAACGTGCGGATGTCGAATTTGTCGAATTCCGCAACCAGAAACCTTTTCAGTTTTAGTGCCTGAAGATCCAACAGGGGCAAATGCCAGTTTAGTTCGAACGACGAATGGCGCATGTTGATGCCGTATCGTCCGATTAACTCGTCCCAATGAATTTTATCTTTGGCTTCAATATCCTTGATCAGAAAGGTTTTCCAGGGTGTGAAGCTGATTTTTCCCACATTGGTTCGTTGGCACAAATCGCAAATTTCGTTCAGGAACTGAATGGGATATTGGTTGTTCCTCCAGTAAAAACCAGCCCAGTACAACGATTTGCCGTCAATTTTATTCAGGCCTTCGTAATAGGGGAAAAAGCCTGCCGGCAAGCTGATTTTTGCTGCGCTTTCGAGTGTGTTTCTTTGCAGGGGAGAACCTGAAATTTTTCCGAACAGTTTTTCAGGTTCTGTTATTTTTTGCTCAACAATCAGGGTTTCCAGCGTTTGAGCAAAAGCAGCGATGTCGTCGGTAAAAATTAATCCGGACCAATTTTGCGGGTCTTTTTCCGGATTCAGGTTGAGGTACAAATGCCAGTAGTTTGGCGTCTCGGAAGCAATAAAGTTGAGGTGACCGTAAAACAGCGGAACCAGATTTTGACGCGGATCGACAATGTTTACCCGCAACAAATGATCGGTGGTGAACTGATCGAGCACATTCAGGTAAGTTCCGGAGTTTACCCAGTTGGTCGATGGCAAAATATCGACGCAAACGTACGATGAAACGACATTCTGAAAGCCTGAACTCCGCTTTTGAATCGAAATTCCCGTTTCATTATTGAACTCATTTTCAGGAGAGAAAAACAAAATATCCTGGCGCGAACCCAGCATAACATGTCTGTTCCCCGCGTCTCCGGCCAGCTTCAGGATTTTAGCCAGAAGCGAAGGAGACAGGACGCCGCCTTTGTTTAAAATCCGATATAGTTGTTTTGCTTCGCTCATCTTTTTCAGTTTACCGAAATCAGTTCCGGTTCTTGTTTTATCAGTTTCTGAATTTCGGGCCGGCAACTTCCGCATCCCAACCCTGCACCAGTTTGCTCGCAGACCGAATCAATGCCGGTCGTTCCGGAGCGAATGGCTTTGAGAATGTTGCCCTCGCCCACGTTGTTGCACGAGCACAGCAGCTTTCCAATAACCGGTTCAACCGGCTTTCCCGTGCGCAAAAGCGTATTTCTCAATCCCGCCAATTCGGTTTTTTGCACGATTAGTTTTTTGAATTCGGCAAATTCCGCCTTATCGCCCATTAAGATGGCGCCCACCAGAACGTCGTCCTTCACAATGCATTTTTTGTAATAGCGTGCGGCTTTGTCTATGAAAATCACCTCTTCGTAATCCGGAGATTCCTGCGGAATACTGGTGAGACCGATGGAGCAAAGATTGATCCCGGGGAATTTCAGAATGTTCATCGGCACAGTTCCGTGGTATTGGCTCATGGGATTTCCATTGAGGTGATCGGCCAAAACGGTGGCCTGTTCTTCGGCGGCGGCGGTGATGCCGTACAGATTTCCGTGCAACTCAGCGATTTCGCCAATGGCGTAAATGGATTCGCAACTGGTTTGCAACTGCTCGTTTACAATGATGCCGCGGCGCGTGTTGACCACGTCCTTCGCATATTCGATGTTTGGCCGTGTGCCAATGGCAAAAACCACCGCATCAAAAGCCAGGCGCTTCCCGCTTTTAAACGTTATGCTGTGTATTTTTTCGGTATCAGGAGCAATCTGGCTCACTTCATCGTTGAACAGGATATTCATGCCTTTTTCGATCAGCGTTTCTTTCAACAGGCTGCCCGATTGGTTGTCCAACTGGCTGTCCATCAGGCGCGGGTTGCGGTTTACCAGGGTGACTTTCACGTTCAGTTCCAACAGTGAAGCCGCCATTTCCAGCCCTAAAAGTCCGCCGCCTATCACCAAAACACGATCGGTCGGTTTTATATTTTTCCTGAAGCGGTCGGCATCATGCTTGTCGCGAATAGTATACGTTGCAGGAAAATTCATCCACTCCTGATTGTGAATATTGGGTCGCGATCCGGTAGCTAAAATCAGCTTTCCGTAGTGGATGATTTTCCCATTTGAGCAATGAACCGTTTTCCCTTCTGAATCAATTTTTTCGAGACTGACACCGGCTTCGATCCTGATGTTGAGGTTTTCGATTTCTTCGTCGGTGGTTTTCTGCAGGGCATCCCATTTCAGGCTTCCTGAAATATAATCGGGAAGCAAAACACGGTTGTAGAAAGGATGAATTTCCTTCGAGATCACGACAATTTCGTCGGTGGTATTTCGCTCGCGGTAGCTCCGGATAAATTGAATGGCCGCAGCTCCGGCGCCCACAACCACAATTCGTTCGACTTCTTTCCTGAATTTTGAAATAGCCACTGTAGTGTATTTGAAATCGGGTTCTTTCGATTGCGGATCAACCAGATCATTGGTCAAATTGTTGGTTCGCGCATTGTTGTCCGACAAAACTTTTCCCCAGTGCATGGGCAGAAAAACCACGCCTGACTTGATCTCGTCGGTAATTTTTGCAGTTACCTGCACTTGCCCGTTTTTGCCTTTCACGGTTACAATGTCGCTGTTGTTTATATTGAATTTAACGGCATCAACCGGATGAATTTCCAGGAAAGGGCTGTCGATGTGCTGTTTGAGCTTTTGCACTTTGCCGGTGCGGGTCATGGTATGCCATTGGTCGCGAACCCGACCGGTGGTTAAGATCATCGGATATTCATCAGAAGACAGTTCCGAATCGTTTTGCGGTTTAACGGCGAACAATTTTGCCTTTTTGTTTGGCGTATAAAATTCCCCGTCGGTGAACAGTCTTTCGGTTCCTTTCCCTTTTTTAAAGGGCCACTGCGTGGTTCCGGTTTCGCGGAGATAATTGTAAGTCAGTTCCTCGATGGACAAACTGGTGCCTTTGGTGAGTTGTTTGTATTCGTCGAAGACTTCATTTGCGCTGGTAAAGTTGAAACCGTGATAACTCATTTTTCGGGCAACCCGGCAAATAATTTCGTAGTCGGGCAAAGCTTCTCCGGGCGCATCAATCATTTTTTCCAGGTAACCAATCCGGCGTTCCGAATTGGTCATGGTTCCGTCTTTTTCGAGCCAACCTGCAGCCGGGAAAATTACATCTGCAAAGGGAAGGGTGTCCGAATTTAACGAGATGTCCTGTACAACCACAAACTTTGCTTTTTTCAGGGCTTCTTCCACCTTGTTCGAGTTGGGCAAACTCACCAGCGGATTGGTGCAAATAATCCAGATGGCTTTCAGTTTCCCGCTGTTCAGTGCGTCAATCATTTCGGTGGCACTGTAACCAGCTTTCGCCGGGATGTCTTTTACGCCCCAGAATTCAGCTACTTCCTGGCGATGAATTTCATTGTCCAGGTTTCGGTGTGCAGGCAGCAGGTTGCACATGCCACCCACTTCGCGTCCACCCATGGCATTGGGTTGTCCGGTCAGTGAGAATGGTCCGGAGCCGGGTTTGCCGATCTGACCTGTTATTAATGAAAGGTTTATGAGCGATAAATTCTTTTTCACCCCGATCACACTTTGGTTCAGCCCCATAGCCCACATCGAAATGTAGGTAGTGGCTTCACCGATATATTGTGCAGCGAGTCGGATGTCGGCTTCAGGAACACCGCAGATTTCTGCCGATTCTTTTACCGACAGTTCCATGACCTGTTTTTGGTATGCCTCGAAACTATCTACATGATTGCGGATAAATTTCCAGTCAATAAAGTCTTCTTCGATCAGGCAACGACCGATGGCGTTGTTCAGGTAAACATCGGTTCCGGGATTTAGCTGAAGGTGCAAATCGGCCAGTTCGCAGCTTTGCGTCCGGCGTGGATCGGCTACAATGATTTTAATATTGGGATTCTCAACTTTTCTGGCTTCTATCCGGCGAAATAAAATCGGATGGCACCAGGCCGGGTTGGCTCCGGTTATGAAGAAACAATCGGCCAAATCGATGTCCTCATACGAGGCGGGAACGGCGTCCTCACCCAATTGCATTTTGTAACCTGCTACGGCCGAACTCATGCACAGGCGCGAGTTGGTGTCGATGTTGTTGGTTCCCCAGAAACCTTTGGCCAGTTTGGAGGCCACGTAATATTCTTCGGTCAGGCATTGTCCGGAGACATAAAAACCAACCGAATCGGGGCCAAACTTTTTAATCAGTGATTGAAAGACCGCTGCCACCCGGTTCACGGCGTCGGGCCACTCTGTTTTTTGAAGCGGATATCCTTTCCCCAAGCGCATTTCAGGATAAAGCAAACGGTCGGTCTTGTTGTTGACCACGTAATGCAGGTTTAAGCCTTTCGAGCACAGTTTCCCCCTGTTAACCGGATGATCAGGATCGCCTTTTACGGTAACTTTTCCATCAGCCAGCCGGGTGACTACCACGCCACATCCAACGCCGCAATAGGAACAAGTCGATTTGAATTCTCCGGTTGCCATAAATTATAGTTTTACCAGCTTGTTTTGAAAGGAGTTGTACATGTAAACCGGTTCGAGATTAACTCGTTTTTCCAAAGCCAGAATGTCACTGAGCTCTGCCCTGGCCTCCGTTTCAGCTTCTTCTGAAAAGCGGATTGCAAAAGCAAAAAGTGAAATCGTGGCAACGACAATCCCAATCACAAAAAGCGCCTGCGGATAGCTTACACCATCCATTTTAAAGAGGAATCCAGCAGCAACAGCACCGGCATTTCCTCCGGCGCCTACTATTCCTGAAATGGTTCCGACCGCTTTCTTATTGATGAAGGGCACCACCGAAAAAGTGGCTCCTTCCGACATTTGGACAAACAGGCTGAAAATGACCATAGAGATGATGGCCGTGGGGAGAAAAGTCATTTTGCTGAAAACCATCAGGGCGAGGCCTTCGAACAGTAGTGAAAAGAACAGGAAGTAAACACGTCCTTTCAGTCCCCATTTTATTCCTGATTTGTCACCGAGAATTCCACCCAGCGATCGGGCAAAGAGGTTCATCAATCCAAAGAGTCCCGCGATTAAACCGGCAGTTTCTACGTCAAGTTTGAAATAATCGACATAATAAAGCGATGCAATGTTGTTGATCGTCAGTTCGATGCCGAAACAGGCACCGTAAATCAGGAAAAGGCCCCAAACGCGGTAATCTTTCAGGGCAGCTTTGAAACTTCCTTTTTGAGCCTTATTTTTAAGGGCAAAATCCGGATCGCTTTTTTTCAGATCTTTCAGGTTTCCTTCCGGAGTATCGGTGGTGAATTTATAATAAACAATTCCCATGACGATCATCAAAATGCCCGGGATCACCATCGCCAGCCGCCATGCCTGACTTCCAACAAATCCGAATGCCACGAACATCGCGAAAATCAGAGGCATCACCATTTGTGTCACTCCACCACCGAGGTTTCCCCAGCCTGCTGTTGTGGCATTCGCTGTTCCCACAACATTCGGGGCAAACATTAATGACGTGTGATACTGGGTGATTACGAACGACGCCCCGATCACTCCGATCATCAGGCGAAAAATGAGAAACGAGGTGTAGTCGTGGCTGAGCCCAATGAGCATTACCGGCAACGAGCCGATGATCAGGAGCCAGGTGTAGGTAATGCGCGGACCGATTTTGTCGGCCAACCACCCGATGAACAAGCGTGCAAAAATGGTAATCAAAACCGATGAAATGATAATGTTCCCAATTTGCGATTTGGTCAGCAGTAATTCTTCCCGAATAACTGCCATTAACGGTGCAACACCAAACCATCCAAAAAAACACAGGAAAAATGAGAACCAGGTAATATGAAAGGTTTTCATTTGAATGGTCTTCAGGCTGAACAAATTAATTTTGGTTGCTTTTGCTGATTTAACTTTTCTCATATCCTCGATTTTTAATAAAAGACTTTTTTGTCTTATTTTATATAGTCAAAGAAATGAAATCAATTTTATCAAACGTCTCTTTTTATCGTTACTAAAATATTAAATTGGTAGTAATGCATACAAAAACATGTAAAAAAGACATAGAATATAATGAAATAAAGCATTTGTGACAATGGAATATATCGATGCTAAGTGCATTTGTAATTAGATATTTAGCTGCCTTGGAAAGGTGAGGATTGAGTCAGGAATCTATTTGCTGTGAGTGTTGTATTTTGGAGGAACAACAACATGTACAATTTGCTTGTACTTTTAACATTTAATTAACAAATAGACATTTTAAACTACAATATAGTAATAGTTTAACACAATAGATCTGTTAATATTTTCTTTTAGATATTAAATAAATGAAATGATTTTTTTTCCTTAGGAGTTGTGTTTTACAAAACGAAAATCAGTGAACTAATTTCTGGAGCAATCCCGTTAAAACCTGTCTTTTTGTTCTTGCCGACCTGTTTCATACAATCGTTGCAGATGTTTAAAACAGGTTTTGGTCTAGCGGTAATTCCGTTGAAAAGTGTGATGAGGAACCTTCCGGAATTATGGAAATAAACAGATCTCTCATGCTCTTGTTAAACACGTAATGATTAGCCCGGATTTTATTTATCTTAGCAGGAACCATTTGAATAGTCAAAATAAAAGATATCGACACATTAACCCAATTGTTTCTGCTTTACTCAAATATCAGATCATGAAAAAATTCCTGATTATCGCAGCATTTCTCCTTATTACGGCTGGTCTTAATGCTCAAAACGGCGACAGTCTCTGGATTTCAAACAATTACATTAAAATTGAGCAACAAATTCCGATGAGAGATGGCGTGAAACTATTTACCTCCATTCTTGTACCCAAAGACACTTCGGTTGATCATCCCATTTTGATGGAACGGACTCCGTATTCGTGCAAGCCTTATGGCCAAGACAAGCTAAATGTATACCTGAACAGCTACCGGATGGCTTACCTCAAAGAGCGTTATATCATGGTACGACAGGATGTGCGCGGACGATGGATGAGTGAAGGCGATTTTGTCAACGTGCGGCCATTTAATCCGGATAAACAAGGCAATGAAACTGACGAAGCAAGCGACACCTACGACACCATTGATTGGTTATTGAAAAACATACAGCACAACAACGGACGGGTTGGAGTATCAGGAATTTCATATCCCGGTTTTTATTCAACCATGGCGGCAGCCTGTAATCATTCGGCATTGAAAGCTGTCAGCCCGCAGGCTCCTGTGACTAACTGGTTCATTGGTGACGATTTCCATCACAACGGCGCATTTTTCCTGATGGACGGTTTTTCGTTTTATTCTATGATGGATTTCGGATTTGGGGCGCCGCATCCGCACCCCACGATGAAAGCACCGGTAACCGGAGATTATCCGGTACACGACAACTATAAATTTTATCTTGAAACGGGCGCTCTGCCTGCATTCTCAAAATTAGTCGGCGACAGCATCCAGTTTTGGAAAGACCTTTTTGCTCATCCCAATTACGATGAATGGTGGAAAGCACACGACGCCCGGAATGCAACCAAAAATCTAAAGCCCGCTATGTTATGGGTCGGCGGGCTGTTCGATGCGGAAGACAACTGGGGAGCATGGAATTCGTACAAAGCCGCCGAGACGAATAATCCCGGCAAAGAATTCAATAAGATTGTTATGGGTCCGTGGTTTCATGACCAATGGGCCGGTCACGACGGCACGCATCTTGGGAATGTAGATTTTGGAAGTAACACTTCTCTATATTATCAGCAAAACATCGAACTTCCGTTTTTCAACTACTTTCTAAAAGGGATAGGCAATCTGTCGGCAATTCCTGAAGCAACAATCTTTCTTTCCGGAGAAAATACATGGAAGAATTTTGACCAGTGGCCGCCTTCAGGAAAAGTAGATAAAGCGATTTATTTGCAGGACAACGGCGCTCTGGACTGGAACCCGCCAACATCGAAAAACGGGTTCAGCGAATACCGGAGCGATCCTTCGAAACCAGTTCCGTATACCGAAGATGTACATTTTAACCGGACGCGAACATACATGACCGACGACCAGCGTTTTGCAGAAAGGAGACCGGATGTCGTGACATTTAAAACTGATGTTTTGGATCGCAACGTTACTGTAACCGGTGTTGTTACCGCCGACCTTCTGGTTTCCATTTCATCAACCGATGCTGATTTTGTAGTAAAACTGATCGACGTATTCCCTGACAGCTTGTTGCACAACAATATAAACATTTATGACGATAAAGATCCGGTTCTTCGCTACCCGATGGGTGGATATGAGATGCTGGTACACGGCGAAATCTTCAGAGGAAAATTCAGGAAAAGCTTTGAGCATCCGGAACCCTTTGTTCCGAATAAAATGGATCGGGTGAAATTTGATATCGGTAATGTGGCACATACCTTCAAGAAAGGCCACCGCATTATGGTTCAGATACAAAGTAGCTGGTTTCCGCTTGCTGACCGGAATCCGCAAAAGTTTGTGAACATTTATCAGGCGAAGGAAAGCGATTTTCAGAAAGCCGACATACGGATTTATCACGCTAAAATGCATCCGAGCAGCATTGTGATTCCGGTGCTGCAATGAAACAAAGATAAAACCCGAAACCAAAGAAAAGGGGCTGTTTAAAAAGTTCATTGACTTCGATATTGCGTCATTGCGAGTCCCCACCCAATTTTTTGGGCACAATGCGAAAATGACCGTTGACTGCACTGCGCTAAGCGGTTTCGGATCGCTAAGCGCAGTCGACAAAACAGCTTCAATTTTTATCCTTTTGTTATTCATTACAATATAAAGTCTGTCATAAGTAGCGAAGCGAAGCAACCTGTTGAACAGGAGATTGCTTCAGTCGTACCTCCTTCGCCGTGACGCTTTGATGAACTTTTAAACAGCTTCTTTTTTATCAAATGCCGGATACGACTTACCGGTCAATCGTCATCTCATTCAGCAAATAACCTGCACCACCAAATTTATCCAGAATAAACAGGGTATATCGGATGTCCACAGCAATGCATCGCTGCAATGTAGGCTCGAAGATAATGTCGCCACTCATAGCTTCCCAGTTGCCATCGAAAGCTGTTCCGATTAATTCGCCTTTTTTATTCATCACTGGACTACCCGAGTTTCCACCAGTAATGTCGTTGTTGGTGAGGAAAGCAACCGGCATGCGGCCATCGGCCATGGCATACGGACCGAAATCTTTAGCCTTGTACAATTCCTTCAGTTTTTCAGGAACTACAAATTCCCAGTTGTTCGGATCTTCTTTCTGCATAACACCGTCGAGTGTGGTCACATAATCGTAGATCACGCCATCTTTAGGCGAGTAACTCAATACTTTACCGTAGGTCAATCGCATGGTGAAATTGGCATCCGGATACATGGCTTTTCCGGCATTCATTTCCAGAGTTCCGGCAATGTATTGCTTCTGACCTTTGGCGTACAACGCGCGGTACTGAGTAAGATCACGGGTGTACTTCCGGATCGCATCGGTGATGTCTTTCCCTGCTATGTAAGCCGGATCGCTTTCGATAACCGATTTATCGCCTGCCAGGGCCTGATTCAGTTTTTCTTCCGTAGTAAAGACCGAACGCTTATACATATCGTCGACATAAGCATCGATATTTCTGTGGAAGTCGGTGTCAATCGTTTTATAGAATTCCGGAAGATCCTTTTGCGATACTTTCTCCTTGAACAGTTTGATCATGGCTTTGGCAACCTTGATGTCGGTACTCATGCTGTAATCCTTGTAGAAGTCAGCCGGACTCTGTCGAAAACCGCGCCGACCGCCTCTTCCTTCGGCCTGGTCATCATCGCTTCCCGGGCTAAACCGAAGGGCTGCTGAAGTCAATTCTATCGGCATAAGCGTTTCGGTATAATATCGCAAGGTCGATTGCAAATCAGCGCGTCCTTCAATGGCCGACCTGACATCATTTAAAGCCTGTCCGTATTTTTCAACCCGAAGGGGGTTGGCAGCAACCCATTCCGAGAACGCCTTTTCTTCGGAAGCACGGCGGCCGTAAACGTTCAGTTTGGCAAATGTTTCGTTCATGCCGATGAATTTTTTCCATCCATTTGATGAACCGGCATATTTGCTCGAATACTGCAGCCTGATTTTCGGATCGGCAACCATGTCTTTCATCAGGATATCCTGGCGTGCTCCTCTGACTAAAATAGAGATGGCGTTGTTAATGTCGCTGGTTTCCTTCACTTCGTACGAAGTCATGAAACGGTTGGTACGACCCGGGTAACCCAAAATCATGGCCGGGTCGTTCTGCCGGATGCCTTTCAGCGAAATGTTCAGGAACTTTTTAGGCTTGTACGGAACATTGTCTTTGGAATATTCTGCCGGATTATTGTCTTTATCAGCATAAACGCGGAACATGCTGAAATCGCCGGTATGACGAGGCCACATCCAGTTGTCGGTATCGTAACCAAATTTGCCGATCGAAGAAGGCGGTGCGCCCACAAAACGAACATCGGTGTACGTTTTGGTGATGACCAGGTAATACTGGTTATCACCAAAGTAAGAAACAACTCTTCCGCGCAGGTACTTGTCGTTTCCAACGGCTTTGGTAGTCAGCTCTTCAGATATTTTCCTGAAAGCTTCCTCTTTGGCTTTCGGATCAGAAATTGCGTCGGTTGCTGCGGTCACCAGGGTGGTAACATCTTCAAATCGGTCGAGAAAAGTAACCGTCAATCCTTTCGCCGAAATCTCTTCATCGCGGTTTTTTGCCCAATATCCATCCTGAAGATAGTCATGATCAACAGTACTCAGCTTCTGAATCGACCCATAACCACAATGGTGATTGGTCAGAACAAGCGCATCTTTCGAAATAAGCTCGGCTGTGCAGCCGCCACCAAAAATCATCACTGCATCTTTTAGGCTGGAGTGGTTGATGTCGTAAATGTCTTTTGCCGAAAGCCTGAACCCCATGTCTTTCATGGTTTTGATGTTCAACTTTTGAATTAAGGGAAGCATCCACATGCCCTCATCAGCTTTCAGTGTACCCATGGAAATTACCAGGGCTAAAAATAGTAATCCAATCTTTTTGATCTTCATCACGTTTTAGTTGATTTTTAAGTTATTAAATGATAAGTCTCCTCCGAAAAGTCAAAAACCCCTAAATCCCCTGAGGGAGCCTTTGAAGAGTTCATTGATTTTCAACGAGTTTCCCTTTAAGGGTCCGGAGTGAAGAAGTTGAAAATCAATGAACTCAGACTTTTCGGAGCGGACTCAATGATAAGTACTGCATTGATAAAAAAATGCTCATTGAGCAAAATGAGATTTCTTTGGCTAACCAGTTCCAACGCAGACATCCAATTTCTGAATAGGTAATCAGGATAGCCAATCAATTACATTTTTAGCCCCTGGAAATCGCTTTTAACTCTCGGATAGCGATTGTCCGTTTACTATAACAAATAAAATCAGGCTTTTAATGCCGAAGGTATCACATGATTATAAAAACATCGCTATTTAAGGAGCCTGCAAATGCCGAAGGCATGGCGTATCATGTCACCACTTCGTGGTTGAGAAGCGCTTTCTTTTCCTTTTTCTATAATCCCGTCAACCATTCTGGTTTAGTCAACTCAGTCAGTTGTTTTGCAATACATCGTTAAAAGATTTTCAAATTTAAAACCGATTCCGCTGATTTCTGGCCAGATAAAAACCTCAAAAATCCTATATTTTTCTAAACTGGCAACCCAATAATCGCTTGTTCCATACAATACCCGATGCTAAGCAATTTTAAAGTTGAATTCAATAAATCAATACAAACCAGTTCAATCAGGGAGGAAATAAATTACAAAGGAATTGGTTATTTCTACCAGTCGTTCGCTTCGGATAATATCTTTCTGTAATGAATTCAGGATAACCATTGGGAGCTTAAATATTTCCCGTCAGGATTTTCCCTGTCCTATTCACATTGTGCCCAAAATAATTGGGTGGTGGCTTGGAACGACTTCTTTACAATAGGATTAATTAGTTGAGACGGTTCATGCAGCAATCACCGAATTGTTTTCCGCTGCCGCACGGGCACAGATCTTTCTTGTCAACCTTGGTGTAAATTTCAGCACGATGATCAAAAGGAACCACCGGTGAATTCCTCAAGACATAATCGAACTGTTTTTTTGTTTTGGGCAAGAATGTACCAGCAAAACTCATGTACCGGTTATAAATATCAAGCAAATCGCGTTGGCAGTCCAATGCATTTGTTCCGTTGTTTATTTCAGCTCTCACAACCTGAATTGATCCGCCAACTTCTTCGTTAACCGCGGCCAATTTATACAATCGCTCAATACAAGGCAAAAGGCGTTTTTCCCTGATGCCAATAATGTCAGAAACAATAAATCCCAAAAGTTCGTTGTCGGTTACATTTTTATCGCCGACATTCCCGATATAAAAGTCGATAACATTTTCGAACCAGTCTATCACCTCAATTTTTCGCCGTGGCTGATATAAATAAATTTGTTGAACTGCCGTTGATACGGCTGTTTTCACATAAATATCAACATTCGGTTTAAACATAAATTCTTTCAGCTTCAGCAATTGCGACTCGCCCAAATAGTAAAGGGCTTCGTATATGGTTTCCGTTTTGTGATCGCCAAGCCAAAACATCAGGAAATCGCTTTCGTAAGATAGAAACTTCAAAATCTTATCTAAACTTTGTTTGGCCTTTAATTCGCCAAGCAACAAAATGGCATGAAGCGGAAACGTTAGTCTTTCATCGCCAATTTTCTCCTTTTCAAAAAGCTCTTCAAAATACAGATAACGCGAAATTCCGTCTTTCAAGGCAAGTTCCAGATCGGCAATTACCGATTTTCGGGGCAACGCCAGTATATTTTCAATAAACACCTGCGGAATGTTCAGATCGAATTCGTAAAGGCTGTATATTTCGTGATGAACAAATACCGGATTTTCAGTTGTTTGTGGTTCAGGAAATTCCTTAAAGCTAATGTTTGGTTCCCTGGCCTTTCCTGTGCGCACAGGCATTTCTCCCTTTTCAAGCAACCTGTTGTTGAACCAATCCTGAACACTTTCGGTATCCGGATGATTGGAAAACTTTTCATTCAGCATGTTGAGCCGCGACTCGGCTTCTTCTATGTTGCCGATTTCAAGAAAATACTGAATAGCAATCTTATTAAATCCGGTGAATTCGCCCACATAAAAGACCTCCCGGTCAGGATATAACTCCTTCAACTCCATATTTTCGCCAAGAAGCTTTGGAATTTTATCGAATTCTTTTCGCTGAAGATATCCCGCGGCTTTGTTTAGTATTCCGAACAAATAATCCGGATGTTCTTTCAAAATGCCCTTGTTTATTTCCTCACTTTTCTCGAATTCGCCCAAATTAATGTAGGCCAAACTGAGGTAATTCTTCAGATGTGGGTTTTTCGGATATTTTTCAATCAGCTTCAGGATTTTTGAAACCACCGATTTCTTTCCCTTTTGAATGCCCGGGAACAATTCTTTAATTTTTCCCCTTAAATAAGGAGTCATGTGGTTTTGCTCATCCATAAAATCAGAATCATTGGTCAACGTATAACCAACCACCCTTATGTTTTTATTAATATTCACCTCGAACTAAAATTACATTATTTGTGAACCGTAGATTTTCTCCAATTCGTATTTTACACGTATCATGTCTTTCAGCCTGCTCAACGTCTGGTTTCCAACTTTCTCCCATACAATTCCCTTCGATTTCTGTTGCACGAAGCAAGAAATTCATGAACAAATGCAAATGTATCTATGAAAACTTCATAAACGATTAGGATTCATAAAATTGTAGCTTTTTATTAACAAATTCAATGCTCTTCTTAAATTATTTGCCTGAGTATTCGAATTTACAGGGAATTGCCTGGTTGATTTCACTTTTCAAACAAAAAATAAATAGCTGCATCCTGCCTGATGATATAATTTTCAGTAACTTTCCTTGCAAATAGCTCATTGTTAACAAATCAGCTCAAACTTATTTATGAATTTTTCTATCCTGAATGACCTGGCAGAACTACTTTTCCCAAGGCTTTGTGTGGTTTGCGGCGACAAACTGATTGAACAGGAAAAATGGATTTGCCTCCATTGCCTGCACCACATTCCGCGAACAAATTATCATCTGGAGAAAGAAAATCCCGTGGCACAACTTTTCTACGGGCGCGTGCCGATTGAATTTGCCACAGCATTCTTTCGTTTCAGTAAAGGCAGTCAGTATCAGAAACTGCTTCACAACCTGAAATACAAAGGGATGAAAGAACTTGGGGCAGAAATCGGGAAACACTTTGGCATCGATTTGATGCAGTCCGAAGATTTTAATTCGGTTGATGTAATTTGTTCTGTTCCGCTTCATCCGGATAAAGAAAAGAAACGTGGTTACAACCAAAGCTGGTGGATCGCATCGGGAATAGCCGGGCAAATGCAAAAAGAACTATCGTCGGAAAATCTGAAGCGAGTAACCGCTACCGAAACTCAAACCCGTAAAAACCGTTTCGAACGTTGGCAAAACGTAGAAGGAATTTTCGATCTAACCAATCCTGAAGCTTTTTCAGGAAAACATGTTTTGCTGATTGACGATGTGGTAACCACCGGATCGACGCTTGAAGCCTGTGCACAGACTATCCTTTCAAAAACCAATGCCAAAGTGAGCATTGCCACACTGGCCACTGCCTGACAATATGCCTTTTGTTTAAAAGTCGAGCCGGTAAAGAACAGTTGTGCTCAACACATTGCTGAACTGGTTGTCTCTCCAGTAATACAATGCGTCGCCGGGCGAATTTCGGATGGGCCTGAGCGAATAAGCTCCGCGCAGATCAACAAAAAGTCGTTTGGTAAACTGAAATCGGAATCCGAAAAATCCTTCAATATCGAGTAAATTGAATGGCTTTTGATCGGCCGGCGGAAACTTTCCGTAATCGTTGTATTCCGTGCCACTCATCAGGTATCCCGGAGAAAGGGCAATCAGCAGCGAAATCCGGTCACTGGTGCGAATTCCCAGATAAACCGGCAGATCGATGTAATTCAACCGCATGATGTATTTAATCTGCCCGTCGGTTGCCAGCGAATCGATATTACGGCTACCTCTTTGCATAAATTTAAGTTCCATTGCTGCAAAAACATTGCGCGAAATATCGGTTTGAACGTAACCTCCAAGGGCAACTCCCGGCTTGTGATATCCTTTGTAAGCGTCACCATCAACCTGCGTGGCATTCAATCCGCCGATCAATCCTCCCTCAAACCGCTGAGCGTAAGAATTAACACCGATAACTATCAACAAACCAAACAAAAGTAAAAATTGCTTCATAACAGTTCTTTTAATTTCTCTTTCAATAGTACAACTCCTCTTCCCGCTTTTTCCTGAATATAATTCACATTCCGGAAATACACCTGGGGTCGCTCCGGATCAATTACAAAAATAGGAATGCCTTTTTGCGTGTAGTTTACAAGGCTGGCCGCAGGGTAAACATTTAGCGAAGTGCCAATAACAACCAATATATCAGCATTTTCGGCGATCGGAATGGCGGTTTCCATCGCCGGAACTTCTTCGCCAAACCAAACGATATGCGGCCGAAGCTGGCTGCCTTTTTCACACAAGTCGCCAAATCTCAGTTCCCACCCTTCAATATCGTAAACGAGCGACTCATCAACCGAACTGCGGGATTTTTTCAGTTCTCCATGCAAATGCACGACTTTTGAGCTTCCGGCTCTTTCGTGCAAATCGTCAACATTCTGGGTAATAATGTCTACTTCAAAATTTTTCTCCAGATCGGCCAATCCATAATGTCCGGAATTTGGTTCGCACTCATAAAGTTGTTTCCGGCGTTCGTTGTAAAACGTCATAACCAGCAACGGATTACGAGCCCAGGCTTCAGGAGTGGCCACTTCAGTCACATCATATTCTTCCCAAAGTCCGCCCATATCACGGAAAGTGCGGATGCCACTTTCCTGGCTCATTCCGGCTCCCGAAAGGACAACCAGTTTTTTCATCAGCTAATTGTTAGTTTTTTAATCGACAATTGGAACTTGACAATGAGTCTCGGTTTTCAGTTAATCTCTGAGAGCAGAAGCGCAGATTGCCAACTCTGTTCATGCGACTCAAGTCATATCGTTCCCTTTGTTTCAACCAAAGATACAATTAAACATTTGTAATTTACATCCTGAACAGCGTACGATTTTACCCGATAATTTAACGGAAACGTCATGTTCCGATCAGGGAAAGTAACGGGTCGATCTGTATCTTTGAACTTCGTGATCAATCATAAATTGCGAAATTTTAACGAAAGAAAATACACTAATTTTATATGCCAACAGAAATGAACAACCCATTCATACAAACACTTACATTTATTTTTGACAACGAAACTGATCATCTTTTGCTGCTTCAACTTTCCGAAAATGGGCCGTTGAAAAGAAAACATACCGGTATTAAAGGCGACATCGGTTTAATGGAAGATATGAACCAGGCCGCCATCCGGAACATTCATGAAACAACCGGAATTACTGTTCCTGAAGTTGTTTTGCGCGGTGTGGTTAAAGTGATTCAGACCGAAACGTTGTCGTCAGTCATTTATTTTATTTACGAATCATCGCGATTTTCAGGAGAACTTAAAAATAATATTTCAGGAAGATTGAAATGGGTGGATATTCTGAATGTATTCAACCTGCCACTTGAAGCTACGGTTAAAACGCTGATGCCCAACCTGCTCGATGGCGAAAGTTTTTTTGAAGGAACAATTCATCTGAATGGCAAAGATGAGGTTGAAACTTCCGACATCAGGATTTGCAATGCCATTTAAGAATTACTTCCGGGTTAAATAAAAATACAACTATTTCGGATCTTTGGATTTTCAGAATTTTCTGAAAAAATTTTTCGGAGAAATATATTTTTCCGAAAATTCATCTTGTGCCCGCGATCAATTCCAATGCCGGTTTCACCGTTTAAATTTTTACATTTGCAACAATGATCGATCCTTCTACCATTGAGCGAATATTGGATTCAGCCAACATTTCCGATGTTGTTTCCGAATTTGTAACACTTAAAAAAAGGGGTGTTAACCAACTCGGATTGTGTCCCTTTCACAACGAAAAAACGCCATCGTTCACGGTTTCACCGGCCAAAGGTATTTTCAAATGTTTTGGCTGCGGAAAGGGTGGTAATGCCGTGAACTTCATTATGGAACTCGAGCAACTCAGTTATCCTGATGCACTTCGCTGGCTGGCAAAAAAATACCACATCGAGATTGAAGAGAAGGAAGAATCGCAGGAAGAAAAACTCCTGAAGGACGAGCGCGAGAGCATGATGATTGTTTCGGCTTTTGCCCAAAAATATTTCAGCCGCTTTTTGCTGAAGGAAAACGAAGGCCGCACCATTGGGCTGAGTTATCTGCGAGAACGAGGCATTCGCGACGATATTATTACCAAATTCGAACTGGGCTACTGCCCCGACGGGAAAGACCTTTTCACACAGGCCGCTCAGCGCGAAGGCTATAAAATGGAATTTCTGGAGAAAACCGGACTGACCATCAAGCGCGACGATTGGGTGCGCGACCGCTTTGGTGGCCGGGTTATTTTTCCGGTACACAATGTGGCCGGCCGTGTCATTGCCTTTGGTGGGCGCACGCTGACCAATGACAAGAAAGTAGCCAAATACCTCAATTCTCCTGAATCTGAAATTTACCACAAAGGAAAAACGCTGTATGGAATTTACCAGGCGAAGCGCGACATTACACGGCTCGACAAGTGTTTCCTGGTTGAAGGGTACACCGATGTTTTATCGTTTCACCAGGCCGGAATTGAAAATGTGGTGGCTTCATCGGGAACCTCGCTTACTATTGAACAAATCAGGCTGATCAGGAGATTTTCGCCCAACATAACCATTGTGTACGATGGCGACGACGCAGGAATAAAAGCTTCTCTCCGCGGAATCGATATGGTTTTGGAAGAAGGCATCAATGTAAAAGTATTGCCGCTGCCACGTGGCGAAGATCCCGATTCGTTTGCCCGGTCGATGAGTGCGGCTCAATTAACCCAATACATCAAGGAAAAAGAGACCGACTTCATCAAGTTCAAAACGCAACTGCTGATGGAAACGGTGGAAAATGATCCGGTTTCGAAAGCTCGGCTGATCAACGAAATTGTACGGTCGATTTCAGTTATTCCCGACACCATCACCCGAACTATTTACATCAAGGAATGCAGCCGCCTGATGGATGTTCAGGAAGCTGTTTTGTATTCCGAAATCCGGAAGATTCAGAATAAACAATCTGAAGATCACACCCGAAAAGAACTTCAGGAAATACAGATACAAGCTTCAAAACCTGCAGCTCAGGCAAGTGAAAAGAAAATCCCGAATCCGTTCGAGACCGAAGAACGGGAAATCATTCGCATACTCCTGAAGTATTTTCACCAGGAAGTTTTTAATATTGAAGACGAAGAAACCCACGAAGTTCACGCATACACAGTTGGTGTATATGTGCTTTCAGAATTACACAACGACGGACTGGTTTCTGAAAATCCCAAAGTCAGGAGTATTTTAGCTGATCTGGAAATAAACCTGGAGAACAAGGATTTTGACCCGGTGAAATATTTCACGCAGCATTCCGATGCCGAAATAAGTAAATATTCCAGCAACCTTCTGGCCGAAAAATACATTGAAAGCAAACGCTGGAGCAAAGGCGGAGCGTTTATTGAAAGCGAAAGTGAGCTGTTACACGATATTGTGCCAATTCTTATTAAAGAATACAAAATAAAAAACGTGAAGCTTTTGCAGGAAAATATCAGACGTAAAATTGACGAAGCTTTTAAAAAGCGTGATGATCAACAAATAACGGAACTTCAGTCACAATATCAAAAGCTAAATGAAGTAATAGGAGCACTCTCAAAGATGCATGGCTTTAGAGCGATCACCTGATTAAAATAGTTGAATTTTCAATTACTTTTCCGATCAGACTAGGCCATGTACATTTACTTTTTTGCTCATTGCATAAACTTAGAAATAACTAGGCATGAGAACACATTTTATACACGACCGTAAAGAAATTGATGCTATTCTGAAACAGTGCAAAACCTGTTATGTGGCCATGGCCGAGAATAACATACCATATATTTTGCCCATGAATTTTGCCATGGATGGCGATCGGGTCATCCTGCATTCGGCGCAGTACGGGCGGATGTGGGAAACCATTCAAAAGAATCCTAAAGTTTGCATCAACTGGACTTTGGGCGAAGAACTGGCCTGGCAGGACGAATTGGTTGGTTGCAGTTACCGGGTAAAATCGAAATCGATAATTATTGAAGGAACAGCCGAAATTGTTGAAGATATGGACGAAAAAGAACGGATCGTAAAACAATTTATGACGCAATACAGCGATCTTCCGTTCAAGTTTAATGCTCCGGCAATCCGGAATGTTGGCATTCTGTTGGTGCCAATCGGTAAACTTACAGCCAAAGAATTTGGGGCGAAAGCTGTAGTGCCGTTGAATAAGTGAGTTTTTCATTTACGATTTAACTATTTACGATTTACAATTCTTTCCAGTAATTTCGATCAACGGTCGGTAAATTGTAAATCGTCTAATTTTAAATTTATTAGCTATGATACTTGTAACAGGTGGAACCGGACTCGTGGGCGCCCATTTGCTTTATGAGCTGACAAATTCGGGGCAACAGGTGAAAGCGTTGCACCGAAAACAAAGCAACACTGGATGGGTAAAAAAGATCTTTTCGTATTATACCGATCAAACCGAAATTCTTTATTCGCGTATCGAATGGGTTGAAGGCGACATTCTGGATTATCTCAGTCTGGAAGAAGCACTGAAAGGTGTCACCAGTATTTTCCACTGCGCAGCCATGATTTCATTTCATGGCAACGACAACGATACCATGTTGAACAACAACGTAAAAGGTACCGGGAACCTGATCGATGCCGCCATACACAATGGTGTAAGCCGTTTTTGCCATGTGAGTTCAATTGCTGCTCTCGGGAAAACACAGGATGGAAGCATAATTACCGAAGAAACTTACTGGACACCAACGAAGCGTAAAACAGGATACTCACTTAGCAAGTTCTTTTCTGAAATGGAAGTCTGGCGCGGCATTGAAGAAGGACTCGAAGCCGTCATCGTTAACCCTTCCATCATTATGGGACCCGGAAACTGGAACATTGGCAGTCCGAAACTCTTTCAGTCGATTTGGAAAGGATTGAAATATTATACCAAAGGAATAACCGGTTTTGTTGATGTGCGTGATGTAGTGAGAGCCATGATTTTGCTGATGGACGAAACAAAATTTGAAAAAGTAAAAAATCAGCGTTTTATCCTGAATGCAGGCAACATGAGTTACCAGGATTTCTTCAACAAAATTGCCGATGGGCTGAATAAACCTCGCCCGCGTAATTTTGCTTCCGACATAAAATTAAACATTGCCTGGCGAATGGCCATTATGGCTAGTTTTTTTACCGGTAAACGTCCGCTAATCACGCGCGACACGGTTTCAAGTTCGAACCAGATCAATCAGTATTCCGGAGAAAAAATTTCGCGATTGACAGGTTTTCAATATCGGAGCCTCGACTCTTCAATTACCAATATCGCAGAAATTTTCCTGAAAGACATGGTTTTGCCTGCGAAGTAATTCTACAAACTTCTGATTCAGGAACATTAAGCCTGAAATATAAAAGATGCCCGCAAATGCAGAAAATAAAAGGAAGACTCCTTGTCAAGACATTGACTTTCAAAATGAAAATGACAATTTTTTAACCGACAATGCCGGCAGAAACAAATATTTTATACTATATTCGCACACTTTTTTAACGAAAAGAATTAGCTTATATCGCTAATATTTAAATAAATACAGTTGTTTGAGCACCTTTAAAAGAACAAAATTCAGAAGAATGAAAAAATCAGATTTATTAAAAGAAACCATCGAACACGTCGACATTAAGTCATTCGACTCAACTCCAATTATTGACTCCATGCGTAAAATGTCTTTTACATCGCGCGATACCGCCAACGCAACAGACATATTAATGAAAATGGTAGACAATACAGAATGTACCAACATTCTGACGCTTGCTGGAAGTACCAGCGCAGCAGGTTGCATGCAGGTTTATGTTGAAATGGTTAAAAATAACATGATTGACGCGGTTGTTGCTACAGGCGCTTCAATTATCGATATGGATTTTTTCGAAGCCCTGGGACACAAACACTACAGAGGTTCAACCGAAATTAACGACGGAATTTTACGCGATCTGTACATCGACCGTATTTACGATACGTTTATCGACGAAGAAGAACTTCAGAATTGCGACGCCACCATCAAAGAAATTACCGATTCATTGGAAAAAAGGCCATATTCTTCGCGCGAATTTATTCATGAAATTGGCAAATGGCTGACTGTAAATTCAGTAAAAAAAGATAGTTTAATTCAAGCCTGTTACGAAAACAATGTGCCAATTTTCTGTCCGGCTTTCTCCGATTCGAGCGCTGGCTTCGGACTGGCCAAACACCAGTGGGAAAATCCTGAAAAACACGTTTCGATTGATTCGGTTGCCGATTTTCTGGAATTAACCAAAATTAAAATGGCTGCCGGTGTAACCGGACTGTTCATGATTGGCGGCGGTGTGCCGAAAAACTTTGCACAGGATACTGTTGTTTGCGCCGAAATTCTGGGTAAAGAAGTTCCGATGCACCAATACGCGGTTCAGATTACTGTTGCCGATGTGCGCGACGGAGCTTGTTCTTCATCAACCCTGAAAGAAGCCAGTTCATGGGGAAAAGTACAGGTTACCGACGAACAAATGGTTTATGCCGAAGCAACTTCGGTTTTGCCGTTGATTGTTAGCTATGTTTACCACAAAGGAACATGGAAAAACCGCGAACCTAAAAACTGGAGCAAATTGTTCGACAAATAGACGAGCATTTCAATAAATCGAAATCCCCATTGCCAGCAAAGCAGTGGGGATTTTTTTTTGAATAGTATTTATACCATTTTCAGGTTTTGGGAATAGTGAAATAAAAATCACTTCCTATTTCCGGTTCACTTTCAACCCAAATTCTGCCACCATGTTTTTCCACAAACTCGGAGCAAAGAACTAAACCCAAACCTGTCCCTTTTTCATTGTTGGTGCCCAAGGTTGAATGGTTGCTATCTATCCTGAATATTTTTTCAACCAAATCATTTCGAATACCGACCCCGTTATCGCTCACCCGAAATGTCCATTCATCAGCGCCTTCAATTGCAGAAATTGTAATCTTCCCCTTTTTCCTTGTGAACTTCACGGCGTTCGAAAGCAGGTTTCGGAACACGGTACTAATCATTGACTTATCAGCATGAACGATAACACTTTTGGGAAGTTCCTTGGTTATTACAATCTTCTTATGCCGGGCGGCATCATCGAATAAATCGGAAACTTCCCGAAGAAGCGAAACCACCTCAACGTATTCAGGATTAAATTCCATGCGACTTGTTTGCGAACGCGACCATTCCAGTAAGTTAGTGAGCAAGGCCATTGCATGTTGCGAAGAACCCTCGATAATTTCAGCATACCGTTCAATCCCCTCGTAATCGTCTTCCTGTATTTGCCTGATTAGCAATTCACTAAATCCAAGAATGCTGTTGAAAGGGCTTTTAAGATCGTGCGCAATGATTGAAAAAAACTTGTCTTTAGTCACATTAAGTTCCTTCAATTGGCTTTCATTGCCGATCAAATTCTGTTCAGCTATTTTTTTCTGAATTACGATACCGGCCTGATTCGCAAACGTTTCGATAAAACTCGCATCGTTGATTGTCTTTTTATTGAAAGTCATAAAATGTATGGCTCCCAATAGCTCTTGATCCTTCCAAATACCAATGGTATATATTTTATGAATACCAACCATTTTCTCAATAGTCCAGGCGAGCACATCAGGCAGGGTACCTCCTGCAAATTTGCCCAATCCGTTAGTAAATTCAACCAGTTTACCATGTTTTATGATCTCATAATAATCCGGAAGTATTTTAAATTTTTTACCAACCGGGTTGTATCCCAACATTCCGGTAAATTTAGCAATCAAAGAATTTTCAATCCCGATAATTGCCTCCAGTATTGATTCATCTTTCTCGTTCGCTATCGAATTATAGAATACAATTGTATCTTCAAACCGATCATATAAACTATTTGCGATGCAGCGATAAAGACTTTCGAGATCTGGTTGTTCCAGCATTTTGGCTGTCAACACATTCAAAATCCGAAAGGTTTCTTCGCTTTTGCGCAAAGCTTCTTCAGCCATTTTGCTTTCGGTAATATCACGCACAAATGAAAGCACTTCATCGTTACCAATTGGAATAATACGGTTCTCAAAATTCCCAGTTACTCCGTCTTTGGCAAGCTCATACTCCATAGTCGCCAAATGCTTTGTCTCAAGGGCAATCTCAAGGGTTCTCAAAATTTTTTCGGCAACCTCAAATGGCAATACTTCGGTGATTTTTTTGCCGACAAAAAGTTCGGGCGGTACGTAAAGCCGGTTAACATTCGGGGCATGATAATCGATGATGGTACCTTGTCTGTTGACCTGAAAAAGTATATCAGGATTGGCATCGATCATAGCCTTATTTATCTCCTGGCTTTTCTTCAAATCTTCTTCAGCCTGTTTCTGCACGGAAATGTCTTCAATAGTTCCTTCGAAGTATGAAATCGCACCTGCTTCATCACGATGCGCCACTGCACTTTCACGAACGATAAGCGGTGAATTATCCTTTCGCATCCAAACTGATTCCAATCCTGAAATTTTATCAGTCGCTTCAAACAAATTCAGGAATTCGCTGCGTGAATGTTTGGGATCGAAACCCTCGTTTGCGACATTTCGATTGGACAATTCTTCAAATGAATCGAAGCCAAGCATGCGCAAAGCTGCCTGATTAGCCATTAAAATCCGGCCTTCGGGAGATGTTCTGTAAATGCCAATTGGTATACTTTCAAAAATACTCCTGAAACGTTCTTCGCTTTCGTGAAGTGCAATTTCAACTTTTCTCAGTTCAGTAAAATCCTGAAAAATACCAAACAAGGTATTTTCACCGGGATCGGGAAACGCATTGGAGTGAATGACTTTTATTTCTTCGGTGTCTTTCTTCCGTATTTTAAATTCGAGATTACATGGTTTATTTTCTTCTTTAATTTCCCTCAGCGCCGTTTCAATTTCAGGAATATATTCAGGAAGTACCAGTTTTTTAAATTCGGTTAAATCAAATTGTTCCTGTTCAATCCCCAAGAGTTTTTTCAGGCCAAATGAGATATTCATTTTTCCAGAGTCAAAATTAAGTTCCCAGTTTCCTGATTTTGAAACTATTTCGGCCCTTCGCAAACGCGATTCACTTTTTTGAATACGCCTGCCAGTTCGTAAATGCAACAAAACTGCAATAAATACAAAAATGAATAATACAAAAAGCAAAAAGGCTAATGGCAATCCAACACGCGCCAATATTCCAGAGCGCCAGGCTTTGGAGTCAATATCCATCCCCAAAACCGCCACGATTTTTCCAGAACTTTTGTCAACGACCGGAACCAATGCCGAGATCCAGGTACCCCATTTATCAGTAAGAGGCCCTTCGACAAAGGCTTTTCCTGATTTAAATAAGCCGATGAGCTCTTTTGAGGCATCCTCATAAATTTCACCAGGTTCAGCAATATTACCTTCACCAATGTCGAGGTAAAAGAAAACCGAACCGTTTGGTTTTTGCCCCAGTAGATACAAATACCTTGTATTTACAGTGGTTTCGAAAACGATAGTTAATTGGTCTTTAAGCTGATGAAATTGTAAAGAATCCCAATCGGAAATTGTTCCGGAAAGGTATTTTACAGAAAATAAATTAGTGGCCTGTTCAACTTTCAGGGTTTGTTGAAGTAAATCGTTACGCAAATTTTTGTCGGCGCTTTTTAAAATGCCCCAGACTCCAAATATTAACAGCACAACAACTGCCCCAATTACCAGTCGACTGTTAACTACTGAGAAATTTACATCATCATTCTTTTTCATTCAAAAACTTCAGGTCTATTCTAAATTTTTCTTCTGAAAATCAAACATTACATCGCTTCAGCCCCAAAATAACTTTTTCGGCAAAAGTCATTCAGCAATACACTTAATAAGGAACATTGTTTTTTCAGGACAGTAATTAAACACGAATCTTGCAATCTGCTTCTCATCGAATCTAAAATATCCGGAAATATTTCTTACCCATATTATTTTAGAATTCGTAAGCCAATAATCTGATTTTCAGTTAAAGGTAAGAAATGTTTGGTTGTAAATTTATGAGCAAAAGTTTTTATTTGAATCAGGCATACAACTATTTTAAGTCAGGAACTATTTTTCAACAGATGAAGAAATTCAAAATACGGAAATGATTTGGGCAACAAAGCTCTTAAAATCAAAATGTTATCCATATTGTCATCGATTACGTGAATTTTTGGCATATCTGTAAATTCCATCAGTTTCCAACTGTTTCTGTGCTCACTTTTTTATCAACCCGTAAATGGAACTGTAAAATGGAATATTGAACCTTTTTTATATTCAGAAGACATCCCGATTTTTCCTCCTAACAATTCGGCGAGACTCTTTGAAATGGCCAGTCCCAGTCCGTTCCCGCCAAACTTGCGTGAAAGAGAAGTTTCAACCTGGCTAAAACGTTCAAATATTTTATCATGAAATTCGTGGGGGATTCCAATTCCTGAATCTTCGACATAAAACAGGACTTCTTTTTTTATGACCTTCGCTCCTAACTCAACATAGCCGTCGCCAGTAAATTTAATGGCATTGCTTACAAAGTTGACCAGTATCTGCCTAAGACGATTTTCATCACTTTCAAGATTCAGTGTTTCAATCGATTCATCAACACTAATCCTGAAATCAAGTCCTTTTTCGTTAGCTACAAAGGAGTACTGCTTTTGCAAATCCTTAATCAGCCGAATTACAGAAAATGTTGTTTTATGTAAATGCATTTGTCCAGCTTCAATTTTCGATAAATCCATAATGTCGCTGATGATTGCCAGCAAACTATTCCCGCTTGAATTTATCATACCGGCAAATTCCATGTTCTGTTTCTTATCAAAATCAGGATCGAGCATGAGTTCAGAAAAACCAATAATACTGTTCAGCGGAGTCCTGATCTCATGGCTCATGTTTGCTAAAAAGGCTGATTTTAACCGATCTGATTCCTGAGCCTTGAACAGAGCTTCGTTCAATACCTGTTCCGCTTTTTTCCGTTCGATTGAAATACTTATCTGTTGCGAGATAAACTCAAACATCTGTTTATCTTTTTCGTTATAGGCATCCGGATCGTTATAGTTCTGCACAGCAATCACTCCAATAACCTTGTTATTTACCATAAGCGGAGTTCCCATCCAGACTTTCGATGGAGTTCCAACGATTTCAATTTCGCCTGATTCAATCAATTCTTCAATATCCGGTTCGGTTAAAAGCACCGCCCTTTGCTGCCTGATTACATAACCTGAAGCTGATTTCTCTGCCGGCCAGCTTTTCAATTCATCCTGATTATCTCTTCCTTCTGCAGTTAACATACCCGATGCTTCGTCATAAAAGGCCAAATAAAAATTGGACCCCCAAAGAACTCCAATCTGTTTCCGGATAAATTCAACAAATTCCTGAAAATTAATTGATGAAAGTGCAGCATTTGAAATGGTATAAAGTACCTGCTGCACCTGGTCATTCCTGATTTTTTCGGTTATATCAGTCTGTGTTCCCCACAACCTGATGAGACGATTGTTTTCGACAGTACCCAGCGAATTATTGCTAATGTACATCATTTGCCCGTCGATACGTTTTTCTTCCGTAATAGCACCTTCAATACGATAACCATTCCGGATAAATACGCGAAGTGTTTCACGATTTACAGCATTGTTCCGACCACCATGAAAGTCAAGCAGACCCTTGCCGATCATTTCCTTTTCATCGCTTAAATTGTACATTTTGAGGATGGCTTCGTTACATTCAGCAATAAAAAAGCGATCATACATCAGGTCAATCTGTTCTTCGAGCGGCAAGGTAGTATCAATAGATTTATCGCACTCAAAACGGTAAACACCCTCCGAAACCTGCGAAATAAAACTCCGGTAACGTTCTTCACTTTCCCGAAGCGCCGATTCCGCCTGTTTTCTTTCGGCAATATCCCGGTCAATTCCCAAAACCATCTCACGTCCACCAATGGTGACAATCGATGTAGAGACCTCGATGGGAAATAAATGTCCATCTTTATGGCGGTGGATAGTTTCCTTGTGAAGGATATTTTTCTGCCTGAGACTCTTGTAATAGGCTGTGCGCTCTGCAGATGTTCCCTGTGTAGAATTGAGCATATCAATCGACAGGCCAATCATTTCTTCCCGGGCATACCCATTCATCTGGCATGACGCTTCGTTACAATCCACAATTGGCCACGAGATGGTTGGATGATTAGGATCAATTAATAGAATAGCATCAGGAGAAGCATTAAACAAACTTCGGAACAACTGCTCGCGTTCAGCCAGGGCCGCCTCCGCTTTTTTGCGTTCAGTAATGTCGTGATTGATTGAATGCAAAAAAACTTTTCCACTAATTTCAATTTTACTGCTAAATACTTCAACATCACGAATAGAGCCGTCTTTGAGCAGATGTTTGAACTCAAAATGTTTTTGCCCCAGATTTTTAACATTTTGCATGTCTTCAAAAATCAGATCAGAACGTAAGGCATTGATTTGCTGGATTTTCATCAGTTTCAATTCTGCACGCGACCAGCCATAATACTGCGCTGCAGCTTCGTTTGCATCTACAATGTCACCCGCCTCGGGATCAATTAGAAGTTTAACGGCCGAATGGTTTTCGAACAGGCCGCGGAATTTTTCTTCGCTTTGCCGAAGAGCTTGTTCTGCTCGTTTCATCTCAGTGATGTCTGTTACGGTTGAGACCATTGTATTCTGGTCGAGCAGCGGAATGTTAACCGCATTGACACTATGTTGCGATCCGTCTTTATGGGTTATTATACAATTTTCCCAATGCATCCTCGATGGATCACCGGATTGCATATCGGCCATAATTCGTTCAATCAGTTCGTTCCGGTAGTTCTCATCCGGGTAAACCTTCCGGAAAAAATCGGTTACATCTTTTATCTCTTCTGAAGGCCAGCCATAAATTTCTTCAAACTTTTTGTTCATAAATGCAACCGATCCCTTGTCAATCGAATTTAGTGCTATACCAATTGGAAGGTTATCGAGTACAGTTTGGATAAACGTGTTCCTTTTCGTTAACGCAACTTCTGCTTCTTTCCGGTCGGTTATATCGTAAAACGAGACAAAGATGGCCGGTTTATTCTCATAAGTTGTAAACCTTGCCGAACTTAAAACGGTAATTTCTTTGCCCTTAAAGGTTCTCAGTTTAGTTTCCAAATGCGAAATTGATCCCTTTTCTTTAAGAGATTCCAACAATTTATCGCGTTGTTCCGGATCTACATAAAAATCGTCCGTATAATAATCCTGAATAGATTTTCCTTCAGGCAGATCGCCAACCAGACTGTAGGTACTCTGATTGACATACAGGAAGTTTCCATTTTCTAAACTGATCACCACAACCGGGATAGGCGAATTCTCAGCCAACTGCCGGTAGCGTTGTTCACTTTCACGCAGAGCAATCTCCGCTTTCGCCCGGTCCGAAACATCGTTATAAATGGCAACAATTTCTCCGGTATTCAATTTATAAATAATGTTTTCGCGCCAACCCTCAATCCGGTTGTCTTTATAAAAGGCGGATCTCAGGTACTCCGTTACCCCGGAACGCCAAACTTTTTTAAAAACATCGAGAATCCCAAATTCCTCAGCAGCCGGAAATAATTCACTTAGTCGATTCCCAACAACCTCCTCGCGCGATAAGCCCTCAGTTGTCTGTGCCGTTAAATTAAAATCGGTGAATATGAAATCATTTCCATCTTCCACTGCCTGATAAACCGCAATGGCATTCGGACTATTGTTGAACAAACTTTCCCATCGTTCACGGCTTGCTTTTACTGCATCTTCCGCTTTTTTGCTCTCCGAAATATCGAGCGCAAAGGCAATAATTCCTTTTACTTCGCCGGTATCGCCATAAACCGGCACTTTATTGGTATGATGCCATTTTAAATCTCCCGAGGCAGTATTAATCTGCTCAATTATACCGAGTTTAGGTTTACCTGAATGAATGACTTCAAGGTCATCCTCAAAAAATTGTTGGGCAAAAGCGGGAAATAATTCCTCGGTTGCACGACCGTCAATTTCAGCATTGGTTAAACCGATATCGGTGCAAACCTGTTGGTTTACGCGAATAATATTGTTATGCGAGTCTTTGTACCAGATCTGGGCAGGCACTAAATTGAAAATGGTTTCAAACTCATTTTTTTGTTCCTGCAGAGAATACTCAACAAGTTTGCGTTCGGTAATGTCAACCAATCCGCCATACAAAATAGCAGTATTGGCATTCTCATCTTCTTTCACACATTCGGTAGTTGCCTGAACCCAAATGAGGGTTCCATCTTTCTTTTTCAACCTCATCTGACAAGAATCGGACTGCCCGGGTAATACGTTGAGAACATGTTTTTTAAAAATTGGAAAATCTTCGTCCACAACTAGCTTTCCCCAACACTTCATGACATATAATTCGTCATTCGTATATCCGGTTATTTTATGGGCTGCCCCGTAAAGCCAATTGATGGCACTATTCCCGTTCGGATCAATTTTGCACGAATAGGATATATCTGTAATACTGGACGAAATTCGCCGGAACCTTTCTTCGCTTTCTCTCAAAACTTCTTCGGCTTTTCTCCTTTCATTCAGTTCTGTTTTCAGGTGAATTGTCCGTTCTTCAACCAGTTTTTTTAGCCGTTCATTTTCGTCGAGTTTGCGGTCTTCCGATGTTTTGAGGCGAAGCATGGATCGAACAAGTGCGGTCAATTCCAGTTCGTCAACCGGTTTAGCCAAAAAGGCATCGGCACCCATCTCCAGCGCCTTGACACGACTTTGCTTGTCGGTTCGTGCGGATGTAACCATAATAATAGGAATAATTCTGGTCACATCGTCGGCTTTCAATATCTGGCAAACTTCGTAAGCGTCCATTGCAGGCATCATATTATTGAGCAATACAATATCCGGTTTCTGCAAAACGCATAATGCAATACCGTCCTCTCCCGTTTGCGAACTTATAATTTCTACATCCGGAAATGATTTTTCCAATAAAGTAATTAAAACATTAAGATCATCTTTATTATCATCAATTGCGAGGATTTTCGACATACTGGGTTTCCCTTAATTACTTAGTATAATCTAAAATTAGAGCATAAATTAAAGAAAGAATTATCAACTTTCAGATTCATTTTATCACTTTAAAGTCTTCTATTTTTTATCAGGCGTTCAAAATTGGGTGGCAATGAAACAAAATCACTTACACGCTCTAAATTAGGAATAAATCTTTATTCACGTAATTTTTTTTAATATGAATATCCGGTTGAATGCCTAATTGTTCCGACAGATGGAGCTTTGCCCCAAACCCCAATTACTTTTTTGTCTGAACACAAAAAAAGGAATCAAAAAAAGTCAAGGCTGCCTCCGCATCGCTCGAAAAACCAGCGTTCGACGACTAAAATCTTTTAAACTCGCCTGCGGCTCAAACAGAAAAGATTTTTAACGCCGTATTCACTTGTTTTCGGCTCTCCGGACGAGGCCAATCTGTGCACGAAGGAAAATTTTTCATTTGAGGTAAAGTAACGGATACTCATTTTTTTTAATTTTGGGCGAATAAAACAAAACAGTTCTTCCGAAAGCAAATGGAGAAACTAATTTACAGATCTACCCTCCTGAAAACCTACCGGCGATTATTCAATTGCCTTTTGTTCTATAGTTAAATCAAAGCAAGAGATAAAAATAAAAAGGCAAAAGCCTTTCCTGTTTATCACAACTATTTTCCACATTTTTACAAAGTTACTCAGGTACTTTGTTTCTTAGTAACTTTTTAACATTTGAGTTATGTTTGAAAAAATAATCCAACATACCGATGCTCCCATGCGGGCAGTTGCCAGCGAGGGCAATTATTACGAATCCAAAACAAATCCGATCGGCCCGGGAATGAACCACCGCGTTCAAAAACTCCGGAAGCTGAGCGTTGAAGCCGAACCTTCGCTGTCGATTGAACGGGCGCTGCACGAAACAGATTTTTACAAAGAGAATTTTGGGAAAATGTCAACTCCGGTTTTACGCGCTGCAAATTTTCTCGATCATTGCCAGAAAAAAACCATTTACTTGGGCGAAGGTGAATTAATCGTTGGCGAGCGTGGCCCAAAACCCAAGTGTGTTCCCACTTTTCCTGAACTGACCTGCCACAGCGTCGAAGATCTGCATACACTCAACACGCGCGAGTTGCAGCGCTACACCATCAGTCAGGCAGAAATTGACACCTACGAACTCGAAATTATTCCATACTGGGCCGGAAAAACGCAGCGCGAACGCATTTTCAGCCATGTTCCTGAAGAATGGCGGCTGGCTTATAAAGCCGGAATGTTCACCGAATTTATGGAACAACGCGCTCCCGGGCACACCGCGCTGGATGGTAAAATTTACCACAAAGGAATGCTCGATTTCAAGCGTGAAATTGCTGCAAACCTGGCCGCGCTTGATTACCTGAATGACCCTGAAGCCACCGACAAAGCAGAAGAATGGAAAGCCATGGATATTTCTTGTGATGCTGTCATCGTTTTTGCTGAACGTCATGCCGTGCTGGCCGAAGAAATGGCTGCAACCGAAAAAGATCCAATTCGCAAATCCGAACTTTTGAAAATTGCAGAAGTGTGCCGCTGGGTTCCGGCCAATGCTCCGCGAAACTTTTGGGAAGCCATCCAAATGTACTGGTTTGTACATTTGGGAACCATCACCGAGCTGAACGGCTGGGATGCTATGAATCCCGGGCATTTCGACCAACACCTGACACCATTTTTCGAAAAAGGACTGGCCGACGGAACGCTCACCCGCGAACAGGCCAAAGAATTACTGTCGTGTTTCTGGATTAAAGTAAATAATCATCCGGCGCCACCCAAAGTGGGCATCACGGCCAAAGAAAGCGGAACGTACAACGACTTTACCAACATCAACATAGGCGGAATCAATAGCAACGGCGGCGACGGAACCAGCGAGGTTTCGTATCTCATGCTCGAAATTCTGGAAGAACTGCACATTTTGCAGCCCGGTTGTTCGGTTCACATCAGCGCCAAAACACCCGACAAATTTTTGCAGGCAGCCACCCGGGTTATTCGCCAGGGACACGGCTATCCGTCGGTTTTTAATCCTGACGTTTATGTGGCCGAACTGATGCGCCAGGGCAAATCGCTGCACGATGCGCGCGAGGGCGGTTGCAGCGGCTGCATCGAAGTAGGCGCTTTTGGGAAGGAAGCTTATTTGCTCACCGGCTACGTCAACGTCCCGAAAATTCTGGAAGTGACACTGAACAACGGCTTCAATCCGGTTACCCGAATCCGGGTCGGCCCCGAAACAGGTGAACCGCGAACTTTCGAGAACTACGACGAATTGTATTCTGCCTTCCTAAAACAACTGCATTACGTGGTTGATTTAAAAATGCGCGTGAGCAATTACATCGACCGCATGTTTGCCAAATATGCGCCGGCGCCGTTTCTTTCGGTGGTGATCGACGATTGCGTTTCGCGCGGGAAAGATTATTACGACGGCGGCCCGCGTTACAACACCAGCTACATTCAGTGTTGCGGACTAGGCACCATCACCGATAGCTTTTCAGCTTTGAAAAAGCATGTGTTCGAAAATCAGACTTTCAGTATGGATCGGGTTTTAAATGCGGTCTCCAAAAACTTTGAAGGTGAAGAAGTGCTTCGCCAGACGATCATGAACCGGACGCCTTTCTTCGGAAATGACGATGATTACGCCGATTCAATCGCCGTAAAAGTTTACGACGATCTGGTGGAAACCATCGACGGAAAACCAAACATCAAACCGGGCGGGAAATATCATTTGAACATGCTTTCGACAACCTGCCATGTTTATTTCGGAAAAATGATGGGCGCCACGCCCAACGGACGATTGGCGGAAAAATCAATCTCCGACGGAACGTCTCCTTCTCATGGCGCCGACACGCACGGACCTTCCGCCGTCATCAAATCGATGACTAAATTCGATCACGTCAAATCGGGCGGAACGCTACTCAACCAGCGCTTTTTACCGAGTCTGCTTAAAAAAGATGAAGATATCCGTAAGCTGGGACATCTCGTCCGGAGTTATTTTACACTGGGCGGGCTCCACATTCAGTTCAATATTGTTGACACGGCAACTTTGCTGGCAGCACAGGCCTGTCCTTCAGATTATAAAGACCTGATGGTTCGCATGGCCGGTTACAGCGATTATTTCAACGACATGAATGCCGACCTGCAGCGCGAAGTGATTGAACGAACCGAAAACGACAGATTTTAAAAAATAGCTTAAACCCTGAAGGTTCCAAAGAACCTTCAGGGTTTGTATCAATCAAAATGAAACAACCACTAATTTTCGATATAAAACGTTACGCCATAAACGACGGGCCCGGCATCCGGATTGTGGTCTTCTTTAAAGGCTGTAACTTAAATTGTGCATGGTGCCATAATCCGGAGAGTATTTCGGCGCAGCAGGAACGACTCTATGCCCAATCGAAATGCATTGCTTGCGGAACTTGTGTTGCGGCTTGCCCGGAAAATGCTATAACACTCAAACAGGACAGAATTGAAACTGATCCTGAATTGTGCCAATTGTGTGGAAAATGTACAGACGTCTGCCCGACAACAGCCATTGAACTTTCAGGGAAACCGTTGTCGGTTCCGGAAATACTGGCAGAAATTGAGAAGCAGCGCATCTTTTTCGACCAGTCGGGCGGTGGGGTAACTTTTTCGGGTGGTGAACCTTTGCTACATCCTGATTTTTTGATTGAATTGCTCGACGAGTGTGGGCGACTTGGTATTCACCGCGCTGTTGACACTGCCGGAATGATTAAAACTGAGATTCTTCTGGAAGTGGCCAAACGAACCGATCTTTTTTTGTTCGACCTGAAAATGATGGACTTGGAGAAACACCGGAAATGGATTGGCGTTCCGAATGAAAAGATTCTGGAAAACCTGAAAATTCTGGCTGAAACCGGCGCAGACATCAATATCCGGATTCCTTTGATTGGTGGTGTAAACGACGATGAGGAAAATCTAACGGAAACCGCTAAATTTATTGCTGCACTTTCAGGAGAAAAGAAAGAAGTGAATTTGTTACCCTATCACAAAATTGCCCAGACAAAATATCAAAAACTGGGACGGGCAGAGGCATTCAGGCTATTGGAAGAACCCACAAAAGAGGCTCAAATGCGGGCATTGGAGATTTTTCAGGAATACGGATTAAAAGCAAGTATTGGCGGATGATTTACGTGAAAATTATAAATGTCAAAAACAGAACGAACAGAATAATCAGGAAAAATTTCGAGGCAAATAGAATAATTTCCGGGGCAAATCTGAAAAGCGGTAAGATAAGAAGCAACTGAACTCCATAAATGACAGAAACATAAACCAGAAAAACAATCCAGTTTCCAATATTCAGCATCCAGTTGAAGTTGTAAAAGCCTTCATCGATGTAAAACAGAAATAAGGTTATTACGATGGAAGTTAGTAGAGGTATAACGAACTTTGTTGCTTCAGATTTTGAGTTAAGAAATTGTGCTTCCATCCTATTTTTTCTTTGAAAAACGTCCGTTCAAATCAAAATATTGTATTCCACACACTCATTTGATTTTCAACTTCAATTCAATCAATTTCAGCACATTCTCATAATCTTCAGGAGATCGCATTTCAATAGAAACGGCTCTGCTGTGGGCGTACCTTTTTGCACTTCTGAATTCTTCCTTGATATTTTCAGGTAGCAAACTTGCTTCAATTTTCGACTCAGCTTTATCGCCAAACCAGAAACTTATGCGAAAAGTATCTTTAATTACACCGATCCAGTAAATGGTCTCTTTTTTCCGGAGAGTGCGGTACAACCAGCTTTTTCCATCGTTATAGAACCGCCATTGCTCCGAAATATCGGAATGATTTTCGTACAAATAGTCGATCAGTTGCTGCCAATACACACTGTTTTCACCAATAATCGAAAAAATAAGTTCTTCGGTTGGCTGAACGTCGGGATCTTTCAAAACAACAGGTTCCATGTGGTAAAGTTTTTAGGATTAGTAATTTATACCTCAAATTTACGAAAGATTTTTATACCATTTCCTTAAGTCAGGGCTTCACTTCGAGCGAAACCCTGACTTAAACGCCCTAATCAAAAAAGTCCCCATCAACACAAAGTTAATGGGGACTTCAATTCGGTATAAATTCACTACAGAATCAGCATGGCGTCGCCATACGTTCCGAAGCGGTATTTTTCTTTAATCGCTTCCTTGTAGGCTTTCATTAGGTTGTCGTAACCGGCAAATCCGGCAACCATCATCTGAAGCGTTGACAGTGGTAAATGGAAATTAGTAATCATGCGGTTTGCCACGCTAAAATCGTAAGGTGGAAAAATAAATTTATTGGTCCAGCCTTCATACGGTTTCAGATGACCCTGAGTTGAAACCGAACTTTCGATGGTACGCATAACTGTAGTTCCCACAGCACAAATATTCTTTTTTGCGTCTTTTGCTGTATTCACAATCTGGCAGGCTTCTTCCGAAATCCAGATTTGCTCCGAATCCATTTTGTGTTTGGTTAAATCTTCAACATCTACACTCCTGAAGTTTCCAAGACCAACATGAAGCGTTACGTAGCTAAATTTTACGCCATTAATTTCCATGCGCTTCATCAACTCACGGCTAAAATGCAAGCCTGCAGTCGGAGCGGCAACAGCGCCTTCGTTTTTGGCAAAAATGGTTTGATAACGATCTTTATCATCCGGCTGCACCGGACGTTTAATGAACTTGGGTAGCGGTGTTTCGCCCAATCCGTAAAGCGTTTTCTTAAATTCATCGTAAGGACCGTCGAACAAAAATCTTAACGTCCGGCCCCTGGAAGTTGTATTGTCGATAACTTCAGCAACCAGTAAATCGTCTTCTCCGAAATACAATTTATTCCCGATGCGAATTTTACGGGCCGGATCGACCAAAACATCCCACAATCTTTGTTCACGGTTTAATTCGCGAAGTAAAAACACTTCAATTTCGGCGCCGGTTTTTTCCTTGTTCCCATATAACCGGGCCGGGAAAACCTTGGTATCGTTAAAAATTAAAACATCATCATCTCCAAAATACTCAACGACTTCCTTAAAAACCTTGTGCTCAATCTTTCCTGTCGCACGGTTTAAAACCAGCAATTTTGATTCATCACGATTGGGAGCCGGATGCAAGGCAATCAACTCTTCAGGTAAATCGTATTTAAACTTCGATAATTTCATTATGTATCAGTATTAATTTATTAACAATATTTTATGAATTATAATTTCAATTCCACTTGGCAGAACCACGTTCTACGGCGCATATTTCAATTAGTTTCGCCCACCTTAAATTTTTCCAGAAAATCTTGTATGTTCCAGGCATCTTCAAGTTTCATTTCTCCGATACGGGTGCGGCTCAAACCAACCAAATAAGCTCCGGAACCAAGGGCTTCGCCCAAATCTCTTGCTAGTGCACGAATGTAAGTTCCCTTGGAACAAACAATCCTTAATACGACCTGTTCAGGAGAAAAGTTGAGCATTTCCATTTCTGAAATTGTAATTTTTTTCGGCTGAAGAACCACATCATTTCCTTTGCGTGCATGCTCGTAAGCCCGCTTCCCGGCAATTTTTACTGCACTAAACAATGGAGGGACCTGATCGGTTTCGCCAATAAACTTTTTCAGCGTTTCCAAAACGAATTCAGGAGTGAGATGATTGGTCGCAAAAGTTTCATTTTCTGCTGTCTCCAAATCGTACGATGGAGTTGTAGCACCCAGTTTTATCGTTGCCACATATTCTTTTTCCTTCGCCTGAATCTGATCGATATTCTTGGTTTCCTTGCCTGTACAAACAATCATCAATCCGGTTGCTTTGGGGTCAAGCGTTCCGGCATGACCAACTTTCAGTTTTTTAATTCCGGTTTGCCGACACAGAAAATTGCGCAGCTTTCTCACCAAATCAAAAGATGTCCAATCCAATTCTTTGTCAAAAAGCAGAATTTCTCCTTTTTGAAAATCATATTCCTCAATGGATTTTCCCATCCTGAAGCGCTTTATAATAAGTGATTTGTAAATTAAAAACTGTACAAAATTTCAGGCCGCAAATATAGCGATTCGAGCAGTAATTACACAAGCATTGAATGAATAAAAACTGTTGTAATAAGCATAAACACAGAAGTTTGAAAAAAGTAAATGCTTTTTAAATGGATTTTCAGGAGAAAATATAGATAACCCGAAACATAAATTCAGCATAAAAAGCTGATTTTTAATTCTAAGCAAAAACTCAAAAAACCAGCGGAAGAAAACCGGAATCCTTGTTAACCGATTGTTATTTCTGCGATTTTGGCCTTTTCATAATGGCATAAATCTCGAAAAGGAACCCAAAAAGAACCACCATTGGAGCCAGTGTAATTCTTCTGAAACTAAATATTTCAGGATTAAATATTTTAGGATCATTGCTTTTTCCACCAGTCATTAGCATAAAACCAATGACAATAATTACAAAACCTATCAGGAGTAATTTAAGGTTTTCTTTGCCCAAAGCAAATCCGCTTGTTTCGTCAAAATCTATCTTTGCCATACTTAAAAAATTTGCGTAAAGTTACTTAAAAGTTCCAAATTTCAAGTTCCAAATTTCAACCATGCGAGCTAATAAAACAGTTCATCGAATTTTAGCCTGATAAATTTATTTACCGACAAATAAGTTGAGCCCCACGAAAGAAGCACGCCAAGAATGAGATCGGCTGCGAAAACCAATCCAAAAATTCTGAAATCTTCCATGTCGATGATGCCGGTTAATTCTGATGCGTAGGATAACATCAATACAAACAACAACACATTGGCTGCAAGGGCGCCAACGATTCCGTACACAATGCTTCGTTTCACAAACGGTTTGCGAATAAAAGCAGCCGTTGCCCCAACAAGCAACATGGTATTGATAATGAATCGCTGAGAATAAATCGAAATTCGAATGGTATTGTTGATTAAAGCTGAAAAAATAAGCAACAGCAATCCGGCGAAAAATACCAGAAACAACCCGATCTTTTGTACGTTGTCGTTAATAATACTCACTATATCGCGCTGATAACTAACCTCTTTGACCTGCGGATATTCCATAAATTTTTTTTCCAGAACGGCCAGTTTTTCAGGAGTCGCATATTCGGCTAACAATTTCACATCGATAGATGATAACAATGGATTGTAGCCCAGAAAGCCTGTAAAATCTTCGCCGAGTTCATTTTTCAGTCTTTGCGCTGCCGTTTCCTTGTCAACATACTCAACTGACTTGACAAAATCTGATTCCTGAAGTTTTTTCTGCAGACCAGCGATTTCACTTTCCTGAACATCTTCGTTCAAAACAAGGGTAAAACCAATGTTTTCGCGAACATATTTTGCCAGACGTTCGGCATTAAGCAAAACTACGCCCAACAATCCAATCAGGAATAAAACCATTGAAATGCTAATGGTCGATGTGAGGTATGATCTGAAAATCCGTTTTTTTAATTTTTGTGGCTGTACCTTGCCTGCCATTGTTTCTATTTTTTTAATTTGAAAATATAAACCAGATATCCGCCCATCGCCAGGATTAAGAGAATCGAACTGGCCAGTGAAACTTTGTTTCCCATAAAATACGATTCCGGCTCAAATTTAAATTCAATCTGGTGTTTTCCGGCTGGAATAACCATAGCCCGAAGTACAAAATCGGCCTGAATATGATTGGTCTCCTTACCGTCGATAAAACTCTTCCACCCTTTCGGATAGTATATTTCAGAAAAAACAGCCAACTGCTGACCACTGTTCACAATTGCTTCATATTTAAGATTATTCGGCTGGTAATCAGTTAATTTAATTTCACCATCGCCTGATCCAGCCTGGAAGCCATCTAATTTATCCTGAAAACTTTTGTTTACGACTGCCGTCGTTTTAGGGTCAAAATTCTTCAATGAAGTTATTTCAGCATCGGCATTATCGACCAACTGAACATCTTTCACGAACCAGGCATTTCCCAATGCATGAGAATTAGCCAAAGGTGGCTGTTTGAGGTCGTAAATGTAATATTTTGTGTTGAGCATATTTATCACAGGCAATGTACCCATCAACGAATCAATTGAATTTGGATTTTTAAATCCGGCAATCAAAGTCTTCATTTCAGGCTCGATCGCATAGGTAATCAATTCGTTGTATCGTTTCATCTTAGCGCCGTGATAGCCGCCCAGCGATTTATGGAAATATGAAGTCCGGGCATCGGCAAACGGATTTTGCAGATTCAGAACCCTGTAATACAAATCTTTGTCCTTCTTAATTTCCGTGTCAACTGGCATTTCCTGGAAAGGAACCGCTACCTCTCTTTTTGAAGAGAAATTATCGTTGTTGAAATATCGCTTATTCACCGGCAACATATCGGCCAGAATAAGAACAGCCCAGACAGCAACTGCATATTTGCCTTTTAATTTATTGGTCCAGAATGCCCAAAGACCGGCAGCCGCCAGAGTAACAAAAACCAATGTACGGAATGAATCTGTCTGAAGCGCCGATTTCCGGTCGGCAATAAGTGCATCAATCAACTGTTTGGGCCAACCCATTTGTATGTATTGTGCATCAGTATTTCCGGAGAAAGTACCGGCCAATCCCGGAAGTATGGCAAAAATAAGAGCGAAACCACCCGCAATTCCGAAGGAATATTTCAATGCTTTCATGAATTCGGCGTTTGAAATTTTCCGGAGATAAACTTCACGAACAGCCAAAACACCCAACAAAGCCATGGCAAATTGCTGAATGACAATGATATTTTTCACATCCCTGAATTTGTTGTATCCGGGGAAATAATCGAGCATAAAATTGGTTAACAACGGAAAGTTTTTACCCAGCGACAACAATAGCGAAACAACAAATACAGCGGCGAGCCACCATCTGTCTTTTCCCTTTACAACAAACATTCCGAATACAAATAAAAAACAAAGAACAGCCCCAAAATAAAACGGAGCCCCTGAAATGGGCTGACTTCCCCAATACATCGGCATTCCTCCGGCAACAATCTTTTCTGCTCTGTCAGCCCCCTGAGATTCTTTCAGAAAATTGTAGGTTTTGGAACTTGTACTTAACGGCTCGCTCATTCCACCGCCTTTGAATCGTGGAATAAAAGCCGTCATGGCTTCGCCTAAATCGTAGCTGTAATCCAGGATATAATCTTTATCGAGGCCGGTTGTTTTGTTTTCGTTGTTCAGCGTCAGATCCGACTGACTGCGCATCGAATATTTTCCATATTCATACGTGGTGTACAAGCGCGCAAAGTTAGTACCCACCGCAAAAAGCACTGCCACAAGTAAAAGCGCTGTAGTTTTGGCAAAGTCGGGCAAGGTTTTCTCTTTCACCGCAAAGACAAAATAAGTTATGCCTAAAATCAAAACCAAAATTACTGCATAATAGGTCATTTGCAAGTGATTGGCGCTAAGCATCAGCGATAACCCGAGCGCTGTAATTAAACTTCCACCAACCTTATTTTTCCTGAATGCGAATAATATACCGGCGACAACCAATGAAATATAGGTGAGGGCATGAGCTTTGGTGAGGTGACCTGTAACCATTACTGCGAATGTGAAAGTCATTAATCCATAGGCCAAACTGGCAGCAAAAGCCGGCCAGACAGCAATATCGAGCAAAAGACAAAGAATGAAAAAGAAAATAAAACTGAATGTTAAAACCATTACAGGCTGCGAAATGGCCGTAACTGACTTTTGAATTGTTGCAAGGATGTCGCCCGGATACAACGTTGAAGTGAGGTAGGCAGGCATTCCTGAAAACATGTTGTTCGACCAGAGCGCTTCCTTTCCGGTTGCATTGCGATAATCCACAATTTCCTTCGACATTCCCCTGAATTGGGCTCCATCAGAACTTTGCAGCCTTTTCCCTTCCAAAACAGGCGAGAAATAAATTACACTTATAACCACAAACAACACAATTGCAAGGATGTAAGTTCCTGATTTATGAAGGAGGCTTTTTGTATCCATATTAATAACAGGTGTAAATTTTTAATTCGTATTTTCGTGCGAAGCAAAAATAAACCTTTTTAAGTCAATAACTAAAATAAATGGGCGTAATTAAAAGGCAAACAATCAGGGGGTCGGTGTATTCGTACCTTGGTGTTTTGATTGGATTTTTCACTACCGGATTGATTATGCCTAAGCTAATGTCGCAGAATCAAATCGGACTTATCAATATTTTGGTTGCTGTTTCGGCACTTTATTCCCAATTCTCAACACTTGGTTTTACAAACGTCACCTCGCGCTTATTTTCATACTTCAGGGATAAAGATAAAAATCACAATGGTTTTGCATTTCTCGCTGTTGCAATAGGTATGATTGGCTTTTCCATCTCGTTGATCAGCTTTTTTATCCTGAAACCATACATCGTAGAAAGCAACATTGAAAAATCGCCACTTTTGGTTCAGTACATTTACTACCTGATTCCACTCATTTTTTTCAGAATGTTCTTTCTGCTACTTGACACCTATAATAAAATGCTTTTTGATGCAACGACCGGCACTTTCCTAAGCGATTTACTTTATAGGATTGGGAATTTGGTTTTGCTCATTTGCTTTTACTTTCACTGGATCAACTTTTCGCAATACGTTTTCGGATACGTTGTCATTTTAAGTTTTCCGGCAGTTTATCTGGCGGGACTACTCATTTACCGCAAACATTTTAACCTTCAACCAAAACTGGAATTTATTAATCCTCACTTGCGGAAAGAAATGACTAGTTTGGCGATCTATGGAATAATTGGCGGATTAAGTGGCGTAGCATTGACAAGCATTGATAAAATTATGCTGAATGAATACTATAACCTGGCCATGACCGGTGTATATTCGATCAGCTTTTTCTTCGGATCAATTATATTAATTCCGAACCGTGCATTGGGGAAAATATCTTCCACAGTAATTGCCGATGCATGGAAAGACAAAAAAATAAAAACCATAAGCGATATTTATTACAAAAGCAGTATAAATCAGCTTTTTGCAGGACTGCTTCTATTCATTCTTCTTGTTGCAAACCTCCACAATATTTTCAAAGTTCTACCAACGCAATATAAAGGAGGTGAATGGGTTATTATCCTGATTTCCTTATCGAACCTCCTGGTTGCTTCGACAGGGGTAAGTACACAAATTATTGCAACTTCGCACAAGTATAAAATTCAGACCTATTCACTAGGCCTATTAGTTATCCTGACAATTATATTTTATATGATATTCATACCTCTTTGGGGAATGAATGGCGCAGCTTTGGGAACATTGATATCAATGTCGCTGGCTTCGGGGTTGCGGGTATTTTACCTTAGCTGGGAAATGAAGCTATTCCCTTACAAATACACTCATTTAAAATGTTTGGCAATAGGATTGATATCGTTTGCAATTGGGGAATTGATACCAGAATTTAGTAATTATATTTTTGACACTGCAATCCGAAGTACAACTATTGGTATCGTTTATATCGGTTTAAGTTACTTTTTTCATGTCTCCAAAGATTTTAGTCTTATACTAGACAAAGTATTTAAATACCTGCCATTTCGAAAATTCCAATAAAAAGCAATAACCATTTTCGCGTGGATTCGTTGAAAGTGATGCAATTTCACCTTTAAATGGATTCAATCAGGAGTTTTGAAATTTTTGTCCTGTCTTGAATTTTAGATAATTCGAAAATTCAAAAGTTATTAATGCTATTATCAGGAATGAAAATCCTAATTTTGAAGCCTAAATTTGAAGGGAACAATTCTATTTCATTTATGGGATTAAAGTAATTGCTTCGCGTGTTAATTGTTGGTTGTTGATATACTTTTGTATGCTAATTCAAGAATAAAATAAATGAAAATTAAGCTGGTATTGTCGGATATTGATGGGGTTTGGACAGATGGGGGAATGTATTACGATCAGACAGGAAATGAATTAAAAAAATTCAACACAACTGATAGCGCCGGTGTTATATTTTTGCAGTTGCTCGAAATTCCTTTTGGTATAATTACCGGAGAAAATACGAGAATCGTTTGGCGGCGTGCAGAAAAACTCAAAATAAATCATCTTTTCATTGGAGTAAAAAATAAATTGGAGGTTGCAGAGAAACTTTGCTCTGAACTTCATATTTCACTTCAGGAGGTTGCGTATGTTGGAGACGACCTAAATGATGCGATGTTGTTAAAAGCCGTTGGTTTTAGCGCAATCCCGGCAAATGCCTGTGGTTACATGGAAAAATATGCCAAAATCAGGCTAAAACGAAAAGGTGGAGAAGGAGCTTTCCGCGAATTTGTTGAAATGCTTTTGCAAAAAGATAACCTTTTGGATACGGCAATCCAGAAGTACTTAAAAGCAACTTTGCAAAAATAAAGAATCAAATTCGTTCAGCATAAACAATGTAATAGCGCGGTGTGATTTTCCGGAGAAAAGGGCGAAATCCTATTTTAGATGAAGGTGATATCCATTTTTCAGACGAAACAATTTTCCATCCGGCCTTTTCCAACAGCCAATCGAACTGCCAATCTTCAAATTCATGAAAATGTCTGTCCCATGGATCTGAATTACTGCGATATGCAGGAGCAAACCAAAGCCTCATAGGAATTGACGCAATTAGTTTATTTGCCGGAAGATTCTTCAAAACCTGCATCGGAGAGACCAAATGTTCGAGAATTTCAAGTGCAGTAGCTACATCCGCCTTTAGATCTGTTACAATCTCAGGTTGAAGATCGAGGTCGGTAAAACCAGTGTTTACGACACTGAAGCCCTCTTTTCGCAGCAGTTCGCTGAATGCATTTTCAGAGCCTAAATCAAGTATTTTGCATTTTTCAGGAATACTTTTTTGAATAAAAGCCATCGTACGCTGATATCTCAGCCCATGAGTTGTCTGTTTTGCCATAAATTTATTTTTCTTTAATTATCAGATTAATGCCTACTAAAAAATATAAACCATTGAACCAGATTTGATGTTTTCGTGAATCTGATTTTCAACGCTCAATCAAGGATTAAATTTTCCATTCTTTTATAATTATCCAGTAGTTTACAAACTGTTCCTTCCCATACATATTTGGTTTTTATTTTCCTGCAATTTTGTAATATTCTTTTTTCTTCGCTTTCCTTATTCCTGTAAAATTTCAGAACTGTATCTGTAAATTCATCTACCGACGATTCGTTGATGACATATCCAATTTCATTGGTTTCAACAAATTCCTTCATCATTTTTGCCTGCCCCACAATAACGGGCTTACCCATTTGTAGATACTGATAAATTTTTGTGGCTATTGTTTTATTAATCTCATCTCTATTTGAAGGAGGTGTAAACAAACAAATATCACTAACTTTTATATAAGTTGGTAGTTTTTCGATGGGCGACCATCCGTCGAAATGAACAGAATCACTCACTCCCAATTTATCTGCCAGATCAATAGGATTATACGGTTTTACAATTTTACCACAAAGCAAAAGCATTACATCCGGAATTTCATTTTTCAAGCGGGGCAATGACTTTATCGCAACATCCAATCCCCGCAGGATATCAATTCCACCAGCGTAAAAGAGTATAAACCTGTTTCTAAATCGGCTTAAAATTTCTTCATCGAAGTTTTCTCCTTCAAAAATTTTTCCCGACGGGGCATTGGGCAAACAAATTATTTTTTCAGCAGATAACCCTACCACATTGATATAAATCTCACGCAATGGTTCCTCAACAGTAATTACCAAATCTGCTTTCGACAGATATTTCTTTTCATATTTCGTCCAGTTGCTCAAAAATTTAATAATCTTTCCAACAGGAGTATTGTAGTGAGCTGTATGAATGATCCAATTGCTGTAGTATTCGTGCTGGTCGCAAACCAATTTTGTTCCAAATTTACGTTTAAACCAGTAACCTACTGATGATAAAGGCAAATCATGCACATGAATCACATCAAATACAGCTTCTTCGAAAAGGGAAAGGATAAATCTTCGCCATAAGTAAAAATAGACCGGAAATACCAAACATGCCGCGCTAAGCTTGAAGAATATTTTCGAAATTGGCATACGATATAATCGAATTCCCTTGTACATCTCTTTTGCAGGCTTTCCAGTTCGGGTGTAGCAGACAATGCTAACCTGATGACCATCCGATATTAGGCTAATAGCTTCTTTCTCAACTCGTTCATCAGGCGGAAATTCACCTTCTAATACCATCAAAATATTCATAAAATTCTCACTTTTATCGATTTTGAAATAAAAGGGCAAGTTGTTCTGTCAGTTTGTGCCTTGAAAATAGTTGAGATTTTTCACTAATAAATTCATCGAAAGGTGTATCAATATACTTTTCAATGAAAGCACCTATTTCTGCATAATTGCCATAGTCAAACAACTTTCCGCATCTGGTTTCATCGATTATCTTTGCCAAATCACCGTCAGCCGGTCCGATCGCCAAAATTGGTTTTTGAGAAGCCAGATATTCAAAGAACTTCCCGGTAAGAATTCCCCGATTGTTCTTAACCTTTGGAATAACCAGCAAAAGCAGATCAGAACGGAGCAGATATTCAATGGATTTGGGATGATCGACATAACCAATCAGTTCAACTTCAATTTGTATACTTCTGAATCTTTCAGCGATAGCTGACGAAACATTTCCAACAAACCGAATCAAAATTTGTGATTTCAGGCTTTTGCTAAGTTGATCTAATCCCTGAAGTAAACCCGAAATATCATAGGCATCAGAAATCGTTCCGGTGTAAGTAATCACTTTTTTTGTCTCGGTCGGCAAATTCGTAATCCTGAAATCATCCTCATCGAATCCGTTTGGAATAACGGCCGTTTTTGCTGCAATTGGTAAATGACTCTTTTCAGCAAAGATTCGTTTCACATCTTCGCTCACAGTGATCAGCATGTCTGCATTTTCAATTACAACCCGCTCATAAGCCTTATCGATTTTACGGGCAATGGCCGTGTGATGAAATTGATTATAGTAGTAAATGTCAGTCCATGGATCGCGCAGATCGGCAATCCAGCGAATTTTAAACCTTAGTTTTAGCATCATTCCAATCAACTGAGTTGAGTGTGGCGGACTGGTAGTTACAACAGTGTCGATTTTAAACTCGTTGATCAGTTCAGCCGCTTTTTTCAAAGCGTATTTGTTCCAACCTTTGCGCGGGTCGGGAAGCAGAAAATTTCCTCGTAAAAATTTTGCTGTTTTCTGTGGCAAGCCTTCTTTCGATTCGTTGGCAAAACCTCCGTAAGGCACCTCTTTTTTGCCCGAAAGTAGTTTGTAGAAATTATAAAATTCGAAGCTTTTAGTCGTGTAAACCATGCATTTAGAGTCAACTTCGGCAAGCAGACTTTCATCTCTTTGCGGATAAGTTGCATACTTCGGATCAACCGTCAGGATTACCGGTTGCCAGCCAAACTCGGGCAGAAACTTGGCGAATTTCAGCCAGCGCTGAACACCCGCACCACCCGACGGCGGCCAATAATACGTAATGATCAAAACCTTCTTCATGAACAATTGATGTAATTTCTCCGGACAGGTAAAGATAATTTATTTCACTTTGTACCTGGCAAAGGTTTAGACTTTATCGGCACAAAAAAAGCCGCCTCAATTGCTTGAAGCGGCTACTCAATTACTAACCTATCGCTTTTTAATTCAGGATGCTGTTGTACTGTTCATTGACTAAATCGGGAAGATAGCTTGCAATCATTTCCAAAACCCGGCTGGCATCAATCGCTTCGGTGCTAATACATTTCTGGCTATTCAGTTGCAACTGGTTCAATACAGCAGTGTTAAGCGCTTCGCTCACTGTACTTTCTGTACCGGTTACCATTCTTACACCAAACCCATTTGAACCATTGATGTATTTCACTTCGAAGTATTTGGTGCGAACCAGATATTCCTGACCTTTTTTTGTTTCCTTCAGGAAAACATGAACAGGAGTTTTTGATTCACCATAAGCAATTTCCCAACTTTTTTGGAACACGGAAGTTGGAGTAAAATTCAGATCGGGGGAGATCTTATAGTTCGAATTAAAAGATCCTTCGTTTCCGGCCCAAACGTTGACAGAAATCAGCGTAAAAACTATCAACATCACATGAACAAACAAATTTTTCTTTTTCATTTTCTTTCGTTTTTAATTGTTTAAATATCGTTTTCTATGATTGAACGATGCAAAGCTAATGGCCTTTCCATTCCGAAAAACATCGTAAAAATCATGTTTCCATAAGTCGAAAAACGATCAAAAAAAATTAACAGTCAACAACTGAATATTGAATATAAAAACGAGAAGAAAATAGAGGAAACTTTCTTTTTACTATAAAAAATCAACAATTTGCTTACAAATTGAAAGTAGCATGTTTTGCAGCATTTTAAAAATATATTTATCTCTTTTCCTGCATGTTAATTAATTGTAAACAAAATCAAAAATCAAGAATAAGCTATTGATCGTTAATAAAATGCGAAATTCAGGAGATATTGCTTCTAATTTATAAGCGGCTTTTAGACTTAAATTCATTTTCGGTATTTAAGCCTTCCTTTAAGTTTATTTTTGTCAAATACTACGGAAAGAAATTAAGAGGTTCCAGGCAGAACCAGCACCAATGTTTCGACTTTTTCCCATCCAGGTTCAGGAAAATGAAATGAATCAGAACCTTTGAATAAGGCTTAAATAAATACTATGGTAAGTGTTTGTTTTGTCAAACGTTCCGTCGTAATTAGCCGAAAGCGAAAGTTTTCTCCTGATTTGCCAGTTTAGTTCAAACTCTGCCATGTGTTGTAACGATTTAGCGCTTGTATTGGTGTAAGTATAATCCACCAGACGATAAAAAATACCAGAGCTCAGTTTAGACGGAATAAGGTCCCGGTAAAGCCTGATTCCGTAAATAAAACCATCTACATAACTTGTATTCAGCCAGTTTGACGACAAGCTAACCGAAGAATTAATTATTGGAACCTCGTTAAAAGTAAGGTAAGCGTTTACATTCTGCATTGGATTCGGATCGTTTTTCTGAAACCTGTATCCTCCGGAAACTCCTGCAAATATTTTATTTGTTGGGCGGTAATTCATTCTCATTTGGTATCCCTGACGCGTTGCGTCAACAAGTAACTGATCGAGATAATTTCTAAATGTTTCGTAATAAATTACATTCTTCCGTGCATCGTACGAAACGTAAGCGCTTAATTTGTTCGAAAACCTGTAATTGAGCGAAAGGTACAAACTGGTAAGACTTACCGTGTTTGATGGAATTCCATTCTGCAAGGCATACAAATCCAACTCACACGATGCAAACAGATTTACATTTTTAATTAACGAATTATCATGCTGAAAATAGGCAAATCGCCGATCGGTCATTCCTCTGTTGGTTTGCTGTAAGAATGCAACAGAAGTGGTCATATTTCCTGTTTCGGTTTTAACATCGTGCGACAGGTAACCACCATATTCGAAAAGTTTGGGATTAAACCGGTAATCTGTATAATCGGGATTTGTACCCACAACAACCCCGACCGTAAAGTTTCCAAGTTTTGTTTCGCCCTGAAAACCATCAATGGCACCAACGCTGGCAATTCTGAAGTTTATTTTCCGGCCAAAACTCAGATGAACTTTATCGGCTATATCGTAACTAACATTCAGGCTGTATATTTTTAATGCTTTGAATACATTGTCCCTGACGTCGGCCCAGTGATTGAGTTTATGCGTAAACAGGATGTAACTTTCAAATGAAAAGCGGCCGCCGGAAATATTTTGGGCTGAAAGTGAAAAGGTATATCTCATGCGCTGATTGAAGTCAGAGGAATTGGAAAAACTAGAATAGGAGGACGCTCCTACCCGTCCGCGAATTCTTTGTTTCCTTCCCGATTCAGTTATTGACTTGTGGTGCACAATTGAAGGCAGCGACCGCGCTGAGTCTTTTCGTCCGGAATTTTGCTGATCGGAACCAATATTTCTGCTCAATTTTGCCGGCTCCACCTTTTTTTTAACTTTCACAAATACTGCATCAGACTCTTTAATGTCGAATTTTGCCATTGGTTTTCCCACGCACGAAGTGGACGACACCGATTCAGCAACAAATAATGGAGTTAATACCTGATCTTTCCGGATAAAAACAGTATCGCCCGGTTGAACCAAACCCACACTTTCAAATCTGGCATAGATATTTTGAAGAGTTATGTACGAAACTTTTCCCTCAGCAAGAGGCTTGTCTGTTTGTCCGTAAAGTTTCAGAATTGGTATAAGAACCAATGTTAGCAAAGTGTATTTTTTCATCAACTCCTCTCTGTTTTAATCCTGACCGGTCGGATGACACGAATAGCACGAAGTACTTGTATAGGTGTAATTCCTTACACCGCTGTGATCATCATCTACTGATGTTTTATTGTTGTGCTCGTGGCATAGAATACAACTAAACAAAGTAAAGTTTGAAGGCGACGTATGGCATTCAGAACACAGGGTCCATTTTCCCTGGTGTTTTCCGCTGTAGATTGGAAAATACTGGGCATCATGATTGAAAGTAGAAGGAGACCACGCATTCACTGTATGACATGTAGCACAATCTGTTGGGAATTGAGCCGCCTTGTGAGCCGGATTTGTTGTATTGTTGTAATCGCTGGTATGACAAGCATAACAAGTGTTCGGCGTATTGGTATAAACGCCGTTATGACAGGATGCACAGTCGTTGGCAATTGCGGCATGGGCTCCGGTCAATGCAAAATAAGTACTGTGATTTGGAAATTTTGCTGGCTGCCAGCCGGGATTTGTTGTGTGGCAATCGGTACAGTTGACCGACAGACCTAAAGTTTTGTGATTTGGATTAGTTGTTGAATTGTAATTGGTCAGATGGCAACTGTTGCAAGCCGTTGATGTCCCGGCATAACCCGTAGTATGGCAACTGGCACATTCCACCGACACGTGAGCCCCGGTCAATGGGAAATTTGTTTTTGAATGATCGAACGTTGCTCCGAGCCAGTTGTTAGAATTGTGACATTGCAGACATTCCGTAGGATATTTTGATGCCACATGATTTGGTGCGCTGTTGTATTGCGCCTGGTGACACGTAATACATGCCGGGTTTGCTGTGGTCGTTGATCCCACGTGACATGCCGAACACTGAACAATCGTTGCATGAGCTCCGGAAAGTTCAAATCCGGTAGTTCCGTGCTTGAACGTCGATGGTTGCCAGTTGGTTGTTGTGTGACAACTGGTACAATCTGTCGAAATTCCGGCCTGTGTATGACTTGGTGTTTGTGCATTGTTGAAATTCGTCTGGTGGCAGCTTTTACACTCCATAGACGTTCCGGCGTAACCACTTGTATGGCAACTGGCACATTCCACCGACACGTGAGCCCCGGTCAATGGGAAATTTGTTTTTGAATGATCGAACGTTGCTCCGACCCAGTTGTTCGAATTGTGACATTGCAGACATTCCGTAGGATATTTTGATGCCACATGGTTTGGCGCGCTGTTGTATTGCGCCTGGTGACACGTAATACATTCAGGTTTTGCTGCAGACGTTGAGCCCATGTGACATGCAGAACACTGAACAATCGTTGCATGAGCTCCGGAAAGTTCAAATCCGGTAGTTCCGTGCTTGAACGTCGATGGTTGCCAGTTGGTTGTTGTGTGACAACTGGTACAATCCGTCGAAATTCCAGCCTGAACGTGACCTGGTGTTTGAGCATTGTTGAAATTCGTCTGGTGGCAGCTTTTACATTCCATAGACGTTCCGGCGTAACCACTTGTATGGCAACTGGCACAATCAACCGTTAAATGTGCCCCGGTTAAAGGGAATTTTGTTGTATTGTGATTAAACGAGCCACTTTTTGTTCCCAGAGGATGGCAGGAATAACAGGATGTACTTTCGAAGACGTATGCAGAGATTCCCTTATGCTCATCGTCGCTTTCCGATTGATTGTGTTCGTGACAACTGACACAGCTAAATTCCGAATACGTTTTAGTTGTATGACAATCTGTACAACTTTCCCACTCTCCTTTGTGTGTTCCTGAATAAATAGGGAAATATGCTGCATCGTGCTCCCTGAAATTCGCAGGGCTCCAACCTGGTTTTGTGGTATGACATTCGGTACAAGAAGTTGAAAAACCTGCAGTCCCGTGATTTGGATTTGTTGTTTTGTTAAAATCCAACTGGTGGCAAGAAACACAATCCGTTGAGATTTTTTGATACTTTCCGGTAGTGTGACATTCGTTACAACTGACACTTCCATGCCCTTCAGTCAGCGGGAAAAATGAATGATCAAAATTCTGCGCTGTCCATCCGGTGGCCTTTACGCCATGACAATCGATGCAATTGGTTGAATAACCTGAAGCCAGATGATCAGGAGATTTCGCTGCATTATAATCGGCCCGGTGACAGCTTACGCACTCAATATCCAAAGGTTCGTAACGGAAATTTGAAGCCGAAGTGTGACACGAAGAACAATCAGCAACAGCATGATTTCCCAAAAGCGGGAAACGGCTCATTTGATGCATCGAAACTGTTTTCTCGATAATCCAGGCTTTTGTATCGTGACACCGTGCGCAATCATTCCCCAACGTATTTTGGTGCATATCTGTATGACAGGAAATACATTCGGTTTTTGCTTCCTGAAATTTCAAGGTGGTATGGCAACTTTTACAGTCGGTAAACTGATGTTGCCCCGTCAATTTAAATTGTGTGGTATTGTGGTCAAATGTCATGTTCGTGCGCGTCACCTTCCAGCTTTCGGAAGTATGACAGGAAACACAATCTATTTTAAACCCTTCTCCATGCGGAGACTGGGCCAGGCTGGCTAGAGCCCAAACGATTAACGCGATTGTAAATGACAGTCGGAGCATAGCATTTGGGTGTTTTTGTATTGTATGAACGGTACTTTTACTGAATTATTTTGAAGGTGACATTTTTTACATTCAACGCCCTGATGTCCACCATCAAGTTTGAACCGGGTTTTGTTGTGATCAAATCGTTCTGCCTTCCAGTTCTCGAAACCATGGCATGCAGTACAATCCGTAATTCCATTTGTACTGAACTGATTTTGATGAATATCGGTGTGACATTCTTCACAATTTCCTTTAAGTTCTGCAAATTTTTGTACAGGCTCATTCGCATCATTTTTCCTGAAATGACAATCTCTGCAAGTTTGTTGTGCATGTTTTCCGAGCAATTCAAAACTGGTTGTTTTGTGGTCAAAAGTTATTTCATTCCAACGGCTTGTGCGGTGACATAGGTCACACCGGCCTTCAGGAATGTACTTTTCCCCAATTTTGTTCTCATGAATGTTTTTGTGACAGTCAACACATTTTTTCCCTATATCCCGAAATTTCCAATTTTCGGTAGTCTTATGGCAGGCAAAACAAGGAGTTGCCAGGTGCGCTCCTTCTATTTTAAAACTACCCTTGTTGTGCCGTTCAATCGTAAATGAAGTCTCTTTAAAACTGTCAGTATCATGGCATTCTTTACAATCCGATTTTTGATTCTGCGACGTAAATTGTCCTTTGTGGTAATCCTTATGGCAATCGGAACAGAGGTTATGCCTGATGGGCGTTGTAAGTTTACCGATATGGCATTTTTTACAATCGAGCGCCTGATGCCTGCCTTTTAATGGGAAATCTGTTTTGTTATGGTCAAATGTTTTTATTCCTGAAATCTGGTGAAATGATTCCTCTGAATGACATTTTTTGCAATCATTCCCGAATTTATTGTTGTGCACATCCTTGTGGCAATCCGTGCAGTTGGCGAAGGCAACACCCGCAAAGCGTTGGAAATCCTGATCGTTTTTCTTTTCCATCGGATGACATTTTACGCAAGCCACATCGGCATGTTTTCCCTTCAGGATAAATTTTGTTTTTTTATGATTGAATTTCTTCGCAGGCTTGAAGGCGTCGAAATTGTGGCAATCGACACATTCTTTTGATAAAGTTTGCTGATGATAATCCTTGTGGCAACTCAAACACTTTGTGTCGAGACCAAGAAAAGTCATCCTTTTCTTCTTGATCGACGCATCTTTAATATTCTCAGGCTTGTGACAATCGGCGCATTTCTTCTCGCTGTGTTTTCCTTCCAGCGCAAATCCGGTAGTTTTATGGTCGAATTTATCTTTGTCGAAATGCACAATCTCGAATTTACGGCCATGGTGGTCGTTATGGCAAACGGTACAACTTTTCGACGATACTTCCGCCGACGAATGAAATCCCTTTTTCTGATCGATTCTCGATTTGACTTCTTTGTGACAAGCCAAACATTTTGCATCCGAAACTTTTTGGCCCAATTCATGGCATTTCGTACAATTGGAAATTCCTTCCAGATGGGCATGAGGTTCGGCCAGTTCTCCGGGCGATATTTGCCCTGAAACACTCAAGTTCAGGAACAAAATGAGCAAAGAGAGTATTGTAATTTTAACTGGCTTCATGTAAGGCTTTTAGTTATGTTTGAGTATTGCTTCGCCAAATTTTCTGGTGATTCTAATCCCGACCTTTTCTAAAAACTGGGTTGGCAGTTCACCGCCTGCAAATATGTAAACCTGGTCGTTTTCGAGTTCAGAAATTTCTCCTGAAATGGAATCAGCTATTTTCACATGATTTTCTTCAATGGCTGTTAAGTTGGTGTTAAACCTGACATCGACAAGATTTTGTGCCATTGCCTCTTTTATTTTCAGGCTATTACCCAATTTGATTCGTCCGAATGTTTCTCCACGGTACGAAAGTGTAACCTGGTTCTGTTCGGCTAAAAGTAAAGCTGATTCAATGGCTGAATCGCCTCCGCCAACGATAACAATTTTCTTATTCTCAATCAATTCAGGCTCAAGTAAACGGTATGCAACTTTGGTACTTATTTCTCCCGGAATATTTAATTTTCTTGGTGTTCCCCGCCGTCCGATGGCAAGTAAAACTTTACGGGCCGAATATTTCTCTTTCCCAATTGTCTCAATTACAAAACGGTTATCCTGAAAAACAATACTCTCAACTTTCGATTTCTCTTTGATCATTATCTCATTTTTTCCCAGTACTTCATTCCACAGCTCAAGTAATTCAGCTTTCGAAGTTTCAAAAAGTTTTACTTTCCCATAAAGCGGAATATCCATCGGGTTTGTCATGATAATTTTTTTTCGTGGAAATGTATAAACAGTTCCTCCCAACGAATCCTGTTCCAATGTTAACGACGACAGATTAAGTCTTTTTGCTTCAAGTGAAGCTGATATTCCGGCCGGACCGGCGCCAACAATTACCAGGTCATAATCGGCTTTATCATGACGGTCGATTTTCTTAGCCAAATTTGCAACAGCTTGCCGGCCTTGTTCCACTGCATTACGAATAAGCCCCATTCCACCCATTTCTCCTGCAATGTAAACTCCGGGCACATTGGTTTCAAAAAAATGATCGACATGTGGCAAATCGACTCCCCTTTTTTCAGTTCCGATACACAAAGTAATTGCCTGAGTTGGGCAGGCATGAAAACAGGCTCCATGACCAACGCAGCGCGACGCATTGATTGTGGTCGCCTTTCCGTTTAAAATACCAAGTATATCATGCTCCGGACAGGCTCTGATACAGGCGCCCGACTGAATACACGAATTAACATCGACAACCGGATGCAATGAAACCGGTTCGTGCAGGCCATCTTCTTTGGCAAGTTTTATTTTCTCTTCAACTTCCTTCGATTCCCTTTTCTGCTTCCGGAGATAGAAATAAAGTATTGAAAAGAATAAAATGACAAAGAAAGAGTACGTAATAATATTTTCAGCTAAAACTTCCATTCATTTAAAATATCCAGTGAGCGCCAAAAGTTATGGTTACGGCAACATGTATCAGCATAATAATGAGCATTAAAAGAGCAAACGGCAAATGTGCAACATGCCAGTATTTAAACAGATTCTGCATCGAAATAAGACGGTCAATTTTCCGGTTCAGCTTAATTTCTTCCTTTATAATGCCAACAACATCTCTAAAGCTTTTGCCTTTAACCTGGTTCGACTTTAAGATCAATCTAACTTCTTTGAGCGTTTTACGTTCGAAAATAAATTTTTGAATACTTCTTTTCAACATACTTTTTCCTGATCTGTCTGGTCGCTTTTTTACTGCGTTCAGGATTTGATCAAGAACAGAACCTTCCATTTTATAGACATTTATCATCCTGTTGATCAACTCTTCCCTGACTTGATTTATTTCACTGAGGTTCATTTCACGGCCCTCAATGGTTCGGGGAATTTGCAGATAAATGTACCGCCCGATTATACCGCTGGCTACAACGGCAACCATACTCCAGAAACTGATGGCAACCATACCACCAAATTTAAACGCGGTGTGGTAAAGTACCAGGATCGGACCAAGGGTGCATAGGAAGATGTGAAATTCGAGCCAGTATTTTAAAATTCCGATACGCGAAAATTTATTAACCCGCTTTCGGAGCATATACGACGCCACGCCCACAAGCATCATGAGCGAACCTATAATGCCAAACCCGTGACCCAAAAGGCCACTTGGCTTTAACAACTGATGTTCAGGATGAAAAAAACGGTTTTCGACACTTAATTTATAGTAGTCGTAGCCCTGAAATGCAAGATATGCTGCCGTTAAAATTACAATCAGAACTAAAATGCCGATATATACCCTGTGAATACTGATACTTCCCATTGTAAAAACTTAAATAATTTTAGGCAACCGCCCCGAATTAACGACAAAAAGATGTGATATAATTTATTTCTCTCAAGAACGCAATTATTTTTGAAATAGTATTCCTATCCAAATGGCTGAATATGTTACCAATTAAAATTTCACAATTAGAACTAAGACTGGTTTCTAAAATTACAAAAATTTCATGAATCCGAAAGAGCATTTTATTTAACCAGATATATATTAGACATTTAATCGATCACGTTTTGTCTGTAGAACTAAAAAAATGTTTAGCGGTTTTAAATTTAGTTTTCTTGTTCCGTTAGAAACGAAAGGTCGGTAGAATGAATGAAAATATGCATGTCTTTTGTCTCCTACGGGACAAAGCAGAGCTTGTTATTCGACATTTCAACCGGCATATTTTCCCAATGCAAAATTTTTAAACAGTTACCAGAATTTTTAAATTTTGAAGCGCTTTTAGAATCATTTTTAACTGATTTATTTCGGCGCGTTTAAACAAATTTTAAAATAACGGGTTACAGATGTATAATTTGATTCAATGAATTTCAATGCTGAACGATAAATTGTTCTCCTGAATTTCAGAAACAGGGTCAAGATATTTTGACTTCCTTCCAAATTCAGGAATATCCATAGCGTTTCAGTAGAAATACAAGTTGTGTATCTTATTGTTGCATTCGTAAAAAAGGGATAACCGAAATGCAGAACGGTTAGATTTTAGAGGGCTAAACGGTAACAATAAAATGCTTTGTATGAAAAAATTTATACTTTTCGCTTTTCTGATATTTCTTTCAGGGGCAACAATGGCGCAGCAATTATCTTTCAGATTTGCAAATCCCAGAATAATCAGACTTTCAAGTGTCGACCACTTTCAGTTCGATGTACAGGTAAAATGTGATGCAGCCAACACTTACTTATGGGCTGCAACAGTTAAATTAAACTTTAATACCTCAGCATTCAGCAACACCGCATCTCAATGGGTTGTATCACCGAAGGGTGTGTTCAGCGGCTTGAACAGCTCAGGGTCAGCATTAAAATACACAGTGACCAAAACAATCGTAGGTTCGGTTTACAACATTGCGCTCACCGGCGATGTTGGTGTGTCCGACAACGGTCCAAATGCTGATGATTTCGGAGCAGTGCCTCAAAATACATGGACAACCATGATAACAATAAGTGCGCGCCTTCAGGACTTTAGCGGTGATGCATTGACCGGGATCAGCTTTCAGGAATCCGGGATGAATGGATTTGAGCAATATATTTCAGCTCCAGGCACATTTATAAATTACACGAATCCAAATCTTTTTGACAGTCGTAACTTCGTTTCTGATTTCACTGGCAGAATATACTCTGACCTTTATGGATGGTCGCAGTTGGGCAGTTCAATAAACAGTGTTCAATTCGTCGATTGGACGACTGCCACAAGTACAAGTATTTGGGATGGGGTCGCAAATATTCCAAATGACGGATCTGAGTCGATGGCCAAAAATATTTTGGTTGATGATACGGCAACGCTGACCGTTCCAGCGAATGGAAAACTTACTGCTTCGGGAAGTACAACAATTCAGACCGCTTCCGGTTTGGCGATTCTGTCAGACGCTTCCGGAACCGGATCACTCATTACCGGCACAGCAACAGGTTCTGCAGTTGCCGAAAGTTACATGACTACAGGCTCATGGCACCAGGTTTCTCCACCTTTATCCGGACAGGCCGTCAGTGATTTTCTAACGGCAACAGGAAACATTACAAATGTGGCAACAAAGGATGTCACCAGCCGTGGAATGATGAATTACGTGAGTTCGAGCAACACCTGGAGTTCGTTTTATACGAATTCTTCCGGCGGAACACTTGCCACAGGCCAGGGTTATATGATGCGAACAGACACCAATGCAGCCGTCAATTTTTCGGGTACAATAACTACAGGTTCAGTGGCCGTTACACTGAGTGGTTCCGGAGACACGGGCTGGAACCTGGTTGGCAACCCATATACTTCGGCCATAGATCTGAACAGTAACACCGCAACAGATTTCCTGACCGCAAATTCTCCAGGTAGCGTATTGGATGCCAGCTACATGGGTGTGTATATCTGGAATCAGGGGACAGGAAAATACGATGTAATAAATTACGGCACTTCTGCTGAAGATGCAGCAGTTGGCCAGGCATTCTTTGTGAGGTCGGCCATAGACGGAGCAGAGGTGAATTTCTCTCCGGCGATGCAACTCCATGTAAATTCAGCCTCTTTAAAATCAGTTAATTCCTATCCTGAAATTAAACTGGATGCGGTTATTGATGGGAAAAATGCATCGACCAGCATAAAATTTATTTCAGGAGCGACCAAAGGACTTGACCTGGGTTACGACGCCGGCATTTTCAGTCCTGATTCTCCGGTTTCCATTTATACAAGGCTCATTGAAGACAATGGCGCCAATTTTATGCTTCAGTGTCTGCCCTCCAACGATTTCAGCGACCTGATTATTCCCATTGGAATCGACAGCAAAACAGGTGGAGAAATCACTTTTTCTGCCACAACCATTAACCTTTCGCCCAATCGCATGGTCATTCTGGAAGATAAACAAAGCAAAAAATTTATAAATCTTCAGAATGAAACTTACACAACCACAATCGAAGCAACTACAAACGAAATTAGTCGCTTTCGACTTCATACATACGACACCACAACCGGATTGGAGGGAGAAAACTTAGAAAATAAGTTGAATGCTTATGCCATCGGAAACACGCAAATCAGATTAAAAGGAAACGTTGGAAGCGGGTCTGAAGCAACTCTTTACGACATTCAGGGAAAAGCTATTTTGGTCAAAAATCTTAAAAAAGGAAACCTGAATATCCTTTCAACACCTGGCCTGAAAACAGGAATTTACCTTTTATTGGTTGAAGACAACGGCCAGTTGCACGGGTTAAAAATACCGGTTAAAGAATAATTTATTCGTAAAACATTATCAACCTGGGAATATGAAAAAGAAAATCGAAAAAGAAGGGAAAAAGAATCCGAAAACTCCTGAAGAAAAAAAGATTTCCAGAAAGGAAGCCATCAAAAAATCGGGCTACTTGGCATTTACTGCCGCAGGAATGATGATCTTACTCGGTAACCCGCAAAAAGCACAGGCTGCATCGCCGGCATCGCCGACAGCCTGGTAATCAAAATTCATTCTCAGCCACAAAGCGCTAAAAATCCGGATTCAGGTAAGGAACCCGGATTTTTAAAATTTGCCGGAAATTCTATTTCGCTGCTAATTTGATCAGTCCATCGACATTTTTCATTTTAGCGAATGGTACGATTTTAAATCCGTACGAGTAAGACTTTCCGTTCAACCTGTATTTTGTTAACGGAATTCCACGCGGCGACCACGAATCGATTCCACCAAGTCCGGCCTGAGCCAGATCGATATTCAAGGTATAAAAACCGGCAGGTTCAAGTTCGTTAATGTGCTGAGCCTTCAGAATATTATCAGCCGTATAAGGCCAGACAGAAGTATTGAGCTCCTGACTTCCTTCAATCATTAAGCCTGTTCCGGAAGCATCCTGAAGGGCAAGCCAGTGCACACCAGTGTGGTTGCCGTTTTCCTGCGGCATCACATATTGGAAAATAAAATCTTCAACTTTTCCTGAATACACATTGACCTCTGCAGCGCAATTGCGGTCGATGTAATTTTCGTAAGGGCCTTTGCCGTAAAAACTCATTTGTCCAAATTCAGGAGCAACTTGTGCGGTCATTCCAATTCGCAGCGGATCGGTCGGCTGATCACCAATTTTGGCCTGATAATTTACCTCAACCTGGCCATTTCCTGAAACTTTATACGACAGACGCAGCGTTAGCCCGGCTGTACTTTTCTGATCAACAACAATCAATTTGGAAGTGCCTTCATCCAGTACCGAGAACTGTTCCACTTTCAGGTTTTCAGCTATCGACGGCCAATCCGACAGGTTTTGCAAAACCCGCCACGCTTTCAGATCGTTGTCGGTAATCGGTCGCCAGAAATTGGGCTTTAGTTCGCCGGTTATCAGCGCTTTTCCCTGAAATTCATATTTTCCCAGGTAGCCTGATTTCTTGTTAAAAGTCACTTTAAAATTCTTCGCTCCTACTACAAGTGTGTTTTCCGAATCTTCAACAACCTGAACAGGAACAGATGAAACAACCGACTGAACGGGTTTTGCGGTGGCTACCAGAAATTGCTCTTTGGCAATTTCGTGACCACGTTTGGCATAAAGTTCGTCTTTGGCCAGTTTCACACTCACGCGCAACCAAACCTCGCCAGTAGATTTCGAAAGGTCCTGTTCAACAGCAAACAATCGCGATTCGCCTGGCATTACCGGAAATACGCCCAAACTACCAGTCCCGATTTGTTTTCCGTTTTCAATCAAGCTCCAGCGAATATCAAATTCGCTCAGATTCCGGAAATCGAAGCGATTTTTAACCCTGAATTGCATTTTTTCAAGATTGTATGGTTTAATCGAAACCGGCTGAAATACATATTTACATTCTTCTGTGGCCGGTTTCACCGTACGATCGGGACTAATAATTCCATTGATACAAAAATTGTAATCGTTTGGCTTGTCACCAAAATCGCCTCCGTAAGCCCAGTATTTCCGGCCTTTATCGTCGGTTCGTGCAATGCCCTGGTCAATCCAGTCCCAGATAAATCCACCCATCAAATTCTTTTTACTTCGGATCAAATCCCAGTAATCATGAAGGTTTCCCGACGAATTTCCCATGGAATGCAAATATTCGCACATCATAATTGGGCGATGGATATACGGACTTTCGGACAAGCCTTTTAACTGTTCGAGAGTTGGGTACATGCGGCTAATAAAATCGACATACCAGCGATCGTCGGGATTGGCCAGGTAACCATCTTGCCCATATTCAGGCTTCCCGTTGGCGTGGTAAACCGGATTGCGCGGATCGCCCTGGGCGCCTTCGTAATGAATGGGCCGGGTTGGATCAAATTCTTTGACCCAGGCTGAAGCGGCGCCATGATTTGGCCCCGTACCCGCCTCGTTGCCCAACGACCAGATGATAACCGAAGGATGATTTTTGTCGCGCTCGACCATGCGGATAATGCGGTCGGTAAAAGCCGTATGCCAGGTTGGCTGATTGGTAAGAAACCCACCACCGCCATGAGTTTCAATGTCGCCTTCGTCGATCACGTACAACCCATATTCATCGCACAAGTCGTAGAAATACGGATCGTTCGGATAATGGCAGGTGCGAACAGCATTCAGGTTGAATTGTTTCATCAGTAAAACATCCTTCAGCATTTCGTCGCGGGTAACCGTTTTGCCACCGGTTTCGCTGTGATCGTGCCGGTTCACTCCGTACATTTTCACAGGTTTTCCATTCACCAGAAATACGCCATCCTGAATCCGGATATCGCGGAAACCAACGTTGCACCTACGTGCTTCAATCAGGTTTCCCTGATCGTCTTTCAGGCTTAAAACCAATGTATAAAGCACCGGAAGTTCTGCCGACCATTTTTGCGGCATTTCCACTTCGGTTTCCATAATTCCGAAATATACATCGTCGCGTTGTGGATGAAATTCGTACCTGATTTTATTGACATCAACTTTCAGCGGTTCAGCAAACTTGGGCTTGTCGGTTGGACTGAAAAGTTGCGCTTCGATTGTCCAGCCTTTCGTGCTGATGCTGTCTTTCAATGTAATTGCCGGACGAATCTGCAGCAACGCATTTTCCAGGTTCCCGTCGAATTTGGTACGCACAAAAAAGTCGTTTATAGCAACCTGCGGCTGTGCCAGCAACATAACTTCACGATGAATACCGCTCATGCGCCAATGATCCTGATCCTCAAGATAACTTCCGTCAGACCAGCGAAAAACCTGAACTGCTACAGTATTTTTTCCCGAATGAACCTTTTCGGTAATGTCAAATTCGGCAGGCAAACGGCTATCCTGACTGTAACCAACCATCTGTCCGTTTACCCAAACGTAGAAAGCAGAACTCACTCCACCAAAATGCAGAATAATTTGATCATTGTTCCAGTCTTCGGGCAAATCGAAAGTCCGGAAATAGGAGCCAACCGGGTTGGTTCTCCGTATAAATGGCGGATCGTTCGGAAACGGATACGTAATGTTGGTATAAATGGGTGTTCCGTAGCCTTTCATTTCCCAGCACGATGGAACCTCAATTTTATCCCAGCCCGAAACCTTGGGTTCTCCGGAATAAAAATCCATCGGACGGTTTTTCGAATCAGCTTCGAAATGAAACAACCATTCGCCGTTAAGCGAAAGCATTCGCGACTGCGATCGATCGCCTTTCAACGCCAGCTCTTCCGAAGAAAATGAATACGAAGTGGCCCGTGCCGGCATTTTGTTTCGGCCAATTACCGATTGGTCTTCCCAGTCGTTTTGCGCCGATGCACCCAAAGTCAGGAACATCAGGATAAAAAAACTAAATTTCTTCATAACTATTAGTTTTAAGTTAAAAGAATGAAATAATGTCGCATTTCAAATTCATTGTTTTGTTGACTCACCCCAAGCTCGCAGCGCTCGCTTTTCCCCTCTCTACTTGTAGAAAGGGGAGACTTCCGCTTGCGGACGTGGGGTGAGTCAAGGAAAAAATACGACATTATTTTGGTTTGATTACTTAAGTTGAGTCCTAGAGAATTTATAATTAACAATATTAAGACGATTTCAGTAGGAAATCCCCTTATCGCAAAATGCAAAATAAGTTGCAAAACAGGTTTTGAATGTTTGCCCGACAGGCAAAAACAAAAAACCCAAGCTCCTTGGGATATAACTCAATATTGTTCAGGGTGGCTGGTGTCGATTTGCAATCGACACCTCTTAATCGTGGATCTGTGATCCGCATTTACCTACGCTAAAAGAATGTCAACCAGCCCTTTTTCGCCTGAATAACCCCGCTCCCGCGCGATTGCATCGCGTGGCTTTCATGCCCTACTTAACAACTATGACATCGTTCACTAAACCTTTCTCTCCTGCATAATCAACAGCACTACTGTAAATGTAATCTTCTGCCCTGAAAACCAGCCCTGCTTCAACCGGGTTTTGATGGATGTAATCAATTTTTTCATCAATTACTTTATTGCTCCACAGTTCTACCGGATGGTTATCGTGTCTCCAAAACTGATATTGGGCTACATTCGATGCGCTATTCCCCACCTTTCGGAATTGCTCGATCAAAAATTCTTTTCTGCTCTCCTTCGGGTTTTCAATAATAGCTTTTACCATTGCTTTACTTGTGAATCGTTTAAAATCACCAATTAGCAATTCCGGCCTTTGTTCCCCGGCACTCCTGAAAATTAAATGGATGTGGCTGGTCATTATGCACCATGCAAATATCTCCATGCCTTTTTCTTTTTGGCAATACCGAAGGCTGTCGATGATTATGTTCTTGTACTCGTTGCGGGTAAATACATCCAACCACTCGACAACAGCGAAGCTAATAAAGTAAACACCATCGGGGTTATGAAACTTGTAGTTGCGGCTCATGGTAGTATGTGATAACTGATGAGGTATAAAAATAAGGAATTACTTTCATCAAACCACGCGATACAATCGCGCGGGAGCTGGGGCTTCTGTTTTTGTCCTCAAGCCGGACTGGCTCTTCCTTTTCCAATCGATGAAAAGGAAGCAAAAATCTTGTCAAAACGAAACCTCGGCCGGACGTTTTGACGCCCCACACACCGCTCCGATCAATG
>JBAZGO010000015.1:0-54816 GCA_041652995.1 Prolixibacteraceae bacterium
TATTTGGATTTGGGGATACATTGGATTACAAAGTTGATTTGTACGCAGTGGACCGTGCCGGAAATAAGTCGCTTCCGGTCTCAGTCACTGTAAAACCGTTGGAATCGGCCATCACTCGTGTGCTCAAGTCGGCCACAGTAAAGCCCGGTTTTAGTTCGTTTTTTATTGATTGGGAAAATGAGCTTGAACAGAGCATAAACGTGTATGCAGACTTCAGTTATACCAAAGATGGGACAAAACACGAATTCACATCAGTATTCTCCTCAAACATTTTAAAAGAACGGAGATTTATTGAGGACCTATACCTAACTCCGGAAGAGCTTGTCAGCGTGAGTATCCATGTAGAAGATTCTTATGGGAATGTAACAGAATCTGTAAGCAAAGGAGATCTGTCTTTATTTGTAGATCAGGAATTGCCAAAATCTGAATGGATTCTTCCTGCTGCAAACGACTCAATTGGCGGAGTACCTCAATGTTTCGGCGATGCATTGGAAGGTCGATTGCGTTACGTCATCGATGGTATTATCGACCGGGGAGACAATCTTAATTTTATGCACACTCAGTCAAGGGGACGCACCGGCAAAACAGCAGATGGCAATATGCCCTGGAACATTATTATCGACCTTGGAGGATACTACGAACTTAGCCGTATTGTCACTGTACAGAGACATTCAGGGGGACTTGACAATATCAGTAGAGGACAGTATTACCAGAGCGAAAACGTTGGAATATACAACATGTATTACTGGGATGAGGATTTAAATGAATGGGTTGCTATTTCACAGCACCAAATTCCTGTACCAGTAGGATTAAGTGATCTTGAATTCGTAAAAAAAGGTGAAGCTGGTGATATGGCATACATGTATCCTGAAGATCCGAAGTATACCAAAGCCACACGCTGGTTTAGATACGAAGCCCTAAAAGGATTCACGGCCAATTATACACGTGACGATGCAAATTGCCTTTCGGAGTTGACCCTCTTTGGCAAAAAAGTCATAAAATAGATTTTATTATATAAAGATATTAATCGTATGAGACATATATTATTATCACTGATCGTTTTAGCTGCTTTTCTTTCCTCCTGCGAGGATATGTACACCAACCAGAAAAAGTTTGAAGGAGAAATTGTTTACCCTGCCAGATTCGATACAATCATTGGTCATATCGGTTTCGAAAGGGTTGAAATTGATCTGATGAAAGCAGGACGCATTCCAAGCAGTAAAATCAAACTTGGGAAAGCTAAAAAAACTGTAATAGAATATGAAAACGAGGTCATAACCATTGACTCTCTGGCTTCATGGGTAAACATTACCGATCTTACAGCCACAAAGCTTTATCGCTTTAAGGTTTACACCATTGATGAGTACGACAACAAATCGGTACCTCAGGAAATAGCTTTGATACCTTACACATCCAGTGATCTTGAGGCCTTGCAGGTTGCTGCCCCAAGGGTTATGAAATCCCCTTCCGCTGCAGTAGTTGACTGGCCAAGAGGTATTTCTTCGGTGCTCATGAATTATATCAGTTTAACTTATGAATACACTGACAAAAACGGAGCGGTAAGGAGCGGAGCCAGAGATGCAGATTCCAGGTTTTTTATTGGAAATCTGGATGCGGGACAAACTGTCGCAATTAAAATGAATTATAGAATTGTCCCCAAAATTAATAATCAAACAATTTTGGATACAATCACGCTTAATCGCGACCTGAACATTAGTATGCCAACCAGTTCTTCCGAATTCGCAGCCACCGAAAGAAATATACTTGCTGCGAATGGTGTTACGGTTTATACAGCGGATGGAGTTTCAAGTATCGAAAAATTGGTTTATCCGGTGCATGCCAATTCCCTTCAGGATATATTTTATTTCCCAAATTTGAAAATTCTTGATTTGACCGGAGGAGACTTGTTTACGCTTCCTGAACTAACATACGACAGAAATGGAGTTACGGATATTGTTGGAGGTGGAGAATTCGTACCATTTCTGCGCAAAGCCGGCGACATTGCATCAGGAAATACACAGGCACTTAAGGATCTACTTGAATCCGGCATTCTTCAAAAGGTTTATTACCGACCTAATTCCATGGGGCTTGATGAACTTTTAAGTCCCTATGTTGCAAGTGGAGTCGTTGAATTAGTCGGAGGCCCGGCTTCAGTTTTGATTCCTGATAAATTTCAACTCGACGGAGTTGTTCAGGACGGCAATTGGCGATGCGATATTACATATCCTGCAACCGACGCCCCCGCTGGTGAAGGATTGGAAAATGTATATAAAACAGTACTCAAAGCAAAAAATGCCACGTTTGTATTTGCACTACCCAAAGAATACGAATTTAACATTAATGAGTATAAGTATCTCAAATTTAAAGTATATGCACCTGCTAAAAGCTTCTTAAGCGGCACATACGATCCTTACCAGCGTATCTGGTTCAGATTCATGAATAGTATGTGGTCATTTGGAGGTAACAGTAGTTTTGGCCAGCAATACTGGGAATATAGCAGAGATGATTTTAGGATTGCTGACAACGACCTTCAAAAATGGACAGATGTTACTGTTGATTTGTCTTCTGCTTTAGGCAAACACAACCGGGTTATCTTGTTTAATATTGGAGGAGAGCCATCACTCGATTGGCCACCACCAGCCGATATCGTCTATTATTTTGCCAACATCAGGCTCACAAAAGAATAGCTGCAGTTTTGATTGTTGAATGTAAGTTTGTAAACAACCAACTATTCGATAACAAGCAGGGCTCAATCTCCACATGGAGTTGAGCCCTTTTATTTTTTAGTAGTCAGAGTTCCGAATAAGCATAACCCTGATTTTTTATTCTTTTTTATCAATGCGATTATCTCTATTTTTGCGCCACATTAAAATTGTAAAATGAAGAACAAATCCTGGCTTCCAACTGGCGCGGCCATACTTTCCATGATCTTCTGGAGTTTCTCATTTGTCTGGATTAAAATAGCCTACGAAGCATACGGACCGCTAACAACTGTGCTTTTCCGGCTGATCATATCTTCAGGATTAATGCTCATTTTTACCCTTGCATCGGGCAAACTTCAAAAGATCAAGCCCGGCGACCTTAAAATGTTTATTCTGCTGGCCTTCTTCGAACCTTTCCTGTATTTCATGGGCGAAAGTTTTGGATTGAAATACGTTTCTTCAACAGTGGCATCGGTAATTGTGGCTACCATTCCGCTTTTCACACCAATTGTTGCCTGGTATTTTTACAGGGAAAAGCTAAGCAAAACTAATTTCTTTGGCCTGATTATTACCTTCCTCGGCGTTAGCCTGGTGGTGTTGGATACTTCGTTTAAGTTTATGGCCTCTCCGCTTGGTATTTCACTCGAATTTTTTGCTGTTGCCGGCGCTATTGGTTATGCCAGTGTTCTGAAAGGAATCTCGCACCGCTACAATACGTTTACCATCATAACCTACCAGAATTTAATTGGTGCAGCCCTATTTTTACCGTTCTGGCTGGGTTTCGAAATGAAGGAATTTACTCGGGTCACATTTAATCCTGAAGCTTTTGGAGCTATTGTTAAGCTGGCCATTTTTGCATCTACTTTCGCATTTATGTTGTTTACCTACAGTGTGCGAAACCTGGGAATTAATAAATCAAATATTTTCATCAATGTAATTCCGGTTTTTGTAGCCATTTTTGCCTACCTCATTTTAGGCGATCAGCTCAATTTTCATCAGATGATCGGAATAACCATTGTGATCTCAGGATTATTTTTAGCCCAAATTAACTGGAAACGAAAAAAACATGGATCAAATCCAATATATCAGGCCTGAAAAATTAAAAGAACTAACGGCCAGCCGGAAACAGGAATTTACGACTCTCTTCAAAAAACTGAAGGCAAAAAAACCAAAAAATCTCGACGATGCTTTTCACGAGTTGCACGAAGAAGCTTTCGATCAGTTTGACTGCCTGAGTTGCGCCAATTGCTGTTCGACCATCAGTCCTGTTGTGACCGAAAAAGACATTGATAGACTCGCCAAACACATGAAGATGAAGTCGGTCGACTTTATCGCCCAATACCTGTACATCGACGAAGATAAGGATTACGTTTTTCAACAAACACCATGTCCTTTCCTGATGGCTGACAATTACTGCATGGTTTACGAGGATCGCCCGAAAGCCTGTCGCGAGTACCCGCACACCGACCGCAAACGCATGTACCAGATTCTGAACCTAACCCACAAAAACTGTGAGGTTTGTCCGGTGGTTTACTGCATTACCAGCGAACTGGTAAAAGAATTCTAATCGCCTGACTTTTTCTCCGGACCATTCTCTAAAGAATTAATCGAACTGCAACCGTTTGTGTATATTAATTCTCTTATCTTCCGGAAGAATATTTTAATGGATTGTTCGGTTTAGTGTTTAACTTTCGAAAAAGCGTCATTAAATTGTCATTTATGGGCATTTGTTGTTACTTTCAATGACTACAATTGACAATTATAACCTGAGTTCAAGATAAGATACATGTTAATGTTTTATAAATAAGGCAATAAGGTTGTTATGTTGGGGCATTGAATTTATACTAAGGTAAAAAAGTGTATGATAAGGTTTTAAAACCTTATTTTTTGAATCAAACTTAGCAGAAAGGTTAAACACCAGTCTGTATGACCTTATTAACTAATTGTATATCAGAAATTATCTGTTCAATTTAATATCGAACTCAGGTTAATAAAGAACATATAAAGAACAGGAACGAAAATTCGATATTTTTTTACTATAAGCATATTCAGATTTATGGAAATAGGGGATCACATTATTATTGGAGGAGAAGAGTGGTGCGCTTTTGCCGGACTGAACATACCGGCCATTAAAGTTCGGGTCGATTCAGGAGCGCGGACTTCAGCCATTCATGCCAGCAACATTCAAAAATTCAGCCGAAAAGGTGAAAAATGGGTCAGCTTCGAGGTACACCCGGTTCAGGAAACCCGAAGAATCACCATTCGCTGCGAAGCCAAAATCATCGATCACCGCAATGTGAAAAGTTCGAGCGGAATCTCTGAAAAGCGTTTTGTCATAAAAACGACGATGACACTTGGCAATTATCAGTGGGAAATTGAATTAACACTGGCCAACCGCGACTCGATGGGATTTAGAATGTTGCTTGGTCGCGAGGCTATGGAAAACCGTGTTTTGGTCGATCCGGCAAACAGCTTTCTCCAGGGCAATTTTTCAACTGAGAAAATTAATGCCCTGTACGAGAACATGAAAGACATCAGGAGCGGGCTTCGCATTGGCGTTTTGGCCAGCAATCCAGACCTTTACAGCAATATCAGGATTATGGAAGCCGGCGAAGAACGCGGACACGAAATGATTTTCATGAACGTGCAACAGTGTTACATGAAACTCGATGCAACCAATCCTGAAGTCAGGTACCGTGGTGGAAACAGCATAAACAATCTCGATGCGGTCATTCCCCGAATCAGGCCGAACCTTACATTTTACAGTTGTGCACTCATCAGGCAATTTGAATCGTTGGGCATTTTTTGCGCCAACTCGTGGGAAGCCATCAGCAAATCGCGCGACAAACTGTTTTCCTCGCAACTATTTTCGATGAATGGCATTCAGATTCCAATTACAGGCTTTGCCAATTCTCCGCTCGAAACCAACGATTTAATCAATATGGTCAACGGCGCTCCACTCATTGTCAAGCTTCTCGAAGGCACTCAAGGAAAAGGAGTTGTTCTGGCCGAAAATTCAAAAGCCGCCGAAAGTGTGATCAATGCATTCAAAAGCCTGAAAGCAAACATTTTGGTTCAGGAATTTATAAAGGAAGCCGGTGGCAAAGACATTCGCTGTTTTGTGATCGACGGAAAAGTTGTAGCGTCAATCCAACGCGAAGCTGCGAAGGGCGAATTCAGGGCAAACCTGCACCAGGGAGGCACAGCAACAGTTATAAAAATTACTCCGGAAGAAAAGAAACTGGCCGTAAAAGCAGCAAAAGTTCTCGGACTGAGTATTGCCGGTGTCGATATAATCCGGTCGAACAAAGGGCCGCTGGTTTTAGAAGTAAACTCATCGCCTGGTCTGGAAGGAATTGAGCAGGCCAGCGGGAAAGACATTGCAGGAATGATTATTGCCTCCATCGAAAAACAACTGGACTGGCAGCGCAACCTTGGCATAAGTCCTTCAATTCCTGAAGATTAATTCGGCTTCAGCTTCGTCATTTTGATCTTATTTTCGCGGTTTACAGAAACGCACCGCATGAGATCCAAAACTTATGCGCATTGGTTTGCAATTTCATAAGCATAGCTTTTAAAGCAATAAGCATAGAATTTAAACCGATGCGCATCGGTTTTAGGCTAAACTTCCTTTCTCCTCGATCTTCGTCATACTCATTAAACTATAGTTAATAAAAATGAATGCTCCGGAAGTGTGTTAGGTGGTTCAAAAGGCTTTTCCTATTTTTATCGAAAATTTCAAAAAAAAACTATTAAAACCCATTGATAATGAGAAAAAAGATTGTTGCCGGAAACTGGAAATGTAACACAACTGTTCAGGAAGGTGTTGAATTGGCAAAAGCTGTAAACGAATTGGTTGCAAAAGCTGATGCAAAAGACGTAGTTGTCGTTTTGGGAACTCCGTTTACGCACATCACCAGCGTTGTGGCTGCTGTAGATTCGGGCATTGTTGGCGTTGCAGCTCAGAACTGTGCTGCCGAAGCCAAAGGCGCTTTCACCGGCGAAGTTTCGGCTGCTATGGTAAAATCGACCGGCGCCGGATACGTTATTTTAGGTCATTCTGAACGCCGCGAATATTATGGCGAAACCAGCCAAATCCTGAACAAAAAAGTGGCTTTAGCCTTGGCTAATGGCCTGACTCCAATTTATTGCTGCGGCGAAGCTTTAGCAGTTCGCGAAGCCAACGAACAGAATGCTTATGTAAAAACTCAGCTCGAAGAAACGATTTTCAACCTGAGTGTTGAAGACTTTTCGAAACTGGCTATTGCTTACGAACCAATCTGGGCAATCGGAACCGGTGTTACTGCTTCAACGGCACAGGCACAGGAAATGCTGGCTTACATCCGTAGCTTAATTGCTGATAAATTCGGTAAAGAAGTTGCTGAAGAAACCTCAATTCTTTACGGCGGTAGCTGCAACGCTAAAAATGCCCCGGAATTGTTTGCTCAACCCGATATTGATGGTGGTTTAATTGGTGGCGCTTCACTGAAAGCTGAAGATTTCCTCGGAATAATCACAGCTTATTAATCCGGATCACAAACTCAGAACCTGATTCATTATAATTAATATTCAAAGGCCATCCGGCATCGGGTGGTCTTTTTTGTGCTACATTTGAATCCTCGCAGATACAGTTCACAACTTGAAACTTTGAACCTGAAACTTGAAACTCGTTTATGATCTATACTCAAATCAGTTTTACCTTAAATCCTGATTCCGAAGAAAACCGGGAAATCCTTATAGCCATGCTGGCTGAACTGCCTTTTGAAAGTTTCGACGAAAACGAAACAAAAGTAATGGGATACATTCCCGGTGAATCGGCCGATTTGGATGAAATTGGCGTCATTACCTCTGCCCTGCCCTTTTCTGTTGAAACCGAAAGCGAATCAATTCCGGATCAGAACTGGAACGAAGTCTGGGAAAAGAACTATTTTAAGCCTTTGCTAATCGGGAATCGTTGCCTCGTTCGTGCACCTTTTCATACTGAATATGAACCTGCCGAATTCGAACTGGTAATCGAACCTAAAATGGCTTTCGGAACCGGAAATCACGAAACCACCACCCTCATTGCCGAACAGATTCTGGATATGGATTTGACAGGCAAAACCGTATTGGACATGGGCTGTGGAACCGGAATTCTGGGCATGCTGGCTTCATTGAAAGGCGCCAAAAGTGTAACGGCTATTGATATTGATACCTGGTCGTTTGAAAGTACAGTAGAGAATTCCAGACTAAACAACATCTACAATATTGAAGCACAGCTTGGCGATGCATCATTGCTTGGAAATGAAAAATACGAAATCATTTTTGCCAACATCCAGAAAAATGTCATTGTGGCCGATTTGCCGGTTTACGAATCAGTGCTGCTTTCCGGAGGGAAAATTTACCTGAGTGGTTTTTACAAACAGGATATGCCGGCCGTTAAAGAAAAAGCAGAGTCGATTGGATTAACGGAAATTGGTTTTCAGGAGAGAAACAACTGGGTAGTTTACATTTTTGAAAAGCCTTGAAAAATAGTGATTAGTCGCCGTTTTCAGTGATCAGTTGAGAAACGGGCATACCTGGAACTTGAAACCTGAAACCTGGAACTCTTTAGTCCATAGCGTCATACACAACTACTTTTTCCCATAGGTGCTGGCAATCTTCAACAAATTTCAGGTGAACCGGATGTGTCTGATAAGTTGTTTGATCTTCTTTGCTGTCGAAAAAAGCCATATACGAATAAGTGAATGAATCGTCGACTACATCGCGTGGCGATTCAACAGGCAGTCCAATGTGGCTCGACTTAATTAAAGAAATTGTAATCAATTTATGAAGTCCATCCAGAAATTGCTTCCGTGCTTCCTGATTTTCAGTGTCTTTTAACCAGAAAAATACGTGATGAATAAAAACGTTTTTTATTGGTTTTTCAGCAGCATTAACTCTTCCTGAAACTGCTGTTATTCCTGTTGCAGCCATACCTGCAGCAATTTTTGCGACAAAATTTCTTCGTGTTTCCATCTTAAAATGATTTGACGACTTGCCTGAGTTGTACAAGTCGGGTTAATAAACCTTCGAGTAAATCGATTTGCAACATGTTGGCGCCATCTGATTTTGCATTGGCCGGATCAGGATGTGTTTCAATGAAAATTCCGTCAACACCAACGGCAATACCAGCGCGGGCAATGGTTTCAATGAGTTGAGGTTGCCCGCCCGTGACTCCGGCTGACTGGTTAGGCTGCTGAAGTGAGTGCGTAATATCCAGAATTACCGGACAATTGTTCTTTTGCATTTCAGGAATTCCCCGATAATCTACCACCAAATCCTGGTATCCGAAAGTGGTTCCGCGTTCAGTTAAAAAAACATTGTCGTTGCCACTTTCGCGAACTTTTGTAACAGCAAATTTCATGGCTTCGGCCGATAAAAACTGGCCTTTTTTGATGTTTACGGCCTTTCCGGTTTCAGCGGCAGCAATCAGAATGTCGGTCTGGCGGCATAAAAACGCCGGAATCTGTAGCATGTCGACATATTCGGCGGCCATAGCTGCTTCCTGTGCCGAATGAATGTCGGTCACCGTTGGAATGTCGAAAGTCTCATTTACTTTTCGTAATATTTTCAGTGCTTTTTCATCGCCAATACCGGCAAACGAATCGATTCGCGAACGATTGGCCTTACGGTACGAGCCTTTGAAAATATAGGGAATCTGTAATTTATTGCTGATTTCAACAATCTTTTCAGCTATGTTCATGGCCATTAGTTCACCCTCGATGGCGCATGGACCGGCCAAAAGCAGAAAGTTTGAAGTTTCGTATTTTAACTTTGGAATCATTATCTGAATTTTTGAACAAAGATAATTCATTTTTCACCGAAAGAGAAAGATAATATCCGGTACCCGACCAATTCATTAAGCTTAAAATTTCAAACTGTAGCCAATTCCGATGATGTTCATGCTTTCTTTATCCGTTTCGGAATAATCCTGTAATCGGTAAAACAGGCTAAGTTCATTTTTTTTGTTGATCGGGTAAGCTAATCCGCCAGTGTATCTCATCTTATCGATATTTTCTGAAATTAAGTCGTGAAAAGCTTCAATTGAGGCGAAAGGGGCAAGTTTATTTCCTTTGATGTCGTATTCAATTTTGGCTCTGTACCTGAAAAAAGAAGCGTGATCGTCGGTTGTGTCGTCAAAGTCGGTCCCATTTGTGTAACGCAACCGGAACTGGACGTCGAAACGGCTCAGTTGAACCCCTGATTTGGCGTCAAAAGCAAATCTGTCGGCGGGTTCCCATTCGTATATTTCCCTTTTCTCGCGGTAGTTGTATTCGTTTTCGTAGCGGTAATACCCAGCCAGTGTCAGGTATTTATGGAGCTTATATGAAAGTCCGCCTTCCAGAATGTATGAATCCATTTCAAATCCGCTGAACATCCTTAATTCAGGATTAAATTCGATTTTCAGGTTTTTGAAGATTTTTTTGCTGAATTCCATTTCGAACCAGGTTGATTGTGCAAAGCCGGAAAATCCGGAGATCAAAAGAAGGAGTAAGAGCAGTGATTTTGTTCTCATTGACCGATTTTGTTTTTGCCGTTTATGTCGAAGAAAATATTAATATAGGCCACATCTCTCAGGAAATCAATACGTTCAATTTCGAAGCGCTTGATGTTTTTACCCGTTCTGATTTTCAGATCCTCAAGCAAAATATCCTCCATCCCGGCCTGAACATTTTCTATTTTTTCGTAAAGAATACGGTATGAAATTTCCTGACGCAGATTTAATATTTTTTCGAGAACATATAAGCCAAAAACAATAAGGAAATTGGTTGTAACCAATTCGGCATAACTAACTTTTTTGTTGGCCAGGGCGTTGATAACGGAAACGGCAATTACCACAAATAAATAGGTCATTTCTTTAATCGGAATGGCATCGGTGCGGTACCTGATGATGCCAAAGACAGCAAAAAGCCCAAGTGCAAAACCGAGTTCAATTTTTACACTTACCAACAAAAAACAGAGCAGGAAAATAGCCATGCTTACAGCAATGTAGCTGAAATAGAAGTCTTTGCGTTTACTTGTCTGGGCATATAACCCAACAACAATCAAAATAATGACCATTAGATTCAGTGAAAATCTGATCAGCAATGACAAAAAGTCCTCGGTATTTATTAGCTTAATTCCAAAAAAACGTAGTTCTTCCAACGAAGAAATCTGCAACAGAAAATTGTAAAAATGCATGGTTGAAATAGTTTAGTTTAAATATTGCTTTCTGATTTTCATCAGGATTGGCTTAAAATTATTCTTTTTTATTTTTTCTTCCAGTAATGATCTGCCAATGCAATATTTGCTAAATCCTTGATTTTCAACTTTAAGTTCTTTCAAGGTTCTCGCAAATAATGCATAATCACTTGATCTGTTTTGTTTTACTTCAACAATAACCAGAGAATCGAGCGTAATTTCCTTCTCGTGATTTTTAAATTCGGAAGCAAAGTCTATGGTTACCCGTTCGGTGAATTGCTTGTTAACCAATGTGATCCGGTTGAATGTGTTTCTCATCTTTGGTTCGAGCATACTGCCTGAAAAAGGTGATGAATTACCAATGAAATCCTTTTCTGCTTCTGTAAAATTAAGTTCGAAATCTGGTCGGGTAATCCGCTCTTTAATGGTTCTTCCCTTGTTTGATTTAAATTTTATTTCCAGAAAGTTAATGTTTGTTTGCGTGTATTGCCTGACCCTGATTTTAAACCTGTTTCGTTTTCCGTTGTGGTGATTCAGATACATTTGATCGTCGGGCGTGTCGTAATAGGTATTGTCGTATTGAAAAACCGATTTCCCGTCAATTTCCAGTATCGAATAGTGATCTTTTATTTTTTCCAGAATTACGGGGATTTTATCGATGTGCAGACAGAATTTCTGATCAGTCCTGTTCATGAGTTTAACTTTATCCAAATCGGACAAGTTTACCGTGGAAAAATCATTCAACGAGTTAATAATCTCTTTCATTGGTGGTTTCTGGTTTTTGCGAATCTAACAATTGTTTTTTTCGAACCTTTCAATGGTTTTGGTTAATTGAACTCAATAGCTGTGCTGACAACGCGTACAGCATGAATTTACATAACTTCACTATTGATTGGCTAGAATTAAATCTAATCCGAACAAGCTACAAGTTACCCTACTTTTTCGTAATATAATTGTAATATTTTTAGAATTGAAGGGATTGTGTTTATTTCTCGTATCGTTTTCCCCAAAGGCTTTTTAAACGCTCCAGAATTTTAAGTTCCAGGGGGTTGTTTTGTGGCTGGTACAACCTTTTATTCCTGATTTTTTTGGGAAGGAAATCCTGTTCCACGAAATTCTTTTCGTACGAATGCGCGTATTTGTAATCTTTTCCGTAGCCCAGTTCTTTCATGAGTTTGGTTGGTGCATTCCGGATGTGAAGCGGAACAGGCAGATCGCCGGTTGATTTGACAAGCGCCAGAGCCTCGTCGATGGCCATGTAGGCCGAATTGCTTTTTGCTGACGTGGCCAGGTAAATAGCACATTGCGAAAGAATTATCCGCGCTTCGGGATTCCCGATTTTGTGAACGGCATCGAATGTGCCTTGCGCCAATAGCAAAGCATTGGGGTTTGCCAGCCCAATATCTTCAGCAGCCAGGATCAGCATTCGGCGGGCAATGAATTTCACATCTTCTCCACCGTCAATCATACGGGCAAGCCAGTAAACGGCAGCATCCGGATCGCTTCCACGCATACTTTTTATAAAAGCGGAAATGATGTCGTAGTGCATTTCCCCTTTTTTATCGTACATCGCCATGTTGTTCTGAAGCCTGTCAATTACTTTGTCGTTTGTTATCACAATCGGTTCAGTTTCTTCAGCATTCACAACCAGTTCAAGTACATTCAGCAGTTTTCGTGCATCTCCGCCTGAAAAACGAAGCAGCGCCTCATCTTCTTCAATTCGAATGTCTCTTTCCTTCAGGTAAGAATCTTTGGTGAGCGCCATTTCCACAATTTTCAGCAGATCGTTTTTCTCCAGCGATTTCAGGATATACACCTGGCAGCGCGACAAAAGCGGCGAAATGACTTCGAATGACGGGTTTTCGGTCGTGGCGCCAATTAGCGTAACAATTCCCTGTTCAACGGCGCCAAGCAGCGAATCCTGCTGCGATTTACTAAACCTGTGGATTTCGTCGATGAAAAGTATCGGGTTTGGGTGGTTAAAAAACTGGTTTCGCTGTGCCTTTTCAATCACATCGCGAACGTCTTTTACTCCTGAATTTACCGCGCTTAGCGTGTGAAACGGCCGGTTTAAACTGTTGGCAATAATCCTGGCGAGCGTTGTTTTTCCAACACCGGGAGGTCCCCAAAGCAGAAACGATGAAATTTTTCCGGATTCAATCATTTTTCGCAATACAGCCCCTTCACCAATCAGATGTTCCTGCCCGATGTAATCATCCAGAGTAGTCGGGCGCAGCCGTTCAGCAAGTGGTTGGTTGGCGAATTGCATAGAATTTGCTCAATTAATGTTCAATTCTGCGAAGATAAGCTTAATTGCAATACCGTTTAATGATGTTGTAGGCATCCTGAATACCAAGTTCGCCCGCTTTACTTAAATCCATAGCGCCGCCATTCACGTCGTCGAGGTAAATCTTTGTTAAACCGCGGTTAAAGTAGGCTTCAGCAAAATCTTTTTCCAGAGCGATGGCTTTGTTCAAATCCTCCAAAGCGCCTGTGTAATCGTGCATATTGCATTTTACATTGGCCATGTTGAAATACGCGTACGGAAAATTCGGATTCAGTTGCAAACAGGTTGCATAATCTTTTAAAACATCAGCATAACCGGTCACAGTTTCAACTACTGTTTCGGTTTTTTGTTTTGGATCGCTCTTAATCGGAACAGAAATCAGGTCGGTGTTTTGTTTAACCTGCTCAATGGCATCGATCATTTTTAACCGGCAATTTGCTCTCGAAAAGTAAGTCAGCGCATTTTTGTCGTTCAGGTCAATTGCTTTTTTTAGATCTTCCATCGACTTCGGATAATCATTAATCAGGCAATAAAATATACCTCTGCTCAGGTAATTCTGGCTTTCTTCGCTGTTGTTCCTGATCTTTTCGTTGAAGTACAAAATCTGATTTTTAAACACGGCCTGCAAGTTGTCAACCGGCTTGTTCGAAATGGTTATAACCGGATTATAATTGTTGAAATTATTGATGGTTTCAAGTTCCTGATTGTAATATTGCGTCATTTCGTAATCGGTCGAATATTTGTTGTACGACGACAAAACAAAAATGGGTTGCAGGTCGATGATGATATTCTTATTCTGAACCAATCCGTCATCGGTTATCTCTTCTTTCGAAGTTGGAACGTCGCGCGTGTCTGCAAGCGAGAGTTTAAATCTTCTCCGGTCGCGCTCTTCTTTGGTTTCCTTTTTGGGTTCTGAATTTTGTGCCATCGATGATTGTTTGTCTTGTGATGCTGAATTTGGAACGGCTGTATTTTGATTTTGTGCTGGTGGCGCCTGGTTGGCAGACGTTTGTTGCTGATTTTGTGGCTGACCCTGATTTTGCTGGTTTGCTTTTTGTTTGGACTGGGCTAACGCACTGTAATCAACGTCTTTCGGGTTAAATGCAAATTTGGGGTCAAGTTTGGCGGCGACGGCATAATCTTCGTCGAATCCCGGAATCTTAAGATTTTCCTTCGCGATTCCCCGGTTCATGTAAGCATTTGCCATGGTTGGATCAAGTTGCAGCGCTAAATTGTAATCAGCAATCGCTCCCCTGAAATCTTCAAGTTTCTGTTTTACAATTCCACGATTGTTAAAAGCGTAGGCATTCTTCGGATCAAGTTTAATGCACTGATCGAAGTCACGCAGTGCCGAAGCGTAATCATTGAGTTCGAATCTTGCCAATCCTCGCAATAAATAGGCATTCGAAAAATGGGGCCTGATCATAATCGCCTGGTTGAGGTCCTTTATTGCACCACGAATATCATTTTTCATCAGCAGTGCATTGCTCCGGTTGATGTAGCTATTGGTGAACTTTGGGTTAATTTCCAGCGCTTTATCGTAATCTTTAATGGCGCCATCAATGTCTTTCATCGATATTTTGGCAATTCCACGGTTGTTGTAGATCGTTGCATTGTTTGGATCGAGTTCTACCGCCCGGTTGTAATCTACAATCGATTTTGCATATTCGTTCAGTTGCAAATAAGCCAATCCGCGGTACATAAAAGCATCGGGATAATAGGGTTTTATCTCAATGGCCTTGTCATAATCCTGAATGGCTCCCCTGAAATCCTCAAGCTGATGTTTGGCAATTCCCCGAAAGTAGTATGGCTCGGGCAAATGAGGTTTAAACTTGATGACGATGTTGAAGTTTTCGATGGCGCCCACGTAGTTTCCTATCTGGATTCGGGTTTCACCAACCTGAATGTAATGGTTGATGTTTAACTGGCTGAAAGCCAGATTCGAAACAAAGATCAAAATAATGAATGTCAGTTTTTTCATGCAGGCGCAATTTATACATAGCAAAAATAATATTTTAGCCCGAATGGATTTCTTTTCGAATTTTTAATTATTTTTTGAAAACATTAACCAGTCAGGTATTTCCAGAAAAACAAATTGGTTGGATTGTGGTTCTTAAAATTGGTTTAATGAGCCGAAGTTTGATTATTTAAAATGAAAATTATATGGAAAACAGATGTGAATGGGCGCAGAAAAGTGAGATTATGTCGAAATATCATGATGAAGAATGGGGCAAGCCATTGCACGATGATCAGAAGTTATTCGAATTTCTTATTCTTGAAGGTATGCAGGCCGGCTTAAGCTGGCTGACCATTCTCCGGAAACGGGAAGCTTTCAGACAGGTGTATGATGATTTTGATGTCAGGAAAGTTGCACAATACGATGCTGCAAAAGTTGAAGAACTGATGCAGGATGCCGGCATAATCCGCAACAGGCTGAAAATTGAAGCCAGTATAAACAATGCCAAACGTTTTCTTGAAGTTGCTGAGGAATTTGGAAGTTTCGACAAGTATATCTGGTCGTTTGTGAATTACGAACCCATCGTAAATAAATTTGAAAAGCTTTCGGGACTGCCTGCCAAGACTGAACTTTCAGATCGGCTTAGTGAAGATTTGAAACGCCGTGGATTTAAGTTTGTAGGTTCAACCGTGGTTTATGCGCACATGCAGGCTACCGGAATGGTGAACGATCATCAGGTACATTGCTTTTGCCATCCGGATTATAAAAGCTAAAGCATTGCTTTTTGCCACCAAAGCACGAAGACACAAAGTTTTAGGTTTTAGTTGGTTGCTATTGCCGGGGTGACTGCAGTCACCCCGACAGTGTCGAAATATTCTTTTTAGCTTTTCCTTTTGCCATGCAGTAACAAATTGACGGCATCGTCGAGCGAACCAGCGCGAATCACTTCTCCAGAGTTAACGAAGTAAATTTCATCGGCATTTTCAATGGTATTCAGGCGGTGAGCAATAATTACACGCGTGGTTGTTGTTGGTAATTTCTGCAGAATGCTTTCCAATAATTGCTCGGTAATGGTGTCGATGTTGGCTGTAGCTTCGTCCAAAATCAATAGTTCGGGTTTCCGGAGAACAGAGCGCATAAAAGCAATCAGTTGCTTTTGTCCCAGGCTGATGCCATCGCCCGAAGTCTGGACTATTGAATCCAATCCCGAATCAAAACGGCTGAGCAGGCTTTCGAGGCCGGCATTTTTAATTACCTGTTCCAGTTCTTCGTTCGACAAATTTTTAAGGTCCGGGTTTCCGTAGAGAATATTGTCGCGAATGGTTCCGCTAAACAGGAACGGTTCCTGCAAAATAAACCCGATTTTGGCTGTGCGTTCTTCCGGAGTGTACGAACGAATATCCTTCCCATCCACGAAAACCAGACCTTTTGTGGCATCGTACAATCGTGCAATTAATGACGCTGTGGTCGTTTTTCCGCCTCCGGTTGGTCCCACAAAAGCGTGGGTTTTTCCTCGTTCGAGTTCGAAATTTACCTGGTGCAAAACCTCTTTGCCGTTGGGATAGGTAAACGAAACATTCCGGAACGATAGATAAGCCGAACCCTGTTTTACACAACCCGATTTCTTAACCGGAAGATTGCTGCTCAGTGAAAGTATTTGCGAAATGCGGTCCCAACCGGCCATGGCCACCTGGAAGTTAGCCCACAATGCCGCCAGTTGCCGCAATGGCTGGTAAAAATTGTTGATATACGACAGAAAACTGATGAGCAAACCAATGGTAAACGAACCGGTCATGATGAGGTAAATGCCGAACGACATGACGATGAGTTGTCCGAAATTGGCCGACAGCCCGTAAACCGGCATAAAAATGTTGTTTGCCAGTCCGGCGCCAACCGATGTGGAATAGTTGTGTTCGTTGGCTTCGTTAAATTTTTTCCGGAAATAATCACGGCGGTTGTAGGCAATAATCACCTTAAAATTGTTCAGGCTTTCCTGAATTTCGGCGCTCAGCGCACCAGTACTTTTCAGGTTGGCCGCGTTTTTGGCCTTCACCCAGGGCGAAATGGCTTTGGTGAAAATCCACACAACCAAAGCAGGCAATAGCGCAGCAGCGCCCAGCCTGGCGTTTATGCTGATCAGGAAAATTCCGGCGCCGAGCATGGTGAAAATGCTACCGATAAACTGCATCAGCGACTGCGAAAAAAACTGGTTCAGCTTGTCGGTGTCGTTGTTGATGCGCGAAATCAGGTCGCCGGTTTTGTTTTGGTTAAAAAAGTCGACCGGTAATTCCTGAAGTTTGGTAAACACAGCGTTCCTCAAACTAAACAGCATGCGTTGACCCACACCGCCCATCAGGATCATTTGCAGGTAATTGGTTACAAAAGCCACAGAATACATGGCCAGCAAAATTCCGGAGAAGAGCAAAACGCCTTTAAATTGTTTCGATTGAATGTATGTGTCGATGGTGTGACCAATCAGGTAAGGCCCCAGCAGGCTAAGCCCCGAATTGATGAAAATAATGATGAGCGCAATAATGATCACCCGCTTTTCTTCGCGAATGAGCTGCAGCAGTTTTTTGAGCGCGGCAATGGTCGATTTTTTCTGTTCACCTGCACCCGCTGTTTCGTTGAGGTTATAGTTCATAGTGGCTGGTGCTTCGTTGTGAATTGGATATCTGGACATATTCGGTACACGTTTCCATCAGTTCGGCGTGTGTACCTTTGGCGATTATTTCGCCTTCCATCAGTAAAATAACCTGTTCGAAATTCTTGACCGATTCCACTTTTTGTGTAATCGAAATCAAAGTTAAACCCGGATAATTTTTGGCAAGATTTTTCAAAATCCGTTTCTCTGTTTCGCGATCGACGCGCGCGGTGAAATCGTCGAGCAGCAAAATTTTTGGATCGATGGCCAGCGCCCTTGCCAGCATTATCCGCTGTTTTTGTCCTCCTGAAAGGCTGGTTCCGCGCTCCGAAACAATGGTGTTTAATTTTTCCGGAAGCAAATCGATAAAGTCTTTCAGTTCGGCTGTGGCAATGGCTTTTTCGAGCGATTGATCGGTTACCACATCGCTGAACGCGATGTTTTCGCGCAAACTCAGGTTAAAAATTACGCTGTCCTGAAGCACAAAACCAATTTGGCTGTGAAACGATTCCTTGTCGTAACTGTCAATGCTCCGGCCGTCAAAAAGTATAGTTCCTGAATCAGGTTTCACGAGGTTGGTCAGTAGGTTCAGCAACTGGCTTTTTCCGGCGGCAGTCGGGCCAATGATCGCTGTTCTGCTCTTTCCTTTTATCGAAAGTGAAATGTCTTTTAGTACAGGTTTGCCGCTATATGAAAGCGCTATGTTTGCCAGTTCAATGTCGCCTTTAAGCGGTTCTTTCACGCTGCCGTTTTCTTCAGCTTCCGGAGCTTCGAGTACATCGTTGATGCGTGTGTACGACGCCGAAGCCTGTGCGATAATGTTGCTCATGAATCCAATCATCAGGATCGGGAAAATGAGCAGCGAAAGATAACTGTTGAAGGCTGCAAAATCGCCAAGCGACATTTCTCCGGAAATCACAAAATGGCCGCCAAGCATCAAAATAGTAATCATGCCGAGATTGGCCACAAAAGTGACAATGGGAATGAGCGCCGCAAACAAACGCAAAATGGCCAGTCCAATATTCAGCGAATCGGTGTTCGCTTCCATAAATTTGTGGTATTCGGTCTGCTGCGCATTTAACACACGGATAATGGCCGAGCCCATAATGCTTTCGTTGATAACCTTGTTGAGCCAGTCGATGACTTCGCGGCCGCGCCGGAACAAAACCCTGACTTTCCGGAGAACGATAAAGAAAGTTCCTCCAATCAGCGGAATGGTTGCAATGATTGGAACTGCCAGTTTGTAATTGATCATCAGGAGGAGCACGCAGGTGCCAATGATCATAAACAGCGATGAAAAGATCGTTACCACCGCCATCGACACAAACATTTTAATCGAATCGATATCCGACGTAAGATTGGTGAGTAGTTTCGACGGATTCGCTTTCAGGATATAGGCATAACTTTGCTGCGAAATTTTGTCCGACAGGCGGTTGCGCAGGTCTCGGGCTACCCGTTCCGAAGCAAAAGTCTGAACGATACTCTGCAAATAAGTAAATACAAAAATGATCAGTGATGCGACCAGAAATTCAACAACAATCGTTTTGAAAATAAAGCTTCCGGAAGAAAAGGCATCGATCCCCCGTTTGATGATTTGTGGGATCAGCAGGTTTACACCATTGCTTACCAGGGCAAATAAAACGAGGAATGCAACCATCCCCCGGTAGGGTTTCAGTAAACTAAAGACGCTTGGTTTGTGTGCTTTACCGGGCTTTTTCTGTTTTCGCGAACTACTCATTTTAAAATCATCCTTGGATATAGAATAGACAAAGAAACTACAAAAGTGTTTAGTTCTACTTTAACACATTTGAAAAATCAACCTTTGACGGGGACATATTTATTTTCTTTGACTCACCCCACGTCCGCCGGCGGACGTCGCTCCTCTTCTACATGTAGAGGGGCAAAGCGAGCATTGCGAGCTAGGGGTGAGTAAAATTAGAATGTGACATTAAATACTTCTTATTAAACTGAGTTCGATATAAAAGTATCTAAAAATCAGAGAAATGATTGGATACACTTTAGTGGGCTGCCCCCTAATTCCCCAAACGGGGGACTTTTCATCCTGCAAGTTCTGAATGTATGCTCTTTATAGGACACTTTTTCAGAATTTTCGTTGACCAAACTCCCTTCCCTTTATTGGGGAAGGGTTGGGGATGGGGCAATAAAGAGTTTTATTCATAAAAATTGTGACCGTATCTTCTATCGAACTCACGTTATTACTTATTTTTCGATCAAGGAGAAAATATATTTCGATCAAGGAGAAAATTAATGAGCGAAACAATTAAATGTTGTATTATATTCTTTGACTCACCCCCGTTCGCCAGCGGACGTCCCCCTTTCTTCAAGTAGAGAGAGGCAAAGTGAGCACTGCGAGCTTGGGGTGAGTTTTGTGCACAATTGTTTTTTTAATTAAATTTTAAAAGTCTCAAAATTACACCCATTATGCTTCAGTGTTTTTTTCTTCTTTTGAATTCCGGTACATCCATGGCGGACGATGCAGGCGAATGTGTTCCTTGAATTGCTCGCGATCTTCCGGAGTCATCTTTTCCCATTTCTCGTGCAGGTCTTTTCTGCAATCGGAATGATTTTTTTTGTGACCTCCAAAACCACCAATCAACAGGCGCGAGAGAACAATCAGGCCAATGGCCTGCCAGAATGAAATGAGTGGCAAATGGAAAATTGCCGGCATCAGCCAGTTCCACAAATGCATGGTAATGAAGCCGAAAGCGGTAAATGCCAACGCAATTAATGGTATAAATAAATACCATCTTTTTTTGAATGTTGCTTTACTAGTTCTCATTGTATTAAATTTTAAAGTTTATTAATTCATCGTAAAGTTCCTGAAGCCTGACCCGCAGATATAAAACCGCATAACGTTTGCGCGACAGGAGTGTGTTTACTGAAACACCGGTCTGCTCCGAAATTTCTTTGAACGAAAGTCCCTTCATTTCGGTAAGTTCAAATACCTGTCGTTGTTCTTCCGGAAGTTCTTCGAGAGCCTTGTCCAGTTCCGTCCACACCAGTGATCTCAGGTACTCGGTTTCGGGAGTACTTCCGTCATCGAACATCAGATCGCTCAGTTCAGGGCCAAAAACATCATCATCGTTATCGCTGTACTCCGGAAGCGATTCAGTTTTCTTTTTACGGTACAGATCTGTAATCTTGTTTCGGGCAACAGTGTACAACCAGGCAGCAATCTGGTCAATCGGTTTCATCAGGCGGTCGGCATCAGCAAGCTGGAAATATACATCCTGAAGAATATCATCCGCATCTTCAATGGTTCGCACACGTTTCCTGATAAAGCCGTGTAAGCGACTTCCATGATTGTGAATGACCTCTGATATATTTAGTTTTTCCTTCACACTTGCTTCTGTCCAAATATCCGGAGAAATATCCGGTACCGGATCTAAAACCTCAATTCGAGCCATATTGTTTGGGTTGAAAAAGAGCTGTGGATAAACCGAATTTTTACAGTCTGTATACCGACCATCGAATTCAGTTGTTCAGCATATAGTGGTGTAGACGAACGAGGTAAAAGAATATTTTAAAGGAAGTGAATAATTATTGAAATACCTTTAAGTAACAAATCCTTCACAGATACAATTTGCATTTAAAGTCCCGGGTTCAAATTTTAATGAATTGCGGTTTTGAGGATCGCACGAAAACAATGGTTGTCAATTCGCCAATAAAACGATCTGTATTGCTTTGTTGGCGAACCTTTCAGGTATTTTCACGAGGTTACATTAAACTGGTTTGAAAACCGATGCTTATTGCTTTTAAAGTGATCCACATCATTTTTTGGCGCTGTAACGAATCTTGTGGAAAATCAAAATGCAAACCAAGCTGAACAACCAGTAAACAGTTACCCTGAAAAGCATTTCTGTACTGAGCGTTTATTTATCAGCCGCAGGACTTTCGGTTACCAGTTTCAGTGCTTCAGTTTCCAGAATTGTGCTGGTCATTTCGCCCAGCGAAGTTCGGCTGACATATTTGTATCGGTCAAATCCGTTGAAATCTTCCTTGGTCAAAATGTAGCCAAAAGCATCGTTTGTCAGGCCAAAAAGCATAGGCTGAGTGGTATTCATTTTTCGTTTCAGGTAAAAGCCAATGTTTGGCAATGCTTCGCCCGGAATCGTCAGTACCTGTACCTTTCCAATGTTCAGGAGATTGATGCGCGTTGAAACCGAAGTATAATCCTGACCTGGTTTTCGCGATGCAGCAGCAACAGGCGAATGCTCAAATACATATTGCATTTCCTTCGAATCAACAGGGAATTTTACAATTTCCGAAGTGCAGAAAAGTTCAGGGTTTTCCTGAACGGGAGCAGGCTCAACAATGCGCAATGCTTCGTCGGCCAATAGATTTCCAATTCTAACGCATTCGTCCCAGTCGTTGGCTTCCTTGCCATTTTCGCGGCGGTTGTCGGCCGTCACCATTCCGCCCTGTGCGCTGTTCATAAAAATGGCCATTCCGCCAACTTTCGATTCAATGCGGTCATACAATGGCCCGATCAAATCGGGGCTGATCAATTTACGGCCAGTTCCCAAAATTTCAGGATGCGTGGCATAATTAACCAAAGTGGCGATGGGTTTGCCTTTGTTTGCTCCTGAAGTGGCAATTGCCTGGATAACGCCGCAGCGCGGATCGTACAATTGAGGCGCATAATAGTTGTAGGCAATCTTGCCTTTTGCCTCGCCAACGGCTGTTTTAAGTTCAGCCGGTTGAAGTTTCGAAACGGCTTCATTAACGGCGTCGGCAATCTGGTGAACACACCAGTCGAGATATTTCAAATCGGCTCCCGTATTTCCATTTTCATCCGGAAAACCATAAGCATCGGGGCAACTGTGGGCATGTGTTACTCCAATCAGGATATTTTCAGGAGCAATGCCTTGAATTAGTTTGCGCGACTGGTCGCCCAGGTATGCAGGCCATCCGAGGTTGTCGATTCCTACAATGGCAATTTTTGTTGCACCTTTTGCGAGTACAAAAGCCCTGACTGTGAGTTTTCCCTGAAATCCAGTTGGCATTTGTGGTGTTCCCATCCCTCCTGAAATCGGGATCAGGTGATCGGGAGTAATGTCCCTCATTGCAGCGCCAGCCTGAAGCGTTTGCGCACTTGAATTCCATCCAAAAACCAGCAGTAGAGACAATAATGTTAAAAGCTTGAGTTTCATAATTCGTTGGTTTATAATAAAGTTATATGAGTATTTGTTGCTTTGCCTCAAATGAAAAACTTCCCTTTGTATACAGACTGGCCTCGTCCGGAGAGCCGAAAAACAAGTGAAGACGGCGTTAAAAAATCTTTTCTGTTTGAGCCGCAGGCGAGTTTAAAAGATTTTAGTCGTCGAGCGCTGGTTTTTCGAGCGATGCGGACGCAGCCTTGACCTTTTTTGATTCCTTTTTTGTGTCAAGACAAAAAAGGAATTGGGGTCGCAGGGGCAAAGCCCCTCTTTGATTTATTTAGGCATAAATCCGGATATTCATTTAAAGTAATTAATATACGTAAATTGGGTTTGCATATAGCCACGCAACTTCTTTTTCGTGAAGTTTGATGTAAATTTCGATTCGGTAGGCACCTTTTTCGAAGGGGCCCGACCACGAATAGTCATACGATTCTCCGGACGAACTGTCAACTTGCGTTCCATCGTGAATCAATCTGAACTTTCCGGGGAGAGGAGAGACAGCTTTTATCGTTTTTACTTCTTCGGATTTGATCGAGTCGCCCAAAATTGCGTCGATGCTGTCCTGTTGATTCACTGAATAATAGAGGAATCCTTTGGCATCGCCAAGGCTTTTAAAAGCTGTAAATAAATGTCCTTTCTTCATGTTTTCGGCCAGCGATGGCGCAGAGAGTGAGTCGGCCAGAACATAATTGGTAATGTAATTAAATACTGAAGGATAGGTGTCGATCATCCACTTGAAAACCCAGCCATCAGGATCGGGTTCGTTAAACAGCCAGCGATTCCAAAAATTCACTTTCACTGTGTCGATCGGTTTGGCGTTCGGGCCGACCCATTGTACGCGTCCATCTTTTAAAAGTCTGGCTCTGAAATTCTGATTTTCGTGCGTATCGACGGCTGAAAAACCCACAATTTTCCGTTTCATGTTCAGCGAATCCCAGCGAGCCAGAATAGTCGTCTGTTCGTCGAACATTTCGCGAAGCGCCAGCGGTCGGAATTTATTTCCATTCACCACGAAGTTGATCACATTCGGAAACAGCGATTCGTCTTTGGTATCGGTATGAAAGTTGTAAATTTCCATGCCCTGAAAATCAGGATTCGCCCAGTTGTGTGGTTCTTCGGTGTGCGCGTAAAAAATAATTCCGCCGTTTGCCACCACCTTTTTGGCCACAGTGTCTTTGTTTTCTTTCCAGTTGATGATTGTTGAATCGAGCGGCCAGCAATCGAAGCCCTGCTTTTCACTTCCTGATTCAATCAAAACTCCACCGTAATTTCCGTGATAACCTTTGGGAATGGTGTCGAGGTCGTAGCGCGGATGGTCGGTCAGGAATATGAAATTGATCCCGTCTGCTTTTGCTGCAGTGGTCAAATCGTAAATTGTTCCTTCGCTGTCGTGCGACAAATAGCTGTGCGCGTGCATTACGCCTCGAAAAGTCTTCAGGCTGGTTAGGGCAGGAGGTTCTTTCCGTAATTCCTGAAATGCGTCGATTTGATTTGCGAGTTTGGGATAAGTGACCCAATGTCGCCAAAGCGAAGGTGTAAAAACAACAATTAGCGCAATCAAAAGTAATCCGGCGACAATCAGGAAAAAGTATTTTAAAAGTCTCAAAATCATGAAAGATTCATTAAATGTTTTTACCCGGTTCAGTTACAATTGTGGTTAGCTGCCTGATTAAATCCATGGTGTATTCGCCCATGTTTGGGCCGAACCAACCCATTGTTTTGGGTTCGTATTCGTCGAAATAGAAATATCGCCCCGGAATTATGTAACCGACATAACTGCCATTGAAACTGGAAACGTTTGCTGCAAAACCTTTCACGGCCAAAGCATTTTTTATCTGTAGCGCATATTCGCCACTGAAATCGCATGGCGCAGTGATCCAGATGAATTGCCCGATTCGGATAGCCTGCAAATATGGATTTTCAGGAAGTGGCATTAATTTTTTGGTTAGCGCAGCAGACAAATTTCGTTTGGAAGTTATACGCATGTTGTAGCCGGGCAATTCCATTTTTAGCGAGATGGCCGAAAGCGTGGTTGTTGCGCCGAGGCCGCTCTGTTTTAAATGGGCATTCAGGCTGTCGGCCAGCGATTCGCCAATCATTTTGGGTTTATCGAATCCTTTGCCTTCAGCAACAGGACTTTGGCTTCCTACTGAACCAGCAAAAAACACCGCCATATCCACCGAGCTTGACTCCATTTTTCGTTCCCAGTAACCCGGATAATCGGCACTGATTTCCATGTTGCCCGAACCCATGGTGGTTGCATGAGCCGCAAACGAACCGATTATCGCTTTTCTGTGCCCGGTTTGCTGAACAACGATGTAGGCAAAATCATCGTTTTTTGTTCCTTTTTCACCAATGAGGCGGTTGCGTGTATAATTTTCAGCATTAAAACTTCCGGAGCCAATACTGGCCGGACGCAAATCGGCAATGGCCGAAACTATGGCTTTCGAAATTTGCTGCACAAGCCATTTTTCCAGATTTGTATTTTCCTTTCCGGCAAACTGTTCGCCAATGAAACCCGGTCCCCAGGCGCCCGGACAGGAGTGGGAGTGAGTTGCCGAAAATACAAGCTGGTCGCGCCGGATACCTTTTTTTTCAAGTTTTACCGTTACCGAATCGGTGATGTTTGGAGGCATAATCAATAAATCGGCTCCTATGAAAACAATGGTTTGCTCATGTACTTTCAAGGCTACCGCTTTTGTAAAAATGCTGTCGTGTATTCCGGTTGCGGCCTTGCCTTTTCGGGCGCCAAAACCAGCCAGCGGAACCTGAATAAACTTTCCTTCGGAAAAAATATCAGCAGTATTATTTAGTGATGGTGTGATGCTCACTTTCGAAAATCCTGCCTGAAGTGAGTCATTTACAGCAAGTGTGCTTTTCTTCAAACTATCAATCAGGGCGCAGCTCTTTGTATAATATCCGGCCTCGAAATAAGGCGTATTGTCAATCGGGGCGGTACTAACAAAAAACAAAGCGATAAGGGCGATGAGTATAATTCCTGCTATTTTTCCGAATTTCTTCATTTGATTCTGCTTTTTGAGAATATAAAAAGCAACTGCCTTTTTATGGGTAGCTGCTTTTGAGGATTATAACAAGTGGAAATTAGTTCGTCTTCAGTAATATTTGTTTGTCGTTGGCCACAAACATTCGTGTGCTTTGGGTATAGTCGTCGCCAAAAGGCGCTTTGTATTTCAGATCAATATAAAATGCTTTGAATCCTGAACCCGGACATTTTGTTTCAAATTTAATTTCAGATTTTCCGGCGGCATTCAGGCTTTGACTGATCCATTTTTCGTCCCTGAAATCCTGATCGGTTGATTCAGAGCTCCAAACAATGGCGTCAACCAAAACTTCAGGAGTGGAATGAACGGTTAAGGTAATTTTGTCGCCATTTTCTGCGATGGAATACTGGCAGATTGGATATTTCGAATTGGTTACAGTCGTTCCCAGAAATGCACTCAAGGTGGCAAATGCCTTTTTCTTGTCGCCCAGATCGTGCGCTGCATTGGGTGTATAGCAAATGTGGTTGTCGCCCGGAATGCTGTCGATGTAGTTTTTCACGGCGTCAACAGGCCAGTACGGGTCGTTTGTTCCCATGAAAATCATTTTGGGCATGGTCAGCGTTTTGCGGTACGAATACGGATCGATCATTTTTACCAGGTCGCTTCCGCCCGGAGTCCCAAGTTGCTGCGCGATCCCGAGGTTTACGTAATCTTCAATTTCAATGCTGTAATCGCCCCACACTTTTTTCTGATAGTCGACATTAACCGGCATGTTCAGCACATCAATTACCATTGGCCCAATCGCTTTTACGCGCTTGTCGTTTGCGCCGGTCAGCCATGTTGTCCATCCACGTTTCGATGCTCCTGAAACCACAAAATGATTGACTTTTTTCTTTAGTTCTTTTTTACTGAATTGCTGAACGACATCCATCGCCCGGATAGCACTTTTGGTCATCGGGAACAATAACGGCCAGTTAAAATCGTGATCTTCAAGATATTTGTGCAGTGTGTAGGAAATCAATGCATCCTCGGTTCGGTCGCCATAGAGCGGTTGATTCGGAACCTGCCAGATAATGGCCGCGATCGTTTTGTTGGTTTTGGCCACCTGGCTCAGCGAAGTAATCAGTCCTTCGTCCCACTTGTGAATGTTTGGTTTTGAGTCCTTCACGCTTCCTCCGGTGATAAATAAAAGGGCATCTTTGAATTCCAGATTGTCAGGAACCATAACGATTAATTCGTGATTCCATGTTATATTCTGCCAATGTTGCGAGGTGAACACAATGCGGTAAAGCATCAGTTCGTCGCCTTTTAATTTATCCTGAATTTCCCAGTGGAAAGATTTGTCGGAATTGTGAAGATACGCTTGTAGCGCTGTTTCAGGAGTGACGGGTTTGGGAGGATTTGCCCAAACAATGTGTGCTGAATAAAACAGAACCAGGAAAATTAGAGCTAATTTTTTCATTCTTGAATTGTAATTTTTGTGGATAATAAATTAAAATTAAGCAGGAAAGACTGGGATCTGTTCCTGCTTAATTGGTGTTATTCAATCTTCAATTACCAGGGTTTGTTGGTTCCCTGAATTAACCATGATTTTGACCATGCGCTGTTTTTACTGTCAGGTGAAGTATAACTGGTTGATTCCAGTGCATCAATAGCAGCCTGGGCATTTACCGGATTCAGAGCAATTTCCGAATCATAGTGGTAGTAAAAACGCAATGGTAAAACTGCCCTTTTTGCTGTCTCGCCTGTTTCCAATGCCGGAAGTCCGGTTCTCCTGTAATCGAACCAGGCTTCAGCGGCAGCGGTCCAGCTTGCAATCCATTTTTGCTGAATAATTTCGGTGAGACCGGCATAAGGTGCATTGGCAATGTACGCGGTGTACGAACTTCCAATTCCCCATGCGTTTAATGATTGCTGAACCCCGGCATTATACAATGTTTGTGCACTTTCGGAAATCCATCCTTTTTGTGCAGCTTCAGCAAGAATAAAATTAACCTCTGCTGCCGACATCAATCTCGATTTTAAGAGCGAACCTGAAGCTTCCTTGTAAATATTGTTTAGCTGTGAACAATGCGGATTGTAAACACCTTGTTCGAGGTTGGGATTTAAATTGTAAACCGAAGCAGTCGCCAGAGAAGGCGGAATGCCAATGTAATCGGTAGCATAATTAACAGGAGTATGGGTTGTGTTTTCGTAAGCGGTAACAATGTTTTGGGCCACATGCCTTTTCCCATCAATTATTTCGTCTTTGTTGTCGGCCCAGGTTGGCTCCAGTACAAGCGGTAATTCAACTTTATTCGCCCACACAGCCAATCGCGGATCACTTAACGATTTCAAAGTTTCAACCAACGTAGAACACATTTTTGTCCGCATGTATCCGCCTGAAGTGCTTTTGTCGAAAACAGTATTGTTTGGCCACGAATCGGAAGGTGATTTCCCGATATAGGCAACACTTGCATCATCATCAGAAGTTGTGATAATCGGGTATGTTACCGGATCATCGTATATTTTTTTGATTCCGGCGATTGACATAGCTTCTTCTTTACTCGAAATCCGCATATAGTACCTCAATGCCAGTGAATTGGCGAACTTTCTCCATTTCATTGCATTTCCGGAATATAAAACGTCCTGAGTAGAAATGATGCCAAGATACGTATTCTGGTCGTTCGACAACAATTCATTGGCGGTTTCCAGATCGGCCAGAATTCCCAGATAAATGTCTCTTTGCGAATCGAACACCGGTTTGAAATTAGCTTCGCCGCCTTCTTCGGCATTCAACGCGGCCGAGTATGGTGCATCGCCCCACAAATCGGTAATCAGGCCAAAAGTGTACGCTTTCATAACCAGCGCCACTCCCTGATGAAAAGTAAGATCGGCAGCAACGGCTTTGTTGTAGAACTCTTTGTTATTTCTCAGGATGTCGTAATAACCACCCCAGCTTTGACCAGTGTTGTCCCAGTCGTAATCGTTGTGGCCACCCGACCAGCCATCGTATTGTGTATGTTGCATAACTCCTGCCAGATCACCATATCCGAGTGATACAACAGATTGTGCTACACCAGTTATGATGGTAGGCATTAATAAATTCGGATCTGCTTTTGCCGGATCTACCCCGTTGGGATTTATATTCATCTGATCCAGGTCTTTACATGAAATAACTAAAGTTAGTGCGATAGTTAAAACGAGAATAAAGCTATTTTTTATTTTAATCATGATCTTAAATTTTTAGATTCTTAAAAAGTAAGGCCAATTTTAAATCCAACAGGAATTGCCCACGGATCAACATTATATCTTTCAATACCTTGCATAAATTGTGTGCCTCTGTTTCCTGAACTGGACTCTGCCTGGAAGGCTCTTTCCGGATCAATTCCAAATCCCGAATCTTTTGTCCAGATCATGATATTTCGGCTATAGATGGCAAAATTTATGTCCTGTGCACCAAATTTGTTGGCAAGCTTTTTAGGCAACTGATAATTGAAAGAAATCTCTCTCATTTTTATGTAGTCGGCATCAAACATCGAAACGCTTCCAAAATTCCATGGATTGCTGGCGATATAAGGAAATACAATGGTTCCTTCATTGCCGAGATTTTCATGATTCAGAATAAAATTTCCGTTTGCATCGTAACTGCCAACCACTCCCGGAGAGAACGTTCCATCATAAACAGTAGTTCCACTGTATGATTCCGGAAATCCGCCATACGCCTTGGTTGGTCCGCCAACTGCATGAAAATCTTCGGAAAACAACAGCTTATCAGCATTTTGTACAACCCAATTTCGAAGTTCCTCTCCAATGGGCAAGCCATTCGGATTCGCCAGATTATCCAGCCAGGTTTGCGTCATAACATTCTCTGTAAAATACCGGTAGGTTTGCGAAATGTATTGTCCGCCACATCTCCAGTCGAAAGTCATACTGAGGGTAAAATTTTTATAGCGGAGTTGTGATTGTAATCCTGCAATAAATTTAGGATTGTAGTTTCCCACTTTTACTTTATCTTCAGTTGGCATCCATTCACCTTCTATATCATCGTTAATAATAGGATATCCGTAGTAAGGTGAATCTTTATCAGTTACCCGTGCAATTTGAGAAGAGTAAATATTTCCAACCAAACCATCTTCAACATTGGTCGTTCCGTCTGAATAAGTAACAACGGTACCTTTGGCATAGCCTAAAGATTTACTTTTTGCAGCATCCCAAAATTCAATTACATTAACACCATCGGCCAGTTCAAGAATTGTTGTCTGGTTCTTGGTGAAATTCAAATTTAAATCCCAGTTCCAGTTCGAGGTTTTAACCGGTGTAAAGCCAAGCATCAACTCAATACCCTTGCTTTGAAGAAGACCGGCATTCAGTTTTACCCTGCTATCGCCTGAAGAAACTGCCAAAGGAACATTACCCAGAATTTGGTTGCGGTTGTCGACCGTGTAATACGTACCTTCAAATCTTAACCGGTTGTTAAATAATCTGGTTTCCAATCCAAATTCCAGGGAAGTAGCCTGTTCAGGTTTAAGATGACGAGTTAATAATGTTCCGGATTTACTCAACCTGATTGCATCGCCCCACTGTCCAATATTTTCATATACAGAAGTTAGGCTGTAGGGAGATGTGTCGTTACCAACCTGTGCCCAGCCACCTCTTATCTTTAGCATGTCAACTTTTGTCCCCAAGTCTAATAGCTCATTAAGCATAAGACTTAATGAAGCAGAAGGATAAAAATAGGAACGATTTTGGGGAGGCAAGGTGCTAGCCCAATCGTTTCGGGCAGTCAAATCTAAATAGACTATTTCTTTCCATCCAAGGTTTGCTAGCGCATATATACTATTAATACTCCTCTGATACAGCCAATTAGAATAAGACATGGAAGAAGCACTAATGTTCTGGACAGTAAAGACATTTGGCACAATTAATCCCGTTCCAGACTTAGCTGCATTAATAAAGGCTGTATTTTTTGAATAAAGCACATTTCCCCCGGCAGAAAAAGACAATGTAAAACGTTCAATGTCTTTTTTGTAAGTTGCCAGAACGTCCATATTTCTTTCAAACATGGTTGAAGTGGCAATTCCATAAGTTCCGTTATTTGGTTCATCGCTAAACCCAGGAGCCATTTTTGTTTCCCGGATTTCATCGCCTCTATCTAATGCATAGCGAGCCATCACGTTAAGTTCAGGGGAAATCTGCCAGTTGGCCATCACGTTTCCGTAAACACGAGTTCTGGTGAAACTATTGTTTACCTCGTAGGCCAAAAAGTACGGATTTTCGTGATTTGAAGAAACAGTCCGGATAGCAAGACCCTCACTGCCTGTAACCCAATAATTAGCCAGCTTGTGAATGTCAATATTGGTTGGGGTTGAATAAGCCCATTGCAAAGGGTTGGCCCCATCGTTGGTTGCGGGACGGTTATTCGACCAGGTATGGTTAAAGTTAATATCTGTACTCACAGTAAATTTTTCGGATACTTTAGAGGATGCCGAAAGCGTATAGCTATTTTTGAATAAATCAGAGTTTGGAACTATTCCACTGTTACTCATATTGGTATACCCTAACCTGTAGTTTATTGATTTTGTGCTGTTTGATATAGCTACTCCATTGGTTGTTGTGAGACCGGTGTTCACAAAATCGCGTACATTATTCGGATACGATTTAACCTCTGTTGGAACAGGAACTCCATTTGCGTCGAGCGGAGCATCCCATTGTACAGCCCAATACCCTTTATCGTTTTCCGGTCCGGCCCCTGTTCCGTCGCTGGCATTTATATTTGGCAGAATTCCGCCGCCAACATCTTCAGGAGTAAAGGAGAAATAACCGGTTGAAAACTGTGACTGCACATCCAGAAACCTGGCAGGGATGTCGAAAACGGTATTCGAAGTAACCGAAACTTTCATGCCCTGGTTGTCTTTTGCTTTTTTAGTCGTTATCAGTACAACGCCATTGCCGGCGCGGGTACCATATAAAGCGGCAGCGCTTGGACCCTTTAATATGGATACGTTTTCAATGTCTTCAGGATTAATGTCGGAAATAGGATTTCCATAATCCACCCTGTTACCATTTCCGAAGCCACCAATATTATTCACAGTATTCGCGATTGGAACACCATCGACTACGAATAACGGCTGATTGTCGGAACTAAGCGAGGTTGCGCCACGGATAACCATGCTAACTGAAGATCCGGTTCCCCCGGTGGAATTAATGGTGACCCCCGACACTTTACCTGCCATTGAATTCAGTATATTTTCCTGGGCTACCCTGGTCAGTTCTTCGCCGCCTACTCGTCCGACTGAAAAACCAAGTGACTTTTCGGTTCGTTTGATACCAAGCGCTGTTACCACAACTTCGTCGATGGATTCGGTACTTGGCGTAAGTACAGCGTTGATTGTTGAACGTCCATTGATTTCAATTTCTTCGGATTTAAAACCAATGTATGAAAAAACCAACGATGAATTTTCGCCGGGCGCTACAATGGCGTAATTCCCATCGCTATCGGTGAGAACACCTTGAGTAGTTCCTTTTATGACAATGGTTAAGCCGGGAAGAACTGTGCCATCAGCAGATGATGTTACTTTACCGGTAACTTTATGTCCGTTTTGTTGCTGAGCCTCTGCGCTGGAGTAACCCAGCAGCAATATTGCAGATATTATAAAGACAAGCAGGTGTCTTGTAATATTCTTAATATTATATGTATAGTCCATAATTTATTCGATTGAATTCGTTCTGTAAGTTTATTTCTAATATTAATTTTAGTTTAGTTGTTCTATTTGTTAACAACTTCAAAACTAAGAACAAAGGCTGTAGTGTTCAATGGATAGTATTTAGGATCAAGTGAAGCGAACATAATGAGTGTCATTGAATCTTCAGTTATTTGCTTAATAATAACTTTCCTCTGATAATCCATAAAACCAACAAATTCAGTCCCGGAAAAATCCATGGTACTAACTCCCCTAAAGGTAATGGAATATGAAGGAGGCCCGAAAACTGAAGAAACTGTAAAATCTTCATTTTCAATGTATGTGAAAGTTGCGCCTGTCTCTGGAGTGTATTGTGCTGTGCAAACAGGAAAATCATCTGGTATTGCCGACATCTTTACAATACCTGCTCCTCCATTGGTCTTGAGTTGATGAGCGATTCCGCCAAATGCAGCATGGTCGTCTTTTACGTCATGTTCATATTTACCATCAAAATAAAATGTGTACGTATCATCATAAACTTCCCCCAAGTCTAAATATAACCCAAATGCTCCTGTAGGAAGTGGTGTGATATCTGGATCAATGGCTGTCAGATTTAAGTCTGCATAGGCCAAATAATCGCCACCTTTTTTATGATTAGTGGTTAACTTCCAGGTTTTTCCATTGTAGTCATCCGCCGTATGATCGCCTGTGAGCAAGGCATACGGAGTAAGTGCAATAGCTAATTTAACTTCAGAGGTTGCTGTATTGCCGGCATTATCTGTTGCAGTCAGCGTGGCAATATAATACCCGCCTTCGTCGTAAACATGAACCGGATTTTCTTCGGCACTTGTTTTTCCGTCGCCAAAATCCCACGACCAGCTAACGGCGCTGTGGGTTAAAGCCGTAAATGCAACTTGTTTATCGACAACACTGTGAAAAATTAAGGCTGAAATTGGGAATGTGGGCCTGGGTACATCTTCTTTGCACGACTGGAAGAGCACTATTCCAGTAATGCAGACAATGGATAAATAGCGGATAAGATTTTTCATAGAACAATTGAATTGGTTAATAATTTGAATATCTGTAAGTCCTTACATCAAAATATTTGTTGTTCGCGAACGGTTCTGATTCCGTTCTGCATTTACTCCGTATTTAAAACAGGGAGTAAAATTCACTTAAGTCCTATGGCATTAGCCATTTCATTGAAAAAATTGAAATTCACGAATCGTTTTATCCTGTCGGTCTGCCATTGGATTAATGCTTTGGCAGGCAGTGTTAAAATTCCTTAAATAAAATTAAATAAACTTACGGAATTTTAATTTATATGCATTGAATTTTCACCATGACTCGCAAAGCTAAACCGTCATAGCTTTTTTTTAGAGGCAAAAAAATATCAGAAATAGATATTATTCTATAATTATTTCTGTTTTCTAATCGCTAAAATTATAGATTGAATATTGGATAGTAACTGTCTTATTCATTTATTAATCAGAATTTAATGAGAATGAGCAAAGAATTACGTCAGAAAATTGTGTTAACTTCTGCAGGTACAGCTATTTTAACCCTCTTGTTTATTCTGTTTGCAGGCATCAAAAATTCATTGCCTGATATGTTAATTGCGGTACCATACTTCTTGGTTTTGTATTTCCTTTTTTTCTCCATTGGAAGTCAGCCTGCATCCGATAGAATCGCGACCTGGATAGGTTCTGATGTCAGGAAGGCTGTGGTATTTCCGGCAGCTCTAATTGTTTTGTATTACAGCTATGTGCTTATAAATGGTGAAAATCCGTTTAATGGTACACTTGCTATTTTTCCTTTCCTGATATTTTTTCCGGTTTTGGCTTTTTCCGCCCGAAGCCGCTCTGTTTCAAAAATTGACTGGTATGATTTTACGGTTTTTGTACTTTTCCTTTTGCCAACCACTTTAATCAGTGTAAAACCTACCGGTGAACTTCCTTTCCATGGAAACGGTTTTGATTCAATTTACCGGATTGTAATTATTTTGACAGCAGTATATGCCTTTTCTATTATCCGGAATCTTGCTGATATTGGCTTTTATCCTGAAATTAATCCGAGAAAGCTTTGGACATCGGTTTGGGTCTGGCTCGCATTTTACCTCACAGTTTTCAGTATCGGGTATTCCGTTAATTTTTTCAGGATTGTTGGCCACGATGAAGTTTCGGTCGATTTAGTACAGAAAATCTTCTTTACCATTCTGACAACCTTTCTGCATACGGCCATTTTCGAAGAACTTTTCTTTCGTGGAATTTTGCAAAATATGCTTGCCAAACGGATTCATCAGGCAAAAGCATGGCTCATTTTCTGGAAATGGGGTTTTGTTATTTTACTGCCTTTGGCGCTTCTGGCAGGTTACACGTTGAAAGGTGGAATGCAATGGTTTCCGGCGCTGATGACAAGCTTTATTTTTTCCGGCGCTTTTGCAATCGAAAAGTCAGGAAAAAACTACATGGGGGTGTACACATCGCTGGCAATTACCAGTGTGCTGTTTGGCCTGGTTCATTACCATTCGGGCGCTATTGTTTACATTGGCTTTGCCTGCCTGGCCGGATGGGCCTATGGCTACACCTATATAAAAACGAAAAATGTTTTTTACAGCGCACTGGTGCACGCTTTGGTAAACAGCTCGGTGTTGATATTTGGCCTGGAAATGATTCGTTAATCAATTTTGAAATAGAATGGCATTCAGGAAAAAGAGAATAGTTAACTATGTACTGATCATCTTTTCAGTGCTTTTGCTGATTTATTATTTCGGATTCGAATTTCCATTCCGCGGAACGCCGTTTAATGCGCAACGGCATGGAAATCCGCCGCTCACCCCGCCCTGGGCGCTCGAATGCTGGTTGTGGGAAGACGATTCGAACACGGCGCAGCGTGTCGACACTTTGCTTGAAGGATATGCCAAATATGATATTCCTGTCCGGACAGTTATTCTCGACAGTCCGTGGAGCCTGCGTTACAACGATTTTCAGATCGATACCATGCTTTATCCGGATCCTGAAAAATGGTTTGGCAAGATGCAGAACAACGGCTATCGTGTAGTTTTGTGGATGACCTCGATGGTCGACAGCAAAAGCAAAGACACGCGGATTTCTGAATCGGAACCCTGGTTTAATGCGGCCAAAGAAAATGGTTATCTGGCCGGAAAAGGCGATCAGATTAAATGGTGGAAAGGCAAAGGCGGATTTGTTGATTATACCAATCCTGATGCGATGAAATGGTGGCGCGGTTTGCAGCAAAGGGTTTTCGATCTGGGAATTGATGGCTGGAAACTGGATGGAACAGCTACACTTTTTTATACCGCATTGGGTCCCATTCCGGTTTTTTACAAGTCGACAAGCAAAGGATTGATGACTACCAGAACATACATGGATCATTATTACCGCGATGAATATGCCCACGGACTGACACAAAATCCTGAATTCGTAACCATGTCGCGGGCCATCGATCGCTGGTACCATCCCGAAGGATTTGCGCCGGTTGACGCTGCTCCGGTGACCTGGGTTGGCGATCAGAAACATACCTGGCAATCGACAGGCCAGATCACTGCCGAAGACAAATCAAACACCGACATTGCAATGGATGGAATTGACGGCATTGAAATGGCCATCCGGAATATTCTGGAAAGCGCGAAACTTGGCTACAATATTATCGGGTCGGATGTGGCTGGTTTCTCCGGAAGTGTAATTCCGCCGCGCCTGTATATTCGCTGGGCCGAGTTTTCAACGTTTTGCGGTTTATTCCTGAATGGTGGACATGGTGAACGTGCGTTGTGGAAACGTACTTCCGGAGAGCTCGAAATAATCCGGAAATTTTCGTGGCTGCATACCGAATTAATTCCGTACATGTACACTTATGTTGTTCGGGCGCACGAAGGCGGAACAAGATTACAGCGGCCGGTAAACGGTAAATATCATTATTTATTTGGCGATGATTTCCTGGTTGCGCCGGTTTACAAAGATCAATTGTTAAGTAAAGTTATACTTCCGGAGGGAAAGTGGAGATATTTCTTTAATGACAAGGAAATTCTGCAAGGACCTGTTATTTTTGAACGGGAGTTTCCGCTTGACGAATTTCCGGTTTACATACGCGAAGGCGCCATTGTACCGTTAGATGTTAAGCGAAATTACACCGGAATTGGCGACAGAAATTCGGAAGGATACCTGACTTTTTTGATTTATCCTGACGGGAAAAATGAATTTACCGTTTATCATCCGGACCAAAGCGGCAAAACCTCGGTAACGGTTGAGGACGATTCGGATAAAATCAGGATTTCGCTCAATGGGGTGCATAAACCGCATATTCTGAAAATAAATCTGGCTAAAAAACCACGTTTGGTTGAACTTGACGGTTCACAGCTTTCAGATTCGCTGAATTATAGTTTTGATGAAAATCACCGAAAACTGATTATCAGGACAGATGAGTATAATTCAGGTAATTATTTGATAATTAAGAAATAGAAACAACCTAATATTAATTAATATCTAATTTTTTAAATCATGAACGATTTTTCGAGACGGACATTTTTAAAATCGGCTTCAGCAACTGCTGCAGGTATTTTAATCATGCCAAACCTGATTAGTTGCAAGACAAAAGCAAGTGACAAATTAAACATCGCCCTTATTGGAGCCGGTGGACGTGGCCAGGATAACTGGACTTCTTTGTTCAAGGAAAATGAGGAAGGCAAAAAAGTAATCAACGAGAATATTGTGGCCGTATGCGATGTTGATGACAATCGCGCTGAAAATGCTTTTAAAACTTTCCCAAATGCGAAGCGATTCAAAGATTTTAGGGTTATGTTCGATCAAATGGCCAACCAGATTGATGCTGTAATTGTATCAACACCTGACCATACGCATTTTGCAGCGACTATGGCTGCCATGCAACTGGGCAAACACGTGTATTGCGAAAAACCCCTGGCGCACAATGTATGGCAGTTACGCACCATGAAAAAAGCCGCAAAACATTACGGGATCGTTTCACAGATGGGTAATCAGGGTCACACCACAAACGGAATCCGGTTGATCAAAGAATGGTATGATGCCGGTGTTTTAGGCCAGGTTACCGAAGTGCACGCATGGTTTGGCCCTTTCGATTTTAAACCGGGCGGTTACTGGACAAAACCCGACAGTTATCCTCCATCAGCACAACCTGTTCCTGAATATCTGGATTGGGAATTGTGGCAGGGGCCAGTTGCTGAAAAACCATACAACAGTGTTTATGTGCCTAAAGCCTGGCGTGGATTTTATGATTATGGAAACGGACTGCTTGGCGACTGGGCTTGTCACACCATTGATGCACCTTTCTGGGCGCTTCAGTTAGGCATGCCACTTTCGGTCGAGGGAATTGTGCCAAATCCAATTCCTGATCACAGTTTTATTCCTGATGAATCGGTGGTTAAATTTGAGTTTGGCGCCAGAGGAGATAAAGCGCCGGTTACTTTGTCGTGGCACGAAGGCGGTTCGAAACCCGAAATCAGGCCGGAATGGGGAATTGATAAATTGCCGGGCACCGGAATGGTGATGATTGGCGACAAGAAAACGCTGATCACAGGCGGACGGCCAAACGAGCCACGCCTGCTTGTTTCGGATGAAGAAATGAAACAATTTTTGGCAAATGCACCAGCCAAAACAATTCCAAGAGTAGGTGAGGAGCAACCGCAGCAGGAATGGATTGATGCCATTAAGAATAACACATTGCCCGGCTCGAATTTCGACTATGCGGCCGAGTTAACCGAAATGATAGAGGTTGGCGTGGTATCGCAGCGGTTTGCCACTAAACTGGAGTATGACGCTGTAAACATGAAGTTTACGAATCATCCTGAACTGGACGGATATATCAAAGAACCAGTTCGTGAAGGCTGGTCGTTTGGCGAAAATTTGTGGTAAAATTACATTTCAATACATAGTTAAAAACCCTGAAATATTTAATGTTTCAGGGTTTTTAGTTGTATGCCTGAAAGCTCTGTCAATTAATCACTTGGGAATGCACTGTGTCAAACGACAAATAGAAAACCGATCCTTTTCCGGGTTCAGATTCCATCCAGATTTTTGCACCAAGCAAATCGGCCAGTTGTTTTGAAATGGCCAGCCCCAATCCGTTTCCTCCGTATTTTCGGGTTTGGGAGGTTTCAATTTGACGGAATCGTTCGAATATTTTTTCGTGGAATTCAGGAGGAACCCCAATTCCTGTGTCTTTTATATAAATGTGAACTTCATTTTCTTCTTCCCTGCAACCAATTTCAATGGTTCCTTTCTCTGTAAATTTATAGGCATTGTTCAGGAAGTTGACCAGTATTTGCCTGATTCGGCTTTCGTCACTTTCAATGTATACATTTCGCTGATTGTCAGGTTTCGAGAGGATGAGTTGAATATTCCTGTCGCTATGTTTGAAAAGAAATTCCTTGTAAATATCAGTTAGCAGGCTTACAACCGGGAGTTTAAGTTTTGTAATTTGAACCTGACCTTTTTCCAACCGGGAGATATCCAGAATGTTTTCGATGATATCAAGCAAATTATTCCCGCCGTTTTTAATCATCTGAATAAACTCGATTTGTTGTTCGGGCGAAAAATACGGGTCGAGCAACAGATCGGAAAAACCAATTATGCTGTTGAGCGGAGTCCTGATTTCGTGACTCATATTGGCCAGGAACGCCGATTTCAGTTCATCCGATTCTTCCGCTTTTTCCTTGGCACGGATTAAATCGCAGATCAGTTGTTTTTTCTCGGTAATGTTCTCTTTGAGCAAAATGTATTTTTTGATTTCGCCATTGTCTCCGGTTAACGGGAAGATAATTACATTTTCCCAAAATTCGGTTCCGTCTTTTTTCCTGTTTTTAAATTCAGTTTTAAATATCTTTCCCGACCTTAATGTATCCCACATTTGTTTGTAAGACTCAGGAGTATGGTGTGTTTCATTGAAAATGCGTGGGTTTCTGCCAACAATTTCTTCGGGCGGATATTTCATAAAATTGGCAAACTCGTCGTTGGTGAATTCTATTTTTCCTTTTTTATCGGTGATGAGAATCATCGACGGGCTTTGCCGAACTACTGCGCTGAGGGTTTTAATCAGGTCTTCCGAACGTTTGCGTTCAGTAATGTCTTCTTTCACAGCAAGAAAATTTACAATATTCCCATCTTCATCGGTAATAGGCGAAATTGTAGCCGATTCATAATATACTTCCTTATTTTTCCGAAGATTTTGAAACTCGCCGTGCCACACATTTTTCGAGAAAATTGTTTCCCATAAATCGTGATATTCTTTGGGAAGTGTGTGTCCCGATTTTAAAATCCTCGGATTCTGTCCAACCGCTTCTTCCGAAGTATAACCCGTTATTTGAGTAAATTTTGGATTTACATATTCAATATTTCCATGAAGGTCTGTAATTACAATGGAAACAGGACTTTGATCGACTGCATAGGAAAGTGTCCGAAGCCTATCTTCAAAACTTTTACGCTCGGTAATATCTTCAATCATTTTCAGGTGTTGGGGCCTGGCTTCGTTTTTAACCCTGATTTGAGCAATGGTCAAACTAATCCATAAAAAAGAGTTGTCGGAGCGGATGTACCGTTTGTCCATGCGGTATCCCTGAATTAATCCTGAATTCAGTTGTTCCATGTATCTCAATTCCTCTTCAATATCATCCGGATGTGTAATGCTCATCCAGTCGATTTCGGTTATTTCAGCTTTCGACCGGCCTGTTATACTTGCAAACTTGTTATTCGCTTCAAGTATTTTGCCCGAGACCGAATCGACCAAAGCAATTCCCATCGGCGCCTGTTCAAACATGATCTGGAAAAGTTCTTTGCTTTGCAAAATTTCTTCTTCTGCCTGTTTGCGCGCTGTTATATCACGGATAATCAGGCTTGTCCGAAATAGGTCTTGTTTATCAGCAAAAATTGTTGAGGCAACTTCTATCGGAAATTTGGTGCCGTCTTTTTTTATTCCGGTAAGTTCGCCGTAGAAATAGCCGGTTTCTTTTCGAGTTTCAACTGCCTTAATCAATCTCGGGTCGCTCGTGTCAAAAATTCCTTCATGCCCAATCGCGCAAATTTCCTGTTCCGACCGACCGAAAATCCGACAGGTCGACGGGTTTGCACTTTGGATTTTACCATCGGGAGAGGTAAGTAAAAAGGCGTCGAAACTGTTGTCGAAAAGCAGGCGGTAACGTTGTTCGCTTTCAACCAGGGCTGACACTGTTTCCCGGTGTTTTTGCTCAAGTTCATGCGTTTCAAGTGCATAGCTTATTTCGTCGACCACTTCGGTTAACAAGTCAACTTCCTTTTGATCGAAATAATCCGGCGTTGAAGCATAAATCGTAAATGCACCGGTAACTTTTCCAAACTTTTTTATTGGTAAAGCAATCGATGAATGATAGTTACGTTTCAAGGCTTCTTCTCGCCAGAGTGAAACTGTTGGGTCGGTTTCGAAATCGGCGCAGACAAAATGTCTTCCTTCCTGAAGAGCCCGCCCGGTTGGCCCCTGTCCTTCAGGCAAATTACGAATTGAGATTGGTGTGATAACTTTTAAATAATCGTCTTCAAAACCGGCAAACGCTTTTGGTTTGATTACCTCATCAATTTCGTCAGCAAAACCTATCCAGGCCATACGGAATTTTCCATTCTCAACGGTAATGCGGCAAACTTCCTGAATAAAACTATCGAGGTCGTATAAGTGTACTATCGCCTGATTTACCTGGCTGATAACAGAATAAAGCCGGTTAAAATTGGCAAGTTTGATTTCGCCGGATTTTCGGTCGGTAATGTCGGTGAAAACATGTGCAAACTGCCCTTTCCGGGGCGAAAAAACACGTGTCTCATAATAGCGCTGCAATGATTCATTGAATCGTTCATATTCAATCGGAACGCCAGTCATGGCAACAGAGTACAGTTTTTTCCGGATTTCGGGAGGCCAGCTTATCGACATCTCAGTGCTCGTTTTGCCAGCCTGTTCTGCTGAATTTACCCCGGTAAGTTTTTCGAAAGCCAGATTGCCATTTACAAAAACATGGTCGACTGCTTCTCCCGATTCATCAGTAATCACTTCACAAACCATGATTCCATTTACCATGTTGTCGAACAGCAACCGGTAATGTTCTTCGTTTTGGCGAATTTGTTCATCTATCCTGATTCGTTCAGTAATGTCTTCGTAGATACCCAGAACACCGATAATTTTGTTCTCTTTATTTCTGTACGGTACTTTTATTGTGTGGGCCCAGTAAGCTTTCCCATTCAACGAGTATGGCTCAACGATATCTTTTATTTTTCCTGAATCAATTACTTTTTGATCATCATTTTGAAATTCGGTAGCCTGGGAGGGCGGGAAAAGGGCGAAGTCATCCTTGCCTATTATCTGGTCGGGTGTTGTTCCAAAATCACTTGCGAAGTCAATGCTGCATGAAATGTATACTAAATTCCTGTCTTTGATAAAAATTCGCTGAGGCAAATGGTTCATCAGGCTTTGATAAAGATTTTCATGCTTATGGATTGTTTCAGCGGAAGCTAAATTTTTAATATCTTCTTCGCCCGATTGCTCCGGCTCCGCGTTTGCCGCAATACTTAAGAGCTTCTGTTCTCCTGAATTTTTTACCAGTGCTTTTAACTCGTTTTTTGTTGCAGGCAATTGAATAAAAGCATCAGCTCCCGAATCAAAAGCTTTTTGAGCGATTTTCTTTTCAAGTATTGAGTTGGTCAGGAAAATAACAGGAATTTCGCGTGTATTTTGATTATTTTTTAGCTGCCTGCATAGATCAAGTCGATTATCTTCAGTTCCTAAATTACCAACTAGAATTACGTCGGGATTGGTGGAACCAATAAATTCGATAGTTTGTTGGTTGCTGGTGGCAAAGTATACATCTGAACCGGGAAGACCATCAATGATGTTTTTCTTTTGCCGGGAGTGTTTATTTGTGTCTTCTTCTGCAAGTAAAAATACTGCCATGTATTAAAATTCTTAGTTATAATTTTATACTATGCATCATCAGCAGAATGTAGGTTTGTTTGGGTCTCACTAAAGTATAAAAAAAAGTATACGATTCGCTGTTCGAATAATTATTTTAAAGATTGATTTGTTAGAAACCGCCAATGATTCGAATTCATTTAGTATAATTTTTTGCCGATTTTTTTAGTTATTGCTGGTCTTCTTGTCACAAGTTTTTCCATGCTTCATAAAACCATTGTAAATGCTTAATGCCGCCTGCCTGTAAAACTTTTGTATGCCGTCTTTTCGTTCAGGTGTAATTGTTCTGAGCAGTTGCATATTTTTTCGGTCAGGAATTAAAATGGAAACCCTCTAAAATAAAGGGTTTGGGCAAATCCTGAAGTGATTACAGGGTGAGCAATTCATCAGTCCTGGTTAATTTATGAGCGCTAAACAAAGGAACGCTAATTCGAAAATGGGAACTTCTCCTTTTTTAATCAAATCGCGTGGAATCTTAACCCAATCAAAATGGTTGTCATTTTTACACTTTAAATAATTGATTAGTGTAAGGAATTAAAATAAAATAATTTAGAAGCACTTGTTTCTCGATATTTACTGATTGTTTGGAAAATTTTATGCGTTTGTTTGGATGCAGAGGTTAAAAATTAATGCAAAATGAATAAAATTCCAGAAGTCAATCGACTCGGATTCATATTTCTTTACAAAACCAACTCCTGAAGTTTTTGTACCTTTTCAAGCTCTGGAATTCGGCAAACTACACAAACCAACGACCTATGAAAAAACAGTGGATTAACATTTTGATCGTCGGATTATCCCTCGGAACAGCCTGGGCTATCAGGGGGCAGTTTGGACACGAGCCCGGCGCTGCCTGGGCCGGTGGAATCGGAGCTCTCGCCTTGGTTCTGGTTTCAGGAAGGAAAGACTGGTATAACAAAGCACTTTTAATTGCGTTGAGTTCTGCTCTTGGATGGGGAGCAGGCGGAATAATCAGTTACGGAATTGTCGTGGGCTATGGTCGTAGTACCGATTTTCTGAATGCCTCGTACGGACTTGAAATGCTTTTTGTAATCGGGGGCTTGTTTGGCCTGCTTGGCGGTGGACTTTTGGGGCTCACACTCGAATCTTCAGGAGAAAAGAAAGTGAAATGGGCAGGTTTGCTGACCGAAATGATTGCTGCAGGAATACTTGTTCATAGCTTTTTAATTGATCAACTCGAATTTTTAATGACACCGCCCCGTTCGGAAGCCTGGGCAATTTGTTTGGGCGCGGGTTTGGCTATGTTGTGGTACATGGCGCGAAATAAATTCAACTCTGCCATGCGTGTAGCGCTTTTTACCACGCTTGGCGCCGGATTTGGTTTTGCCTTTGGAAATTTCTTGCAGATTGTTGGTAATGTTCTCGAAATCAATTTTAACATGTGGAATGTGATGGAATACAACATCGGCTTTTGGGGCGGCGTCTCAATGGCTTATGGCGTATTTAGTTCGAAATGGCCCGAAGTTAGTTCAGTTCCGGAATCATGGGAAAATAAGGTTGCAGCCGCATTGATATTGGTATTTGTGCCATTTTTGGTTTTCCAGAACTCCGCATTTTATGATATACTTTTAAACAAGTCTGAAAATATTCAATCCATCGAAAGTGTGACTTATTCCGGAAGCATCGCAGCATTCGCATTGTTCATATTACTTGTAGCGATGAGTTGGTATGTCATCCGGAAATACAAAAAAAACTTTGACAGACGAATGATCATTCAACTTTTCGTTGTTTATTTCAGCGCCTATATTCTTTTCAGTTACCTTGTATCCGGCGCTTTTTCCGGAACATTCAGGCTTAATCATCATTTGTATGTTTTAAACTTTGCTGTCATCCTGTTATTCCTGTGGAAGCGTAATCCGGCTTTTTTTCATGCTCCGGAAGCAGCATTACAGCGTGAAAACTGGTTCCTGTATTTTATCCTGATGATTTTTGCTATTCTTCTGCTTGCCTTTATCTCCATTCACATTCACGGCGAATTGGGTGGTGCCAACTTGCGATTTTAGGGCCAACTAACATTTTTGCTTTTTGCTTGTTGTTGAAGGCTAATCGTGGTTTTTTAACATTTTTTTAATAAAATATTAACTTTATTGTGATCGAATATTAACGCAATTTAGAAACTGAATCGATTTAGTTAAATTAAAATAGTTAATATTTGATGTAATCAGAATAAGATTCCACAAGCTTTGGGGTTTTTTATTCTCAATATTTGTTGTGTTGAATAATCTTAATTCAAACTTCCAATTAAGGAGGTGTCCGCTGAGAATTAATTCTTTATTAATAAATTAAACTAGTCGTTTTATGAAAAAGAAAGTTTTACAAATGCTCCTTCTGGCGATGTTTGCTTTTCTGTCAAGCAATGCAATTGCCCAGCTAAAAGTGAGTGGTGTTGTAAAGAGCTCCGATGGAGAAGCACTTCCGGGAGCTACTGTAGCGGTAAAGGGCACCACCACTGGTGTAATTACCGACTTCGATGGAAACTACAACATTTCTGTTCCGAATGCTCAGTCTACCCTGGTTTTTTCATTCGTTGGAATGCAAAGTCAGGAAATTGCAGTAAATGGAAAACCGGTAATCAATGTCACTTTGTCTTCTGTTAGTATCGGAGTTGACGAAGTTGTAGTAACTGCTTTGGGTATGAAGAAATCAAAAAAGGCACTTGGTTACAACATTTCATCTGTTAACAGCGATCAAATCGCAACAGGTGGTGTTACCAATGCGTTGAAATCGTTGGAAGGTAAAGTAACAGGTGTTCAAATGAACAGTCTAACCTCTTCTCCGACTTCTTCTGTGATGTTTAATATTCGAGGCGCTACTGCTTTAAATGGTATTACCGCCGGGAAGGATGGTAATATTAACAACGAAACACAGCCACTGATTGTGGTTAATGGAGTTCCTGTAAGTACAAATAAAGTTGGAACTACCGCCGGAATAGATGTCGGTAACTACATGTCGTCGATTAACCCTAATGATATTGAGAGTATCTCTATATTAAAAGGTGCGAGTGCTGCTGCACTTTATGGATCATCTGCAGGTAATGGTGTTATTTTAATTACTACTAAAGATGGAAGTAAAGCGAAAAAGGGTGTAGGTGTTTCGGTTACCAGTTCACTTTCTATAAATCAGGCATATAGCGCACCTCCGGTTCAGCGCATGTTTTTTCAGGGGGGAGAAGAAGGTGAAGCCAATCAATCGGACAAGCAAGGTTTAGGATGGCGTATTGATGATACAACAAATAATGTCCCAATTAATCAGTGGAATATTACTACACAGCAATGGGAAATGGGACCAATGGTGGCTCAGGGTGATAAGTCTCCGCTGCTTGCGTTCCTTGAAACAGGTGTTTTGGTAGAAAATAATATTGCCATTACAGGGAATTATGACAAAGGAAACTATAGGCTAACATTTGGTAATTTAAATGACAAGTCGGTAGTTCCAAGTAATCAAACAAAACGTAATGATGTAAGTTTTAATTCTTTATATAAGTTGAACGACAAGCTATCTTTTTCGTCTCAAGCTTCTTATACCCGTACTTTTGTTCCAAATCAGTCGCACGTTTATGGTAAACGAGAAGATAATCCACTTGCTCATGCCATGTCAATGCCTATCAACATGCCAGCGATGTCAGTTTGGAAAGATGCGAACACATGGTTAAATGATTGGACCGGGACATATCAGAATTCCCCATATTTAAAAAACCCTGGTGATGATAGGTTAAGTCGCGTCGATGGAAATGGCTTTGATAAAGCTCTTGGAAAAAACGGACCATACTTTGCTGCTGAGAACATTATTAGAACGTACGCAAAAGACGTATTCTTTGGGAAAGTTCAAATGGATTGGAAACTTACTGATCCTTTAACATTCACTGTTCGTTCGGGCTTAACTTCACAACAGTTTGCATTCGAACGAAAAACTCCATGGGGAAGTGAAAGAGCGGAAAAAGGAGGGTATGAACAGCAACAAAGTTCAAGCATTGGCTTTAATACTGATGCGATGCTTGCTTATACTAACTATTTTTTGGATCACAAGCTTTCTGTCGATGGTTTGATCGGTGTTGCCTATAATTTCAGTGAATCAAATAGCTCAGGGTTTAGTGGAAATGAATTGTCTACGCCCAATTCATTTAGCTTTAGTTCTTTACCTGCTGCAGTCAGGCAAAATGCCAGTTTTAATAGAGGATATGCATCAAGAGGTTATGGGGCGTACGCTACTGCAACACTCGGATGGCAAAGTATGCTTTATCTTGATTTGTCTGGACGTAATGACTGGGTAGGTGTTTTAGATCACGAAAAGGACAATCATTTTTATCCTGGTGTTTCGATAAGCTGGATTGCTTCTGAAACATTTGACATAGCAAGTTGGGTAAATCTGCTCAAGTTTAGGGCAGGTTACGCTACAACCGGATATGGAATTGGTAATCCTGTGAATCTGGATAGTTACGGTATTTCATCCTCTACATGGAATGGAGTTTCGATGGGAACAGTTGGCGGATCATTGGTTGATGATAATATTGAACCAGAATTAAATATTACCAAGGAAGGTGGATTTGATTTTGGCCTGGCTAATAACAGAGTTCTCGGAGAATTTACAGTGTATTCTAAAGATCATATTAATCAGATTCAGCAACTTCCGGTTGTTGCTTCATCAGGCTTTAGTTCGATGTTAACTAACATGGGGTCAGTTAAATCTACTGGTATTGAAGCTTCAATTACCTTAGTGCCTGTGAGAAATAAAAATTGGGAATGGAGTGTCACAGCAAATGCCAGCACCAATAAATCAGTTATTGAAGATTTGGACAGTCGCTTTGCTGAAAAGTTTTATGACTATGAAGGATCCGCAAAACTTTCATTATTTAAAGGATCAAAAGTTGGTGACTTATATGCTCAGAATCCTATTCCTTACGTTGAATCTGGAAAATATAAAGGCATGATGATAACCGGATTTGATGGAATTATAGAACAGTCAGATGGGTCTACTGATAATATTAGGAAGAATGGTTATCTGGGTAATATGAATCCCGATGCGATATTAGGTTTTAGCACTAGTGCAAGATATAAAAACTGGAATCTCGGAGTTGTTACCAGCTTAAGATTGGGCGGTGTATTTATATCAGAAACTCAAAAGATTATGGTGGACGATGGTATGGCCGATATCGGCTATATATACAAGGATAAATATAGTCAGTATTGGACTGGTGGTCGTTTTGCCGGGGGATTACCAAGTATGCCAAATCCTGATGATATGTTCCCGGGTGCGGGTTATGAAGAATATAAAGATTACGTGCAGGGATTTATGGAAATGTACAATGGAGACCCAAGATACTTTGGTTACTGGAATGCAGTATTTATAGATCCAACGAAGGATGTTTCAAATATGACTCCTGAAGAAAAACGCAATCTTCCGGATGATTATTATATTAAAAATGGTGACGATCCGACACGTACGATTTATCTGAATCCATATAACATGGAAGGTGAAGAATTATGGAGTGGGGCTCAGTTCAGAACCTGGGATGCAACCAGCTTTAAAATTAAGGAAATTAATCTTACATACACCTTGAATAAATCTGTAACCACTAAATTACATTGCCAGGATGTGTCGATTACAGCGTATGCCAAAAATGTTGCTTTTTGGGCAAAGAACCGGATGAATGAGGATCCTGAAACAGCCTTTAGAGATGGTATAAGTGGCATGGGAATTACCCAATTTGGACAACCACCTGTTCGTATGATGGGATTTAGACTTGCATTTAACTTTTAATGCATTGTAATAGTAAATTTTAAAATTTATATGCTATGAATAAATTATTATTATATGTTACCATTTGTTTACTGATGGTGATGAATATGTCTTGTAAAGACCAACTTCGAATAGATGAAAGACAAACTTCATTCGATGTGAATTATTTTACTTATTCGCGTTATCAACTAACAACCGCGATTGTAGATGTACTTAAGAACTATGGAGCTGCAGCAAAAGAACCTAGAAAAGGTCAAGCTATGCAATATTTTATGGATACCTATTCATCGGATCAGATTACAAGCTTTTTTACAAAGTATGATGCCGACTGGAGCATGGATGCGGGACCAAATCCATATACATCCGAGCTTCGTACATTGACATCTTTAACCCAATTGGCTACAGATGAAGGCAATTTAGCGAATGTTGCTGCTGCCGATATTCTTAAGTGTGTTGTCGGAGCTTATCTTACTGAAAAATATGGCGACGTCCCATTTAGTGAAGCTGTTCAGGGGCGTTCAGGAAATATTTTTCCGAAATTTGATACGCAGAAAGAAATCTATGAACAAATGTTTGAGTTATTGGATAATGCTGTAACGATTTTGTCAAATTCCTCCAGTAAAGGATTACCTGCACAGCATGATGTTCTTTTTAATGGTGATAGAACGAAGTGGATTAAATTTGCCAATTCACTTAAATTCCGTCTCATGGTACATTCTTATGAAGCCTTTAAGAAAGCTGGGACTGATCTTGCTCCTGAGATGCAAAAAATAGCGGCAGGAAATCAATATATGTCGACTGTTGAGGATAATGCCGCACTTGGATTCGTAGGTACGAATACTGATGATTCATGGTATCTGCAAACGAATTGGGGTACTGGCAATGAATTTACAGAGCAAAAACCAACAAAATACCTGATTGATAAAATGGTTGAATTGGATGATCCAAGGATGTACGTAATTTTTGCTCCAGCTCTTTCTCCGATTTCAAGTAAAACTGAAATGACAGATGAGACTATTAAAATTAATGGGTATAGTTATAATATTACATATTATCCTGCGAGTTTGTATGCAAATACTCCGGAGGTGTTAGTTGCTACTGGAAGAACTTTGACTGGCGAAGTAATAGATGTACCATACCCGTTGGATGCGCAATGGTTTGGCACACCAACGCAAATAAATGTTCAATCATTATATGGAGGAATAGGTTTACCCGGCAGTAATGGCAATTATGATAATCGACGTCTTACCGGATTTTCAAAGTTGATTGCTCAGACTGTTGATGATAGGTTAAAAGCTACAGTCATGGAATCAAGCGAAATGATGTTCCTGTTAGCAGAAGCTAAGGTGAAAGGTTGGATCTCATCGGGAACAGCTGCTGATTTCTATGCAAAAGGAATCAAACTTTCGTTTGAGAGATGGGGTGTTTTTGATGGCGAAAAGCCCACGAGTCATATTGGTTCTGATGATATTGTTGATAACTATAATGCATACGTTGCCAAAGTGGCTCTGGATGGAAGTAGTGATCTGGATAAAATTGCATTACAAAAATGGCTTTCCTTCCTGATTACCAATCAAACTGAAGCTTTCACAGACTACAGAAGAACTGGTAAACCTGAGTTCGTTGGGAAGATTGCAGTTTCATTTGGACCAAATTCCTATCCTTTACGTAATATGTATCCATTAAATGAAGAAAGCAATAACGCAGAACAGTATAATCTCGCTGTTACTGCCTTAGGTGGAAAAGATTTGGCATCAGCCAAAATGTGGATTTTCCAATAATTAATTTATACCAATTAAACTCAATTTTAAAAAGTGCCACCACCTGATGGAGGTGGCACTTTTTTTCTGAACCTCAAAACCACAAAAATCAGACGTTGACGCCGAACTATTTCAGAAACGTGAAATTTTTGAGGGTTGATAGTTTGAATAGAATAACCTAAACACGCTTGTTTTCAATAGTATAAAGTTCATCAACTAAACAAATTCAAATGAATCGAAAAATACAACAATTGGTAGTCCTTATTCTTGCTTTGGCAATTGTATCGTGCACTTCGAAAAATGAAAATGCAAAAATGACGCAATTTCAGGATAAACCTTTTGTTCAGGATTACAGCATCAAATATTTTAACGAAAACAAAGATGCCAGATTGCTGAATGTGGCTTCGGACCGCAACGGATACATTCAGATTTATTCATCAACCGGATTGTTGCGCACGCATGCCGGACAATTCCTTTTCCCCGGAACGTTGGTTCCCGATTTTCAGGACAAACCAACCTCGGATAAAAAAATTGCCGGAATCGGAATTTACGACAATCAGTTCGTTTACATCGACAATCAGGCTGTAATAAGCAATGCCTGGGCCGCAAAATTATTTTCGAGACACAACATGCCCGATGCCCGGATTTTTTCAGGCGGGAAAGATTTTGCCTTCCTGATTTCAGACGGGAAAAAACTTGAACTGCTGAAAAACTCGGAAAGTCTTTGGGAAGGTTCACTTTCCGGAGAAGAAGTAAAAGACCTGAAATTCGATTCGGCCAGTAATCTTTTCGTGATTTTGGGCAGTGGATCGATTTATTCCTTTTCTCCTGAAAAAAAGGAGATCGCTAAAATTTACAGCGGAGATAACCTGACTTGCATGGAAGTCTCTTCAGGAAATTTGGTGGTTGGTACCACTGATGGTTATTTTATTTTGGATTTGAAAACACAAAAACAGATCGGTGAAATTCAGCAGAAAATGCCCTGGACCGATTTGACAACGATAAAAGAAATTGACGGCAAACTTTGGTTCGGATCAACCTGGGGAGCCATGAAACTTCGCGACGATGGCAAATTCGATTATTATGCTTCCGAACGCTGGATTCCTTCCGACACGGTTGTAAGTATTGCGAAAGGTCCCGAAAATTCGGTACTTATCCTGACAAACCGTGGGTTGGGACAAATTTGTTTCAAGGAGATGACCTTGTACGATAAAGCCATGTATTACGAAAAACAGGTTCGCGAACGCCACATCCGGGTAGGTTTTAACGCCACCGTTTCGAACATGAAAAATGGCGATGTAACGGCTGGTACTATGGAAAACTCGGACAACGATGGTTTATGGACTTCGATGTACCTGGCCGGTGAAACATTTAGATATGCAGTAACCAAATCTGATGACGCGTTACAGAATGTGCGCGAATCGCTCGATGCGATGGAAAGGCTGTATACCGTTAACGGTCTTAATTCGGGCTTCCCGTCACGCTCATTCGAACGAACCGGGTACAATAAAAACGATTCTCCGTGGCGGCAGTCTCCAGATCCCGAATGGGACTGGAAATCGACCACCAGCAGTGATGAAGCCATCGGTCATATTTTTGCTTTCGGCGCCATTGCCGAACTGGTTGATGTTCCTGAGATTCATGATCAAGCGGTGATGCTGATCGACACACTGATGTCGCACATCCTGAAAAACAACTACTACATGATTGACTGGAATGGCCAACCAACCACCTGGGGACGCTGGAATCCGGAATATGTGAATGCTCGTCCCGAAAATGTGGGCGACCGGAAAATCACTTCCTCAAACATTACTGCAATGCTGCAAACGGCCTATCATTTTACCAAAAAGGAAAAATATAAAGATGCCATCCTGAACCTGATGAAGGAACATGGATACCTGACAAACATGATGCGTCCGATGAATGCTATCGGAATGGCTCCTGATAACGCGGATGAATTAAGTAAAGAATTGTCGGACCAATGGAATCATTCTGACGACGAGATGTATTATTGCGGATATTGGGGACTTTACCGGTACGCCCTGAACGACACATTAAAGGCTGATTACAAAAAAGCAATCATCGATCATTGGGAAATTGAACGTCCGGAGAAAGAAGGGCTGTGGAACATTATGACAGCCATTGCCGAAACGAATGATATCGATCTGGACAATGCCATCTGGTATCTTCAAAAATATCCGCTCGATATGGTGAACTGGACCATTAAGAACAGTCAGCGGAAAGATATCGAATTCATGCCTGAAAACTTCAGGAAACAAACGATAAAAGAAGTTTTGCCACCCGGAGAACTCCGGATTTCGAGGCACAATGCCAACCGGTTCGATTTGGATGCCGGAGGCGGTGGACGGGAAGAAAACAGCGCCGGAGATATTTGGTTATTGCCCTATTGGATTGGCCGGTATTTGAATGTAATCAGCGCTCCGGAAGGAAAATAAAGACCTGTGTTATTCACCGGGTGACTCAAAGTCACCCGGTGAATAAGATACAAATTAACCAAATACATTATGAATTATCCATTCTTCAAAAAGTTAATTGCCCTGCTCGTCGTTCCGTTTTTTATCATCATGCAGGTTTCGTGCAGCAAACCTCAGGCGATGGAACAAACAGTAAAAGAAGTAATGGATCAAACCATCACCAGACTTTACCAGACCATGGATGAGAAACAGTTGACTTCGCTGACGAATGATCAGGTCATGGATCTTTTTTCTGATCAGGAAAAACAGGTATTGAGCACTAAACATTGGATGTTCGACGTAAATGTGCCGGTTGTCGTTTCTGTAATGTGCAGTGCAGAACAGAAAATTAAGCCATTTTGGTTGGCTCAAAATGGATTTATCAATACCGGGAAAACCATGAAAAACGAACAGGTGACCTACGAAGTCTGGCAAAAATCGTTTGATGCCGGCAGTGTTCAATTGGGTGTGAATGGTTTTGCCGGTTATTCGTTGCATTATTTTGTGTCGGTGGCTCCTCAGAATCACGATGATCAGTTGGTTTTAAGCAACTTTTTTCCTGAAAATCAATTTGTCAGCGAATTAAAAGATGGCGCTTTTACATACCACGACTGGGACGAACTGGTGTTAATGGATGTTCCGGCCGATATGGTTGGTCAGAAGCTGCTGACCACAATCAGGGGCCGAAGTTCCGAGACTCACCTGATCGGCGCATTCCGGAAAACCGCTTATCCATCGTCTTCAATTCCTGATCAGGCTCTGCTCACCTGGAGTTCCGATCCAACTTCCGGAATCGATATTCAGTGGCGAACCGATACGACAGTGACTTCAGGAAAAGTAATTTATAGGATTAAAGGAACTGACGAGATTGATTCGGTGCAGGCCGAAAAGTTCAGGATGGAAGACCGCGATTTGATGAACGACCGGTATATCAACCGGTTTACCGCACAACTTCGGAATTTGCAACCCGCAACAACTTACGAATATCGAATTTCGCCGGATAAAAACTGGAAGGAAGATTATACGTTTTCGACCTCGTCAAACGACAACTCTTTTTCGTTTATTTGGTTTGGCGATACGCACCATTCACCGAAATTTGGAGAGTTGTTTAATTTGGCAGAAAAAGCTCATCCTGATGTTGCTTTTTATTCCATTGCCGGCGATTTGGTTAGTGATGGTTTGCAGCGCGACCAATGGGACGATTTGTTTGAGTTCCCGAAAAATGTAATTTGCAGGAAACCGCTGATGAATGTGCCGGGAAACCACGACAACCGCAGCGGACTCGGCGCATGGATGTATCAGGAGATGTTTAGTTATCCGAAAAATGGTCCGGTTGGAGTACCCATCGAACAAACGTATTCGTTCAGGTATAAAAATGCTTTGTTCCTGATGATTGACTGCACATCGCCGATTGATGTACAAACCAAATGGATTGAAGATCAGTTGGCCAACACCGATGCCACGTGGAAATTTGCCATGTTCCATTTTCCGCCCTACAATTGGGAAGAACCTTATTTTGATATTCAGAAAGCCTGGGTTCCGCTCTTCGATAAATATCATGTGGACATGGTTATGAGCGGGCATATTCATTACTACATGCGCTCGAATCCGATGAAAAATGGGAAGGTGGTAAAATCGTTTAACGACGGAACTGTTTATGCCATTTCGATTGCAATACCCAATGGCATAAGAACCATGGCAGACGAACCTTATGCTGCTGTACGCGCTCAGGAAGTCAGCTTTTATCAGTATATGAAAATTGAAGGAAATAAACTGAGTTATACGTCAGTTGACTCCAACGATAAAGTGATTGATTCATTTACAATTAAAAAGTAAAAAAGCCACACCAGCCTCCCCAAAGGTAGGCTTTAGATCCTGCAAGTTCAGGACATTGTGATAAAAACGAGAATGTTTAATATCCAGCTTTCCTGCTCCCTTCTCCTCCGAGAAGGGTTGGGGATGAGGCTCTAAACCTGATACTATGAAAACCTATTTGAAATACGCATTATTTGCCTTTTTTCTGAGTATTTTATCGGGCTCGCTCGCTGCCCAAAATCTGTTTCATACCACACAACAATTGTGGACGCCTCAAAAAGATGAGGTTTATCTTCAGGAAGTTTCAGAAAAAATAGAAACTGATAAAGCTGTCGAAAGCGTGGCGGTGGTCAGTAATCAGTGCTATGCATTGATGGACGGGCAAATCTACGCCGTTGA
>JBAZGO010000015.1:54826-72228 GCA_041652995.1 Prolixibacteraceae bacterium
CCGTTGAAAACGGCAATTTAAACCTTGACAATAATGCTCCGTCCGGAATAAAAAGAATAATAGCTGCCAACGGCGACCTCTGGGCTTTGGCTCCGGATGCCATTTTCAGGAAAAAAAATGATGCCTGGAAAATCCTGGACAATCAGGAATATGTTGACTTGTGCGTGAACCAGGGAATTGTGCATGCAGCTACGAAAGAAGATATTTACCGGCTCGAAAACGACAAATTTGTTTCTATCAAACCCGCAGGTGGTTATTATTCGAGCGATGTCACCATGCTCATGGAAGACGGTTCGCAGGTTCATGCTGATCCGGTGAGACTGGGTCCAATCAGCAGGATTGGTTCATACAGCGGGACACTCTTTGTGCTTCAGCCCGGGAGGTTGGTTTCGTTCGATGGGCTGGAAGTGAACCAGGATTTTATCGATTGGGGTCAGCTTCCTTCAAGAGCAACCCGTGACTTGCTTTGCCTGGGAAGCAGGATGTTCATCAGTACCGATAAAGGTTTGGCGGTTCTTCGGGGTGCAGCGCTTTCCGTAATTAAGGGAACTGATGGTCTTCCGGTTGAAAATACCAACTGTCTGGCACAGGGATTTGCAAACGACGTCTGGATTGGAACCGAACGCGGAGCTGTTCGCATGTTGCCTGACGACTGGCATTATTTTGCCGGACAGCGCTGGTTGCCCGACAATAAGGTGAATGGCATTGCAGTGGGCGAGCACGTTGTTTATGTTGCAACCAATAAAGGCATTGGCATCATCAGGTATGAGCCATACACATTGGAGAAAAAAGCTGCGTATTACGAACGCTTCATTAACGAATGGGGATTAAAAAGGCTTGGATTTCTGCATTCATTGTACAAAAAGAATGGCGAATGGGTGAGGGAAGTTAGCGACAACGATGGCGGACATACCGCGCCATATTTGTCGGCTATGTGCTATAAGTACTTAGTGACAGGTGATCCCGAAGCAAAAAAAGAAGCCATCGAATCATTTAAAGCCATGATTTGGCTTGAACGAATTACGCCAATTGACGGATTTTTTGCCCGTTCAATCTGGTCGACCACTGCCGACAAAGACGAACGAAGTACGCAGGGATCGGGAGGATTGCCTGCAAAGTGGTATCCGACCAAAGATGGCAAATGGTTCTGGAAAGGCGATACATCAAGCGATGAAGTTACAGCCCATTTTTATGCAGTTTCGTTGTTCTACGATTTGATCGCCGAGGGAAAGGACAAAGAAATGGCTAAAGCACATCTCGACCGTATCGCGTCGTACATTATAAAAAACGGCTGGCAATTAATCGATATGGATGGAAAACCAACCCGGTGGGGACGCTGGAATCCGGAGTACCTGCTTCGGCCGTACGGGTATAACGATCGGGGAGTAAATGGGCTGGAAGCTTTAGCCTATGCACAATCAGCCTTAACAATCACCGGAGATAAAAAGTATTCCGACGCTTACAATCAGTTGGTTGGCTGGGGTTATGCCAAAAACACATTGCGACAGAAAAACATATTTCCTCCTGAAGTTCTGGCTCCATGGGACGACGATCTGGCTTTCGAAAGTTATTACACACTGCTTCGCTATACCACCGATCCGAAATTAAAATCGGTTTACCTGCGCAGTTTGACGCGCACCTGGGAAGTTCTCCGGATGGAACACAACCCGTTTTTTAATTTTGCCTACGGAGCTATTACCGGAAACGATTGTGAAATTGGGCAAGCTGCGAAGAATATGCGGGAGGAACCACTGGATTGTACCGACTATAGTTTCAACAATTCATCGCGCGACGATTTGTACATGGAGGCCGGTTACACTTCCTATGCAGGGGCAATTCGCACATTTTCTCCCCGTGAAACGACGATGGGTGCCCGAGGCACATCGATGGATGGAGGCTCCGGCGGAAATTCAATCAGGAATCCTTCTGAATTCCTTTGCAATTACTGGATGGCGCGTTTTCACGGCTTTATTCCGGCTCCGGAAATGACCGATCCAAAGCTGATTTCTGTTCCGCCTTCAGGAAAGGTAGAACATGGGGCCAAACCTTATGATGGTCCCGCAAGGCCGAAGTTGTTTTGAAAGAAGAATGAATAAAGCGTACTTCCTTTGATTATACAAACAACGAAATTGTATGCCAAGGTTATTGATGATATTGATATCGTGGATTTTAGTCCAGAGCTGCTCGCAGACAGCGATCTCGTCAATTAAATTCGAAAAGATGCTGGTCGAATACGCTGAAAATCCGATCAGCGTTAATTCGAAACATCCGCGATTTTCATGGATTGTGTCTTCTTCCGGAAGAAACCAGACACAGTCGGTTTACAAAATCATGCTGGCCACTTCGGAATACCGCCTGAACAACGATCAACCCGATTTATGGGATTCCGGGAAAATAAATTCTGATGAAACCATTCAGCATGAATACCCCAAGGACGATATTCGCTCACACAGCGCTTATTTCTGGAAAGTCATTATTTGGGACGAAAAAGGAAACAAATATGAAAGTCAGGTGGCAAAATTCGAAACGGCTTTGCTTTCGCCTGACGATTGGCAGGCCGCATGGATTGGAAACGGACCGGCATCGGTAAAGCTTCCGGCACAAGGTTTTTACAAAGATGTAAAAGAGCAGCTTCCCGGGAAAGACAGCATTGTACACGATGGTCGATCTCTTTTATTGCGTCATGAAGTTGATCTGAAGAATAAAATAAAATCGGCTCGCGCTTACATTACCGGACTTGGTTATTACGAGTTTTTCATTAATGGGAAACGGGTGGGCGATCGCGTGCTGGCTCCTGCCAAAACACCTTATCACAAATACGTTTTGTACAATACATTCGATGTAACCGAATTGCTGAAGCAAGGCAAAAATGCGCTCGGAATTCAGCTTGGAAACGGCTGGTACAATCCTTACAAAAAATGGTGGAACGATTACCGAATGCAATGGTTTGGCTACAAAAAAGCCATTGCGCAAATTCTAGCAACTTACGAAGACGGTTCTACGGAATGGATTTCGACGGACAAAAACTGGCGCTGGGCTCCGGGCCCAATCACCTACGATTGCGTGTACGATGGCGAAGTTTACGATGCGAATCAAGATCATGCAGGCTGGACAACTGCCGGATACGACGATTCCGATTGGAAACCGGTGACCGTCTTCGAAAAACCAAAAGCCCAACTGGTTTCGGAAACCATGCCTGCCATCAAGGAACACGAAGTATCTAAGCCAAAGGAAATTCCGGTTTCGCTGGAAAACACGAAAGTATTCGACATGGGCCAGAATTTTGCCGGTTGGGTCAGTATCAAAACAAAAGGGCCAAAGAATACTATCCTGAAGCTGAGATTTGCCGAAGATATTCATCCCGATGGAACGGTTGATATTACGAGCAACGAGCACGCCAAAGCTACGGCTGAGTACATTTTAAAAGGCGACGGAGTTGAAACGTATGAAACGCATTTTTCTTTCTTCGGATTCAAATACGTGGAAATCTCGGCTCAAAACGGGCCGCTGAATCTTCTGGATGTGGAAGGACATGCTGTTTATTCCGACAACCAACCGGCCGGCAGTTTTGAGTGCGATGACCTGTTGGTTAATAAAATACACCGTGCCACGGTTTGGTCGCAAAAGAGCAACATGCTGGGCTACCCGATGGATTGCCCGCAGCGCGACGAGCGTCTGGGTTGGTTTGGCGATGCGCAGGTGACGGCTGATGAGGCCATGTTCAACTTCAACATGGCTTTGTTTTACCAAAACTGGTTTCAGGGCATCCGCGAAAATCAGGAAGCAAAAACGGGTGACATCCCGATTATTTCGCCGCGTCCGTACATTAAGGATGAAGGCATTGAATGGAGTAGCACGTATTTGGTCATGTTGTGGAAATATTTTCTCAATTACGGCGATAAACGCATTCTTGCCGAAAACTACCCGGCCATGAAACGCTACATGAGTTTCCTCGACAGCCTGGCGACTGACCTGATTTTACCTTCAGGATGGATTGGCGATTGGGGAAGCAGGGTGAAAGGTTGGAAAGAAGGAGACCCGAAATCTGTGCCGACGGCTTACTATTTCTGGAATTCTGAAATTATGTCCAAAGTAGCCGGAGTTCTTGGGAAAAATACCGATCAGGAATATTTCAGCAAACGGACTGACGACATTCGGGAAAAATACAATGCCAAGTTCCTGAATCCTGAAACGGCCAATTACGAAGATGGCAGCCAGATGGCGAATGCATTTCCGCTGTTCCTGGGGATTGTTCCTGAAAACCTAAAATCGCGCGTGCTGGAAAACCTGGTGAAAGACATTCTGGTGAACAACCACACACACCTGACCACCGGTGTGCTGGGAACCAAATACATGCCCGAAGCGCTGGCGCAATTGGGCCGTGCCGATGTGGCCTGGGGAATTATCAATCAGAAAAGTGCACCAAGCTGGGCCGACATGATGAGCCGTTACACCACGGTTTGCGAATTCTGGACCTTGAAACAATCGAAAAATCATGTGATGATGGGGAGCATCGACGCCTGGTTTTATAGATACATTGCCGGTATTCAGTTGGATGAAAAGAATCCAGCATACGCTTCATTCATTGTGAAACCAGAACTTTTGGATAGCTTGAATTCCGCAAAATCAACGATAAAAACAATACGCGGAATAATTTCTTCCGAATGGAAACGGCAGCCGGGACTATTCATGCTAAACGTAAGCGTGCCTTTCAATACTTCTGCGGAAATTTATATTCCGGGCAAGAAAGGCGGAGTAGTGACAGAAAGCGGATTGCCGGTCAGTCAATTGAAAGGCGCAACCTATAAAGGATTTAAGGATGAATATTTTGTGATGCATGTTCCTTCTGGAAATTACAAATTCAAATCACGACTATGAGATTTGCTGTTTCGGCAGGAAAATCCGATTGAAACAATAAAACCATGGAAAATAAACTAAACCTGAACGAATTTAATTGGCTGAATCAACCAACGGAATTTTCGCTGGACGACGATCGGCTGACAATTGTAACCGATCCACAAACCGACCTGTGGCAAAGAACCTATTATGGTTTCCAGAATGACAATGCACATTCGTTCCTCAAAACGGTTGAAGGTGATTTCACATTTTCAGTAAAAACTGAATTTAGAGCCAATGGAATGTATGATCAATGCGGAATTCTGCTTTATCTGGATGCTGAAAACTGGATGAAAGCTTCCGTTGAAGCCGAAAACGAAACCATTTCCAGATTAGGTTCGGTGGTCACGAATCTCGGGTATTCCGATTGGGCCACCACCGATATTCCGTCCGAAACAAGTGAGGTTTGGTACCGGTTCAGCCGCAAAGAACAGGATTTCTATATCGAGTATTCGTTTGACGGAACTCATCTTCAGCAAATGAGAATGTTTCATGTCCACAAACTAATTGCTGAAGCGCAGGTTGGCGTGTACGCCTGCAGTCCGCTGAAATCCAGTTTTGAAGCCAGATTTTCAGAATTTAAACTGGAACCATCTGAATGGCCTGATTACGAAGGTTGAATCCGTTGGGTGTTCCGGTTTTAACCGGAATTAAATAAAGTCCCTTAGGAACGGCAGTTTGGCAGCATCGGCTCTAACCTTATTTGGAAGCCCGATATTTTGGAATAATTAAAGAATAAAATACATCCGATATGAAAGATTTCATACTGCTATTGCTACTTGTATTTAATCAAATGGCCCTGTTTGCTCAGGATAATATGCTGTGTCAGGGCGCCTACTGGACTGAAAATCAGGCCGACTCGATGATGAAAAAGTGGGCTGCGGAATGGAAAACCAGGGCGGACTGGGAAAAACATGCGGAGGTTATTCGCCAGGGAATTATTAAAGGGATGAAACTGGACCAAATGCCGAAAGCTGATGACAATTTTAATGCGATTATCCGGGGCACAAAAACGATGGATGGTTATATTGTCGAAAATATAGCCATCGAGGCTTTTCCTGGTTTTTACATCACCGGAAATCTGTACCGACCGGTTAACCCCAACAAAAAATGTCCGGCTGTTTTGTGCCCGCATGGTCATTGGACTGACCGGCGAATGAGTCCGGAAGTGCAGATCAGATGTGCAGCTTTTGCGCGAATGGGAGCTGTAGTTTTTGCCTACGATATGGTTGGGTATGGCGAGTCGAAACAAGTTACACACAAGATTCCGATTGCATTGTTGTTGCAAACCTGGAACAGCAAACGGGTTTTGGACTATTTGGTTTCGCGTCCCGATGTTGATCCGGAAAAGATCGGGGTGACAGGCGCTTCAGGAGGCGGAACCCAAACCATCATGATCGCTGCCGTTGACCAGCGAATCAAAGTATCAGTTCCGGTAGTGATGGTTTCGGCCTATTTCTTTGGCGGTTGTGTTTGTGAAAGCGGAATGCCAGTTCATAAAGACGAATATCACCAAACTAACAATGTGGAAATAGCAGCGTTGTGTGCACCTCGCCCAATGTTGCTGCTCTCTGATGGCGGCGACTGGACGAAAAATGTGCCACGGATCGAATTCCCGTACATTCAGAAAGTTTATGCGTTGTACAATGCCGAAAGTAAAGTGGATAATGTTCATTTACCCGCTGAGCGCCACGATTACGGGCCCAACAAAAGATATCCGGTGTACAATTTCTTCGATCACTATTTGGGCTTGGATGCAGATAAACTACCGTACCATTATGGATTCGACGAAAGTTTTGTGAAGATTTTGTCCAAAGAAGATTTGATGGTTTTCAGCAAAGAGCATCCAATTCCGGCTGACGCGCTACAAGGTGATGAAGCCGTGATAAAATATTTGAATTTGCGTTGACGAGTTCAAAATATAGAAAACGATTTAAATTGCTATTAACCTGATGTTTATGAAACTACGGCACGTGTCATATCTTTTACTCATTCTGGCAACAATTTCGTGTTCCAGGCCGAAGGTTTTGCCGCAGGCCATCGATCTTCGTGTTGAATACCTTTTAAACCCTTTGGGATTGGATGTTCCGGCGCCTCGTTTGTCCTGGAAAATGCAAAAGGATGTCCGTGGTGCCAGGCAAACGGCTTATCGCATTCGGGTGGCTACCAGCGATTCACTGCTCCTGAAAAATACGCCGGATCTGTGGAACTCCGGAAAAATCGAGTCCGGTCAGTCCATTCAGGTTGCATATCAGGGGAAACCTCTGACTTCAGGAATGGAAGCGAGTTGGGATGTGCAGATTTGGGATGAAGAAAATCAGGTTTCGGCATGGAGCGATGTGGCGCACTGGGAAATGGCCTTGATGAACCCGGACGATTGGAAAGCGGAATGGATCGGTGCTCCGGAAAAGCTAAGTACCGGAAAATGGAAACTTCCTGCCCCGCTTATCAGGAAAGAAATCAACATTTCGAAGAAGATTGCAAAAGCCCGCGTGTACATCAGTGGATTAGGTTATTACGAATTATACATCAACGGACAAAAAGTTGGTGACCATGTACTTTCACCGAATCAGACCAATTACGACCGGCGTAAAGTTGAAAAGTGGACCGAACCGAATATCGGGAGCATGAATACGCGCGTTTTGTACGAAACTTTTAATATTACTTCGCTGCTGAAAGATGGCTCAAATGTGTTGGGTGCTATTTTGGGAAACGGCTGGTACATTCAGGCCGACTGGCCCGATGATACCTCGCTCTGGTACGACACGCCGCGCCTGATTGCCCAGTTTGAACTGGAATATCAAGATGGAAGCAAAGAGCTGATTACTACGGATAAAAGCTGGAAAGCTTCGCTGAGTCCGATTGTTTACAATGGAATTCATACCGGTGAAATTTACGATGCCAGACTGGAGCAAAAAAGCTGGAATGAAGCCGGTTTCGATGATTCGAAATGGTTGAATGCGGTTGCAGTCAGGCCACCTTCCGGCGTGTTAAAATCGGAAGTTTCACCGCCTGACCGGATTACCCGAATGATCAGGCCTATTTCTGTAACAAAAACAGATACAAATACTTACCGGTTCGATTTGGGGCAAATGATTTCAGGTTGGGCGCGGTTGAAGATTTCAGGAAAGAAAGGAACTGAAATTAAGCTGCGATTTATTGAGGAACTCGGATCAACTTATAGTCAAACCGATACATACATTCTGAAGGGCGAAGGAACTGAAAACTGGGAACCACGATTCACCTGGCACGCATTCCGTTATGTTGACGTGATCGGTTCGCCGGTTGCGCTGACTGCGGATAATCTGGAAGGCTGCGTGGTAAATACTGACATTCAGGAATCCGGAACTTTTGAGTGCTCGAATCCACTTTTTAACCGCATTCTTGAAATTTACCGAAACACTCAATTGGGAAATGTGCATGGGGGAGTTCCGAGCGATTGTCCGCACCGCGAACGGCGTGGTTACACCGGCGACGGACAGATTTCGGCCCGGGCTGCCATTTATAATTTCGACATGTCGCGATTTTACACGAAGTGGCTGGGTGACATCAGCGACGCGCAGAACCACAAAACCGGGTATGTTCCGAATACCGCGCCATATCAGGACGGGGGAGGAGGAACCGCCTGGGGATCGGCGTACGTCATTGTTCCGTGGTATATGTACGAATATTACAGCGACAAGCAAATTCTGGAACAACATTATTCAGGCATGAAACATTGGGTTGAATTCCTGAAAAGTCAGCTCAATAAAGACGGAATTCTGGTGAATCAGGGGCTGGGCGAATGGGTTCCGCCGGCTCTGGTCGATCTTCCTGCGGATTTTGTAAACAGTTGCTATTACTATTATTGCTACAGCCTGATGGCTCAAATTTCCGAAGCGCTTGGAAATAATTCGGATAAGGATTATTTCACCACGCTAGCAGTTCAGGCGAAAACAGCGATCAATAAAACGTATTTCAATGCCGGAACGTCGGAATATTCCATTGACCGGCAGGGCGCCAATATTTTTCCGCTGGGCTTCGGAATTGCTGATACAACGAATGTCGAATCCATATTGGGGAACCTGGTGAAGAACATAGACAAGCATCAGGATCATTTCGACACGGGAATTCTGGCAACGCCGCTCTTGCTCGATGTTTTGACCAACCTCGGGCGCGTGGATCTGGCTTATACTCTGATGGATCAGCGCGATTTTCCGAGCTTCGGTTATATGATTGAGAAGGGTGCGACAACTATCTGGGAAACCTGGCAGGGCGACGCTTCGCACAGTCATCCGATGTTTGGGAGTGTTTGCGCGTGGCTCTACCGGTATCTTGGAGGCATCTCGTCTGATCCGAAGGCGCCCGGTTTTAAACATTCAGTAATCAAGCCTTATCCGGTAAGAAGTCTCTCGTACGCAAACACAAATTATTCTACGCCTTACGGCGATGTTCAGTCGAACTGGAAGCTGGAAAACGACGATTTTATCCTGAACGTTTCCGTTCCGGCCAACACCACGGCAACTGTTTATGTCTGGAATAATCCGGATGGAAAGATCACGGAGAGCGGACGTTCGGTGAGACGAAATTCGCATATCCGAATTGTGAAAAAAGATGGCCCGTTTGCTGTTTTCGATGTTGAATCGGGCAATTATCAATTTGAATCGAAAGGAGCAGTGTCGAATCTGAAATATCCTGTTCTGGCCACACCTGTTATTCATCTGGCTGATACACTGACGACAATTCGGGATACGGTTTGGGTAAAAATTACTTCGGATGTTTCCGGAGCTCAAATTCGCTACACGACCGATAATTCCGATCCCAGCCAGAATTCGACATTATACACTCAACCTTTTGTCGTGACACAGCCATCGGTGGTGAAAGCCAAAACTTATCTGGACAATTATCCGCCAAGTTTTATCAAATCGAATTTCATTGATTTTGTTGATCCGAAACAAAATGGATTAACTTACAGGTATTTGAAGGTAAGTGGACAAAGCTGCCTGATTTTTCAAAACTTAAAGTCGCGAAATCGGGCGTGGTTTATCAGTTCGGGTTCGACCGGATTCATCCGGACAAGGACGAATTTGCCCTTCAATTTGACGGGAAATTGCTGATTAAAGCAGCAGGCGAATACGAGTTTTATTTATTGTCGAACGACGGAACAAAGCTGTTTGTCGATGGCAAACAAGTGATTGACAATGATGGACCGCACGGGGCTGATTCGGAGAAAACCGGGAGCCTGAACCTGAGCGAAGGTAAACATGCCATTCATTTGGATTATTTTCAGGCAGGTGGTGGCATGTTTCTGCAGCTTAAATATTCCGGCCCTGGAGTTGAAAAACAGGAAGTTCCGGCCATGATGTTGTTTCAGAAATAGATAAAAAGAGGTGGATCTTTATTTCGGAAAGAAATTTTCGGAGAAGTAAGTTCTAAATTGCGTTAAAAATTTTTGCAAACGATTGATTATCTGGAAAAGAGATTACAGAAACTTAGATTTCTTGTTCAATTGTATTAATTTTGCCCGCTAATTTTTATTCTGAGTGTCCGAATTTTGGCCGTCAGGTTATAGGCGTTCGGGATGTCAACTGATAGTTTTGAAATTTTTTAGAAGAAATAGAAATCCGATTATGAAAAGGACATCGTTAAATGACATAGCCAAGCATTTGGGAGTATCCAAAACGCTTGTTTCTTTTGTGCTGAACGGAAAGGGAAAAGAATTCAGGATCAGTGAAGAGGTCTGCCAAAAGGTGATGGATGTAGCCAAAGAGATGAACTATCAGCCAAACCGAATTGCCCAGGGTCTGCGAACCGGGAAGACAAACACAATTGGGTTGATCATAGCTGACATTGCCAACCCCTTTTTCGGAAAGCTTGGGCGTGAGATCGAGCAGGAAGCTGCCCGTCACGGTTACCGGGTGGTATTTTCGAGTTCCGATGAGAATCCGGAAAAATCGAAAGAACAGATTTCGGTGTTGCAACAAAGTCAGGTTGATGGCTTTATCATTTCGCCGCCCATCAACAGCGAAGATCAGATTCTGGCGCTTTCGAAAGGACATACACCGTTTGTGCTAATCGACCGCTATTTTCCTGAAATTGAGACCAATTACATTGTTGTTAACAATTTCGAAGGAGCTTATAACGCTACAAATCATTTGCTCAAACTTGGACGAAAGAAAATTGCCAACATTACCTTAAATATGAATCTGGTCAACATGAAAGATCGTACCGAAGGATACAAAAAGGCCTTGATTGATGCTTCAATTCCGGTTGATGAAAATCTGATTAAAGTTTTGCCTTTCTCTCATGATAATAAAGACGTTAGTAAAGCTATTCAAGAATTAATAGGAGATAGAAACGACATTAAAGCCGATGCCATTCTTTTTTCAACAAGCAAGTTGGGAATCATGGGAATTGAGTGCATTTCATCGATGGGATTTAAAATTCCCGATGATATTGCAATTGTTAGTTTTGATAATGCGGATGCCTATAAAATCTGTGTCAGTCCGGTTACCGTTGTTGGGCAACCTTTAAACGAAATTGGAAAAACAGCGGTCCATGTTCTTATGAATGAGATCACTCACCCGGATATGATACATAAATTTCAAAAAATTACGTTAAAAACAGAATTTATAGTCCGGAAATCCTGCGGTTCGTAAATTTTTTATATTTTAGCTAAATCGATTTAGTGACTAACCTGACTGACTTATATGACTGAATTAAAGCACAATAAGGATGATCTTTTTTTAGGTCTTGATATTGGCGGAACCAAGTGTGCCGTTGTACTTGGCGATGCCTCTTTTTCGATCAAACGAAAAGTCTTTTTTGAAACCCGGGTTGAACGTGGATATGAGGCTATTCTGGCTGAATTTCAGGAACACATTGACACTATTCTGAAAGAAATTCCGGAAGGGAAATTAAAGCGAATTGGAATAAGTTGTGGTGGTCCGCTGGATTCGAAAAAGGGCATGATTTATTCGCCGCCCAATCTTCCGGGCTGGGACAATGTACCAATCACTGAAATATTTAGCAAAAAATATGGAGTGAAGGCTGCCGTACAAAACGACGCCAATGCCTGTGCACTGGCCGAATGGATGATGGGTGCAGGAAAGGGAACGCAAAACATGATCTTCTTGACTTTCGGCACCGGAATGGGCGCGGGTTTAATCCTGAACGGACAATTGTATGCCGGAACAAACGATTTGGGAGGCGAAGTCGGTCACATTCGTCTGGCACCGGACGGGCCAGTTGGCTTCGGAAAAGCCGGTTCTTTTGAAGGTTTTTGCAGTGGTGGAGGTATTGCTCAACTGGCTAAAACAATTATCTCCGGAAAGCTAAAGAATGGGGAGTCGGTTGGTTTTTGTCTTACTCCGGAAACGCTGAATGAAATTGATGCAAGAACGGTTTTTCTGGCAGCTCATGATGGCGATCAGGTTGCCATGGAAATCATCCGGACATCGGCTGGTTATCTGGGAATGGGGCTTTCAATGCTGATTGATATCTTGAATCCGGAATGTATTGTAATTGGCAGTATATATGCACGAAATGAACTATTATTTAAACCACTGATTGAAGAAGTGTTGAAACGGGAGGCCATTCCGTCGGCTTTGGGGGTTTGCCGAATAAAACCGGCTGAGCTGGGCGATTCGATTGGTGATTATGCTGCGTTGTGCGTGGCGATGTATGAAGACAAATTTTAAATTTTAGAAAGTGGAAAATACCGATTTTTTGGAAGAGTTGATAAGGCGTCATCCGCAACTGGAACCAATAAAGAATGAAATCCGGAAAGCTTTCAATGTCCTTATTGCTTGTTACGAACAGGGCAAAAAAGTTCTGGTCTGTGGGAACGGCGGAAGCTGTTCCGACTCAGACCACATTGTGGGCGAGTTGATGAAAGGATTTGAAAACATGCGTCCGGTTGGCGAATCGTTGAAAAATGATCTTGTCGAAATTGCCGGTGAGCGTGGCGCTTATCTGGCCGGAAAACTTCAGCAGGCGTTGCCAGCCATTTCGCTTACAGCACACAGCGCGTTAATTACTGCGGTTGCCAACGACACGGATGCCAGCCTGGTTTTTGCCCAGCAGGTAATGGGCTACGGCAACCAAGGGGATGTCATGATAGGAATCAGTAGTTCCGGAAATTCGCAAAATGTGATCGACGCTCTGATCACAGCAAAAGCAAAAGGTATGACAGTGATTGGATTAACCGGCGAAACCGGCGGAAAGATGAAACCGTTTTGCGACATCCTGATTAATGTTCCGGGTCATCGGACAGCCTTTGTTCAGGAACTGCATTTGCCGGTTTACCATACGCTTTGCATGATGGTCGAAAACCATTTTTTCGGGAATAAATAGTACTAAATCAATACTTGAATCTAAAAAACTACGAACGTGAACACAACTAAAATTGAAATGCGGAAGATACTTCCGGTATTCCTGTCCTTTATCGTAATGGGTTTTGTCGATATTATCGGAGTGGCCACAGGCTTTGTCAAACAGGATTTTCAACTGACAGATTTTATTGCCCAGTTCCTGCCGATGATGGTTCTGCTCTGGTTTTTTGTGCTGGCGGTGCCTGTGGGCGTTTTGCAAGACAAATATGGTAAACGCAATATGCTGAATGTGGGCATGGTACTTCAGGCAATCGGCTTAGGACTGCCATTCATTCACTATTCATTTGTCATGATGTTTGCCTCTTTTATCCTTCTCGGGATTGGAAACACCGTGATTCAGGTTTCAGCGAATCCTCTTTTGCAGGATGTGACGCCTTCTGAAAAACTGGCCAGTTACATGAGCACTTCGCAGTTTGTGAAGGCCATTATTTCATTCTCCGGACCACTCATTGCCGCGTTCATGGCTAAAAGTTTCGGAGACTGGAAACTGGTATTTGCCGTTTACGGAATCACTTCATTATTAGCAGCATTGTGGCTTGCAATGACACCGATTGTTGAATCAAAACCCGACCGGAAACCTGCCACTTTTGCTTCTTGTTTCAGTTTGCTGAAGAACCGTTTTGTGGCCTTCATGGCTTTATCCATTTTTCTGATTGTGGGAACAGAAGTAGCCATAAACACTAATATTGCTATTGTATTGACTACGCGTTATGGCGTTGAACTGGAAACTGCCGTGATCGGCATCAGCATGTTTTTTGCCGGCGAAACCATTTCCCGTTTTCTGGGAGCCATCATCCTGAACTGGATTAAACCACGCGTTTTCCTGGTTCTGATTGCCCTTTTGTCGCTTGTCGGCATTCTTGGGATTTTCATGGCTCCGTCAAACGCGGTCGCTTTTGCCTTCATTTTCGTTACCGGTTTGGGAATCGGAAATATGTTCCCGATAATTTTCTCGCTTGCCCTTGAAAAAATGCCTGATCGTGCCAATGAAATTTCCGGTTTGCTGATAATGGCTGTTTCAGGAGGCGCTGTTATCCCGCTGGTAATGGGATTTGTGAGTACAACTTTTGGCGCAGTGACCAGTATTTCGGTGCTGGCTGCCTGTATGTTGTACATTCTCTGGGTATCCTTTTATGTCAGGAAGAATTAGTGTCTGAAGCAATGTGAATTGAAATCAAACAAAAAAAGTGAAAAGATGAAGATGAATTTTAAATACAAATTGGGACAACTTGCAGTGCTTCTTGTCTTTACTGGCATTGTCAGTGCTGTTTCTGCAAAAACAGGTCCCGCAAGTTACGTGAATCCTTTCGTAGGAACAGATTACCACGGACATACATTTCCGGGAGCTGCACTGCCGGGTGGAATGGTTCAATTGGGTCCTGATACCGACATCAAAGGCTGGGACTGGTGTTCCGGTTATCATTACAGCGATGGTTCTGTCATGGGATTTAGCCATTTGCACCGGAGCGGAATGGGAGCCGGCGACTGGGGCGATATTTTGCTGATGCCAACCACCGGCGATTTGAAAGTTGAACCGGGAAGCAAGGAAAATCCAGACGAAGGTTACCGTTCACGGTTTTCGCATCAGGAAGAATGGGCTTCGCCTGGCTACTATGCCGTTAATCTGAAAGACTACGGAATTAAGGCAGAACTGACAGTTTCGGAACGTGTTGGGTTCCACAAATATACGTTCCCAAAATCGGATGCAGCGCATATTCTGATTGACATGGGGCATGGAATTGGCAGTCGTTGTACCGGGGCTGAAATCAAAATCGTCAGCGACACTGAAATTGCCGGGCATCGTTCGTCCATGGGCTTTGTAAAAGGGAAAGATGTGTATTTCTACGCCCGTTTTAACAAGCCGTTCCGCTCTTTTGGAACCTGGAACGGAAAGGATATCAAAGACGGATCGAAAGAAGATTCAGGCATACAGTGTGGCGCCTATGTCGATTATTCAACTTCTGAAAACGAAACCATCGAAGTAAAAGTTGGCATTTCCTACACCAGTGTCGGGCAGGCCAAATTGAATCTGGACACAGAAATTAAAGACTGGAATTTCGACCGCGTAAAAGAAGCTGCTGCCGAAACCTGGAATAAAGCCCTGAGCAAAATTGACATTCAGGCCAACAAAGCCGATGGCGAAGAATATAGCAAACACAAACTGACCACTTTCTACACGGCGTTGTACCATTCGCTGCTTTTTCCGGCTGCATTCAGCGATGTTGATGGTAAGTACATGGGGCTCGATCATCAGGTCCACACCGCAAAAGGATTCACGTATCTCAGCGATTTCTCGCTTTGGGATACGTTCAGGGCCGAAATGCCGCTCCTGACGTTGGTTGATCCGCAACGAATCAACAATACCATCAACACCTGGATAGCCCAATACGAGCAGGGCGGATGGATGCCGACGCCGCAACAGTTTGGCAACAGTTACACCAACGACATGATTGGCGATCATCCGGTTGACGTAATTGCAGATGCCTGGGCGAAAGGAATTCGCAATTACGATCTTAAAATAGCCTATGAAGCAGTTCGCAAAAATGCGATGGAAACGCCGCCGGCTGACTCACGCTCGCACGGACGAATTGGTCTTGAATATTACCTCAAATACAACTATTTGCCTTACAACAAAGTACGAGAATCGGTTTCCAGAACACTGGAATATGCTTATGACGACTGGTGCGTGGCTCAACTGGCCAAAGCGCTTGGTAAAACAGACGACTACGAACTTTTCATGAAGCGTGCTGAGAATTACAAGAATGTGATGGATAAATCAACCGGGTTTGCCCGCCCCAAAGATGCTGATGGAAAATGGTTAACTCCGTTTGATCCAACGTTTATTGGCCATGGCGACGACCGACATTACACCGAGGCCAACGCCTGGCAGTACACCTGGTTTGTTCCTCAGGATGTTCAGGGTTTAATAACTATTGAAGGTGGAAGAAAACGCTTTGTAGAAAAGCTCGATTCGTTGTTCGCCATTAGCTCTGCCATCAAGGAAACCGTTTCGGATGCAACTGGTTTGATTGGCCAGTATGCTCACGGAAACGAACCGAGTCACCATACGGCTTATTTATTTAATTACGCCGGAGCGCCATGGAAAACCCAGAATATGGTCAGGCGTGTAATGGACGAATTGTACAGCGACGGACCTGCCGGACTTTGCGGAAATGAAGATATGGGCCAGATGTCGGCCTGGTACGTGCTGAGCGTGATGGGATTTTATCCGGTTGCTCCCGGCCAGAATGTGTGGGTGATCGGAAGTCCGGAATTCAGTAAGGTGACTGTTCATTTGGATCCGGCCTTCGGCAATGCCAAGGAATTTGTCGTTGAAGCCAAAAATAATTCGAAGGACAACAAATTCATCCAGTCGGCAACGCTTAACGGACAACCATTGAACAAACCCTGGTTCAGCGAGGACGTGATTAAAAAAGGAGGCACAATCAGTTTCGAAATGGGCACTGAACCCAACAAAACCTGGGGAAGTGCGCCTGAAGATGCTCCTCCGTCGCTGAAGGCAGAATGAATGATGTGAAATAGCTGGATTGAAAAATATACATAAACCAAATAAACCTTATATGAAGAGAGACCAACTACAACAAATCCTCAACGATATCAGTTCGGTGAAAATAGCCGTTCTGGGCGATTTTTGCCTGGATGCTTATTGGTTCATCGACGAATCGAAGAGCGAATTGTCTATCGAAACCGGCCTGATGACCCGGGCCATCCGCCAGCAAAAATATTCGTTGGGCGGAGCGGGAAATGTAACCAGCAACCTCGCGGCCATCGGCGTAAAAGACATTCGCGCTTTCGGTATTATCGGACCCGACCCGTTTGGCAGCGAGATGGTCAACATCATGAAAAAGACCGGAATCGATACCACAAATATTCTGATTCAGCACGAAAACTGGTCAACGCATGTTTACACGAAGCCATATATTGCCGATCAGGAGCAGAACCGGATCGATTTCGGAAATTTCAACCAGTTGTCGAATGAAACTGCCGACCACCTGATTGAACGATTGTCGAATGAAGCCGGGAAAGTCGATGTGGTGATCATTAATCAGCAGGTACTTTCCGGAATTCACACCGAATATTTCCGGAAAAGGCTGGTAGAGGTTATTGCGCATT
>JBAZGO010000015.1:72238-108336 GCA_041652995.1 Prolixibacteraceae bacterium
CCGGATAAGATTTTTATTACCGACAGCCGCAATTACAGCGATTTCTATGAAGGTTCGTACCGCAAAATGAACGACCACGAGGCGGTTCATTTGTGCGGGATCCGGAAAGATCCGGAAGAAATTGTGTTGTATTCCGAAGCTATTGATGCGGCAAAATCGCTGTTCAAACGCTATAAAAAACCACTTTTCATTACACGTGGAAGCAGAGGTTCGCTTGTTGTGAATGAGCAGGGCGTTTCGCAGATTTTTGGGTTGATGATCATTTCGAAGATCGATTCTGTTGGCGCCGGCGACAGTTTTCTGGCTGGTTCGGCCTCCGCTTTGGCAGCAGGTTACCCGCTGACCACAGCCGCCGAAATCGGTTCATTCGTAGCCGGTGTGACCATTCAGAAATTGTTCCAGACGGGCACCGCTTCTCCGGAAGAAATTTTGCACATTGGCGAAGATCCCGATTATATTTATGCTCCGGAATTGGCTGAAGATATTCGTCAGGCCAATTATCTGGAAAATACTGAAATTGAAATCATTAACAAGTGGCCTGAAAATCTTCAGATTAAACATGCGATTTTCGACCACGACGGAACGATTTCAACCCTCCGTGAAGGTTGGGAACTCATTATGTCGCCCATGATGATGAAAGCAGTTTTAGGCGTTAAATATCAGGATGCTGATGAGGCTTTGTTCCAGAAAGTACAAACACGCGTTAATGAATTTATCGATCGCACCACAGGAATTCAAACTTTGGTTCAAATGAAAGGTTTGCTCGATCTGATCCGCGAATTTGGATGTGTTCCGGAAGATAAAATGCTCGATGAATTTGGGTACAAGAAAATTTATAACGAAGAGCTGCTGAAAATGGTAAAGGAGCGCGAAAAGAAATTGTCGCGTGGCGAATTGTCCGTCGACGATTTTTCACTGAAGAATGCAGTTCCGTTCCTTCAGAAATTGCACGACGCCGGAATAAAATTATACCTGGCCAGCGGCACCGACGAGGAAGATGTGAAAAACGAAGCCCGGATCATGGGATACGATCATCTGTTTGAAGGCCGGATTTACGGCGCTGTGGGCGACATTACAAAGGAAGCCAAAAAGATTGTACTCGACCGTATTCTTGGAACAATCGGAGAAAATGCTTTTAGCGAAGTGGTTACATTCGGTGATGGCCCGGTTGAAATTCGGGAAACCCATAAAAGGGGTGGAATTACTGTTGGAATTGCCAGTCACGAACTGAAACGTTTTGGCCTGAATCAAAACAAACGTTCCCGTCTGATCAAAGCCGGCGCCGACGTTATTGTTCCGGATTTCTCGCAATATCCCCGCTTGCTTAAATTGTTAAATATTCAATATCAGAAAAATGCCTTATCCCAAATTGAATCGTGATCTGCTGGCTATAAAGAAACTGGAAGATCGGAAAAACAAAGTTTACATCGAAAAAGGTCATATTCCTGCAACACAGAAACCGGCAAACCTGTCGGAAAAGGGTTGGAAGCTCATCAAAAAAACAGCCGATCGTATTCGCATAGCCCGTCAGGAAAAACGATCTGTCATGCTCACGTTTGGTGCGCACACCATTAAAAACGGCATGTCACCAACGCTGATTGCCCTGATGGAAGAAGGTTGGGTAACACATCTTTCGACCAACGGAGCCGGAATTATTCACGACTGGGAATTTGCCTTTCAGGGAAAATCGAGCGAAGATGTTCGCGAAAACGTTCAGCACGGGCAGTTCGGAATCTGGGACGAAACAGGGTTTTATATCAATCTGGCTTTGATTATCGGCGCGTATGAAGGTTCGGGTTACGGCGAATCGGTCGGGAAAATGATTTTTCGCGAAGGTCTTGATATTCCTGAATTGGAACATCTTTATGAGGAGGCTGCATCCGTTATGAAGACCGACGACAGTCACGCTGCCGCTGCCATTGATCTGGCCGGAGTGGTGAAAAAATATCAGTTGAAGCCCGGTTTTATGTCTATTCCGCATCCGTTTAAAAAATATTCGGCGCAAGCCAGAGCCTACGAATTGGGCATTCCATTCACCGGTCACCCGATGATTGGGCACGACATCATTTACAATCATCCGATGAACCACGGAGCTGCCTTGGGGCGTGTTGCCCTGAATGATTTTCTGAGTTATGCCAACAGTGTGTACAACCTGGAAAATGGCGTTTACATGTCGATTGGCTCGGCCGTGATGTCGCCCATGATTTTTGAAAAGTCGCTGTCCATGTCGCAAAATCTTTTCCTTCAGGAAAACAAGCACATCGACAATCATTACATGCTGATTGTTGACCTCGCCGAGTCGGAATGGGACTGGCAAAAAGACGGAGAACCGCCGATGGACAATCCGGCATACTACCTGCGCTATTGCAAGACCTTCAACCGGATGGGCGGCGAAATGCATTACCTCACGGCCGATAACCGCGACTTTCTGCTGGCTCTTTATCAGGAACTTTCAGGAAAATAGGCCGAAGAGACCGGAGCCGGAAGACTGAAGTCGGAAGTCGGAAAATGGGAAGATGAGAATAGGCGAAAGGCAGAAGCGGCGAAAAACCCGGAACCCGAAACAAAAAATTGTAAATTGTAAATCAATAAATTGTAAATCTACCTTGATGAACTTAAAAGAAGTACTGGCTTTTAAAGATGAAGCATCCAATCATCTGATTAACGAACTTCTGCCGTTTTGGACCAGTCGAATGATCGACAAAGTTAACGGCGGATATCTGACGCATTTTGATCAGGAAGGAAAAGACACTGCCGAAGATGAAAAATCGCTGATTGCCCAGACCCGTTGTTTGTACACGCTGGCTTCGGCTCACCGAGCTGGTTATGGAAATGGTAAACTGGCAGATATGGCGCGACATGGGGTCGATTTCCTGATCGATAAAATGTGGGACAAGGAATTCGGAGGTTTTTTCTGGATGATGGATCGAAACGGAAATGTAAAAATCGACCAGAAAATTATTTACGGTCATAGCTTTGCCATTTATTCACTCAGCGAATACACGCTGGCAACAGGCGATCTGCGGGGAATTGAATATGCCGAAAAGGTATTCGATTTGGTTCAGAAATACTGTGTCGATTCGATGTATGGCGGTTATTGGGAAATGTTTCAGCGCGACTGGACGCTTTGCGGGCCGGGAAGTGCCGGCGGCGACCGCAAAACGCTGGATGTGCACATGCACCTGATGGAAGCCTTCACCACGCTTTACGAATGTTCCGGAAAAGATGTCCATCGCCGAAAGTTACTGGAAGATATTGATCTGCTGATTAATCGCATCATTCATCCGGTGTATAAAACCGGAATTCCGCAGTTCTATAAAGACTGGACTATTGCGCCGCAGATTAAATTCGACATCATTTGGGGCTGGGACCGTTTCTCCGAAGAAGGCCAGAAAGGAAATGCCACCGACAACACGTGCTACGGCCACAATGCCGAGTTTGGCTGGCTTTTGCTTCATGCGCTTGAAATCCTGAAAATTGATCCGAAAGAATATTCGGAGCTTTTTAAAATCATATACGACCATACCGTTGACAACGGAATTGACACCGAATTTGGCGGTGTGTTTGTTGAAGGTCCGCATTCCGGTGGTGTTTACGACAAGGAAAAGGAATTCTGGCAGCAGGCCGAAGTGCTGATCGGCATGCTGGATGCTGTCATTTTATTTGGCGACGAAAAATACTGGAATGCCTACAAAAATGTGCACCGGTTTGTGTTCGATAAAGTGATCAACAAAGGAGTGGGCGAGTGGTATCCGCTTCTGTCGCGCCGGGGAGTACCAATCTGGACACACATGGGTCATTCCTGGAAAATCAATTACCACACCGTGCGGGCAATGATCCAAAGCATTAATCGGCTGGATAAAATCTCGAAAATGTGACGATTCAATTTTGAAAAAAATCAATAATGAATAACCAATAACCAATTTCCAGAACCCACAACCTGAAATTTGGAACTTATAAACTATCTGCTGCATGAATCTATCACTTACAGGTCTCGACTGGATTGTTTTAACTTTAGTAATGGGAGGAAGCCTTTCATTCGGATTACTCATGGCATACCGTAAAAAAGCCGGGCAAAACAGTTCAAATTTCTTTCTTGGCGGACGATCAATTAAATGGCCGGTAGTCGGTGCTTCGCTGTTTGCCACGAATATTGGCGCCGAGCATTTGGTGGGTCTTTCTGGAGATTCGTATCGCTACGGACTGTCAGCCGGTTCGGTTGAACTGACCTGCGCCATTACACTGGGTTTTGGCTGCGCCATCCTGTTTCCGTACTACATGAAAAATAAAATTTACACCATTCCTGAATTTCTGGAATTGCGCTATAATCGGCGTGCCCGGACATTTTTTTCAGGATTGATGTTGATTATCAGTGTTATGACGAAACTGGCATTTACGCTGTTTGCAGGCGCCCTCGTTTTAAACAGTATTTTGGGCTGGAATGTAATGACGACCGTTTTTTACATCGGAATTATTGTTGCGGTTTTTACCATCATCGGCGGTTTTACGGCTGTTGCTTATTCCGACGTCATTCAGGTGGTAATAATGATCGCGGGTGCTACCATCATGCTATTCATCGGTCTCGATAAAGTGGGCGGCTGGGACGGCCTGATGGCTAAAGTTCCGGATATGATGACCATTGGAAAGCCTTATGACGACCCGGTTTATCCTTTCTGGGGGATATTGGCTACGGCTTTTTACGCCGGAATTTTTTACTGGGGAATCGATCAGGTGAACGTGCAGCGCGTGTTGGCTGCTCCCGATCTGAAAAATGCCCGCTGGGGTTCTATGTTTGCTGTTTTGCTGAAACTTACACCAATTTTCATTTTTGCTTTGCCCGGCGTAATTGCCTTTGCTTTGTTCCCGGGCGAACTTCAGGGCGAAGAAACCAAGCAAACTTTTGTTTTGCTCCTGAATAAATTGTTGCCAAGCGGATTGCGTGGTTTGATGCTGGCCTCGCTGATGGCGGCTTTGGTTACTTCTTTAATCGCCGTATTAAATTCTGTTTCGACCTTGGTTGTGCGTGATTTTTTTGTTGAGTTTAAACCTGACATTTCAGAAAAAAGGCAGGTTCAACTTGGCCGGTACATCATTTTATTGGTGACATTCTTTGGAATCGGAGCGGCTTACCTGGTATACAAAAATGAAGAAGGACTTTACAAATATCTTCAAACCATTACAGCTTACCTGGTTATTCCGGTCTTCCCGGCTATTTTCTTCGGAATTGTAAGCAAAAAAGTGACTTTGAAAGGTGCTGCTGTTTCGGTTATGGTCGGTATCGTTTTGGCGACTATCTTTGTTATCGATCAGTTAATAGGGCCCGATGCCGGTCAAAGCTGGTTCCCGTTTTTGCATCATAAACTAACCCTGAACTTTGGTTACCGCGGGCTTTGGACCGAAATACTGATTACCGCGGTGCTATTTGCTGTTTCGGCTTTTACCGAAAAAACTGCTCCTGAAAAACTGGTCAAAACAACTATTAATTACAGTCACAAAATTACTCCGTTCGAAGGAATTACGGATTGGCGGCTTCATTTGGGCATCCTTTCAATGATCACTTTATTCCTGTATATCTGGCTTTATTAATCCTGAATTGAAACAACTGAAATCAATAAATTATGAAAAAAATATCAATTGTCGCATTTGTTTTGTTGCTGATCGCACTTTCTGAAATAAGTCAGGCTAAATCGAAATGGATCAGCCTGTTTAACGGCAAAGACCTGACGGGTTGGACGCCTCACGGAAAAGCGCAGTGGTCGGTTCAGAATGGAATTTTGACCGGAATTGGCGGAATGGGGCACATTTACACCGATGTAGCTTGTTCCGATTTCGAACTAAAAGGTAAATTCAGGATATCTTCTGATCCCGGATTCAAAAGCAACAGCGGCATGTATTTCAGAGCAAACCCTCCGGAAGATAACATTGATGGATTTCCACGCGGTTACGAAGCGCAGATTTGTCACAACCAAGATGCCTACACCGGCTGGCTTTGGAAGCCCGGAACGCCCACCGGAAAAGCAACCGAGCTGATGACCAAAGATGGCGAATGGTTCGATTACCGGATAAAAATGGTGGGTAACCACATTCAGTTCTGGATTAACGGAAAGCCCGTGATGACGTATGATGACACCGAATACAAATACGGGCATTTTGCCATTCAGGGACACAATCCGGGCATGAAAATAGAAGCTAAAGATTTGTATTTCCGCGATCTGGATAATAAAAAATAAAACTGAAAACTATGCATCGAATTTCAAGCCTGATTTTGGCTTTCCATTTTGTTTTAATTTTCGGCCTTTTAAATCTGGCCAAAGCACAGTTGGACGAACCGGTTGAATCTGTCGATCCGTTCATCGGAACCGATTTTTTTGGGCACACATTTCCGGGCGCGTCGTTGCCTTTTGCCATGGTGCACCTCAGTCCTGACGTCAACACTCAGGGCTGGACCTATTGTGCCGGTTACATCTATTCCGAAAATTCGATCATGGGTTTCAGCCACACACATTGGAGCGGCGTGGGAATGGTGAATGGCGGCGAAGTGCTGCTGATGCCAACCGTTGGCGACAAACTGCAGATTGTTCCCGGACCGCTCGACGATCCGGACAAAGGCTATCGCTCGCGGTTCGATCATTCCAGCGAAACCGCTTCGACTGGTTACTATTCAGTTTTCCTGAAAGACTACAACGTAAAGGCCGAACTGACCGCAACGCGCCGCGCCGGATTTCACCGGTACACATTTCCGGAGTCGATTACCTCGAAAATTATTCTCGATCTGGGACATCAGATCGGAAATGGAAATAAAGACGGCGATTCGTACCTGAAAATTCTGAACGATTCAGTCATCGAAGGAACCAAGAATGCCGGGCTCGGTAAGGTTTATTTCGTGGCTAAGTTCAGCAAGCCGTTTACTTATTACGGTACATTCGATGCGGGCTATCAGACTCCGGAATCTTCCGGCAGTGTTTTCCCGTACAAAAATGCTGAAAAGGGTGTTAACATTGGTGCTTTCGTTTATTTCGGAACACATGCGAATGAGCAGATTTTAGTGAAAGTAGGCATTTCATACACCAGTGTCGAAGGTGCCCGAAAAAATTTGGATGCTGAAATTCCGGACTGGGATTTTGATAAAGTGCACCAGAATGCACGTGAAACCTGGAACCAGGAATTGAAACGAATTTCGCTGGAAGGTGCCACGCACGATCAGAAGCAGATTTTTTACACGGCCATGTATCATTCGCTTCTGGCGCAATACATTTCGGAAGATGTTGACGGAAAATACATCGGTCCGGACCAGAAGATTTATATGGCTAAAAACTACGATTTTTACGGCTCTTTTTCGGCCTGGGACACTTATCGCTCACAGCATCCGCTGCTGACGCTGATTGCTCCGGATCATGTTAATGATTTCATCAAATCGATTGTTGATAAAACCAAAGAATACGGCTGGCTTCCGGCACAGCATTTTATGAATGTGTTTGGCGAGTCAATGGTGGGCGATCACCTTATTCCGATTATTGTGGACGCTTACATGAAAGGATTTCGCGATTACGATGTGAAGTTCATTTACGAAGCCATGCGCAAAAAGGCGCTCGAAGATCCGAAACCTCCGGTTCCAATCTCTGCCGGGCGTTCGGGACTAAAATATTACATGGAACTCGGTTACACGCCCGTTGATAAAGTAAACGAATCGGTACCGAACACGCTTGAATTGGCTTACGACGACTGGTGTATTGCTCAACTGGCGAATGCGTTGGGCAAAAATGACGATTACACTTTGTTTATGAAGCGGGCGAACAATTATAAAAATCTGTGGAATCCGGCAGTTCAGTTTATGTATCCAAAGAAAGCCGATGGAAGTTGGTTGGAGCCATTGAATGGCCGCGAACAGGAAATTGCGACTGAAAATGGTCATTCGTATTACAACTATTTCGATCCTTTGCTGGTTGGCCGACGCCCGAACCGTCACTATACCGAATCGAATGCCTGGCAATACATCTGGTCGGTTCAGCACGATGTTCAGGGCTTAATTAACTTGTTTGGCAGCGACAAAGCCTTTGTGGCCAAACTGGATACCTTTTTCGAGATGAGTCCGACGATTACGCCACCCAAGTATGTGGGTGTGGTTGGTACAATCGGTCAGTATGTTCAGGGAAACCAGCCTTCGCACCATGTTTCGTATCTGTACAATTATGCCTGTGAGCCATGGAAAACGCAGCAACGCGCCCGTCAGGTTACAGAAGAATTGTACCGGATTGGTCCTGGAGGAATTTGCGGAAACGAAGATATGGGATCACTTTCGTCGTGGTATGTATTGAGTGCGATGGGCATTTACCCGGTCACACCCGGAAGTCCGACTTATGCCATTGGCAGTCCGCTGTTTGGCAAGGTGACGCTTAACCTGAAAAAAGGTAAAACGTTTACGATTGAAGCAAAGAATAATTCAAGCACAAACAAATACATTCAATCGGCCAGCCTGAATGGAAAACCAATTGACCGGACCTGGATCAGCCAGAAGGAAATTACCGACGGCGGAACTGTGAGTTTTGTGATGGGACCAGAACCCAACAAAAAATGGGGCAGCAAGCCAGGTGATGCCCCTCCATCGATGAGTAAATAATTGTGAATTAAAAGTCTGGCCCCCTAAATCCCCTATGATTGTGTCAAATGACAATATGGTGATTATCGACAATATTAAAAGATATAACTCATTGAAATATTGTATTTTGACACAAACAATGATATTGTCATTTTGATAATTTTGTTGTCAAATGACATTATCCGGGGGGACTTCAGGTACTGCTAGTTTGAAACGTCGCTAATGAAAATCCCTGGTTTTGAATCTTTTCAGACCAAAATCAGGGATTTCCTATTTTCAAAGAATCAGAATTCTTTATTTCACAATCGGCGTCAGCACAATGTTTCGGTATTCAACTTTGCCGTGGTCGCCCTGCAGGTAAATTGGTCCCGGAGCGTTGACATCCGATTGCATCGCGCCACCGGTTGGTCCGTAAATGGGCTGATTGTCGATGATTTTGGTACCATTCAGGATAACAGTTACATGGCGGTCGCACAACGTCATATCGAGTGTTTGCCAGGTTCCGGCTGGCTTTTCGGCGCTGGCTGATGGTGTAATCCGGCTGTAAAGTGCGCCCATGTTGTGCGAATCGAGCGGTTTCTTATATGAATCGAGCACCTGAATTTCGTACATTCCCCGCAGGTAAACCCCACTGTTACTGCCTTCAGGAATATTAACTTCCAGTTTCAGGTTGAAATCTTCGAATGTCTGATCGGTGCGCAGGTTTCCGTAGCTAATGTGTGGCTGACCTTCAACCTGGGCAGGATCGGTAACCAGAATTCCGTCCTTAACCGAGAACCCGTTTTTCTGAGTTTCGTCGATTAGTTTCCATCCGGTCAGATCAGTTCCGTTAAACAATGTGACAGGCTCACCAAATTTCAGGCTTGACATGTCTGGTGCGGCTGGTGGAGGTGCCAGTTTTGTGCCTGAAAAAGCTGTTGAATCAATTCCAATTCCATTGCGGTGTGGCCTGAGAAGAAATCCTTTGATTTTATCACCGTCTTTGGAAACTTCCAGCCAGTTAACAAGCTGATGCGTCCGAATTGGATCGCCTTTTTCATCTTTGCTGCGGACAACATTGTCAATACGGGTAACAATCAGGTGATTGGCATTGTCCATATAAACACTGGCTACCGGCGAAACGCTTCCGCCAATCCAAAGGAGGTCGGCATCGAGGTAATCGGCTTCCTGGCGCACTTCAAGCCAGCTTACTCCGCCACCATTCACGTCGATGGTCCATTGGCCCAGAAATTCACTGATGTCTGTTTTCTGCACCGGAGCAGCTTCCGGTTTTGCTTTTTCCTGGCACGATGTAATGAACATGGAAATTAAAACGGCTGCAATTAAAAAAAGATTGGTTTTCATTGAATTTAGTATTAGTTGTTAACAGTCAGAAATATAACAATTTTTTGTTTAGACACCACTTTTAAAATACCCATTCTACCGAGGCCCAGGCGCTTCGTCCTACTCCGTTAATTCCTGATCCGTGTGTGCGATAGTCTTCGTTCAGTATATTTTGAATTCCTACGTTGAATTTTATTGAAGCAAGCTGATATCCGGCATAAAAGTTGGCAACCTGCCAGCCGGGTGTTCCGCCTGTTGGAATGCGGTTGTCGCTTTTGTCGCCCGAAGCCAGCCGGTCTTGTTTGGTAGCAAATAAGAATTCGGCAGTCGTAAAGAATTTCCGGAGTGAATAGGTGGCGGCCAGTCTTCCGTTTAAAGGCGGAATTCTGCGCAAAGGTTCATGTTGTGTAATGTTCTGGCCGTAGGTATACGAAATGCCGCCATTGATTTCCCAATCGGAACAAAGTTCCCAGTTCATGGCCGCTTCGAGTCCCTGAATGTATGCTTTTTCCACATTTTCCTTTTTATAAACCTGATATCCGTCTATAAATTCGCCATCCACTTTTGCGCGTGTGATCAACTGGTCGAGGTTCATGTAATAGGCCGCCACTGTTCCTGAAATTTTAGGCAAACTCAATTTATAACCCAACTCGTAATTCTGCGATTTCTCCGGCTCCAGATCGTAAGCCGGTACCTCGTAACGGAAATCAACGATGCCTAAAGTACCCATGTCGTCGATGTTTGGAGCGCGGAAACCACTGCTGAAAGTGGCATAAACATGATTGTCCTGGTTGAAATTATACATCGCAGCCGCGTTAAAAACAAGGGCTTCAGGCGAAACTTTTACCTTGCCCAGAGTAACATCGCTGATGTTGATTTGGAATGCATTAAAGCGGATGCCACCATCGAAAATCCATTTTCCCAGATCGAGACGGTGCAGCGTGTAAACGGAATAACTGCTGTATTTCGAATTGTCGGGGTACAAACCTCTTTTTTCCTCAGTCGAACCACTTCCGGCGGAATTTATATCGGTTCGTGTGCTTCCAACCCGGTCGTTATACACCTCGATGCCTGAATTGGCGGTCCATTTGTCGCTTAGCCCGGAACTGATATCAGCCGTAAAACCAAGCGTGTTGATCTGGTCTTTTTCGCGAACCAGCAAAGTAGCGCCGTTTTTCCGGCTGTTGCGTCCTTCAATACCTTGCTGCCACGATGCAATCAGTTTGACCTGGTCGAATATCTTTTTTTTGCCCTGAATGTTCATCCGGGCATAGCTCAACATCCGCTGTTGGGGGTCAAATTCGTTGAGTTCATAGTTTTCGAGCACCACTTTGTGATAAACCGGAACGTTTTCCTGACGAAGGAATTGATTGGCCAGCGTAAGTTGAACGTTATCTTTCATTGCAAATGCAACTTTGGCATCAAAAGCATATTCGTTGTAACCCGACGGACTTTGCCTGCCGGTATTTTTTCCGCCAATGAGGTCGCCAAAATCGCGGTAAGTTCCGCCAACAAATGCCGCCAGTTTCTGCGAACTGTATTCCAACTCACCATGGGTGGTTTTTTCCATATCGCCGGTCATGTATTTTCCTAAAATGCTGCCATGCCACTCCCTGTTTTTGGTATTCAGGATGGGCTCTTTGGTAAAAACCTGCAAAGCGCCGCCTAAAGCGTCGGAGCCATATTGAACCGATCCGGTTCCTTTTACAATTTCAATTTTGGCGATCGAAAACGGATCGATGGTATTCAGGTATTGGTTGGGCCCATACCGGTAAATTGAATTGTTGAGCCGGATGCCATCGATCAAAAGCAACGTCTGGTTTCCGGTAAGTCCGCGGATAAACGGTGAACCGCCGCCATGATTGGTTTTTTGTACGAAAACACCATTGGTGCTCATCAGGGCTTCCGGAGTGGTACGCGGACTTAGATGGTTCAACTCTTTCCGGCTGATGGAATTTACACTGTACGGAATAGTTTCCTGGTTTTGCGGAATACGTTGCGAGGTTACCACAACTTCCTGAATGGGAAAAACGGTGGTGCTGTCTGCTTGTCCGTTTGCATTAAAGCGGAGAACAATAAGCATGAAAAGGATCGGGTACTTTGTCATAAAAAATAAAATAAGCCTGAAATTTATTAGAATTTAGTTGCCCAAAGTTAATGGTTCGATACAAACAGGTGATGTTTAATTAAATTTTAATCCTTCCACAAATAATCTATTTGAATCAGGCATTTATCTAAAAGAACAACTATTGAAAAAGCTCAGAACTTTGATTTATAATATTCAGATTTAAGAATCTTTAAATTTGATAAAGGTGTATTAACTAAAGTGCGATGTACCTTTGAAATGCAAATAGTAAATGAGAGGTTAGTTTTTTTTTTCATAGAGAATAGCTTGGTTAGTTGAGAAAGGGATGGAATTATTCATCCCTTTTTTATTTTCTCAAATGTCAAAATGACTTTGTAACGCTAACTTTCCTGAAAAAATATCAGTTTCATATTCCGGTTTCGGACAATTTGTCTTTTTATGTTTGGTAATATCCTTTGGCAAAACAATTGAAGTCAGACCAGCGTATTATTTTACACCATTTTAATTACATCATACGCTATGAATTTTAACAATTTCACTATTAAATCGCAGGAAGCTATCCAACATGCTTTTGAGGTAGCTCAGGGGAACAATCAGCAGGCGATTGAACCCGGCCATATATTAAAAGGTTTGTTTCACGAGGCTGAAAATGTTACCGGATTTTTGCTGAAGAAACTGGGCGTAAATCCGGGAGCAATTCAGCAGGCGCTCGATCGGATTGTGGAATCGTATCCCAAAGTAACCGGAGGCGATCCATACTTGTCGTCGGATGCCAACAAATCTCTTCAAAAATCAATCGCAATTATGCAGGAGATGAACGACCAGTTTGTTTCCGTCGAACATATATTAATGGGAATGCTGGAAACCGGAGATCAGGTCAGTCGTTTACTGAAAGATTCCGGAGTTTTGAAAAAAGAACTGGGAGTTGCAGTGAAAGAGCTTCGCAAAGGAGCAAATGTCGACAGCCAGACTGCTGAAGATAAATTCGATTCGCTCAACCGTTTTGCAGTAAACCTGAACCAGCGTTCGCGCGAAGGGAAACTTGATCCGGTCATTGGTCGCGACGACGAAATCCGGCGCATTCTTCAGATTTTATCTCGCCGGACAAAAAACAACCCAATCCTGATTGGTGAACCGGGAACGGGTAAAACAGCCATTGCCGAAGGGCTTGCTCAACGGATTGTTCGCGGTGATGTTCCGGAAAATCTGAAAACAAAGCAACTTTTTTCGCTGGATATGGGTGCACTTATTGCCGGTGCAAAATACAAAGGCGAATTTGAAGAAAGGCTAAAAGCTGTTGTGAACGAAGTCATCGGTGCAAATGGCGAAATCATTTTGTTTATCGACGAAATTCACACACTTGTTGGTGCCGGAAAAAGCGACGGAGCCATGGATGCGGCCAACATTCTGAAACCAGCCCTGGCCCGTGGTGAACTGCGTGCAATAGGTGCCACAACACTGAACGAATACCAAAAATATTTTGAAAAAGATAAAGCACTCGAACGTCGGTTCCAGATTGTAAATGTGGATGAACCCGATACCCTGAGCGCCATTTCCATCCTGCGTGGATTGAAGGAACGGTATGAGAACCACCACAAAGTCAGGATTAAAGACGAGGCTATAATTGCTTCGGTTGAATTGTCGCAGCGATACATTACCGAGCGCTTTTTGCCCGATAAAGCCATCGACCTGATGGATGAGGCTGCCGCCCGTTTGCGGTTGGAAATGGATTCGGTACCTCAGGAGTTGGATGAAATAGACCGAAAAATTATGCAGCTCGAAATTGAGCGCGAGGCGATTAAACGCGAAAAGGACGAAAAGAAGCTGAATCAGCTCAACGAAGAGATTGCCAACCTGAAACAGGAACAATCCAAATTCAGGGCACAGTGGCAGACTGAGAAATCACTCATCGACGCCATTCAGCAAAAGAAACAGGACATTGAATCACTCAAGCTGGAAGCTGAACAGGCAGAGCGTTCCGGAGACTTTGGCCGTGTAGCCGAAATCAGGTATGGAAAAATACGTGAGGCTGAAGCAGAAATTGAAAAAGTAAAGGCGGAACTCAGTACAAACAAAGAGCAGCACCTGATCAAGGAGGAAGTTGATGCCGAAGATATTTCGGAAATTGTTTCACGTTGGACCGGCATCCCGGTTTCGCGCATGTTGCAAAGTGAGCGCGAAAAGCTGTTGCATCTCGAAGATGAATTGCATCAGCGGGTGATTGGCCAGCACGAGGCTATTCGCGCCGTTGCCGATGCGGTACGCCGTAGCAGGGCAGGCCTTCAGGATGAAAAACGACCGATTGGTTCGTTTATTTTCCTCGGAACCACCGGAGTTGGAAAAACTGAATTGGCAAAAGCTTTGGCCGAATACCTGTTCGACGACGAGAATATGCTGACGCGAATCGACATGTCGGAATACCAGGAAAAATTCTCGGTAACCAGGTTAATCGGTTCGCCTCCCGGATATGTGGGATACGATGAAGGTGGCCAGTTGACCGAAGCTGTGCGCCGGAAACCGTATTCGGTTATTTTATTCGACGAAATTGAAAAAGCGCATCCCGATGTGTTCAATGTTTTGCTTCAGGTTTTGGACGATGGCCGGTTGACCGACAACAAAGGTCGTGTGGCAAATTTCAAAAATACAATCATCATTATGACTTCGAACCTCGGATCGCACCTCATTCAGGATCGGTTTGAGCAAATGAATGAACGAAATCATGCAGAAATTGAAGAGCAGACACGAACCGATTTGTTCGATATGCTGCGCAAAACGATTTCGCCCGAATTCCTGAACCGAATTGATGAAGTGATCATGTTTACGCCGCTGACACGAAAAGACGTCCGTGATATTGTGAAACTACAGTTTAACCTGATTCTGAAGCGTATTCCCAACAACCAGTTCACCATCGAAATGTCGGAAGAAGCGATCGATTGGCTGGCTGCCGTGGGTTACGATCCAACACATGGAGCAAGGCCGGTGAAAAGAATGCTTCAGAAATATTTGCTAAACGACTTGTCGCGTGAAATTCTCTCCGGAAAAATCGAACACTACAAAAAAGTTAAGGTCGACATTGAGAATGACGAAATTGCTTTTAGGTACGAATAACCTGTAAGATGCAGGTATTATATAGAACCGGAAAACAGTTTTGCAATTGTTTTCCGGTTTTTTTAGTACCTGAATTTCAGTGAATATTTTCTACACATATACAAACTCAGGGCATAAACCATTTTTCTGACGACTTTCTGCCGCTGGCAGGAAATGGATTTCAAAATCAAAAAAGCAGTTACCAGCATTAAATCCTCCAATGCTATTTCGTTCCTCCTCAATGAATTATTTAAGAAATTTTATACGTTTCACATCAAACAATAAAAATAGCTACCTGTTTTACTAAAAAACGACTGGTTGAAAGCTGATGCATTTTACAACCGTTCTTTTCTAAAATAGCCAAAATTTTTATAGCCGTTTCATTCCTAAAGTCTCCTTGCTTTAAGAATGTTTTCAGGCCATAGAAAGCCTTCTGAAAATTTATCCTGAAAGTGTGTTTTGTGCTTTCAGAAATTTAAACAACAATAAAAATAAATCACATGAACAACAATCCGTTAAAAATATTGGAAAGTCTGGGTCAATCCATTTGGCTCGATTATATCCGTCGCGATCTGGTTAAAGATGGCGGACTTGAACGTTTGATCAATGAAGACGGCCTTCGGGGAATGACTTCGAATCCGGCTATATTTGAGAAAGCCATTGCTGATAGTAATATCTACGACCCGGACATTCAAAAAATGGCACGCGATGGGAAATCAGTTAATGAAATTTACGAAACCATCAGTCAGGAAGATGTTAGGGACGCTGCTGACGTTTTCATGCCTTTGTTTGAGCAAACAAACGGAGACGATGGCTATGTTAGTCTGGAAGTAAATCCGCATTTGGCGCACGATGCCAATGGGACAATTGAAGAAGGCCGCCGCTTGTGGACGGCATTGGACCGACCGAACGTTTTTATTAAAGTTCCGGCTACGAAAGAGGGTTTGAAAGCAATCCGTCAACTTATTACCGACGGAATTAATGTGAATGTAACTCTGCTTTTTAACCTGCCCCGTTACAGAGCGGTTGCTGAAGCGTATGTTGAAGGGCTTGAAACCCGTCTGGTGCAGGGAAAACCAATTAAACAGGTTACTTCAGTGGCCAGTTTCTTTTTAAGCCGGATTGATACACTGGTCGATCCTCAGCTTGAGGAGATTATTCCGCTTGACAGTCAAACGAAAATAGCGGCAAAAGAGGCTCATGGAGAGGTAGCGATTTCTAGTGCGAAAGCCGCTTATCAAATTTATAAAGAGATATTCGGAAGTCCAAGATTTAAAAAACTGGAACGAAAGGGAGCCCGGGTTCAGCGGCTTCTATGGGCCAGCACAAGCAATAAAAATCCTGAATACAGCGACGTAAAATACGTAGAAGCATTGATCGGAAAGAACACGGTAAACACGGTTCCTCCGCAAACAATCGACGCATATCGTGATCATGGTGATCCGAAATTAAGACTCAGTCTGGATATTGAGAAGGCCAACCGGGTTTTGGCAAGCCTTTCTAAACTGGGAATTGATCTGGATTTGGTCACTCAGCAACTGGAGAATGAAGGGGTCAGCAAATTCAATGAACCTTTTGATCAGTTGATGGAAACATTGACCAAAAAATCGCACGAGAAAGCAAAGGTTTAGTTCCTGAATTTTAAACCGGAAATCAATGTCGTAAAGTTAGTGTCGTTTGGTAACAAAGTGAAGCAATCCATTGATTTAAGATTGCCTCGTTCCTACTATTGACGATCTTATATAGTTTGTTTTTTTAACTAAACGACGTAGAATCGGAAATCTATTTATCCGGATAATATTCAGAAATGCTTTTTTTAATACGAAAAAATAAGAACAGAATGCACGATAAAAAAACAATGCACATTGGAATAGCTGCGGATCATGGCGGGTTTGAGCTGAAAACTCAACTGATTTTGGCGCTCACACTCGCCGGTTATCAGGTTACAGACTTCGGGGCAAGTAAGTTGGTTGAGGGCGACGATTATCCTGATTTTGTTGTTCCGCTGGCCAAAGCTGTTTCCGTAGGTGAAATTACCCGCGGACTTGCCATCTGCGGAAGTGGAATTGGCGCCTGCGTTGCTGCCAATAAAATTTCCGGAGTACGTGCCGCTTTGATTACAGACTCTTTTTCTGCACATCAGGGTGTTGAAGATGATGATATGAATGTGATGTGTCTGGGAGGCCGTATTACGGGTTCCGCCCTGGCCTGGGAGTTGGTTCAGATATTTTTGAATGCCGGTTTTAAACCTGAAGAAAGGTTTGTCAGGAGGCTGAATAAAGTTGCGGCACTGGAACACGAAAAGAAAACATAACTTTCCGGACACAATTGAAAATTGATCTTCAGAAAATAGTGGCAATTGACTTTTAACTGCCATTTAATTAATTTTGAAATAACCTTTAATGATCAGCACATTTTCACGTTGATTTGCCTTGCACCTTGCTTTTATTGAGCCAAAAGCCAAAATGTGTTGCATTGTTACTTAAACTAATATTTCGCAAGATGAGAGGAATTAACTTATTTTTGGTGTTTCTTGTCTTTTTATTCGGGTGTCATTCATCAAATTCAAAAACTGAAAGTCCTATGGGTTCAAAGGCGAATATTATTTTCTTGCGACAAAGCACTGGTAAGGTTATCTGGAGAGGTTCCACATCCAGAGTTTTTTACAAAATTTTTAAGCGCGGAGATGTTCAAAATTGGTTTGGACGCTATAATAAAAGTAATGGCACAAATTACCAAATAGAAGAACTGAGTTTTCCATCTAAAATAGGTGGTTATCCGGGGAAAAATTATCCCTACGATTACTATACCATTTGGATTAAACATGAAGGTGAAAAAGACTTTATGGGTGAGCCAACACTTGAGGATCTGACCCAAAAATACAATGTAATTATTTGGAAACATTGTTTCCCGGTGGGTGATATTTTGCCCGATACGGGTAATGGGAATGAAGATTCTGAAGAAAAGCGTGTTGAAAATTATAAGCTTCAATATCTGAAATTAAAGGAAAAAATGCATTCATTCCCGAATGTCACATTTATTGTTTGGACTGGGGCAGCCTTGACAAAAGGGCGCTCGAATCAGGAAAAGGCTCAGGCCACCAAGAATTTTTTTACCTGGGTCAAGGAAGACTGGGACGAAGCCGGCGATAACATTTATTTGTGGGATTTTAACGAACTTGAAACTGATGGCGGACTTTATATGAACGATGAATACGCATCTGGCCTTGTGGATCCGCATCCAAACAAAGCATTTGCGAAACGCGTTGCTCCTCTGTTTTGCCAGCGAATTGTCGATGTTATTGAAGGCAGGGGAGACTCAACTCCCCTGACAGGTTTGATAAAATAAGTTCAGTTCAAATAAAAATCCCGGAGATTTGACCCCCGGGATTTAAATGCAATTATATGGGTTTGGTTTTTTAACATCCGCCTGATGCTGCTGAAGCTTTTTTTCTTTTGGTGACAACGACAGGTTTATTTTCAGTAGAAGTGCTTATTGCAGAACCGCCTTTGGGCGAGGCCATTGCAGCAAAATCATACCTTGGTATTTCTTTTTGAAACGTAGAATCGTTTTTGGTGGCAACAAGGTTGTCTTTGTGTTCAACGTAATACCGATATCCTCCCAGTAAAACTTTCACATTGTCGAAGCCAGCCTGTCTGAAAAGCATCCAGGGGCCATTGGCCTGAAGTTGGTCTTCGCCATATAAAACGACGGTGATGTTTTGGTCTTTGAGATCTTCCAGTCGTTCGATGCTTTCTTCCCGGGTTAAATCCTGCGCCGACAGGTTTTCGGCTCCCGGAATATGTCCCTGACCAAAAACGAAATTATCGCGGATATCGAAAACAACAACATCTTTTGTTTCATTCGTAATGAAACTATTTAATTGCCACGGATAGAAACAAGCATCAGCTTTTTTTAACTCGTCAATACTTTGATTCATGTCGAGTTTATAAGTAAGCAGCGGCGTGCGCATGGTTACAAAGCCAACAATCAGGATTGCAATGAAAATACAAAGAGCAATCAGCGTTCTCCATGGATTTAATTCGTGTACATGCATAATTTTTAATTTTTCGTATTAACATTCGGTTGATTAGCAGCCACCGGAAGTTCCACCTGATTTTTTCCTGCGTTGAACTTCAACTTTCACTTTCGATGTTTCCGTATTTTCAGCTTTTGCCCCGGTGAAATAAAGCTGCGCCCCTTTCCTGAACGAATAAGTTGCAAAGTCTAAGCCCGATTCTTCTTCGGCTGGTGCTTTCGGATCAATGATCGTTTCCATCCAGCAATTAAGGCCGCCTTTCATCACATACGTACTATTGTACCCGAGGCGCTTGGTCAGAATCCAGGCCTGATCGGCTGCAATGTCGTCGTTCGAAATGAAAACCACTTTTGTTCCGGGAATTCCGAAGTAATTTGATTTGTTGACTAAAAGACTGTCGAGCGGAACATTGACGGCTTTGGGAAGCGTGAATTTATCAAATTCCGAAGCGCTTCTCACATCAATAAGTTCAAGCGACGGGTCGTTCTGAATGATCATTTTTGCCACCTGATCGGTGCTGACGTAACGGGTTGGCTGAATCAGTTCAAACAATAGTTGCCGGGGTTCAATTTGCTTGTCTTCCACTGATTTTTTTAACATCAGTGTTCCAAGAGCGAGACCCAGCATCAATATGGTTAGATAGATATAATTTCTGTTCATTGGATTAGAATTTATGGTCGGTCATATTTTTCCGGACACGTTTTTCAATGATCGAAGTTCCCCAGAAGGCAGCCAAAGCAATCACCGTGAAAGCCAGTGCAAACCACGCGGCCGAAATGCCGGTAATATCTGTTAAGGTTACATTTCCCAGGTTTCCGCTATCATAGAAATTGGCGAATAACGGAAAGGCTATGGAGAAAAGATAGATTCCAAGGTAAAGTCCGATCGTAAAAAACAGTCCGTCGAGTTTACCAATGGCCACGGCTGTAAAGCTGGTACCGGGGCAAAAGCCTCCCATAATAAATCCGACGCCCATAATTACACCGCCTACAAGCATTGGTGTGAGGTAAGTTGGAAGGATAAATATTTTTGACAGATCGAGCCATCCGAAGTAATCGAAATACAACATACCAACCATTGCAACAATCAGTGCGGTAAAGAAAACCCTGAGAACAACAAAGTTGTACCCGTAAAATACACCGGTTATATTTCTGGAAGAAGAAAATCCGGAGGCTTCAAGAATAAACCCAAAGGCGATGCCTAACAGGATGGCAATCACGAAGTCCCAGTCGCCGGTAATTATACCATTCGGAATTAGAGGTCCCATATTTTATATTTTGAATGATGAATTTTGAATGATGAATTGATACTGAAATGACATCTGTTTTTCAATCATCAATCACTACTAATAAATTATAAATTTCAAATCCACAGTTTTCTGAATAAATAAGCCACCGCGTAGCCCGTTCCGAAGATGGAGAACATCACTATCACACCGCCAAGTGCGAAGGTGGCTGTGCCGCTTAGAGCCGCACCGCTGGTACATCCGCGTCCGAACTGACTGCCAATTCCAAAGAGTATTCCACCTGCCAATGCAAACCAAAGTCGCTTTTTGCTTGTAATTTTAGGGCTATGTTCAACGCGAAACTTTTTTACCCGGCCAAAAATAATTCCGGAGAGCAATCCTCCGATGAAAATTCCGATTGATTCGAAAACCAACCAGGTATACATCGGCGAATGATCGTCGCTGATAAACTTATTCATGTATTCGTTGGCTTTGGCCTTTATCGGAGTAATTACTTCAGCAGTTGTGACCACTGTACTTTTGATGGCTCCGCTGGCTCCAAGTCCACGCCCGGTAATAAAAACGGTGGCCAGTACCAATAATCCCAATAATACGCCTCCCAGATAGGGATTAATGTATTTTGGTTCGTTATTTATTGATTGATGTTTATCCATTTTTCGGCAGTTTAAGCGATTAATAAATGTATCGGGTAATTTGTCCGGCTTCGACGATAATGAACCGGAACATTAAGCCTCCGAAGAGAATCAGAACAGGTGGCAACCATTTGGGAACATGAAATCCCCACAATTCAAGAGTTTCGAGCACGGCAGGAAAGATCAGTCCAAGGAGTACCACAAATACCCAGAAACTCACCGTAAATGAACCGCCCAGAAATAAATTGGCCGCTTCGATACTGGCTTGCGAACCTGCTAAAAATCCCATAAATAAGTGGGTAATCAGGAAAAGTTCGATAACAATAAAGATCAGGTCGATGCGACTCAGTATTTTCCGTTCTTTGGCATCTTTACTGATCCAGATGGTTGTTGCCAATCCGGTTGAAAATCCTGAAACGAGGAATAATGGTCCGAGAATGGATGTATTCCAGAGCGGACGGGCATTAAAAGCCGACAACAATATACCGGTGTATACGCCAAGGATAATGGAATAAATCATCATAATCCAGGCCAGTGGAATTCTGTTTTTAATAATAAACGCTTCGAACTGATTTAAAAATTTGAATTTCCAGTCCCACCAGGGAAACATTTCTTTCATATAACTGGCTACCCAGATAAACGCAATCGGGGTCATGATCATTAATGTCCAGGCGCCCCAACCCATTGGTGATTCCAAACGGATTGTTGTATACAGTTGCCAGAAATAGAGTTTGTGTTTTAAATCCCAGAAAAGAGCTCCGAGACCCAAAACAAGGGCAAAAGGAGCCAGGAGTGGCGCCCATTTTACTGAAGCTTGCATTTTTAATTCTTTTCCCCTGACAACATAGAACCCGGCAAAGAAAAGGATTCCGGCAGCAAGCCCACCGAGGAAAAGGTACAGTGGAATCTGCCAATGCCAAATATTCAGGTAAGGATCTATATTGGGAATATTTCGTCCGCTAACAAATAATTCTTCTTTCATCTTATTTCGTTTTTTGCCTGTTAGGTAAGAAAATACAGTTGAGGTTTGGTGCCTGCTTCCGGAGCAAGTACTTTCCATTTGCGGTCTTTCAATGCAAGCGAAACATCACTGTTCGGATCATCGAGGTCGCCAAAATGAAGGCACTGGGTCGGGCAAACTGATACACAGGCCGGATTCTGACCTTTCTCTACCCGATGAATGCAGAATGTACATTTGTCGACATATCCTTCAGGATGCGGGTAACGGGCATCATAAGGACAGGATTCGATGCAGGCTCCGCAACCAATACATTTGTTGTGGGTAACCAAAACCACTCCGCCTTCGGCAATATGACTTGCACCTGTCGGGCAGCAACGCACACAGGGCGAATTGTCGCAATGGTTGCACCGCTCCGACCTGAACTCCAGATCGAGGCTCGGATAGGTTCCGCTTACACTTTCCACAATCCAGTCGCGGCAATAACCGTGTGGAACATTATTTTCTGTTTGGCAGGCCACGACACAGTCGCTACAGCCGACACACTTTTTCGTGTCAATTGCCATTGCATATCTCATGCTTTATCCTCCTTATTTTCGCTAGCAGGGTTCTCTTTCAAAAATGTTATAAAATTTCCTCTCATGCCTGTTCCTCCCATAATCGGGTCGACAGCAATATGGGTAACCATTTCTTCATCGCTTGCACCCATTCCGTAGGCGCGTGTTAATTTTTTATCGGAATGACCAAATCCGTGAACCATGTAAACCGAATCCCATCGGATCCGCTCCGTCACGCGAACAGCAACCGGGAAGGAAGTGACGGCTCCGTCCTGATTTTTCAACCACACTTTTTGATCTTTCTTCAAACCCCACAAGTCGGCCACTTTCGGATTTACCCAAACGCTGTTTTCCTTCATCAGGTCCCATAAATTCGGATTGTTTGACGTGCGGCTAAATGTGTGCATCGGGGCGCGGCCATAAATTAACCGGTAAAAATTCTGAGGTGGTTCAGGGTGCGGTTTATAAACCGGAATGGGATCGAATCCTTCGTCTGCAAAATCAACAGAATATAATTCCACTTTCCCGGTATTGGTATTGAATGTAAAATCTTCGCCATCGGCAATATAGAGAGGACCGCTTTTTCGTGGGAAAGTTTTCACACCTATTTTTTCCATTTCTTCCAGCGACGATCCCAGTTGTTTCAGTTGCCAATCAATTACTTCCACAAAATCGTTGTAATTGAAGTAATCATGAAGTCCAAGTCGTTCGCCGATTTGCTTACTGATCCACCAGCCTGGTTTCGAGTTGTATTTAGGCTCGGCTGCTGGCATGCGAATGGCAATATTGGGTTCGCGGTTCGGGGCCGACCTGATATAATCGTAACGTTCAAGATACGTGGCTTCCGGCAAAATTACATCGGCATATCCGGTTATTTCCATTGGCATGGTGTCCATCACGACAATAAACTCAACCGCATCGGCAGCCTCTTTGAATAAATTTTTATCGGGCATCGATAAGGGCAGGTTGGTTCCGGCCACCAACCAGGCTTTTACCTGGTGTTTGTAATTCAACCTTGGGATGGATGCTCTTAATAATTCGGTCGTAATGCCCATTGTAGCCAGCGGAAATTTTCCTTCGTTAATATCTTTCCAAGTCCATTCAGGTTCAGGATAAGCCGGTTGAGGAAACTTAGGAATGCTCATTGCTTCGGGGATATACAGGCTTCCTCTCTTGCCCCAGGCACCCAGCAAGGCAGTAAGTATAGCAAGGGCTCTTTCACGCTGGGTGTCGTCGCCGTACCAAACTACGTGCCGTCCGGGATGGATAACCACTGCAGGAGCAGCTCCGGCCATCGCACGCGCTGTTTTACGAATCACTTCAGGTTCGATGTCGGTGATGCCATAGGCCCATTCCGGAGTCATGTTTTTAACATGTTCCTTCAGGTGGTCAAATCCAAATGTATATTTATTGACAAATTCCTTGTTGTAGAGGTCATCGTATATTAAAACATGAATCCAGGACATGATCAGGGCAATATCAGTTGCAGGTTTAATGGGCAACCAGAAAGTGGAATGGCTCGCAGCCGTCGAGAACCTTGGATCGACAGTAATGATGGTCGCTTTATTGTCGATGGCTGCCGACATTTCCTGAACTTGTGAATTGTGCATGTTCTCGCCCAAATGAGAACCGATGAGAACCAGGCACTCGGTATCGCGGATATCGGTGTTTTCAGGAGAAGTAATATCGGTTCCGAAGGTCGTGTAGTAAGCGGCAGAACGTGAACCGCGACAATTGGCAAATGCAGGCTCTGCATTGGTTTCAGAACCAAAGGCGCGCAGCAGGTGTTCGAAATGTACTCCAGGACCTCCGTGGTTAAACAATCCTAAAGCTTCGGGGCCATACTTTTCCTTTATCCCTTTCATTTTGCTGGCCACCAGGTCGAGAGCTTCTTCCCACGATGCTTCTTTGAAAGTTTGCGAACCGTCTTCACTTTTTACGCGGATAAGCGGTGTCTTTAAACGGTCTTCATCGTAATACATTCCAACGCCGCCGGTTCCGCGCGGACATAACCGTCCGTTGCAGTGCGGGTCGTTTTCGTTTCCGGTAATTTTCAAAATGTTTCCGTTATTGTCGACATGCGCCCATCCGGCACATTTCCAGAAACAAACTTCGCAATAAGTTGGTACCGTTTTTAGCAGATCAGACGATAATGGTCCGATTGATATGTTTTTGGGAGATTTAGCTCCAATCACCCATTTGGCCATTCCGCCTGTAAGGGCTGTTGCTCCCAATCCTAAAGAACTAATTTTAATAAAATTCCTCCTCGTATGCATTGTTCTGATATTTAGAGTTTTGTAAATTTATGAGAACTGAATTTTTGAATACTCGACTCATTTCAGGCAAAATTATAGGATTGATCGAGTATTCAACAATGACTTTAGCTCTAAATATGTAGATATTTGTAAGTGTAAAGTTATCTATCAGAAAATCAATGATATATGTATTTGACGAACTGCTCAGGTAATTTTATGATCTGGGTCATGTTTTCTGTTGATCTGGTTCATCAATCCGAGAGATCTCTTTGATTTTGCCGACTGACTTTGAAATAAATATCTTTCGATGGATATCTGATAAGCGAATTATTGTACTATGGTTTTATTTTATCAGCTTTTGTTTTCAGACGATGGTTTCATGACCAAAACTTTTTGGCAGAGTCTGTGGTGTTCATTGAGAAATGTATCTTTGCCTGAAATACTGAAAAAATCAGCTCTTTTTGCAAATGCATTTATGTATTAACCAAACATTGTAGAATTGTAGATTTGAATTGCCGGATTTGTAATCATGGAAAAGAATAAACAGATATCAAGGAAAGCTTTTGTTAGAACAGGAACGGGGCTGGCTTTAGGTCTGGTGGCCTGGGTTTGGTATCGTCTGTCCGGAATTCAGGACATTCGTGAAAATTCCATGGAATTCAGGCATGGCGCTGACGTTCCGATGGGATTCAGCTATTACGGAAAATATTATCTCTATCGTGTTGGTTCTTCAGTTCGGGCCTTTTCGACAACCTGCACGCATGCCGGTTGCCGTATCGGAAATACGACCGGAGCAGTGTTGCAATGCAGTTGTCATGGATCGCAATTCGAAGCCAAATCGGGAAAACCTTTAAAAGGACCGGCAGTGAGGAATCTGGAAGAGTTTGAGTGCAATTTTGATCTGAAAACCGAACAATGGGTGGTGCGATTGAAGTCGGTAGTTTCAAAATCATCCTAGTCATAGGACTTCGTTGCACTGCGTCCTACGGCTGTTACAGGGCGAGGCTTTGGCGCTTTTGAAGTCCTGTAAGGACGTTCTGTAGTAGAAGCACAGGGTGACTCGTAGCGAACCTGTGAATATCAACGCAAATAAAAAAAGGTATGAATTTGCACAAAATAAAGAAGTTTTTTCAATTTGATACGGCCGGATGGATTGCCACCAGTTCGTTGCTGCTTTGTGCAATTAGCGGGATTCTGCTGACTATTCCGTATGATTTTACCCGAGCTCACCAGTCGGTTTCCGAAATGTTGCTTTTCAACCCATTCGGAACTTTGGTTCGGAACTTTCATTACTGGAGCGCACAGTTGTTTTTTATTTTCAGTATTCTGCACATTTACGATCATTTCAGTAAATCGACCGAAACCAATATTCGCAACCGACGCACCTGGCTGATTTTATGCGTTGCTCTGTTTTTCATGGGCTACGAAATGATTTCGGGTTTTATCCTGAAAGGCGACGCTGCAGGAATTCAGGCACGGCGCATTTTGGCTTCGCTGCTCGAAACCATTCCTTTTGCCGGGAGAATGCTGAGTGCCGTTTTTACGGGGTTGGGAGATAATGTACAGGCTGTTTACATTCAGCATGTGGCCACCGGAACGATAATGCTCTTTGTTGCGGTTTACGAACATGTGCGGAAGATTTGGCCCAAACAGAAATCCGGACTAATAATCTTTATTTTCCTTTTGGTAATCAGCTTGTTTCTAAGAGCGCCGCTCGGATTAGTCGAAAGTTCGGAGGTAAAAGGACCCTGGTTTTTTGTTGGTATTCAGGAATTGCTTCATTTGAGCAGTCATCCGGTTTATGTTGTTTTGCTGATATTTATTTTCCTGACCGTTGTTTATTTTTTGCCAAAGTTCAGGATAAGAGTCCGCAAAGGAGTTAAAATCATACTGTTAGTTGTCGGAATTACTTACCTGATCCTGACGGTTGTGGTTTTACTTTTCAGGGGCGAAAACTGGCAATGGCACAGTATTCGGGAAAATAAACGGACAGGCGATAAATTCCTGATTTTTGATCCGGTGAATATTTTTGCTTCAGATTCGATCCAGGCTATTCCTGAAAATCAGAAAGCTGAAAGTTGTTTGGTTTGCCACAGCGCGATGAAAGGTTTGTCCGATTCACACAATCCATCGGCAATTGGTTGTTTTTCTTGCCACAAAGGCGATCCGTATTCAACAAACAAAACTTTGGCTCACCGGAATATGATTCTGATTCCCGGAAACCTTTCGAATGCACAGCAGACTTGCGGTACTCAAAGTTGCCATCCTGATATTACAGGGCGCATGATGAAATCGCTCATGACCACGCAAAGCGGAATTGTTGGTGTGGACAAATTTATATTTCAGGAAACCGAATCGTTAGACGACACATTTGATGTAAAAAATCTGGGACATTCTGCTGCCGATACTCATCTTCGGAATTTGTGCGCCGGTTGTCATCTCGCAAACGATAAAAAAATAGCCGGAAATGTAGGTTGGCTTGATCGGGGCGGAGGTTGCAATGCCTGTCACCTGCATTACAGCGATGAAGCCACTGAAAGCCTGAAACGGATGCAGGCCGGAACTTCTTCTGCAAAAGCTGAAATTCATCCAACCATCGATATTCAGGTTTCGAACGACCGCTGCCTGAGTTGCCACAGCCGGTCGGGACGGATTTCGCTGAATTACGAAGGTTGGAATGAAGTGGGAGAGAATGCCAAACCCAAAAGCATAAAAACAAAAGAACTTCCGGATAAAAGAGTGCTGGAATTTATTCAGGCCGATGTTCACCATGAAGGAGGAATGGCCTGCATCGATTGCCACATTTCGTACGATTTAATGGGCGATGGAATCCGTCACATACATAAGGAAGATGCAGTACATATTCAGTGCATTGACTGCCATTCTTCAGGAAAAACTGAAACGGTGAAAATTGCTGATTTGCCCGACTATGAGTCGCAAATGGTTGCCTGGCTCCGGAAATACAATCCGAAAACAAAAGTGGTTCTAACCGCAAATGGCAGTTATCCGCTCATGAATACAAGCGTCGATTCGCTTGGCCGGATTTTTCTTTCCGGAAAACTGGATGGCAAAGAGCGTTTGTCGAAACCTGCTGCTTCTGTTTGCACGCGGGGTGAAGGGCACAGCCGTTTGAGCTGCGAATCGTGCCATACGAGTTGGGTGCCGCAGTGTATTGGGTGCCACAATGCCTACGAAAAAGAAACTTCAGGATTTGATTTGCTGACGGGCAAAACGACAAAAGGTACATGGGTTGAGTATGTCGGCAATAGTTTTCCGGAGCCTCCTGTTTTGGGCGTGAACGAAAAACCTGAAGCGAAAATAGTGACGGCAATGCCCGGCATGGTGATGACAATCGATAAAGAATCGTTTGAAAAAGGCGCCGGAAAAAGTTTTCACCGGCTGTATGCGCCCGCCTCCGGACACACCACTCAACGTGAAGGCCGCTCGTGTAAATCGTGTCACAACAATCCGCTGGCTATTGGTTTCGGGCGCGGCGACCTGGTTTATCGTGTTTCAGGAAATGAGGGAAAGTGGAGCTTCAATCCCATGTTTGCCCTGAATGAAAACGATAGCTTGCCTGAAGATGCCTGGATTGGTTTCCTGAAAGAAGCCAAAGCGCCATTTGCCACAAGAACGTCGCTCAGGCCATTTCATGTTGCCGAACAAAAGAAAATTCTGGAAGTTGGTGCCTGCCTGACTTGCCACGATGAAAAATCGAAAGTCATGGATCTGACGCTCGAAAATTACAGGCAAGCGCTTATTCAGCGTAGCAAAAAATGTATTTTGCCTGTTTGGTAATTTTGTCTGTCGAACATTCTGCGGATTCTTTGGAAGCATTCAGGAATACGTGCGGTAAAAGCCGTAAATGTATAATCTAAACTTGGTTTATAGCTCTATAAAGCGTAATTTCGGGCATGAAAAACTGATCGCAGACAGTTATTTTTATGACGAAGTTAATTTTTAAAGAAAACAGATGAACCAGACAAATGAACCAAAAGTTGTTCGCCATTGCTCCATATTCGATTTCGACCAGAGTTGGTACGAATTGTTGTCGGATGACGAAAGGAGCTTAATTGATGAGCATTCTGTAAGCCTGAATTTTAAAAAAGGGGAGAATGTTTGCAAACAGGGTTCTTTTGCATCGCACATCTATTTTCTTGAAACCGGTTTGGTGAAAGTTTACCTTGAAGACCGGAATAAGAATCTCATTTTAACTTTAGCTACTGATAAAAGTCTCCTGGGTCTTGCGGCTATATATGAGGCCAACAACAAATTACCTTATTCCATAAATACATTTACTGAATCGACTGTGCGTGTTATTGATATTCAGATTTTCAGGCAATTGCTTGCAACAAATGCCACATTTGCATTCCGGATTGTTAATATTCTGAACGAAAGTTCAATGCAGATTTACGGTCGGTTCTTCTCCATGACTCAAAAACAATTGCATGGCCGCCTGGCCGATCAGTTGCTTTGTCTTTCCACCTGGATATTTAAAAGCAAGTCGTTTGAGCTACCCCTTTCACGAGCCGATTTGGGTGAACTTTCGGGCATGTCAACAGAAAGCGTTATCCGGATGATGAAAGAATTCAAAGACGACGGATTGATTGGAATGCATTGCAAAAATATTGAATTGCTCGATGTTGATCGTTTACAGCGAATCAGTGAGCTTGGGTAGCCTGTCTTTACTTTCCAAATGTTATTTCCGGCTCTGAACGAAATACTCCAATTTCTTTTCCATTTCATTTCTCAAAACACTTTGGGACATAAGTTTTCTATTTAAAACCGGTATAAATTATTATTCATTCTGAAAAATTAATTAGCTGATTTATTGGTTGATGTGGATTGTAACGCATGCTTTTATCTGGTGCATTTCAGGTAGAAATTAAATTTATTTAGCAACCTATTCAGATATAATTATATTTGCACTTAAATTATCTAATGAACAAATGTTCAAAATAAATCAATAAAAGAGATAGTCTGGATGTATAGAAATTTACTTATTGTCAGCTTACTTATCGTCGTAACTTTGATAATAGTTACAGTTTTGCATCAGGAAGATACTTACAATCTGAAACTGGAAAATCTGCGACATGAGTACTCGTTAAAAAGGATCTCATCGGTCGATCACAGTAAATTTCAGGAACTGAACCAGGTGTTTAAAACTCCACAGGAAGTTACCGAAGCATGTATTTCGTGCCACAACGGAACTGCCGCAGAAGTGATGGCTTCTTCGCACTGGAACTGGGAACGGGTGGCTTATGTTGACGGTCGGGGAATTTCTTCCGCCGGAAAGAAAAATGTAATGAATAACTTTTGCATCGGTACCAGCTCTAACCAGCAGTCGTGCGCCAAATGCCACATTGGTTTTGGAATGAGCAACGATCAGTTCGATTTTAAAAATGCCCGAAACGTGGATTGTATGGTTTGTCACGACAACAGCGATACTTATTTGAAAGGTGCTTCAATGGCCGGATATCCCGATCGGACTGTTAATCTGGAACAAGTAGCTCAGAGCGTGGGAACGCCCAAGAGAAGTAACTGCGGATCGTGTCATTTTTTCAGTGGCGGTGGAAATAATGTGAAACATGGCGACCTTGAAAGTGCCCAACTGTCAACTACCCGCGATGTCGATGTTCACATGGGGGCAAATGGCATGGATATGGAATGTGTCGACTGCCATACTGCGACTAATCATCAAATTACAGGGAAACTTTATTCAGTTTCTCCGGATAATACCAATCGGGTGACTTGCGAACAATGCCATACAAGCACGCCACATTTAAGCGATGTGCTAAACAGACATGGTTCAAAAGTTGCGTGTCAAACCTGTCATATTCCGGAGTACGCCAAAGTAAATTCAACGAAAATGGCCTGGAAATGGTCGGAAGTCGGGAAACTTAAAGATGGCAAACCTTATGAGTTGGAAGATTCGCTTGGAAATCATTACTACATGTCCATCAAAGGTTCGTTTGTTTGGGAACGCCATGTCAAACCCGATTATGTTTGGTTTAATGGTACCGCAAAACAACATTTGCTTGGCGATTCAATTGCCTCCGTCCCGGTTCAGATAAATACGCTTTATGGTTCGTACAGCGATAAACACTCGAAAATTATTCCGGTAAAAATTCATGTTGGCGACCAGATTTACGATAAAGTGTACAATCGGTTGATTCAGCCAAAACTTTATGGAGAGGCAGAAGGCGACAGCGCTTTCTGGAAAGATTTTAACTGGGAAGAAGCTGCCGAGGCCGGCATGAAACAGTCTGGCTTAAAATACAGCGGTCAGTATGGTTTTGTTGAAACGCAAATGTACTGGCCTATCAATCACATGGTTTCACCCAAAGAACAGGCTGTCAGTTGTGCTGAATGTCATATCCGGGAAAATGGACGATTGGCAAAATTGACGGGATTTTATCTTCCGGGTCGGGACAGGAATGTTATACAGGATATAATTGGAATCTGGGCATTTTTTCTCACCCTGGCTGCTGTTGTTGGTCATGCAATCATTCGGATTACGACAAAAATTGTACGCAATAAATATGAAAAACAGGTTATTAGTTACGATGAAGATCGGCCAACCGATTAGTTGAATTATTTCCTGAATTTTAAATCATCAGAAAAATACAAAAATGCATAAAGTATATATTTATAAAGTTTTCGAACGATTCTGGCACTGGAGCCAGGCTTCATTGATCATATTTCTGGCCATTACCGGGTTTGAAGTTCATGGCTCATACAGCATTTTTGGTTTCGAAAAAGCTGCAGCATATCATCGTACGGCCTCGTGGATGCTGATTGGACTGCTGATTTTCGCGATTTTCTGGCACCTGACCACCGGCGAATGGAAGCAATATATTCCTACTTCCAAAAAACTGAAAGAACAAATTTTGTATTATGTGTCAGGCATTTTCAAAGGTGAGCCGCACCCGACCGAAAAATCGGAACTTAGTAAATTGAATCCGATTCAACGGGTTGTTTATCTGAGTTTTAAGGTGATCCTTGTTCCTCTTACCATCACTTCAGGAATTTTGTATATGCTTTACAAAACTTTTGATCAAAACAACCTTATCGTGATTGAGGATTATCCGCTTGCATCCATCGCCTTCTGGCATGTTTTGGGCGCCATCCTTCTGATGATTTTTATGGTTGTGCATGTTTATATGACTACTACCGGTAAAACGCCAACTTCGAATATTAAAGCCATGTTGACAGGTTATGAAGAAATTGAAGACGAGCCTGAAGACGAGTCAGACAAAATGAATAGCAACCAAACTCAATCGTAATGAGACCAATAAAATATATGAATCCGTATATGGCCGGATTTTTCCTTGGACTGGTGTTACTCGGAACCATTTATGTAACCGGAAGAGGTTTGGGCGCCAGCGGAGCAGTTAAAAGTGTAGTGATGAAAATCGAAACAGAAATTGCTCCAACCCATTCGGAGAACACACCTTTTATCAAGGCGTACGACGAAGAACATACGGGCGGGCCACTAAAAGACTGGCTGGTATTCGAAGTTTTTGGCGTGATTATCGGAGCATTTGTATCAGGAGTTCTTTCTAATCGTGTGGGAATCAAGCTTGAACGTGGACCCAGAATTACCAACCGGACTCGAATTATTGCCGCAATTTTTGGTGGTTTACTTTTTGGCCTTGGTTCGCAATTGGGTCGTGGTTGCACGAGTGGTGCAGCTCTTAGCGGAATGGCCGTTATGTCGTTTGGAGGAATCATCACCATGCTGGCCATTTTTGGTTCGGGCTACGCTTTTGCCTGGTTCTTCAGGAAACTGTGGATATGAAAGAAATAAGTAGTCGCAGTCACAGTTTCCAGTAGACTGATTACTGAGACTGAACACTGAGACTGAACACTGAGACTGATTATTCATCATTTAAATTCATCATTCAAAATTCAAAATATGGGACCATTAGTGCCAACTATTTTAAGTAACGAATTCAGTCTGGTTGTGGCTTTAATTTCCGGAATTGGATTTGGTTTTATCCTTGAACAAGCAGGATTTTCATCGACGAAAAAACTTGTTGGCTTGTTTTACGGATATGATTTTACCGTTCTGAAAGTATTTTTCACTGCTGGCGTAACAGCCATGATCGGCGTAATTTCGCTTGCTCATTACGGAATTCTGGACATCAGCCTGATTTATATCAATCCGACATTTCTTTGGTCGTCTTTGATTGGTGGCGCTATCATGGGATTGGGATTTGTTATTGGTGGTTTTTGTCCCGGAACCAGTGTTTGCGCTGCTGCCATCGGCAAACTCGATGGTCTGGCCTTTGTTTTTGGTTCGGCGCTTGGAGTGCTTGTTTTTGTTGAAGGATATCCCTTTTTTGAAAAAATTTACCTTGCTGAAGCATGGGGTCCTGTTTTGATGAACGAGAAACTGGGAATGTCGAAAATTGCATTTGCATTTCTTTTAACTGTAGTAGCTTTTGCGGCTTTTTATATGGCAAGGCTGGTTGAAAGTAAAGTGAATGGCTTAGAGACAAAATTGCCGCCCAAAAGAATTGCATTGTACTCTTCGGCTGTTGTGTCAACTTTCTTAATTCTGGCAGTTATTGCCATTTTGCCGAACAGCAAACAACGTATTGAAGCCCGGATTAATCAGGAAATAATTGGCAAAGATTTTAGTTCCGTTCTGGTTCCTGCTGATAAACTGGCCAACGAAATTGTGAATAATTATTACAAAATCAATATTGTCGATTTAAGAGATACGGCAGCTTTTAAAAAGTATCATCTGCCTTTTGCAGTCAATATTCCGCTCGAAAAATTGTCTGATTTGCAATGGAAGAAATTACTAAATCAAAAACACAAAACGAATTATTTTTATTCTGATGATCAGGCGGAGGCACAGAAAGCTTTTTTAATGACTGAATATATCGGAAAAGCTGACAATTTTATCCTGAAAGAATCTGCTCAAAGCTTCAGGGAAATGTATACCAATCTTATCCCACCTTCAGCCACTGCTGATAAAAATACAATGAATATATACAATTTCAGGAAAAAGGCTGCTACCGATATGGCTTCGTTGGTTGAAGCACTGAAGAATTCAACTCAGCCAGTGGTCCAAAAGGTTTCGAAGATCAAGGGTGGCTGCTAGAAGATTATTTGGACTTTAGCCTAAAGAAAAACCGCTGATCTCAGTTGAAAAGAGATCAGCGGTTTTTTATTTTTCAGGATACTTAAGTTTAGCCGACTTTTATGGCTTTCATTACTTTTTCTTCCGATAATTCTTTGGTGCAGAAGAACCAGTCGTAGCACGTTTTGCCTTCTTCTTTGGTTTCCATACGCTCTTTGGCTACGCCGCACGATCCGGCTGTCGGAATAATCACTGCATCGCCCGGGCGCCAGTCGGCTGGCATGGCAACGCCAAAGCTATCAGCAGCCTGAAGTGCTATAATTACACGTTTCAGTTCATCGAAATTGCGACCCAACGAAAGCGGGTAGTAAATCATGGCGCGGATAATTCCTTTCGGATCGATAAAGAATACAGCACGAACTGCTTTGGTATTGCTTTCGCCCGGTTGGATCATGCCATATTTCTTGGCAACTTCCATCGTTATATCTTCAATCAAAGGAAAATTGACTTCCACATTTTTCATCCCTTTGTACTCGATTTTTTCCTTGATGGTGCGCAACCAGGCAATGTGGCTGTAAAGTCCGTCAACCGACAGGCCAACCAAATCACAATTAAACGCTTTGAATTCAGCTTCCATCGAAGCAAAAGTCATAAACTCGGAGGTACAAACCGGGGTAAAATCGGCCGGGTGGCTGAACAGGATAACCCATTTCCCTGAATAATCAGATGGAAAATTGATTGGTCCCTGGGTGGTAACTGCTTTAAACTCTGGTGCAGCTTCGCCAATATGTGGCAATGTCGTCATTTCTTGATTTGTTTCCATTGTTTTTTGTTTTAGGATTACATTCTCATTTTCTTAAATTCTTCTTTCATTCTTCTGATGTCGGTAAGCCAATCTTCGATATCATTTTCGTGTTCGAGTTCTTCATTCAGGATTGTTGTAGCCATAGCGTGTGTTGTATGGTCGGCTCCGCCCGTGAAGTCAGCTATTTCTTTGTAGCGTTGAATCGCACATCGCTCGCCTTTGAGGTTCTGTTCAAGAATAACCTCGATGTATGGATCGGTTGGCGCATCGTAGGAACAACGGCTAAGTTTAGGCCATTCTTCAGGATTGAGAACCGGTGTGCCGCCCAGTTGGATGATTCGGCTGACAACCAATACAGCATGCCCTAATTCCTGATTGGCGTGAAGCAATAATTCCGGCTCTACTTCGCTACGCATCGGGCCTTCCATTAGCCTGGCCCCAATCCAGTACTGGTAATAGGCCAGCCATTCTTCGGCCAATGCAGCGTTTAGCATGTCAAGTAATTTCGGTACGTCTAATTCTAAAATGTTTACAGCTTGTTTTCCCATAATTACAGTTTTATTTGTTGATATTCTTTGAGTTATGTATTGTTTCTGCTTTGAAATGCTAAGATTGTATTTTTTATTTTTTTAATTAACGACAAACAAAGATATAAAAATTAGCAAATACAAACAACAGTTCATTATATTTGTAATGATCATTTGTTCATAACATGGCACGACCAAAACGAATACGAAAGATGACCAATCCCCCACATTTCAAGGGATTCAGGTCTATTGGCCAACCGGAAGAAAATAATCCGGTAGTTTTAAATTACGAAGAATACGAAGCTATCCGTCTAAGTGACTTCGAATTATATAGCCACCTCGAAGCCTCACAAATCATGGAAGTTTCGCGCCCCACTTATTCACGTATTTATGAAAGTGCAAGGCGTAAAATTGGTGAGGCGTTCGTGTTGGGCAAAGCAATACTTTTTGAAGGAGGCAAAGTGTTTTTCGATACAGAATGGTATTCGTGTACTAGTTGTGGCTGTTATTTCAACCATCCGGCTAAAGAACAGGAAATTAAGAATTGTTCGCTGTGTGGCTCAACTGAGATTGAGAAGTACCATGAAAATACTCAGTCCAGTTTGGTTGAAGATATTTGTGTTTGTCCGAAATGTGGACATGAAAAAGTACATTCTCCAGGTGTTCCCTGCCGAACGCAGATTTGTCAGTCGTGTAATTGCCAGATGGTTCGAAAAGGGACGCCACACCAGCATCGTAACAGAAACTGTAATTAAATAAACAAAATCATTAGTAACCGAGATAAATTTTGAATAACAGGTTGGTCCACCGAAGCCGACCAACCTGTACCTTTACTGTGTAAACTAGCAATTTATACAGCATGAGCGAAAATACAAATAAAATCTTAGTCGGTC
>JBAZGO010000016.1:0-105826 GCA_041652995.1 Prolixibacteraceae bacterium
GGACTGACTTATATTGCTTCGGTACTTTTAAACGCTTTCTTTCAAGATGATATAGATATTTATAAATTTTTGTCATGTACTTAGAAATTTGGATTAAAAACTATCCAACTCAAATAAATCCTCACCATGCGAAATCTTGAATACGAAGCCATCGGGCTCATAAAGCTAAAGCTGAAGGAAAAAGGCTGGAACAGCTCCATTCTCGCCGCGAAAATAGGCATGCATCCGAGTTCGGTTGCCAAAATGTTGTTGACTGGTCAGATCAAACTCGACCGGTTAAAACTAATCTCCGAACTGCTTGGCTATAATTTTCTAAGGGCATTGGCCGACCAGATTGACGTGAACGATCCGCCAAAATATACCATGGAAGCTGCCACCAAAGAACGCATCCACGAGCTCGAAATCGAGAATGCCACGCTATTGAAGGTGTTGGGGAAATAACTTGGCAACCATTCAACCCACTTCGGGGTTGTGTTGCCATTGGAGTTCTTAATCCCCCCAATTGCATTGGGGGTGACTAATATTTATCCGCCTTTGGCGGATTTAACCATTCGGGTTAGTTATCGCATTGATCAAGAACTTTGTTTTTTTAAACTCTGAAAGAGTTTACTGTTCATCACCCCCAGCAAAACAGGGGGCAACCGAAACGCTAAGGAAAGTCAACCCGGCTCATTGGACATATCTAAAAGCTAACAGTAGCAGGTGCAGATTTGCAATCTGCACCTTATAACTTCGCAATCCTTTGAAGATTATCGTAATAATCAGTTTCGACAAATTGAAGAATCACACACTTGCTGAAGTCCTTCAAGAATACTAAGTTTTTACAAAACACGGCTATGCAACGATTACTTACAGACAATATGGAGAAGATTCAGGCATTATGCAAAGCGCATAATGTGAAGGCATTATTTGCTTTTGGGTCTGTGTGCACCAATAAATTCAACGACGACAGTGATATCGACTTGCTGATATCATTTAATCCAATGGATTACGGCGACTATGCTGATACCTATTTCAACTTGGCCGATCAATTTGAAAATTTGTTTCAACGTTCGGTAGATTTGGTAACCGACAAATCTTTATCCAATCCATATTTTATTGATTCAGTGAATCAAACAAAGACTTTACTTTATGCAGCTTGAGATTAAAAAGTATCTGTTCGATATCCGGGAATCAATTGAATCATTTTAGTAATTTTCAGCCCTGACAGGGTTTGAAACCCTGTCAGGGCTGCCGCAACTTTAGATTAATTTGCCTGAAAATTCGGTGTATATTAGCGGTTTAAAATCAAGATTCTGTTTATACAAAGATCAAAACCGCGATATGATATTGTTTCAAAAATTAGTAGAAAAGGAAAATTCAATTGACCTTGATTCGGTACTAAGTACTAAGAACAAAATAATGTCGTATTTTGATTTGTTCCCATATCCATGACTCACCCCATCGCATCTGCGATGCTCAGCCCCTCTCTACCCGTAGAGAGGGGAAAAGTCCGAGGCCTCGGGCTTGGGGTGAGTGATTTTAAAATGCGACAATAAATTGTTCAGATTACTTAATTGATAAAATAGATCAATGAGGTTATGAATTGTATGGATTCCGCCTTGCCCCTCGTTTGAGCAATAGCGGTAACATGGGGTTGTTGGTTATGCGTCTGAGATGATCTGTAAAATGAATCTTTCATTTCTTTATCCCTGACAGGGTTTGAAGCCCTGTCAGGGATAAAGAAAAACCACCTCCAAAATTATTTCCCCAAAAATATTACCTTTGCCACCTGAAATTGATCCGGAAATTTAGAGTTTATGTCAGCAGATAACCGATATATGGCGCGTGGTGTTTCGGCTTCGAAAGAAGACGTGCACAACGCCATTCAAAACATCGACAAAGGTTTGTATCCCAAAGCTTTTTGCAAAATCATTCCTGATATTTTGGGAGGCGACCCGGCTTGGTGCAACATTATGCATGCCGATGGCGCTGGCACCAAATCGTCGCTGGCTTACCTCTACTGGAAAGAAACCGGCGACATTTCGGTTTGGAAGGGCATAGCACAGGACGCACTGATTATGAACATCGACGATTTGCTTTGTGTGGGCGCCACAGACAATATCCTGCTTTCGTCTACCATTGGCCGGAACAAAAATAAAATTCCGGGCGAAGTAATTGCCGCCATTATAAACGGAACTGAAGAATTGTGTGCCGATTTGCGCGAAATGGGTGTGAACATTTACCCAACAGGCGGCGAAACTGCCGATGTGGGCGATGTCGTCCGCACCATCATTGTTGATTCAACAGTGACTTGCCGCATGAAACGCGAAGATGTGATTTCGGCTGACAACATTCAGGCTGGCGATGTGATCGTTGGATTGGCCTCATTCGGACAGGCAACCTACGAAAAAGAATACAATGGCGGCATGGGCAGCAACGGCCTGACTTCGGCCCGTCACGATGTGTTTGCCAATTACCTGGCACAAAAATATCCTGAAAGTTTCGATCCTGAAGTTCCTTCAGATTTAGTTTATTCCGGAACCAAAAAACTGACCGAAGCCATTGCTGAAGTTGGGCTGGATGCCGGGAAACTGGTACTCTCTCCTACCCGCACTTATGCTCCCGTTATAAAAGAAATCCTGGATGTACTCCGGAAAAATATTCACGGAATGATTCACTGCTCGGGTGGTGCTCAAACAAAAGTGCTGCATTTTGTCGACAACGTCCACGTGATCAAAGACAACCTGTTCGATGTTCCGCCGCTGTTTAAAATGATTCAGGAAGAATCGGGAACCAACTGGCAGGAAATGTACAAAGTGTTCAACATGGGACACCGTTTCGAGATTTACCTTGCTCCTGAATTTGCAGAGCAGGTTATCGAAATCTCTAAAAAATTTAATATCGACGCCCAAATTGTTGGGCATGTTGAAGCTGCCGAAGGCAAAAAACTTACCATCAAGTCTCCCTTCGGAGAATTTGAATATTAGCTACGCTCCATATTTTCGGGCAAAACTCGCCTGTGTGCTCCATTCATCATTCATCATTCAAAATTCATCATTCATCATTCAAAAATGGCAGATTATTCATTACTCGAAAAATACGAATCGATCCGTTACCGGTTCGAAGAAGTTGGCTCACAAATTACCGATCCGTCGGTGATGAGCGACATGAAACGCTACGTTAAACTTAATCAGGAATACAAACGCTTGGAGTTGCTGACCAATGCGTTCAAAGATTACAAAGCAACAATCGACAACATTGAATCGGGCAAACAAATGCTGGCTGAGGAAACCGACGAGGATATCCGTGAAATGGCGCGTGAAGAAATCGAAGCTTCGGAAGCGTTGATTCCTGAAAAAGAACAAAACATCAAATTACTGTTGATTCCGGCTGATCCTGAAGACGGCAAGAATGCCATTCTCGAAATCCGGGCCGGAACCGGCGGAGACGAAGCCAGCATTTTTGCCGGCGATTTGTTCCGCATGTACTCCAAATTCTGCGAACGTCGCGGCTGGCGATTGGAAGTCACCAACACCAGCGAAGGAACTTCGGGCGGATACAAGGAAATTGTAGCCACAATTACCGGCGAAGGTGTTTATGGAATCATGAAATACGAATCGGGAGTTCATCGCGTTCAGCGTGTTCCGCAAACCGAAACACAGGGACGTGTACACACTTCTGCTGCAACTATAGCCGTTTTGCCTGAAGCAGAAGAGTTTGATATCGACCTGCGCGAGAGTGACATTCGCAAAGACACCTATTGTTCTTCAGGCCCGGGCGGACAGTCGGTAAACACAACCTATTCGGCTATCCGACTGACTCACATTCCAACCGGAATTGTGGTGACCTGCCAGGATCAGAAATCGCAGATTAAGAACCTGGCTAAAGCCATGGTTGAATTGCGTACCCGTATTTACAACCAGGAACATCAGAAATACCTGGATGCCATTGCATCAAAACGAAAAACCATGGTTTCAACCGGCGACCGTTCGGCCAAAATCCGTACCTACAACTGGCCCCAGGGACGTATCACCGACCACCGTATCAATTTGACAATTTACAATTTGCAGGCAGTAATTGGCGGCGATCTGGATGAAATCATCGACAAATTGCAGGTGGAAGAAAACGCAGAACGACTGAAAGAAGCGGAAATTTAATCGTCAAAGCTCCGTTAGGAGCGGAATATTTGTAGCCCCGGGTTTTAACCCTGGGGAATGAAATGAAATAGAAAACCCGTCCGAGATATTTTGTTGATCGAAGGAATTATTTTGTTTCGGACGGAATGGCTAAATTTACAATCATGAAATTTCCAATACTGAATATCCAATAACCAATATTCAATAAGAAACAAGAATGAACAGACAACAACTTTTTGAACAGATTAAACTGAAGCGCAGCTTTTTGTGCGTTGGACTGGATACAGACATTCTGAAAATCCCACGTTTCCTGAACGAAACCAGCGATCCTATTTTTGCTTTCAACAAGGAAATTATCGATGCCACACACGATTTGTGCGTTGCCTATAAACCTAACCTTGCCTTTTACGAAAGCCAAGGCGTTGCAGGATGGATCAGCCTGGAAAAAACCGTTCATTACATCCGGGAGAAATATCCCGAGCAATTTATCATTGCCGATGCCAAGCGCGGTGATATTGGCAACACGTCGAACCTGTATGCCCGCGCATTCTTCGATCACATGGACTTCGATGCGGTCACTGTTGCGCCATATATGGGCGAAGATTCAGTAAAACCATTTATGACCTATCTCGACCGTTGGGTAATCGTTTTGGCATTGACATCGAACAAAGGAGCAGCCGATTTTCAGTACCTGAAGAATGCAGAAACGGGAGAACAGCTTTTTGAAACTGTGCTGAAAACCTCGCAAACCTGGGGAACAACCGACAACATGATGTATGTGGTTGGCGCCACCAAAGCCGAAAAACTGGAAGAAATACGCGATCTGGTTCCCGATCATTTCCTGTTGGTTCCGGGGGTTGGCGCACAAGGCGGAAGTTTGGAAGAAGTGGCCAAATACGGAATGAACGATCGTTGCGGACTGCTGGTCAATTCGTCGCGCCAGATTATTTATGCATCAGATGGTGAAGACTTTGCCGAAAAAGCACGCAACGAAGCCATCAATGTTCAGCTTGAAATGGAAGAATTACTGTTGGAAGCAGATTTGCTGTAAATCAAATTGAAATACAAATACTGACGGGGTGACTCTAAGTCACCCCGTCAGTAAACTTAACGAACTCCGGAAAGCTTTTAAAAAGGAAGTTTTCCGGAGTTTTTGCATTTTTTTCAGGATCTATTTAAAAAATCAATATCAGCAACAGGTATTTGATGAGCAATCCGGCCACACTAAAAAACAAAGCATCTTTAATCCGGTATTTCAGCATTCCGGCGGCAAGAGCAATAACAGGCGATGACAAGGGTAAAAGATTAAATACAAACAGGGTAAGTCTGCCATATTTCCTGATTTCAGCTTCAGCTCTCAGGTATCTCCGGCGACCGATAAACCGGTGAATAATTCCTTTACTGAAAAAGTAGCCAATCAGGTAATCAACTGATTGCGAAAGCATAGCCGTTACAATAGCCACCGAATAAAGTATCCAGGGATTGTACCCCGAATGCGTATAAAAAATAAACGCAAGTTCAACCGGCATAAACAGAAAAAAAAGATATCCGGAGAAATTTACAATGGCAAAAGAAAACATGCTCATTTGGTTGTTCTCATAAATATCTCTCCCGATGGTTAACGAGGCAATCAGAATAGCCACTGCTGCACAAAACAAAACCACAACTAACCTGATGATATTTATTCGCTTCCAAAACATATCGCTCAATCGAACTAAAGTGGTTAACTAAAATCAAATCTAATCAAACATTACGAGAATTCCTTGTGGCAAAAGTCGAACATGACGATCCAATTCCCACAGTAAAAATATTGTAAAATGAGTATCCGTTACTTTACCTCAAATGAAAAATTTTCCTTTGTGCACAGACCGGCCTCGTCCGGAGAGCCGAAAAACAAGTGAAGACGGAGTTAAAAAATCTCTTCTGTTTGAGCCGCAGGAGAGTTTAAAAAGATTTTAGCCGTCGGGCGCTGGTTTTTCGGGCGCTGCGGACGCAGCCTTGACTTTTTTTGATTCCTTTTTTGTGTTAAGACAAAAAAGCAAATAGAGTTTGGGTCAAAGCCCCATCTGCGGGAACAATTAGGCATTCAACCGGATATTCATATAGTATAAATGCGAATCAAGAGTTGGATTTTGAAACCTGAAGGGTTGAAATGATTATAGAGAATGGTAAAATAAATGCTCCAAAACCACGAAGTGGTGACATCATTCTGTCATGCCTTCGGCATTACACCCAATTTCTATTTCAATCCTTGACTCGCATGATAAACAAACTGCATTTGTAATAGTTTACTTGCCCCGGTTAACGATTAATTTTACCTTTGATGCGCTAAAACATACGACCATGAAATCTGGCTCCTTCAAATTTTCAGCGCTCATTGTTCTCGGATTTTTGTTATTAACAGCCTGCAATACAAAGAAAAGCGATTATTTCAAAATTTCAGGATTTGCACAGGGCACTACGTACAATATCACGTACGAAAACATTCACAACAAGGATTATTCTGAAGATATTGACTCGCTGCTAAAAGCATTTGACAAATCGCTTTCGATTTACGATTCAACGTCAATCATTTCCAGAATAAACAATAACGACCCGACTGTTGACGCCGACGATTGGTTCATCACTGTTTTCAATAAATCGGCTGAAATAAGCGAAGTATCCGGTGGCGCTTTCGACATTACGGTTGGTCCGGTAGTAAAAGTCTGGGGATTTGGGAATGGACCAGTGGCCAAACACGATACGGCACACATCGACAGTCTGTTGCAATACGTTGGAATGGATAAAGTAAAACTCGAAGGCCGGAAAGTCGTCAAAAAATTTCCGGGCGTAAAAATTGATGTAAACGCCATTGCGCAAGGCTATTCAGTTGATTTGGTCTGCGATTTCTTCAGGAACAAAGGCATTAAAAATTACCTGGTTGAAATTGGTGGTGAAGTGAGGGGAAATGGGAAAAATGCAAAAGATAAATTGTGGCAAATCGGCATCGACCGGCCAAAAGACGACAACATGATGCCGGGCTCTGACCTTCAGGCCATTATTGAAATTGACAACAAAGCGCTGGCCACTTCAGGAAATTACCGCGCCTTCTATGTTGAAAATGGCGTAAAATACGCCCACACAATCGATCCAAAAACCGGATTTCCGGCGCGAAATACCTTGCTTAGCTCAACCGTTGTGTGCGACGATTGCATTACTGCCGATGGCTACGCCACCGCGTTCATGGTTTTGGGAGTCGACAAAAGCAAAGAGATTTTGAAGAAACTTCGTGGAGTTGAAGTGTATTTTGTGTACAGCAACGACAAAGGTGAATACCAGGTTTATTTCTCTGATGGAATGAAAAAAATGATTGTTGAGGAAGAAAGGTAAAAAGCGGCTACTCGTGAATAAATCGCTTAATATCTTTTAGTTCGCCAGCTAAAACCAATGTGTCATTTTCCTTAAATTCGATTTCAGCTTTATCGTCATTGTCGCCTGCTACTGCCGATGAATAAATCAACCTGTGATTTCGTTTCAGCGCTACAATTTTCAGATGTGTTTCTTTCCGGAATGCAACAACTGATTTCTTTTTCCCTACCAAAAATTCGGGCATAAGCATGTCCACAATCTTGAATGAATCGGAAATTGAAAATAAATTCTGAATACCCTCGAGTGGCAGCATTTGCGCAATAATCCGCGCTGATTCATATTCAGGATTGATGGTTTCTTTTACGCCAATGGCATTTAATACCGTTAGGTGTATGGAAGAACTTTCGCGACAAATGACCCTGGCCACGCCAAATTTTTTAAGCAAGGCGGCAATCTGCACCGAAATACCAAAATCGTCGCCAATGCAAACCACAAAAACGTCGGCTTCCTTTATGGGTAGCAATCTTAAGGCATGTGGATCGGTTGCATCCAAACAAATTGTATTTGCAACAACGTCTTTAAAATATTCAACTTTCCCCAGATTACTATCCACGCCCAGGACATCATGCCCCAGCGAAGTTAAAAGTTTTGCCAGTGAGGCGCCAAAGTTTCCTAATCCGATTGTTACAATATTCATGTTAATTTCTTTTACTTTTCAACAAACAGAATTCAGGTAATGTATCCTGAATTCGCAAAAACAACATTTAAGTTATAATTAAGTTTTCTTTGGGGTAACGGTACAACGATGTGCTGCCAAAACCTCTCGCTAGCGACAACAAAAGTGTAATGCTTCCCATCCGGCCAATGTACATTAATAAAATAAGAATATACTTTGACGGAACAGATAGCTGGGGCGTAAGGTCGAGCGACAAGCCAACGGTACCAAATGCGGAGAAACATTCGAAAATTATCTTGAACATGCCAAATTGACCATCGAAAGTGTAAATCATAAAGGCGCCCGACAAAATAGTCACAATTGACAATGTAATTATCGCAAAGGCTTTATTTACTGAATATTCGTGTATTTCGTAACGATGAACCTCAATGTGATTTTTCCCTTTGATGATACGAAGACTATTCAGAATAGCCAACGCAAACGTACTTGTTTTGACACCACCTCCGGTTGATACCGGCGAAGCTCCAATCCACATCAGAAACGTGATAATCAGGATCGATGGCATCGACAGCGCCGACATGCTGAATGTATTAAATCCGGCTGTTCGCGGGGTAACACTCTGGAAGAATGACGTGGCCAGCCTCGACTTAAAATCCATACCGGCTTGCGAATGATCGTACTCGAAATAGAAAAATGCTGCCGTACCAAAAACCAGCAATATAAATGTTGCAAACATTACTACTTTCGAATTCAGGGTAATCATATTCACCCGATGAACGTACGACTTCCGGGTTCTGAAATATTCAAAAAGCCATTTTACCTGACTTTTACAATACTGATATAAATTAAGCAACACCGGGAAACCGATTCCTCCAAGAATAACCAGATTCGCAATCCACAAGTGAACGCTGTAATTGGTTCGGATGCGGGCATCGTATAAATTATCGGTCAATGTTGAAAAGCCCGCATTACAGAATCCTGAAACCGAATGAAAAATTGCAAACCTCAAATTGTCGCTCTCAGAACCTAATGCATTGTTTTCGAGCGAAAGAAAAATAAAAGTCGCTCCGATTGCTTCAATCAGCAAAGTAATCAGAACCACTTTCATCAACGATTTCAGAATGGCATCGAAACTATCTTCGCTCAGGTAATCGCGCAACATCGATTGTTCACGAATCGATGATTTTTCCTTAAAAAATATTCCAAAGAAACTGGTAATGGTCATCACCCCGATTCCACCAATCTGGATAAGCGCCAGGATGACAAATTTACCTAAGAAAGTATAGCGTGTGGCCGTATCGACTACGGTTAGTCCGGTGACACAAACCGCGCTTGTAGCCGTAAAAATGGCATCGGTAAATTGAATTGGCACAGTGGTCGACATAGGCAACATCAGTAACATGGCGCCTACAAATATGAAAAATGCAAAACTCACCATGAAAAGCTGAGCCGGATTAAGCACTTTGATGAGCAGGTTAATTTCCATTCGCGAGAGCTCCAGAAAGAACAGCAGAAACGACAGCATCTGAATTCCGGAAGTCTGGTATAAATAATATTCAAACGTTTCACCGTAACTCACCACGAAACTTGGGAAGAAGAAAACAATCAGGAAAAAGCCGATAACCAACTGCGCAAAAAAAACTTTTCGCACTCCGGAACTGCCCTTAAAGAAAATTGCCCGAATTATATACAATGCTCCGATGATGGAATAACTGATCTGAAAATAACGGTTATGCATTTGAAACCTCGATATTCTGTCGGGACTTGGGAAGCCTATGTCTCCAATTGCAAGTACAAACAGCCCAAGTGTAAAGAGAAATAAAATCCAATTGATGATACTTCTTAAATTGAATAAATCAGTTTTCCAGTCAATCTTTCGGAAATACCTTTTCAGTATAAACATATCGCTTAAAAAAACGAAACAAAATTAGTCAGATTTGCCAAAAATTATACAAAATCAGCATATTATTTACAAAACACTCAGCCTGTTAATGGTATCGTAAAAGTAAAATCCTGATTTTTTTCACGAATAAAAAACTTCAGTTTACTGAGAATCAATACCGAATGCCAGAGGGCCTTTTATTGCATCAACTTGTTAAATCACCGATATTGTACTATTTTTGCGCACAAGAATTAAAAGTGAATGCAAACATCTGTTTAAAATACAGGTCTTTATACTCCGAAAATGTTTACAAATATAGCGCGGTTTATTCTCAAACACAGAACCCTTCTTATTGCCATCCTCACCATTTCGACTGCTTTTATGGCCTACATGGGGAAAGATGTCAAACTATCCTACGAAAATGCTTCACTTCTTCCTGAAAAAGACAGTACCAGGATTGAGTATCAGGAATTCAAGAACATGTTTGGCGAAGATGGGAATGTAATTGTTATTGGCGCTAAAAATCCGGACATCTTTCAGATGGATCAGTTTAATGCCTGGTCGGATTTGGGAAACAAAATTAGGGAAATCGATGGCGTTCTGGAAGTTGTAAGCATTACACGTGCCATTAACCTGGTGAAAAACGAAGAAACTCATCAGTTCATTGCACAGCCAATTGTAAAACAGAAAGCCACATCGCAAGCCGAAGTCGATAGTTTAAAAAATGTGATTCTGGGCCTGAAATTTTACCAGGGAATGCTTTACAACCCGAAAACTCAGGCAACGCTGATGACCGTGACCATGAACAAGCACAAGCTGAACGACATCAGCCGCATTGCTCTGATTGAAAAAATTGTTGAAACTGTTGATGCCTACCGCGAAAAAACAAAGGTGGAAATTCATTTTTCCGGAATGCCATACATTCGTACGGTAACCATGCAAAAAGTGAAACACGAACTCTTTTTATTCGTGCTGATCAGCATTGCGGTGGCGGCATTTATTATGCTCCTGTTTTTCAAATCGCTCCGGGTTGTTCTTAGTTCGTTGCTGGTTGTAGCGATTAGCATTATTTGGGTTTTAGGCATTCAGGCACTTTTAAATTATAAAATTACAATCCTGACTGGTGTTATACCATCGCTCATTGTAATCATTGTCATCGAAAACTGCATTTATATTCTGAATAAATACCATTGGGAATACCGAAGTCACGGCAACAAAATGCGGGCATTGTCGCAGGTTATTCACCGCATCGGGTTTGCTTCGTTTATGACCAATGCTTCGACTGCTCTTGGATTTGCAGCTTTCATCATGATTCCAAATCAGTTACTTCGCGAGTTTGGGGTTGTAACTGCCCTGAGCATCCTAGTACTCTATGTGCTTTGCATCGTTTTACTACCCATCATCTTTAGCTTTCTGGCGCCTCCGTCAGCAAAACACGTTAAACATCTCGATAATAATTTCTTCGGAGCCGTACTCGGTAAAATTATTTACCTGATTAGTTTCCGCAGAAACCTGATATACTCCATCGCCGGAGGGTTTATAATCGTAGGATTTATAGGTGTAAGCCTGATGAAAACTTCAGGAAAAATAGTGGACGATTTTCGGAGCGACGACCCGACTTACCTTGATCTGAAGTTTTTTGAGGAAAACTTTGGCGGAGTAATGCCTTTCGAAATTTCGATTGATACCAAAAAGCCAAACGGCATTTTAACCTATTCGACCATTCAGAAAATCGACAGGCTGCAAAGCACGATTAACCAATATCCTGAATTTTCGAAACCTCTTTCGCTCATCGAGGTTCTCAAATTTGCACGTCAGGCCTATTACAACGGCGATCCAAACAAATATTCACTACCCAGCTCAATGGAGAAAAACTTCATTTTGGGCTATATTCCGCAGAAAATTCAGGGAAGCGGCTCCGACCTGCTTAAATCGTTTCTCGACAGCAGCAAACAAATTACCAGGGTAAGTTTCCAGATGGCCGATGTGGGCACCAACCACATGGATTCGCTGATGAAAAGTATATTGCCAAAAATCGACAGCATTTTCGATCCTGCAAAATTTGATGTCAGAGTAACAGGAAATAGCGTCGTGTATGCCAAAGGAACCAGTTTCCTGATTAAAAACCTGTTTCAAAGCGTACTCATTGCGATCGTTTTGATTTCACTGCTTATGGCGCTGTTGTTTTCGTCGTTCCGGATGATCCTGGTCTCGATGGTTCCCAACATTATTCCGCTGATTGTTACGGCGGCTATAATGGGGTACAGCGGAATTCCGATAAAACCCTCAACAATTATCGTTTTCAGTATTGCGCTGGGTATTTCAGTCGATAACGCGATTCAATATCTTTCGCGATACCGGCACGAACTAAAAGTAACCGGTGGCAACATTAAGCAGTCGGCTTTAAACGCATTGCACGAAGCCGGATTCAGTATGATTTATACCAGTATAGTTTTGGTACTGGGGTTCAGTGTATTTATTGTTTCTGAATTTGGCGGAACTCAAGCTTTAGGAATTCTAATTTCCACTACTTTGCTTATTGCCATGTTCTTTAATATGTTGGTTTTACCATCCTTGTTGCTCACACTCGACAAACGACTGGTCAGCAAAGCGTTCACTGAACCAATCATTGAAATGTATGACGAGGACGAGGAAGAAGATGCTGCACTGGAAGCCGAATTTCCATCTGAACCCGAAAACGAAGAAAAGTAGTTGTAAAATACTTCGCTTTATTCCTGAAATAATTCGTTGACTGCTGGTTGTTAAGCACTCACAACTACCAATCTTCAATTCCTGACCAACAGTAGTAAAATAGCCGGATTGTTGTATTTTTACATGTTTCAATAACCAAATACGTCCAGTTATGAAAACTTTATTCAGGCAATTTTCTGTGTTTGCACTTGTTTTTGGTGTGGCTTTTAACATTCAGGCACAAACATTTAGCCTGAAACAATCGCACGAAAACGGTATTTATAAAAAAGGCCAGCAGATCCAGGTTTCACTTTCCGATGGAAACAACATTACCGATACACTTTGGGTTAAAGTCCTCAAAAACAACAATCAGCCGGTATTCGAAAAGTCAATCTTTCCTGTCTCCGGAAATGAAATTATTTATTCCGGAAAATTTAAAGAACCTTGCTCGGTGATGGTTGAAGCGCGTACAAAAGCCAAAAAGCAAACCATTGGAATGATCGTTGCCCCAAATAAAATCAAAACCGGAATTCCTTATCCAACCGATTTTGTGGCCTATTGGAACGCTGAAAGACAAAAGCTAAACGCCCTCCGGATGGAAGTAAAACAAAAGAAAGTTGATGATGTGGAAAAGGGTTTTGAATGTTTTGACACCGAAATTAACTGTACCGGGTCAAAACCTGCCCGAGGTTATTTTGCCAAACCTCAAAATGCAAGAGTTCGCTCGCTTCCGATTGTTTTGCTGGTTCATGCTGCGGGAGTGAAGGGTTCGTGGTGCCGATCGAAAGTGGAGGATGCCATGCGATATGCCCAAATGGGAAAAGGAGCGCTTTGTTTCGACCTGAATGCACATGGTATGCTGAATGGCCAACCCGACGAATATTACAACAACCTGGAAGCCGGTGAGCTAAAGGAATACTGGGCACAGGGAATGGACAGCCGCGAAAATTTCTATTTCAGGGGAATGTATTTGCGCCTGATGCGAACCATTGAATTTTTAACCCGGCAGCCCGAATGGGACGGCAGACGCATCCTGGTAATTGGCGAAAGCCAGGGCGGAGGGCAGGCATTGGCCGCAGCAGGCCTCGATCCAAGGGTTTCGGCGGTAGTGGCAACTGTTCCGGCCATGTGCGACTGGGGAGGAACTTTGGTGGGCAGAAAGGGTGGCTGGCCGCAACCTTTTGAATGGACTCCTGACCAAACGAAATTGCTGAATGTGTTACCTTATTTCGACGATGCCAACCTGCTAAAATTTTCGCGAGCCGAAATTGTAGTCGAAATTGGATTGATCGATCAGACTTGTCCGTCAACCTCGGTTTATGCCGCCCTTAACGAAGCCGAAGGCAAAAAAACAATTTACCCGGTTACCTATCGCGAACATGGCTGGCCAAACGAAATTCAGCGAAAAGATGATTGGGATAAAAATGTGTTTGGGGCAAAAAATCAATTTGTTGAGAATTACCTGAAATAACAGACAAGCAAAAAGGCAAAAGTAGCGATTTGCCAAAACTAAAAAAACATCGATGCAGGATTCCATTTCATTTGGTTTACTTTGTTTCACATCCTTTTTTACGCTCATCAATCCGCTGGGAACCATGCCGATTTTTATGACCATGACTTCGGAACTGAATCCGGAGCACCGGAAAGCAACAGCTAAAAAAGCTTCGATCGTTGGATTTCTAACCATTGTCTTCTTTGCACTCTCCGGACAATTGCTTTTCAACTTTTTCGGCATTTCGGTGAATAGCTTTCGCATTGTGGGTGGCGTTATCTTTTTCATTATGGGAATGGATATGCTTCAGGCCAGGTTGGGGCAGGTAAAAATTAAAGAATCGGAAGTAAAAAGTTACGTCAGCGACATTTCGATCACACCATTGGCCATACCCATGATTTGCGGGCCCGGCGCCATAACCAACGCCATTGTACTCATGGAAGATGCCGGAACAATCGAGCGGAAAATCATTCTTTTTGCAGCTATTTCTCTGGTCATCCTACTCACATACCTCATTTTATACAGCTCATCGCGATTGATAAAACTATTGGGACAAACCGGAAACAATGTGATGATGCGACTGATGGGACTGATTGTTATGGTGATTGCCGTTGAGTTTTTCTTCAGCGGATTAAAACCAATAATATTGGATATGATGAAGTAAATGTTTCAAAAATTCCACTCCGGAAAGCAAAATCAACACTCATTTCTGAATTTGTTGTTCAGCATCCGGAATTTGAAATAAACTTAACATTGAAAAAAAAATGTTAATCCAAGATCATTCACTTTGTTTTTTTAGGCAAATTTGATTCCTGGTTCAAATAATTACGTTGTTTGTTAACTCAGGCACGAATTGTAAGATCCAATGTCAGGAAACAGGAAACAAAACATGCACAGAAAACTTTACACAGTTGCAATGCCTCTCGTGGGTAAACTACAACTGCTCATTGCAGCGCTCCTCATTTTATCGCCTGCCTTTTCGCAAAACACAGTTGTGAGCGGCACGGTAACCGACGAGGATAATGGGCAGCCAATTCCGTATGTAAGTGTAGTTTTTAAAAATACACAGATCGGTGCATTGACCGATACCATCGGGCGTTTTCAAATCACCTCGAAACTAAAAGTTGATTCCGTAAAATTCTCTGCCGTTGGCTACCTGAGTGAAACAATCGGTATAAAATCAGCTAAAAACAATCAACTCGATGTTAGCCTGAAGTCTGACCTGGTTAAAATTTCGGAAGTCAGGATAACTCCGGACGAAGGCCCTGTCCGACGGATATTAAAAGAAATGATTGCCCGGAAAAAACTCAATAATCCACAAAAATACTCGCGCTATTCGTATCGAAAATATACCAAATGGGAATATCACCTGAACAATGTAGGTCAAAAAATGATCGACTCGAAAGCTTTCAGGAATAACCAGTCGGTATTTAAAACGAACCCCGACAACACCCGGTTTTTACCCATTTACTTTTCGGAGCAATTGGTTTACAATGAATTTCAGCGCGATCCGCCCCGGCAAAAATCGACTGTTCTGGCCGATAAAACCTCAGGAGTGGGCGTTTTAGACGATTATGAAATTTCAGGATACACCAGCGCGCTTGATATTGAAGTGAACTTTTACGACAATTTCGTCAACCTTTTTTCGCAAAACTTTGTAAGTCCGTTGGCCGACAACGGATGGTTTTACTACAAATATTTTCTGGCCGACAGTATTTTCCTGAACGGGCACAAACAATACCGCATAAACTTTATGCCGCGTCGTTTGGGCGATAAGGCTTTTAAAGGTTACATGACCACAGACACCAAAGATTATTCGCTGATTGAAGTAGACGGAACGTTGGCGTCGACCAGTTACGTGAATTTCCTGAAAAAAATGCGGCTGAAAAGCAATTACCAGTTTGTTGAAGACTCAATTCCGTTTTTCAGGCGAAACCAGATCGACGCGGTTTTTAATTATGTGCCGCTGAAAAATAATCCGTCGAAGAAACCGATCAGCCTGTTTTTTACGCAGTCGGCTGTAATCGACAGCGTAACAGTGGCTCAGGATCAACCAGTGAAGTTGGAATCGGGGAATGGACGCTACGAAACGATCAATCTTCCGGATGCAAAATATCGCGACAAAAATTACTGGGACACGCATAGGCTGGAAGAACTCGACCCCCGCGAAAAGCTGATTAGCGCAACGATTGATTCGGTCAGCGAAATTAAAGCCATAAAATTTGCCGATAACATTACCCGAATGACCATGACGGGTTATTACGACCTTGGAAAATTTGAATTTGGCCCGTATGGCAGCACCATAAATACGAACAAAGTAGAAGGATTGCACATTTTTGCGGGTGCCCGTACCAGCAGCGAAATTAGTACGCGATACATGTTGTGGGGAGGATTGGGCTATGGTTTCAAGAATAAAAAAATAAACGGGATAGCCGGATTTGGTTACAAATTTCCAACCGTTCACCGCCAGTTGATGAAAGTTTCGTACGACGACAAAATTGTTCGTGCCGGCGAAAATGAGAAAATCCTCTTTCTTTACGAAAATGCGTTGTCGCCAACCGAAAACAACCTGATATCTCAAATTTTTAAGCGCGATGAGCTTGACGAATTGTTCCGCGAGCAAAAACTTTCAGGATCGTACGAATACGAATGGCATCCGGGATTAATGAATAAAATTAGTGCAAATTATATTCGTCATTTCTCTCCTGAATTTTATCCGTTTTTAAGGGCAGGCGTTCCTGTAGAACATGTTTCGGCGCTTGATTTTGCCGTGGACACCCGTTTTTCGTGGCAGGAAAAGGTGATTGACGACAAGTTCCTCAGGATTTATATGGCAACCGATTATCCGATTGTTCACATTGCAGTGGGCGCTGGGAAAGTATTTTATTCGGGAAAAGCAAATTACTACGGCAAAGTATTCACCACAGTTGAACAGTATTTGAAAATTGGACAGACAGCTTTTAATTATGCCATCGAAGGCGGAATGTACTTTGGCAAACTTCCGTACACAATGCTCGATATTCCCCGTGGAAACGAAACATTTGGGTATTATTCCTACGATTTCAACATGCTGAATTTCATGGAATATGTACACGACAAATACCTTCATGCTTATTTGGAATACCACCTCAACGGATTCATTCTTAACCGCATGCCTTTACTGAAAAGAATTGGTTTGCGCGAAGTTTTTTCATCGAAACTGATGGTCGGTTCTCTAAGCGATAAAAACCAGCAAATTGTAGAATTCCCGCTAAGCGTTACTCAAATGAGCAATCCGTACATTGAACTGGGCGCAGGGGTCGAAAACATTTTCAGGCTGTTCAGGGTTGAAGCAGTGTGGCGCGTCAGACCAAAATCGGTTCTTGGAGCTCCATCGTTTGGGTTGCGTGCCAAATTCGAAATCAAACTGTAATGAGAACAGCCCAAACCCGAACTTTTTCCGCAACAGGAAAAGAAATCTAAACTTATCCGGAACCTAAAATTTCGGATAAAATGAAGTTTGCAAATACAATATTACCTTTGCTACAGGATTGCGATTTAGTCCTCGCTGATTATTTTGAAAAATGGAACTGATTGTACTTGGATTGCTGATTGTATTGAACGGATTTTTTGCCTTGTCGGAAGCTGCGCTGATTGCAAGTAAAAAAGCCCGGTTGGAACAATATAAGATCAAAGGTAAATCCGGTGCAAAGGTAGCCCTCAGGCTACTTGAAAATTCTGAAAATTTCCTTTCGGCCATACAAGTTGGCATTACCCTAATTGGAATAATTACAGGTGTTTATGGCGGCGTAAACATTGCCGACGACCTCACTCCCTACTTCAGCCAGTTTGAATTTACACGCGAATATGCTTACGAAATTGCGCTTTCTCTCACCGTTTTGTCCATCACTTACATTTCAATCGTCGTTGGCGAACTGGTGCCAAAAACCATTGCCTTAAGCAATCCTGAAAAGATTGCGGTTCGGGTTGCCCCAATTATCTATTATTTCAGTAAGTCATTCCTCCCATTTGTCAGGTTGCTGGCCATTTCAACAAACCTGGTAAACAAACTTATCGGCATCAATCGAACTGAAGGCCAAATGACTGAAGATGAATTACGGCACATCCTAAAACTTGCATCGCACGAAGGGGTGATTGAGAAGGAACAAAACCGCATGCATGAGAAGGTTTTCTACTTTTCTGACAAAAAAGCGAGACACATCATGACACACCGGAAAGATGTGGAATGGCTGGATATTGAAAAAACTGAAGAAGAATTTCATGCGGAAATACTGAAACTCAAACACAACAAGATCATTGTGGGGCGCCAAAGTATCGATGAATTTATGGGTATTTTACAGGTCAGGGAATACCTGATCAATTTTTATTCGCCTTCGCCAAAAAAAACAGGAGAATTGCTGCACGACCCAATTGTTATTTCTGAAAATGCCGATGCCCAGAAAGTACTGGATCTTTTCAGGCAAAAGCAAAAATACATGGCTATTGTTGTTGACGAATACGGTAGTTTTGAAGGCATTATCACCCTGCACGACATCATCGAAAGCATTATCGGGCATGTTCCTGAAGAAGGGGAACAACCTGAACCGGAAGTATTTGTACGCGAGGACCGATCGGTTCTGGTGAGCGGCGACGCCCCCATCGAAATTTTGGCCGACCTGATTGAAGATTTTTACATCGACTTTGAAGAAATCGATTATTCAACCGTTGCCGGGTTTGTATTTAACCAGATCAATAAAATTCCGGAGTTGGGAGACAAAGTCATTTTGCCCAACTGCACCATCGAAGTCGTTGACATCGACAACAATAAGATTGACAAGGTATTGATTACAAAGAAGAAATAATTTGAATTTTCCATCTCCGGACAATCATATTTGTTTTGATACACTTCGGATGGATGAGAACAATAGTATCCTGAATTTGGATGAATTGCACCTGCAAAACCAGAAACGTCAGGAGAAGACAGGTAAAAACGAATAAGTAAACCTCTTATTTTAGATTTCCGGAGAACTAAAATAAGAGGTTTAACACGACTAAATCTGACAAAAGCATAGTCAGAATCTTTATCTGATATGATCGTTCAAATCAATAGCCCCAACCTTTCATAATTTCAAAGTTTTCTTTCATACAAACCAACGGAGCTTTGCCCTGGTATGATTCCTGCTCGATGATGTACACCTTGGTTCCGCCTGTTTTACGGCAAATGTCCAAAACTTCTTTTACCGGGATGATGCCTTTTCCCAAAATGGCGCTTTCGTATTTTTCTTCTGTATTTACCGGAATTTCATCTTTCACATGAAGAAGTTCAAATTTCCCGGGATACTGGTTCAACACATCAACGGCTTTTGCACCGCCAATATACATGTTGCCCATATCCAGTTGCATGGCAACCAGGCCGAAATCCAACTTTTTCATCATGATATCGAATATCTTCTCTCCGTTCAGCGATTCACTAAATTCGAACCAGTGGTTGTGATAGCCAAATTTCATGCCCGATTTTTGGCAAAGTTCACCGCTCTTGTTGAATGCTTCCATAATCTGCATCAAACTGTCGTAACTTTTGCGCACACTTTCGTCAATCCACGGACTAATCACATAGTGCTGCCCCATCACAGCGGCATCGTCAACGGTGTATTTCCATGCGTCGGTAAACTCTTTTTTCGCGGCATTCCAATGTTCTTTTCCCATAACCGTATGTCCAGAAGGCATTTTTAGGTCAAGGTCGTCGAGCACTTTTTTAAACTCTTTTGCCGTGAATCCATAGAATTTACGATCGATGTAATTGGCGTGTTCAACATTTTTGTATCCCATCTTTGCCAATTGAGTAAGTGTTCCAACCGGATCTTTTTTCATATCATCGCGAACTGAATAGAGTTGAAGTCCAACAATTTCAGGAGATTTTGAAGCAGCAAAAGCAGCTTTCGAAAAAAGGGCAGTTCCGGCCAGCAGAACAGCGCTGTGTTGAATAAATGAACGGCGTGTGGTTTTCATGTGGTTATTTTTAAATGATATACAAATTCGGTATCAGGAATTGAAAACAGCTAATACTGATGAAAAGCCTGTGAAACAAAATCCAAGACTGTTGGCAATGATTCGCGCCAATAGGTCCAGGTATGACCGCCCTGCCGGATGCGGAATTCGTGTGCAATTTCTTTTTTGCGCATGGCAATGTGCACCAGGCAATTTCCCTCATAAAGGAAATCGTCGTCGCCACAATCGATGTACCAGCGAACGGCCTTTTTCTGATCGTCGGGCAGGGCATTCACCAATTCCAGCGCACTGTGTTGTCCAAAATACTTCACCAGAACGTCTTTCGAAATTCCCGGATATTGCTTTTCCCAACGGGCAGAAGCTTCTTCCATAGAAATTGGTCCGATATAAGCGCTCAACGGGCATGCCGACGAAAATAATTCAGGATGATGCAGCGCGTACATGAAGGTTCCGCCGCCGCCCATCGACAAACCGGAAATGGCCCGGTAACGCTTTTCTCCTCTGATCCGGTAAGTCTTTTCAATAAACGGCATAAACTCCTGAAAGAAAAAATCTTCGTAGTTCCAGTCGCCGTTCGGACTGTTGAAATAACCCCGCTGTCCGGTGTTTCCATCGGGCATTACAATAATCATGGCGGTTGCATTTCCTTCTTTAATAGCTTTGTCGGTAATATTTTTTACCTCGCCAAACTGCACCCATCCCGACTGGTCGTCGCCGGCGCCATGCAACAAATACAAAACAGGATAACTTCGCTGCGAAGTTTCGTAATCGGGTGGCAGGTAGATGGCATATTTTCGATCCATTTTCAGAATTTTACTGGGCACCGACAGGTTGTCGGAAACTCTTCCGCCGGTTTGGGCGAACAGAAAAATGGAGGTAAATAAAAGCAAAGTCAATAGTGAAATTAGTTTTTGCATGGATGGTCGTTATTTTAGGTTAATACATGTTGTTCATTACGCATTAAAAGTAAACACAATTGATATCTAAAACAATATGCAAAAACAGCGAAGTTTTTATTTTTACTATATTTGTCACCGTGTTAAAACTCAAAAGACATATCGCCTTGTTTTTTTCTTCGCTGGCCATAATGGTTTTGCTGCTTCATGGCATGATGCCTCACCACCACCACAATTCTGAAGCCGAAAAGTGCAAAGTGGAAGAACATTTGACTGTGGCAGGCCAAGAACTCATCAACCCGTCAGAAGCCTTATGCGGTTTAACCAATTGCAGTGAAGATCATCAGTCAAATGCGGGTCAACCTCATGTTTGCACGCTAAATATCGCTGCATCCAAACAGATTTCGGTTGAGCTCGTTGCCGTTATGACGAGTTTTTCTTTTCAATACAGAACGACACAAACAGAACACTGGTTTTTACCTGTTTCCGATTTATTTACTCCAACCGTTTTTTCTGAAGTCCGTTCGCTTCGGGCGCCACCAGTGGTTTAACCAATTTTTTCTGAACAAATGATTTTTACTTGCCGGGGAATTATGTCCTGGCAAGATGCCACAAATCCGTTTTGTTCAATGGTAAAATCTACCAATTATTTTCAGTTTGCCAGTTAAACAGCAAAAGGTGCGTCTTCCTGAATTTTAGCAGGATGTAAATCGCCCTTTTTAAAAGCTGCTTCAGGCAAAAAATTCAAAAAAATAACAAATATCGATTTCAAATGATAGAACGAATTATTCATTTTTCAATTCGAAATAAATTCATTGTCGGTCTATTCGTGTTGGCTTTAATTGGCTGGGGAAGCTATTCCCTAATCCGGCTTCCCATCGATGCCATTCCCGACATTACAAACAACCAGGTACAGGTTATCTCGATGGCGCCATCACTGGCCGTTCAGGAAGTTGAGAGTTTCATAACAGCTCCGATTGAGGTTGCGGTCGCCAGCATTCCCAACATTATCGAACTCCGGTCCATTTCACGGTTAGGCTTATCGGTTGTAACCGTTGTCTTTAAAGACAATGTTGACATATACTGGGCACGCCAGCAACTTAATGAACGATTAAAAGAAGCCGAAGAAGAAATTCCTTCAGGTCTCGCCAAAATTGAATTGGCGCCGGTTTCTTCAGGATTGGGTGAAATTTTTCAGTACCGTCTGGCCGTTGACAAAGGGCTCGAAAAGAAATTCGACCCAATGGAATTGCGCACCATTCAGGATTGGGTAGTGCGACGCGAAATGCTCGGAACGCTTGGCGTGGCCGACATTAACAGCTATGGCGGTTTTGTGAAACAATACGAAATTGCTGTAAATCCTGAACGGTTGAGAGGGATGAACCTCACGCTAACCGATATTTTCGATGCACTCGAAAAAAACAACGAAAATACCGGAAGCGCTTACATCGATAAAAAACCAAATGCCTATTTTATTCGCGGCATCGGGTTGATAAAAACGCTCGACGACATCGAAAAAATTGTAGTTAAGAGCAATAATTCCGGAATTCCCATTCTGGTTCGCGACATTGCCACGGTGCAATATGGAAGCGCCACCCGTTACGGCGCTTTTGTGGTTGATACGACTGAAGCGGTTGGCGGCGTAGTGATGATGCTGAAAAGCGCCAATGCGCACCAGGTGGTTGAAGACGTGGAAACCCGGATTGCCTCCATTCAAAAATCGTTACCTGAAGGGGTGAAAATAGAACCGTTTCTGAACCGGTCCGACCTTGTGGGGCGCGCCATTGGAACCGTTTCCAGAAACCTTTTGGAAGGCGCTTTGATCGTTATTTTCATTCTCGTTCTGATGCTTGGGAATATTCGGGCCGGTTTAATTGTGGCTTCGGTTATTCCGCTTTCCATGTTGTTTGCCATTTCGCTCATGAACCTGTTCGGCGTCTCCGGAAACCTGATGAGCCTGGGAGCTATCGATTTCGGTTTGATCGTTGATGGCGCGGTGATTATTGTTGAAAGTGTGGTGCACCGGATCTTCATCAGCAATAAAAATCATTCAGGAATTGAAAAGCTGACTCAGCAACAAATGGACGAAAATGTATTCCAGTCGGCCAAACGCATGATGAGCTCAGCCACTTTCGGACAAATAATTATCCTGATTGTTTATCTGCCAATTATGGCTTTGGTGGGTATTGAAGGAAAAATGTTCCGTCCAATGGCGCAGGTAGTCGTTTTTGCTTTGGTGGGTGCTGCAATTCTTTCGCTCACCTACGTTCCCATGGCTTCGGCCTTGTTCCTGAGCAAAAAAACAGAACACAAACGCAGCATTTCAGACAAACTGATGGATGGCCTTCACTCGATTTTCAATCCCGTAATTGATTTTGCGTTGCGGTTCAAACTTTTTGTTTCGGTTTCGGCCATTGTGCTGTTTCTGGCAAGTATCGTCCTGTTTACACGATTGGGCGGCGAATTTATTCCGCAACTCGAAGAAGGCGATTTGGCGGCCGGTGTGATGACTTTGCAGGGCGGTTCTCTCTCGCACACCGTTGAAATGGTGGAGAAAGCCAATAAAATTTTACTGGCTAATTTTCCTGAAATTAAGCATACGGTTTGTAAAATTGGGGCCGGCGAAATTCCTACCGATCCAACACCTATGGAAACAGGTGATTACATTATCACCCTGAAAGATAAAAGCGAGTGGACATCGGCTGAAACCCGCGAAGAACTGGTTGCGAAAATGGAAGAAGCATTGATTCCGCTAGCCGGCGTAAAATTTGAATTTCAGCAACCCATCCAAATGCGATTTAACGAACTGATGACCGGCTCGAAACAAGATGTCGCCATCAAGATATTTGGCGATAACCTGACCATTTTGGCCGAAAAAGCCTCCGAAGTAGAACGAATCATTCAAGGCATTGATGGAGTTCAGGATATAAATGTGGAAAAAGTAACCGGATTGGCGCAGGTTCAGGTGGATTACAACCGCGACCGGTTGGCACAATACGGTTTGTCGGTGGAAGATGTTAACCGCGTTTTACGGGCTGCTTTCGCCGGAAGTCAGGCTGGTGTGGTTTTCGACGAAGAAAAGCGTTTTGGGCTGGTGGTTCGTCTGGATAAAGATTATCGCCAGAGTCTGGACGATGTAAAAAATCTGTCGGTTGCCTTGCCAAACGGCGGTCAGATTCCATTTGAACAGGTAGCAGATATTTTAATCAAATCGGGCCCTGCCCAGGTTTCGAGAGAAAATACCAAGCGCCGGATTACAATCGGATTCAATGTCAGAAACAAAGATGTTGCCACTGTAATCAAAGATGTTTCCGGAAAAATTGACCGGCAGGTAAAGCTTCCGTCGGCCTATTATGTGTCGTATGGCGGACAGTTTGAGAACCTCGAAGCAGCTAAAAACCGACTGGCAATTGCCGTTCCGGTTGCGCTTCTCCTGATTTTTGTTCTGCTGTATTTTTCATTTCATTCAGTAAAACAATCGCTCCTGATTTTTACCGCCGTGCCCATGTCGGCTATCGGCGGTGTGCTTGCGCTCTGGTTGCGCGGAATGAATTTTTCGATTTCGGCAGGAGTAGGTTTCATTGCCCTGTTTGGAGTTGCAGTTCTGAATGGAATCGTTCTGATTGCCGAATTCAACCGGCTCGAAAAAGAAGGCATGACCGACATTACAGAACGGGTGAAAAAAGGTTTGCACGCGCGCCTCAGGCCTGTGCTAATGACTGCAACAGTCGCATCGTTAGGATTCCTGCCAATGGCCTTGTCCACATCAGCGGGCGCCGAAGTTCAAAAGCCTCTGGCGACAGTCGTCATTGGCGGACTGATCACAGCAACCTTACTCACACTGATCATTCTCCCTGTATTCTACATATTTTTTTCAGAAAAATTCAGATTTTCAATGAAAAATAATTCAGTCAAAACACTTTCTGTTTTGGTATTCCTGATTTTCGGCACATCTTTTACTGGCCGTGCGCAAAATCAAAAAAACATCAATTTGCATGAAGCCATCCAAATGGCTTTGGACAGCAACCTGAACATTCGTTCCTCCATGTATTCCGTAGAAGTGCAAAAAGCATTGAAAGGAACATCGTGGGACATTGGCAAAACCAACATTGACGTGGAGTACGGACGTTTTAATTCGTACACCAAAGACAATAGTTACACGATTTCCCAGTCGTTCGCATTTCCAACGGTCTATAGCAACCAACACAAGCTGGCCAATGCCCATGTGAAAAGTAGTGAATGGCAATTGAAAACTTCTCAATTGGAAATTGCCACACAGGTCAAGCAATTGTACTGGCAACTGGCTTATTTGTATTCAAAACAGAAATTGCTTTCCTATCAGGATAGTTTATTTTCAGGATTTACAAAAGCAGCCGAATTGCGCGCCAATGTTGGTGAAACCAATAAACTGGAAATGATTACCGCGCGTTCGCAAAGTCTTGAAATAAAAAACCAGTTGCAGCAACTGATCGCAGATAAGGGAATCCTGAACCGATACCTGCAAACACTCCTGAATGTTGGGTTTGTCATTCTTCCGGCTGATACGGTATTGCGGCAAATCGAATTTTCATCAGATGCACGAAATATGAAGCCGGAAGCGAATCCTTCGGTAAGTTATGCAAAACAGCAAAAGGAAATCGCGCATCTGGAAAAGCAGTTGGAAATCAGCCGTACTTTGCCCGATTTCAGCATTGGTTATTTTAGCCAGACCATACAGGGCGAGCAGGAAGTGAACGGAGTAGCTCGCAACTTCGGCCCGGGCGACCGGTTCAACGGAATTCAGGCCGGAATTGCGATCCCGCTTTGGTTTTCACCATCAGTTTCAAGAGTAAAAGCAGCCAAAATGCGGGAGCAGGTGGCGAACACCAATGCCGAATATTATGAAAAAACGGTTTTGGGAAACTATCAGTCGCTGCTCGACGAATACAAAAAATACCGATCGAGCGTTGATTATTACGAGAAACAAGCCATTCCCGAAGCCAATCTGATTATCGATCAAACAACCCGAAGTTACAAAGCCGGCGCATTAGATTATATGGATTTTATACTTAGCCTGAACCGGGCATTGAGCATTAAACAGAATTTTCTGGATGCCATCAACAGTTACAACCAAACAGTGATTCAAATTGAATTTATTTCCGGAAAAACCTATTGAATTTTGAATGATGAATTTTAAATGATGAATTATACCTTATAAAAAATACGATATGTCAAAATATAGATCTTACACTCTGGCTTTTTTCTCTATCCTTTTGATAGCTCTTTTTTCATGCCATTCAAGTCAGAAAAAAGCTGAGGAACCTGAAACTGAAGAAGTCCTTCCGGAGAACATTGTGGAAATGCGTGCCGACCAAATTAAGTTGGCCGATATTGAAACCGGAGCCATTGAAATGCGTTTGCTGAGCGGATCACTAAAAGTGAACGGAATCATTGCTGTAGCGCCACAAAACCTGGCAACCGTTTGCGCGCCAATGGGTGGATTCATCAAAAGCACCACACTGATGCCGGGTAATTTCGTTAGCAAAGGCCAAACGCTGGCAATCATCGAAAATCAGGATTTTGTGGATATGCAGCAAAATTATCTGGAAGCCAAAAACAAGTTCGAATTTGCTGAGGCTGACTATAAGCGCCATTCAGAATTATACAAAGCCGATGTGTATTCGGCTCAAAACGTGCAGCAGGTTACCGTCGATTATAAAATCCTGAAAGCTCAGGTAAAAGCGCTTGAGCAAAAGCTTACGTTAATTGGAATTAATCCTGAAAACCTGCACGAAGACGACATTAGCAGCTCAGTAGTTTTGCGTTCGCCAATTTCAGGATATGTGAAAACCGTGAATGTAAACCTGGGGAAATTTGTTTCCTCAGCCGATATTTTGTTCGAGGTGGTAAATAGCGACAAACTCTTTCTGGAACTGACCTTGTTTGAAAAAGATGCCGACAAAATAGCCAGGGGTCAGAAAATACGGTTCTTCATTAATAATGAAACTGAACCGCACGAAGCGGTCATTACTCAGCCCGGCCGTGCAATTGATTTAGATAAAACCTATAAAGTTTATGCTGAAGTTACCGGAACCTGCCAAAATGTTCTGCCCGGAATGTATGTCAATGCCATTATCGAAACCTCAGGAAATCAGGTTACCGCTTTACCTGCCGAAGCTGTAGTTAGTTTCGACGACAAGGATTATATTTTCGTTTTCGATAAAAATAAAGAAGAAGCGGGAAAGCCATTTACCGAATACCGCATTGTTGAAGTACACAAAGGAGTAACTGACAATGGTTTTACCGAAGTTATTTTGCCTGAAGGATTCGACTCTTCCACAGCGAAAGTTGTGGTAAAAGGTGCCTACAATTTATTGTCGGCCAAGAAAAATGCCGGAGAAATGGCCTGCTAAAAAATGGATACTGCTTTCAGGAACAGAAAGCAGTATCCAAATTATTTTATGAGAAAAGAAATATTAAACCTACCATTTTACAATTCTATCAGGGTCTGAAAATGGAATAAAACCTCTGATCTATTCGTCTTCGCTCAAAAGAATTTCTTCAATTACCCGGGGATAATTTTGATGTTCGAGTACATGAATACGCTCAGCAAGCGATTCAGGAGTATCACCGGTCAAAACAGGGCAGGTTGCCTGAAAAATAATATCACCCTCGTCGTAATTCTGATTGACACGATGAATTGTAATGCCTGATTCTTTGGCCTTTGAAGCCAATACTGCTTTATGCACCTTCATTCCGTACATTCCCTTACCGCCAAATTTAGGCAATAAGGCAGGATGTATATTGACAACCATGAATAATTCTGTCAGACTGCGCGGCACCAACCAAAGAAAACCAGCCAAAACGATCATATCAATGCGGTGGTCGTAGAGTTTATCGAGTATTTCATTGGACCTGTAGAATTCTTCCTGTTCGAATGTAAAGGTTTCAATACCGAGCTTCTCAGCCCGAATTAATGCATAGGCATTTTCATTATTCGACCACAGTGAATCAACCACTATATCCTTACTGTTTGAGAAATACTCAATTATCTTTTGGGCGTTGGTTCCTGAACCAGAAGCAAAAATAGCAATGCGTTTCATTTAATGTTCCGTTTAGAGTTTTATAGTAAATGGAATTTTAGAATAAAAAGTTCAAATGTGTATCAGGCAACAAGATCATTCAAGCTTTATTCATCCATTTAATTCATTTTTTGTTTGAAATATCAGGGGTAAATTTATTACTTTGCATCGAATTTTTTGAAACAATTTTAATATTAACCAAAAATTAGAGTTATGTCTGACGTTGCAGCAAAAGTAAAAGCAATTATTGTTGACAAATTAGGTGTTGATGAAAGCGAAGTAACCAATGAAGCATCATTCACCAATGACCTTGGTGCTGATTCACTTGACACAGTTGAATTAATCATGGAATTCGAAAAGGAATTTGATTTGGCTATTCCGGATGATCAGGCCGAGAAAATCTCAACTGTTGGTGAAGCGATTTCGCACATCGAAGCAAATTTGAAATAATAATAACAAAACGACATTTATGGAATTTAAACGGGTAGTTGTTACCGGACTTGGAACTGTAAACCCGCTTGGTAATTCTATTAAGGAATTCTGGGATGGCATAAAAAATGGGAAAAGCGGCGCTGGCCTGATTACCCATTTTGACGCTACCACACACAAAACAACTTTTGCCTGCGAGCTGAAGAATTTCAACCCTGCCGAATACGTCGAGCAGAAAGAAATCAGGAAACATGATCCGTTTACTTTGTATGCGTTTGCGTCCGCAGCGCAGGCAATGGAAGATTCAGGTCTTGATCTGGAAAAGGTAAACAGAGACAGAGCAGGGATTGTGTGGGGTGCCGGAATTGGAGGTTTACAAACCTTCTTTGAAGAGACGCTGAATTACAAAAACGAGATGCCTCGTTATTCACCATTCTTCATTCCGAAAATGATTGCCAACATCGCGAGTGGTCTGCTGTCGATTCGTTACGGATTCAGAGGCCCGAATTTCACCACGGTAACTGCATGTGCTTCTGCTTCACATGCCCTCATCGAAGCAATGAACTATATCCGACTGGGTAAAGTTGATGTGTTTATCGCCGGAGGTTCTGAAGCAGCTATAAACCCTGCAGGTCTGGCTGGATTCAATTCTATGCGGGCCCTTTCTACCCGGAACAGTGATCCTTTAACGGCATCACGTCCATTTGATCTTGATCGTGATGGATTTGTAATGGGTGAAGGATCAGGAGCTCTGATTCTGGAAGAGTACGAGCACGCCGTTAAACGTGGAGCAAAAATTTATGCAGAAATGGTTGGTGGAGGAATGTCGGCTGATGCATACCACATGACCGCCCCCGATCCTGAAGCTGGTGGAGCAACATTAGTCATGAAATGGGCCTTGGAAGATGCAGGGATGAATCCGGAGGATATTGATTACATCAATGTGCACGGAACATCGACTCCGCTGGGAGACATTGCAGAACCAAAAGCTATCCTGAAATGTTTTGGCGAGCATGCTTATAATTTAAGCATCAGTGCAACCAAATCAATGACTGGTCATTTACTGGGAGCTGCCGGAGCTGTTGAAGCAATTGCATCTATCCTGGCAATTCAAGATGGTATCATACCGCCTACTATCAATCACTTTACCGACGATCCTGAAATTGATCCAAAACTCGATTTCACTTTCAATGTCGCAAAAGAACGTAAAATCAAAACTGCCTTAAGTAATACTTTTGGTTTTGGTGGGCACAATGCTTCTGTTATCTTTAAGAAAATTTAATAAAAGTGATACGAACCATCGTTCAAAGAATAAAACTCTTTTCTTCTTCTAGAAAAGAGTTTTATTTATTTCTGAGATCGTTACTGGGTTTCTATCCAACAAATTTAAGAATATACGATATTGCCGTTATTCACAAGTCGGCTTCAAAAATCGATTCTCAGGGAAATTACATTAACAATGAACGACTTGAATATTTGGGCGATGCTATTTTAGGCGCCGCCATTGCCGACTTTTTATACAACCGTTTCCCAAATCAGGACGAAGGTTACCTCACACAAATGCGGTCGAAACTCGTTAACCGCAGTTTTCTTACTCAACTGACTTATCAAATTGGGCTCAATCATTTCATACAATCGAACACCACTTCAACAATCGAGTCGAGCCACATTTATGGCGACACACTGGAAGCGCTGATTGGCGCAATTTACCTGGACAGGGGTTATCAGGATACGAAAAAATTTATTACCCGAAAATTGCTGAATAACTACGTCAACCTGGTGGAAGTGCAAAACACCAACACCAATTACAAAAGCCAGTTAATTGAATGGTCGCAAAAGAATAAAAAAGCTGTGTCGTTTGACACGGCTGACGAGAGCAAAAACGATGGCAAACAACCCTGGTTTATAGCCACCATTGAGGTTGACAATGAATTGCTTGGCAAAGGTTCAGGAACATCGAAAAAAGAAGCCCAACAAAATGCTTCGAAAGTCGCCCTCGATAAAATAAAATCAATTTATCCTGAATCCGCTCCTTCAGAATAGGCCATTGTCTTTGCCAATTTTTCAAAACACAGAATATTTGCTATTTTTAGTTTTTGCCTCCTGAAATTTTCGCAAAATCGTAAGGATAGAAATGGAATTGCATGATCGGTATTCGACATTTTAGCAGTGTTCTGAATACCCGCAAAAGCTGTGTTAAATATTGTTAAGTGTTAATTATCAGCGTATTTAAAGGTTATATTTGCGACATGAGTAGAAGGGTAATTATTATATTGATTGTTATCATGGCATTGGTAATGACCGGTTTAATTGCGGTACAAACCAATTCAATCTTAAAAGCACTCCAAATAAAGGAAGAACAATTTGACGGAGCTGTAAATACTGCTTTGGGAAAAGTTGTTGAAAAGCTTGAACTTGAAGAAGCAAAAATGCTTAACGAATACTCAAAAACCCTTCATACACCTCATCGAAGCAATATTTTTCCGGGAAATTTACAGAGCAAAATTCAGGGATCAAATGATCAGCAAAACGCTCAACTTTCTTTACGATACTCGCAAAGAGCTTCAGATAACTTTATTTTTGAAGAGTTACAGATAAATATTGATAATCTGCCGACTGATGATAAAAATGAAAGAGGCCGTCCAGGCGATTTTCCAAACGCATTCGACCGTTTTCATGAGCGCGATGGATATTGGAGCCAACAGTACGACGAGATTATGGATCAGAAAGCACGGCTTTTCAGTGTAATTTCACTGGCAGTTTTGCAAGAGAATCTCCCCATTGAAGATCGCTTAAATACCAATGCACTTGGCCGGTTGATAAAAAATGAATTAAAAAACCAAGGCATAAATATGGATTTTAAATATGCCGTAAAATCATTTCCCAGTGGAGAAGAAAAATTTATTTTCGGACAAAAAGACTACAATTCCAAAAATCTGAAAGACTTTCGTAAATTGTTGTTTCCAAACGACGAATTGAAGAAACCAAATTACCTGTATCTCGCATTCCCAAAACAAAACACTTTTTTATTGAAGGAAACCGGAATTCTGGTCATTCCAACTTTTGTGCTGACAGCTTTACTTATCGGAATTTTTGTGTTCACCATCCTCATTATCCTGAAGCAAAAGAAATTATCGAACATTAAAAACGATTTCATAAACAACATGACTCATGAGCTGAAAACGCCTATTTCGACTATTTCACTTGCCAGTCAAATGTTACGCGACAATACGGTTACCAACACCTCAAAAACAATTGAGCACATTTCAGGAATAATTTTTCAGGAAAGTAAACGATTGACAACTCAGGTTGAAAAGGTACTTCAAATGGCCGTATTTAACGAAGGAAACCTGAAATTAAAATTTAAAGAGGTAAATATCAACGCCTTAATTACTTCGGTTGTATTAAATTTCGAACTCAGGGTGAAATCAAAAAACGGCGAACTAACTTCAGAATTAAGGGCCGATCCGGCAATCATTAAGGGCGACGAAGTACATATTACAAATGTTTTATTTAACTTGCTCGATAATGCAGTAAAATACAGCAAAGATGATCCTAAGATCGTGATTTCGAGCGATCTGAAAGATGATTATCTGGTTGTTTCGGTAAAGGACCACGGAATTGGAATTCACAGCGAGCATGTTGGCCAGATTTTTGAGAGGTTTTACCGCGTTCCGACCGGTAATGTGCACGACGTTAAGGGTTTTGGACTCGGGTTAAGTTACGTTAAGAAAATTTTGGATGCTCACAACGGAAAAATAAAAGTTGAAAGTGCCATTAATAAAGGGACTAAATTCATGATTTATTTCCCGATAAACATAGAAGAACATGGAAAAAAAAGTAAAATTGCTCTTAGCCGAAGATGATGAAAATCTCGGATTGTTGCTAAAAGAATATTTGATTGCCAAAGGATATGAAACCGATCTATATCCTGACGGAGAGGCCGCATACAAGGGTTTCACCAAAAACCAGCCATACAGCCTGTGTATTCTGGATATCATGATGCCTAAAAAAGATGGCATTTCACTGGCAAAAGACATACGCTTGCTGAACATGGACGTTCCGATTATTTTCCTGACAGCAAAGAATATGAAGGAAGATGTCCTGGAGGGTTTCAAAATCGGCGCCGATGATTATATCACCAAACCATTCAGCATGGAAGAATTGATCTTCCGCATTGAAGCCATCATGCGTCGCGTTAGCCAGGATACCAATTCGCACGAAGATGCGGTATATAAACTGGGTATCTATTCGTTCGACTCGCGCAAACAAATTCTGACAGGCGGTGAAGAAGAAGTAAAGCTTACAACCAAAGAGGCTGAACTTTTACGTTTACTTTGCAACAATGCCAACAAAGTTCTCGAACGAAATTTTGCCCTGAAGACGATCTGGATTGACGACAACTATTTCAATGCCAGAAGCATGGATGTGTACATTACCAAACTCCGGAAACACCTGAAAGATGATCCGAAAGTTGAAATTATAAATGTACACGGAAAAGGCTACAAACTGATTCTGTAATTTTACTCCGAAACCTGATATGAGAATCCTGCCTGATGAGCGGGATTTTTTGTTTAGGAAATTATTATCAGATTTTATATTTTGACATGAAATGGTCAGGAAATTTCCTGACCCTACAATTATGCAACAGATAATCCGGCTATTCTACAAGGGCGCTGAAACCACACAGCGAAATCCGGTATGATTTAAACCAGTGTCCCAACTGGTTTTCATGCGGGCTCCGATTCTAAATCCGGAGCAATACTGATCGTTACACAAAAATGAACCGCCACGCGTCACTTTTTTCATGGCATAAGGCTCGTCCGGATCGAGCGATTTATCTGGTCCCTGAGGATTTCGAACCACTCCTTTTTTATTGCAGACAGCATAATAATCAGCAGTGTACCAATCGGCTACCCATTCCCAGACATTTCCGGCCATATCGTACAATCCATAAGGATTTGGAGGAAACTGAGCAACAGGCGCTGCCAATACATAGCCGTCGAGACCGGTGTTTTTCACAGGAAACTGACCATCCCAAACATTGGCTTTTTTCGTTCCAGCGGTTACCATTTCTGTGCCCCACGGATATATGGCTTTTTGCTGACCACCACGAGCCGCAAATTCCCACTCCGCCTCGGTTGGCAGTCGCTTCCCTGCCCAGCGGCAATATGCCTGGGCATCTTCCCACGAAACCTGAACTACCGGAAAATCATCTTTACCATCCAAATTGCTTTTGGAACCTTCCGGATGACGCCAATTGGCGCCATTTACCCATTTCCACCAAATGTATGGATTATCGAGCGAAACTGTATGATTTGGCGGAGTGAAAACCAGCGAAGCAGCCACCAGTAAACTGTCATCAGGTTTTGGTGTTCCGGGTGGAACCTGTTTTTTCAATTCTTCCCAATCCGGCTTTTTCTCGGCAGTAGTGACATATCCGGTTGCATTAACAAAAGCCCCGAATTGCCTGTTTGTAACTTCATGCACATCGATATAAAACGATGAAACTTCAACCTTGTGCCTTGGAAATTCATCAGGACGCCCCCAAATGCTATCGCCTCCCATCCAAAAAAGTCCGCCTTTTATCAGGACCATTTCTTTCAAATTGGCTTTGCCTGTATTTGCAGAATCAATTTCAGGAATAACACCGGTTGCAAAACGTGAAGGGATAGTGGAACAACACGAAAGCATTGCCGTATCGGAGGCAGATTTTAACTCTGTTTCTTTTTGATTCGTATTTTTTTTGTTGGTTTGGTTGCAGGACAGTAAAGCTACAACGAATATCCCCAATGTTATCATCATTTTCATATCCTTACAAAACGGATATAAAAGGAAGTTGTTCAAGCTGCGAAAAGCAAATTCATTCAGGCTTGAACATCAGGAAAATATAGAATTGCCAATATCCGGAGAACGTGAAACTACAGCAAGGCTGCTAAGGTGGGTACTTTTTTGGCAATTTTAACAGCGACATCACCAAGCATTTTAATATTTTCGACCAACTGAACCTGCGACATATTGTCTTTTGAAGCTTTTTCAACCACTTTGATTAGCACCGAATATACTTGTAAGTCGTTGGTTCCGGGAGTTATGGCGTCAATTTCGGCCTGAGACAGGCCAACCAATTGATTCAATTCATTTTTGTACAAGCCATTAAATGCAGCATCTGCATCTGCAAATAAATCATCGAATCTGTTTTCTGACATTTGACTATTTTTTAAGGGTTATTTCTTTAATTGCTTTTGTAATTGCTTCCAACTGATTGAAGGCATCCGCGCTCATTACGTCAATTTCTTTTCCCTTTTCCACAACTTCATTCACCCGTTCCGAAATATTTACCAGCCCTCTGGTAACAATACTATCGGCGCCTTTCAACCCTATTCTGGAGAGAGCCTCCTGCTGTGCTTCCTTCACTTTTCGTATCGATTGTAAATAACCGGTTATGGTTGAATTTGCATAAACCACATTTTCGTACGATTGGTTTATGGCGCTAATGATTTCAATTTCCTGACTGTTAACAGGAGAAAGCAACTCGTTACGCCTTTTCTCGATTTGCTTGCGAGCCGCCATCTGAAAATCCGACATTTCTTTCAATGCCTTCTCTGCTTCCTTTTCCCCACCTTCTTTGCCTGCCGCTTCAAGTGAAGTATACAATGAAGGCTCACCCGATTGAAAAGCTTGCAGTTCTTTACTCAAAACAAAATGAATAACAAATGGCGCATAAGTTCCGTCGACAAACGAATTAATGTCAGCTTTAATTTTCCTGAAATGCAACCCGGCCAGGTTAATGTGTGCCTGGTGCAAGGTAGCCAGGTCGTTTCCCATAGTTTGCGAAAGTGTAACCGTTTCTTTTGGGATGACTGCGCATGAAGTTAGAATTGCGATAAGGATTATTGAAATTACAGTTTTAATTCGCATAGGTTTGAAATTTTAGGTTTACAGTGTGGTCTGAATTAAGGTATAATTGTCAACTTATTTACGTTGCTGTACTGAGTGATAACGCTTAAAGTTAAAAAGAGTTTCCCCGTTACCGGAAAAACTCTTTCAATATTATCGGTTTTGGCAGAGACAAAGCATGCCTTGTCACTGGCCATATCGAATCTCATTTAATCCAATTTCAAAACGGCTAAAAATGCATTCTGCGGAACCTCTACATTACCAACCTGCTTCATTCGTTTTTTACCCTTCTTTTGTTTTTCAAGCAACTTACGCTTTCGGGTAATGTCACCACCATAACATTTTGCAGTAACATCTTTACGCACTGCTTTTACGGTTTCACGGGAAATAATCTTTGCACCAATAGCCGCCTGTATCGCAATATCAAACTGTTGACGTGGAATTAATTCCTTCAGTTTTTCGCACATGCGCTTACCAAAACTATAGGCATTATTGAAATGGATTAAGGTTGAAAGTGCATCAACCATTTCACCGTTCAGAAGGATATCCAGACGAACCAGTTTTGCCGGACGGAAATCGAGCATGTGATAATCGAACGAAGCATATCCTTTTGAAATACTTTTCAGTTTGTCGTAAAAATCGAACACAATCTCGCCAAGCGGAAGGTCAAATGTCATCTCAACACGATCAGTTGTCAGGTAATCCTGCTTCAGCAAGGTTCCTCGTTTATCCAGACACAAAGTCATAATTGAACCAATATAATCAGACGCAGTAATAATGTTTGCACGAATAAACGGTTCGTCAATATCGTCGATAGTTGTTGTTGCAGGCAATCCAGAAGGATTGTAAACATTAATGGTTTCGCCTTTTGTGGTATGAACATGATACAACACGTTGGGAACCGTCGTAATCACATTCATATCGTATTCCCGGTCGAGCCTTTCCTGAACAATCTCCATGTGAAGTAATCCGAGGAATCCGCAACGAAAACCAAATCCCAGAGCTGCTGAAGATTCCGGCTCATAAGTAAGTGAGGCATCATTCAGTTGCAGTTTATCCATAGCTGACCGAAGATCTTCATAATCTTCTGAATCAATTGGGTAAACACCGGCAAAAACCATTGGTTTCACTTCTTCAAAACCAGCAATAGCTTTCTCGCAGGGGGCTTTGGTATGTGTTATGGTATCGCCAACTTTTACTTCGCGGGCTGCTTTAATATTGCAAATTGCATAACCCACATCTCCGGTTTTTAACTCCTGACGTTCGAACATCCCAAGTTTCAGTATTCCAATTTCATCAGCCAAATAATCCCTGCCTGCATTTATAAACCGCACCTGGTCTCCCTTTTTAATTGAGCCATTTTCAACCTTGAAATAAGCAATAACACCACGAAACTGATTGAAAACCGAGTCGAAAATCAGAGCCTGAAGCGGCGCTTCGGCATTTCCTTTCGGTTCAGGAATTATATTTACGATGCGTTCGAGAATTTCATCAATTCCAAGCCCGGTTTTTCCACTTGCCCTGATAATATCTGTTCGTTTACAGCCTATCAGTCCGATAATCTGGTCTTCTACAATTTCTGGCATGGCATTATCCAAATCCATTTTATTCAGGATTGGAATTATTTCCAAATCGTGTTCGATGGCCAGGTAGAGGTTCGATATGGTTTGCGCCTGAATCCCCTGTGTTGAGTCGATGATTAACAAAGCCCCCTCACAGGCCGCGATGGAACGCGAAACTTCGTACGAAAAATCCACATGTCCGGGAGTATCAATCAGGTTGAGGGTATAGGCCTGTCCATTCAGCGTATATTGCATCTGAATGGCATGACTTTTTATGGTAATTCCACGTTCCTGTTCAAGGTCCATGCTGTCGAGAACCTGGGCTTTCATGGCCCGGCCATCAACAGTTTTTGTGTATTCCAACAGCCTGTCGGCCAATGTACTTTTCCCGTGATCGATATGTGCAATAATACAAAAATTACGTATGTGCTTCATTCCTGAATTTTCTAAATACCTTATTAATCAAATACTCCGGTCGGATTTGCCGCAAAGATATCTAATTTTTAGAGATTACAATCCGGGAACTGCTTTGCGCCACGGTTCTTGAACGATTAGTAACAAAAGATTGTTTTGAAAATTTGAAAATTCCTGATCTGTAAAAACCTGAAAAATGAAGATATTGCCAGGTTTTTACAGATACTGAAAAATAAAATTTGGAATTAATGATTCATTTTCTTCAAGTTGATTTCTTTCAGAACTCCCCAGAAGATCAGGGATAAAATAAAAATCAGAATTCCGTACAGCGGTGTAATCATGCTTACTCTGAATCCACCTGCGATTAGGGCCGGAGAGATATCTCCGGCTTCCTGAATTGCCTCCATAGCATAGAAAAGTCCAATTCCCTGACCAAGGATTCCGAATATTAAGGACAAACTTCCAACTAAAATAATATAATTCAACTGAAGTAAGTCAAATTCTTTTTTTAGGATCATCCGGTAAATTTTATATCCGGAAGAAGCCAGCATTAGCAGACCAAAAAATGTAATGACAAGCATGAATGCCATGCCACCTTCAACGAAATAATCAAAGATTTTCATAATTTATAAATTTAGAGATTAAACCTGAAACAAACATACCAGGTCTTGTTTTCAGGATGAAATTTTATCGACGGACAACAAAATTTAGCAGGCATTCAGCATAAATTACAAAAAGATGTAAAAAATGGTTGTATCCTGCTCCTGACGGGTAATCTGCCGATCGTTCTTTATTTCTCCGGAACATTTGTGTACTTTCAACCATCATAATTTAAAAAGTGAAAACACTATTCAGCTACATCGATTTTAACAAAAAAACAGAACGGGTGATCAGTCATCTTGTTTTCTGGATGGCTTCGTATTTCTTTTTTGTAGTTTTCTACGGAAGAACCAGCCGTGATTATCAAACAACGATCATTTTTGTTTCATTACTTTTCCCGCTGGCCATTGCAACCACCTATTTACTGATTTATTACCTGATTCCCCGGTTCCTGCTTCAGGAACAAAAAGCTTTGTTTTTTTTGTTGCTGGCCTATTTAATTATCGTCACCGGCTGGCTTTCCGAATTGATCAGTTTGTTCATTTTCATCAACATAGCAAATTACCAGGTTGATTCAACGGCACCAATTACCTTCGATTCAATCTCTCTCATTATCGGTTTGTATTTTGTAAATCTGGTTGCTGTGGCTATTAAACAAGTCAAACGAGCCTTTTTTATGCAGCAGGAAAACACCAATCTTGAACAGAAAAAATTAGAGACCGAACTAAAATTAAAAGAGGCAGAATTGAAATTGCTTCGGGCTCAGATTCATCCGCATTTTTTATTTAATACCCTGAATAATCTTTACGGCCTGGCCCTGGAAAAATCTGATCTGGCCCCTGATCTGGTTCTGCGAATTTCCGATCTGCTCGATTACATGTTGTACAAATGCGGTCAGCCGCTGGTAGGATTAAAAAACGAGCTGATTCATCTTCAGAATTACATCCGGATTGAACAAATCAGATACGGTCCGGAACTTAAACTCGAATTTAATATCCAGGGTGATCCTGACGCGCTGGAAATTGCACCTATGCTGCTTTTACCCTTTGTTGAAAACGCGTTTAAACATGGAACCAGCAAACAGGCAAACAACCCTTTCGTCAGGATATCAGCCAAAGTTCAGAATGAAGAGCTATTTTTCAGGATAGAAAACAGCAAAACCAATGATTCAGAAAAGGAAGAAAATTATACCCGGGGAATCGGGCTGAAAAATGTCAGGAAAAGATTGGAATTACTTTATCCTGAAAAATACAAACTGGATATTTTATCTGATGAAACTATTTTCAAGGTTAATTTCGAAATTAAATTAAACAGAAGTGTTCAGAATCCTGAAATTACTATCAGATGAAACGACCCTGAGAAAATATTTCACACTCAAAAGAATGATAATCCCGGAGTACATGTGACCATTAAAAACAAATTATAAACACATGAAATACAAATGTTTAATTATCGACGATGAACCGATTGCAATTCGGGTAGTCCGGAATCATTTGCAGAATTTCAGTAACATCGAAATTGCAGGCGAATGTGCGAATGCGATCGAAGCGCTTGAGTTTCTGGTGCATCAACCTGTAGATTTGCTCTTTCTGGATATACAGATGCCGCAGTTGAACGGGCTTGAATTAATCCGAAGTCTGAATCATCCTCCGTTAATTATTTTCACCACTGCATACCGCGAATTTGCTGTTGACGCTTTCGACCTCGATGTGCTTGATTACTTGTTAAAACCATTTTCACTGGCTCGTTTTGCCAAGGCTATCGACAAATTTTATCAGCAGATCAACAAAAAAAACTCTGAAATAAAGTCAAACATTTCAAGCTCCATTCCGGAATTTATCTTTTTGAAAGCGGATAAGAAAATATATAAGATTGATCTGAACGACTTGATATACCTGGAAAGTTTAGGCGATTACGTTAATGTATTTACCCGAACCGACAAGATTACCACCAGGGAACGAATTAGTTCTTTGCATGAAAAATTGCCAGCCAGCCAGTTTCTGCGAATTCATCGCAGTTATGTCGTTTCCATTCACAGCATCGATTCCATTCTGGCAGGATGCATTGAAGTAGGCAATAAAAAACTACCCATTGGTCGAAATTATAAAGATCAGGTTGAAACTTTTATGAACCAGGATTTTCACAAATAAAACACAGTCAACAGCTTTCAGGAATAAACTGAGCCTGATTCCGATTTTCTAAAAATGTGATTTCGTTTTCAAATTCAACCTGAATATGTCTACCTTAGCGCATTCAAAAAAAAGAAAACTGAATGAAGCGATTTTTTATTTTGATTTCATTTCTGATTGCGTTTGCAGCATGCAAGGAAGTGTTTGTTGCTCCACCAAAAGCATTACTTCAGGCCTCATTGTTAAATACTTCCACAAAAATCGCCATGAGTTCAACGGTTTCTGCCTGGGGAATCGGGCGCGACATTTCCCTTGTGGCTGACTCGACGCTTGAAAAAATACTGTTCCCATTATCGATTGGCGACACCACTTATTTTGTGATTACTTTCGACTCGGTAGTTGATACCTTAACGTTTTTTCATGAGACAACACAGGAGTATGACTCAATGGAATCTGGATTTTATTACGATTTTAAACTGGATTCAATCGCTTTTACACACAACCGGATTGATTCAATTGCAATAAGCGACAGTCTGGTAACGACTAAATGGCATGAAAATATTAAGCTTTACATTCGTCCTTTGCCTGCTCTGGGCAATTAGTTTTGGCCAGGCAAAGCCCGAGAAAAAACTGAAACCAAAACGAACGGATAACTACATCCGGATGCGTGGAATACGAGCTGGTATGGACATTACGCGTCCGTTTCAGGATTTATGGACCAAAGGAAACCGCTACGGATCTGAGTTTTCGTTCGACATGGAACTTTGGCCAAATCTGTTTCCTGTGTTTGAAACCGGAATCGATATCATGAAAATAAAGACCAGTTACATCGACTACCGGAGTTCAGGAAGTTATTCACGCATTGGAATCGACTACAATTTCCTTCAGGCCGAAAATAATAACGACAAAAACATTTTGTTTGGCGGACTTCGTTACGGTTTTACTCTGGCCAAACAGCAGGTTAATTCGTACCAGGTTGATTCATATTGGGGTCGGATAACCGGGAGCTTTCCGAGTCAGAATTATTTTGCGCACTGGGGCGAAATCCTGCTTGGAATTAAAGGAGAAATATTCCACAACTTCTTCATGGGATGGACTATTCGCGGAAAAGTGAATTTAAATCACAAGGATCTGGGCTTGCCACCGGTATATTTTATTTCCGGTTACGGAAAAGCCGAAAAAGGTTTTAACCTCGATTTCACCTACTCGGTTTATTACAACTTGCCCTGGGATTTCCGCAAATCAATTGATAAAAAGAAACCAGAAAAAAATAAGAAATAGTCCACAAGAACTTCATAATGAAATCCATTTTATATCTGTATTGATTTCTTTCCTCATATCCTGAAAATTAAAATTGATTAATTCCTGAAAATTTCATAACTTCATTGTCAACTAAATCAATATGTTATGGCAAACAGAAGAATGTTTCTCAAATCGATAGCAGGTGCGGCGGCAGGTCTTACACTTAGCCATTCGGCACATGCAGTTTCCAGCGACAGAGATCGCCTCGGTGAAATACTTCCCAAACGGAAACTTGGCCGGACGAACGAATTTGTAACGATGCTCGGAACCGGTGGATACCATGTTGGCTGGACCACAGAACGCGATGCACAGGAAGTTATAGAAGCTGCTCTTGAAGGTGGCGTCCGGTTTTTTGATACTGCTGAAAGTTACGCCAACGGCACCAGCGAAACACGCTACGGCAAATATTTGACTCCCAAATACCGGGACCTCATTTTTTTGACAAGCAAAACCATGGGAAAAGATGCCAAAACAGTGACCGAACATCTCGAAGGTACTCTAAACAGGCTAAAAACAGATCATTTGGATCTGTACCAGGTGCATTCTGTTTTTACTCCTGAAGATGTTGACAGCAGGATTGAGAATGGTGTTTTGGATGTTTTACTGAAAGCCAAACAAGACGGAAAGGTTAGGCACATTGGTTTTACCGGGCATCAAAATCCATTTGCCCATGCGCGAATGCTTGAAAAAACCAAGGAAAGTGACATTTTTGATACTGTACTTATGCCAGTAAATGTTCTCGATCCATCGTACTTTAGTTTCATTCAAACTATTTTGCCTGTAGCATTGGAGCGAAACCTCGGAATTACATCGATTAAATCGCTCGCTGATGGCCGTTTCTTTGCTAAAAATGAGCAAGCCGGATGGACAACAGATGATCCTCTGATTCCGAATTACTTAAGCATTAAAGAAGCCATGTATTATGTCTGGTCGATGCCTGTGTCGGTACTCATTTCGGGCAATGAAAATGCAACTTTTATGCGCGAGAAGATTGCTTTGGCCCGTTCGTTTTCAAAATTACCGGAAGAAGAAAAAACTGCTTTAACAGAAAAAGTAAAGCAAATTGCCCTTACCGGTAAGGTTGAATATTTTAAGAAAAAAGAAGCCTGATCAAGGATAATGCATTATTCGCAATAAACCCGGAAATGTCCGGAAACAAAAAATGACCGACAATGCCGGTCATTTTTTAGTATTTTAAACTGAATAAGTTTTATTTCTTTTCAGCCTTTTTTTCAGAACAACCTCCACCGCTGCAACATGCTTTCTTGTCTTTCGAAGCAGTTTCACTTTTTGCTTTAGTAGTTGTTTCAGTCTTTGCTTTCTTGGTGTCATCTTTTGTTGAAGCACTAACCGAAGAAGCTGCCAAACCCATTGTGAAAGTTACAGCCAAAACCATTGCTAATCTTTTCATGACGTCAATTTTTATTGGTTAATATTAAATTCTATGGCAATCTAGAACTATTTAATGAAATTACAAAATTCATTAACAATTATTTGGAATAATTATAAATAAGGAATCGGATTTCAGGAAGAACCCAAACGACAAACAGCCTCCGGACTTATCAATTCATTTAATTGCAACTCATTAACAAGTCCAGATTTCAGAATAACCTGCTGAGCACTTAAATGATCACGTCTGACTATCTTGGCCAATTCACTTGCCTTTTCATAGCCAACCACCGGAATTATCGCTGTAATTACTGCCGTTGAATTCAGAACGTTTTTGCGGCATTGTTCTTCATTTGCTTTTAATCCTTCAATGCAATGAATCCGAAGCGTGGTAGTTGCAGCAACAAGTAAATCGATACTTTCCAGAAGCGAATATGCAATAAGCGGCATAAACTGGTTGAGTTCGAGATTTCCCGAAGCAGCAGCCTGAGCGATTACTGCATCGTGTCCCATGACGAGCATGGCGGCCTGGGCAGCAGCTTCAGGAATAACCGGATTTACTTTGCCTGGCATAATCGACGATCCGGCCTGTTTCTCCGGAAGGATGATTTCGGCCAGACCTGCATCAGGCCCACTGGACATCAGGCGCAAGTCGTTGCTAATTTTCACCAAAGAAACAGCGCACGCTTTTAACATTCCTGAAACCTCAACAAACACATCGGCATTCTGAGTATTCTCAATCAGGTTTTCGGCACGGGCCAGGCCGATACCGGTAATTTCGCGCAGCTCGTCCACCACCCTGAAAATATATTGCCGTGGCGCTCCCAGTCCGGAACCAATGGCTGTTCCACCCAAATTAACCACCCTCAGACGTTCTTCACATTTCGAAAAACGCCAGCGGTCGCGGTTAAACGCTTCGGCATAAGCAGCCATTTCGCGTCCCAAGGTTGTCAGCACAGCATCTTGCATTTGTGTGCGGCCAATTTTTACCACCTGTGCAAATTCCTTTTCTTTTTCCTGAAATGCTTCCTGAAGCGCCAGCACCGATTGCTCCAGTTTACGGATCATCCGTATGGCTGAAACTTTAAGTGCAGTTGGGTAAGTATCGTTTGTAGATTGGTGCAGATTCACATCGTCGAGCGGTGAAATCGAGGCATAGTCGCCTTTTTCTTTTCCTGAAATCTCAAGAGCACGGTTGGCAATAACCTCGTTCACATTCATATTGGTCGAAGTTCCTGCACCACCCTGCAAGCCATCAACAATAATATGGTGGGTTAGAAGTCCTTCTGCCATTTCAGTGCAGGCCTGCAGAATGGCCTCAGCTTTTATTTGATCAGGGAAATACCCAAGTTTCCGATTGGTCTGAAAACAAGCCAGTTTCACCACACCATAAGCTCTTACCAGCTCCGGATGAACTGGTCTTCCGGAGATTTGAAAATTCTCTTTCGCCCGCTGTGTATGGATTCCCCAGAGGGAATCGGACGGAATTTCGCGGCTTCCCAAAAGATCGGTTTCTGTACGGAAATTTTGCATATTGATGAGTTTCGATTTTTGGTGTATTTTCAATTCAGCATTTCAGGTTCAAACTTCAATCATTTCCGGATTGTGTCGTTCAGCCTAACCCGGGATTATTGATATTCAACCATTTCAGGATATGAGAAGAACAGTTGCAACCCACATTTCAGGAACACGATTTTCTTAAAACTGGAAACTGTGACTGAACACTTTTTTCAACAGTAAACATCGTGGCTCCCTTTTTTTACTTTTTCGAGTAAAAGAATGGCTCTGTCACGTGCAACTCCATGCATCGAATTAATGACATCGTCGATCAAACCTTCGCCAATCATTTTCGTCTCATACGATGCATAATCCATCAGGTATTCCTGAAAAGTGGAAACCGCGTTCGGATTGCAATGATTTTTGATGTCGCCCGGTTTTGCGCGGTCCATAAAGTCCTGACCAGTTCTACCAAGCCGATAACATCCGGTGCAGAAAGAAGGAATGTAACCCATTTCGGCCACATCGCGAATTACTTCGTCCAACGGCCGGTGGTCGCCCAGGCAAAACTGGCTGCCATCGTCTTCGTGCAGCGAATCGGTGTAGCCGCCGGGATTGGTTCGGCTTCCGGCAGAAATCTGAGAAATACCGAGCGCAAATGTATCGCGGCGCATGTGTGCCGTTTCGCGGGTTGACATGATGATGCCAGTGTATGGAACTGCCAGACGAAGAATCGCAATTATTTTCCTGAAATCGAGATCGGCAACGGCATGCGGCGGATGTGCAGCAACTTCAGACCCAACGGCCGGTTCTATCCGCGGAACACTAATGGTGTGAGGCCCAACGCCAAAAGCACGTTCGAGCTCACGAATATGCTGCATCATGGCCAGAAGTTCATAGCGAAAATCGGCCAGACCAAAAAGAACGCCAATTCCAACATCATCAATTCCTGCTTCCATGGCCCGGTGAAGCGCAGTTACGCGGTAATCGTAATCTCTCTTTTTTCCGGCCAGATGAACATTCCGGTAGGTTTCGCGATGATAGGTTTCCTGGAAAAGCTGGTACGTTCCAATTTTGGCGTCTTTCAGTAATTTGAATTCAGGAACTTCGAGCGGAGCCACATTTGCGTTCACACGGCGAATTTCCGATTTTCCGTCAGTGGCTTCGTAGACCGATGCCACCGAATCGAGCACATACTGAAAGCCCTGTTTCGGATATGATTCGCCGGCTACAAGCAAAATACGTTTATGACCCTGACTAAGCAGTATTCCGGTTTCTCTTTTTATTTCGTCCTGGGTGAGCGACCGGCGCACAATGGATTTATTGTTAGCCCTGAAAGCGCAATAAACGCATTCGTTGGCACAAAGATTAGAGATGTAAAGCGGTGCAAAAATGACCAGACGTTTCCCGTAAATATTCTCTTTGATGTGATTGGCCGTTTCAAAAAGCTCGAAAAGCTGCATCGGATCACTGACATTGGTAAGCACGGCTACGTCCTCCAGATCAAGCCCTTTCATCTCCTTGGCTTTTTCGAGAACCGCTGACACTTTGGCCGGATCGGGATTTTGATTTTGCTCCAGAATCCGGTTTATTTCAGAATCATTAATAAAAGTTGCCATGATATAAAAATCTTGTTTTATCGATCAAAGGTACGATGCAATCATCAAAAATGAATGATTAAAATCCCGAATATTATCATATACTTGCATCCTTATTGCAAACTTCATGATTCATTTACAATGAACGAGATTTTGATCCGTCAACTGTCGATTGTAAGCGTTGCGGCGCTCAATTTGGCCATCACAATCTGGTATAGCTGGCTCACCTACAAACAAAAAATCAAGCCCGCTTTAGCGATGTGGATTTTCTTTACAATTGCAGTTGCCATAAGCCTTACAACTTATCTCGAGTCAGACAATTTTAGTTTACTCGACAATATTCTGAACACCACCGATCTGGCTTTGGCAGTCATAGTTTCAGGAGCTATTTATTTGTTTGGCGATCACACCACCCGATTCACCCGTTTCGACAAATTTTGCCTTTTGGCTGTTCTGGTCATATTGCTTTTCTGGTTCATCACCAAAAACCATATTGTAACTCATGCCCTGACTCAGGGAATCCTGATTATTGCTTATTTCCCGGTAGTCAGCCGGCTCTGGAAAACAAAAGAAAACGGTGAGTCGTTCATTGTCTGGATCGGCATGCTGCTTGCTCCTGTTTTTTCACTCCTTTCGAGCAAAGGTGTGCTTGCCACCATTTATTCGGTCAGAGCAATTGTGTGCATTATGATTCTTCTATCGCTAATGTTGCGGGTTGAATATTTAAGCCGGAAACGCTTAAAACAGCCAAAAACCGTCTGAATATTCCGGAGGAATTATCACTGCAATTCGGTCAGAAAGTCGCTTCCAATGCAGCTTTCACTTAAATTTAGTTTGTTCCTGATTTGTGTGATACCAAAATACTTCTAATTTTGTACATCACTCTCAAAAAAGCCCCCAAATATGAAAGCTGAAAAGACCGTTGGAGAAAAAATAAAGCAAATCAGAGAATTAAAAAAAGTCGGCCTCGAAGAACTGGCCGAGCGGAGTGGGATGGATGTGACCATAATTCAGAAAATTGAACAGGATAGAAATGTTCCATCGCTGGCTCCCCTGATTAAAATTGCCCGTGCTTTGGGTGTCAGGCTCGGTACTTTTCTCGACGATAGCGATTCGTACGGTCCGGTTGTGGTTCGTTCAGGTGAATATCACAAGGGAGCACGATTTACATCGCAAGCCAGCGAAGCCCGCGAACATCTGAATTTCTTCTCGCTCGCTTACGATAAAGCCGGTCGCAATATGGAACCTTTTATTGTGGACATCGAACCCGGGCTTCAGTCGGATTACATGCTTTCGACACACGAAGGTGAAGAGTTCATTTATGTTCTCGAAGGTGAAATTGAAATCAACTACGGAAAAGAAATATACAGGCTCGCAAAAGGCGACAGCATTTATCTCGACTCAATTGTCATGCACAATGTCCATTCGGCCGGTAAGAATCCGGCACGCATTCTTGCAGTTGTTTATGCCCCATTTTAGTTTCCATTTATCCTGAAAATCTGATTTCATGCAATTACTTGAAAATACCCTCGGCGATTTGCTGGAAAAATATGCCATCGAAGCTCCAGAACGGGAATTCATGATTTATCCTGACCGGAATTTACGTTTTACCTACGCCGAATTCAACGAGCGGGTTGATCAACTGGCCAAAGGACTTTTATACATTGGCGTTTCAAGAGATGATAAAGTTGGAATATGGGCCAACAATGTACCCGACTGGCTGACATTCATGTTTGCCACGGCTAAAATCGGCGCTGTTTTAGTCACCATAAACACGAACTACAAAACCTCGGAACTGGCTTTTCTTCTGAAAAATGCCGATATCCATACACTTTGCCTGGTCGATGGATTTCGCGACAGCGATTATGTAGGCATGATTTTCGATTTGGTTCCTGAATTAAAAAGCCACCAACGTGGAAATTTAACAAGTGAACAATTTCCGGAGCTTAAAAATGTAGTTTTTATCGGTCCTGAAAAACACAGGGGCATGTACAATACGTCCGAGCTTATTTTGCTCGGAGGCCATATCGACGATATGGAACTTGAGTTTATCAAGGAAACGCTCAGTTGCTACGATGTTGTAAATATGCAATATACTTCAGGAACAACTGGTTTCCCAAAAGGCGTAATGCTGACTCACCACAACATTCTGAACAACGGTTATGCAGCCGGCGAATGCATGAAGTTCACCCACAAGGAACGCCTCCTTATCAGTGTGCCTTTGTTTCATTGCTTTGGCTGTGTGCTGGCGCTTTGCGCGGTCATTACGCATGGCTGCACCATGGTGATGGTCGAAAACTTCGATCCGTTGATGGTTCTGGCTTCCGTGGAAAAAGAAAAATGCACCGCATTGTATGGCGTCCCAACCATGTTTATTTCCGTACTGAACCACCCGATGTTCAACATGTTCGATTTAAGTTCGCTCCGCACCGGAATTATGGCCGGAGCGCTTTGTCCCATCGAAACCATGAACCAGGTGATGCAGAAAATGCACATGAAAGACATTATCATCGTGTATGGGTTAACCGAAACTTCGCCGGGAATGACAGCCACCCGCACACACAATTCGCCTGAAGTGCGCGCCACAACGGTTGGGTTCGAGTTTCCGAATGTTGAAGTGAAAATCATCAATCCTGAAACCGGGAACGATTGTCCGGTTGGTGAGCAGGGCGAAATTTGCTGTCGCGGCTACAACCTCATGAAAGGCTATTACAACAATCCGGAAGAAACGGCCAGAGTTATCGACAAAAATGGCTGGCTACACTCGGGCGATCTTGCCGTGAAAACAGAAGATGGTTTTTACCGGATCACCGGTCGGATTAAAGACATGATCATCAGAGGCGGCGAAAACATTTACCCGCGCGAAATTGAAAACTATATTTACAACATGCCCGAAGTCGAAGCCGTTGAAGTGGTTGGAGTCACCAGCAAGAAATACGGCGAACAGGTCGGCGCTTTCATCAAATTAAAAGCGGGCTGCCAGTTAACTGAAGAAGATGTTCAGGAGTTTTGCCGGGGAAAAATTGCGCGGTATAAAATTCCGCAATTTATCTTTTTTGTCTCCGGATTTCCGATGACAGCCAGTGGAAAAATTCAGAAATACAAACTCAGGGAACTCAGCCTTCAGTTGCTTGAAGAAAAAGGAATTAAGGTAATCTAAACAGATTAATGATAAGGTTTTCGAAAACTCCGGGAATCATTCATCACTCAGAACTTGTTTTCATCTTCAAATTTTCAAATCCGCTCATTCTCAAATGATTCTCCTAAATTTAATTCAGGAATTTTTTCGCATTTTCCAGATCATCAGGAGTGTCAATACCAATACTTTCGAACGAAGTTTGAGCTGTTTTAATCCGGTACCCATTTTCGAGCCAGCGAAGTTGCTCAAGCGATTCAGCTTTTTCGAGAATACCGAATGGCAATTTGGTGAGTTCCTGCAAAATATCGAACCGGTAGGCGTACATGCCGATGTGGCAAAAGATTTCGGTTTTCGACAACCATTCTTCCAGCGGCATATCCCGAACAAACGGAATTGGCGAACGGCTGAAATACATGGCTTCCTGATTCTTGTTTATCACCACTTTAGGTCGATTGACATTGGTAACTTCTTCCAGATTGACAATCGGTTTAATCAGTGTGGCAATTTCGGTATCCTGAAAATCGAAACAGGCCTTAAGCCCTTCAATTTGTTCAGGTTTTATAAATGGTTCGTCGCCCTGAATGTTAATTACAACATCGAAATCGAGCGTTTTGCTGACCTGTTGGGCAGCTTCAGCACATCGGTCGGTTCCGCTTTGGTGATTCGGCGAAGTATAAACCGCTTTCCCGCCAAAAGCCTCAACTGCTTTGTAAATACGTTCGTCGTCAGTAGCCACAAAAGCTTCGCCAAGCGCTTTCTTTGCATTTTCGTACACCCACTGGATAATCGGTTTTTCACCTAACATGGCCAAAGGTTTTCCGGGGAAACGGGTTGATTGGAAACGTGCTGGAATAATTGCTATAAATTTCATAGGCTTATTTTTTACGTTTTCAGGCCTAAAAGCTAAAACATGTTAAATCGCAGGCAGCTAAAGGCATTGAAATCAAAGTTAATTTAATTTTGGACAGCAGATAAACGTTAAAATTGTAATTTTGCAAAGCTAAACATATTGTCCTTACAATGGATATTCAGGAAATAAAACAAAGATTTGGAATTATAGGAAGTTCGCCGGGATTGCTTCATGTGATTGAGATTGCCGTGCAGGTGGCTCCCACCGACCTTTCAGTATTGATAACGGGTGAAAGCGGGACTGGAAAGGAATCATTTCCGCAGATTATTCACCAGTTTTCGGCACGCAAACATGGCAAATACATTGCTGTAAACTGCGGAGCAATTCCTGAAGGCACAATTGATTCGGAACTTTTTGGACACGAAAAAGGTTCGTTCACCGGGGCGCTTTCCGACCGAAAAGGTTATTTTGAGGAAGCCGATGGTGGAACTATTTTCCTCGATGAAATTGGGGAACTGCCGCTTTCGACACAGGTTCGGTTACTTCGTGTGCTCGAGGCCGGTGAATTTATGAAAGTTGGCTCCTCGAAAGTAATGAAAACCAATGTCAGGGTTGTTGGCGCGACAAACGTAAACATTGCCGATGCCATTGAAAAAGGGAGATTCCGCGAAGATTTGTATTATCGCCTAAACACTGTGCCAATCAGGGTTTTGCCTTTGCGCGACCGGAAAGAAGATATTCATTTACTTTTCAGGAAATTTGCATCCGATTTTGCCGACAAATACCGCATGCCTGCCATCAGGCTCGAAAGCGACGCAGTTTCATTGCTACTAAATTATCCCTGGCCCGGAAATGTCCGTCAGTTAAAAAATATTACTGAACAAATTTCAATCATCGAAAAGGAACGGGTGATTGACGCACTCACGCTTCAACATTACATACCTATACAGAATGCGAGCAAATTACCGGCTTTATACCATAATGTTGACGAAAAAACATTTTCTTCGGAGCGTGAAATATTGTACCAGATTTTGTTCGACATGAAAAAAGACATGAACGACCTGAAAAAACTGGTTCACGATATTCTTCAGAACGAAGCCACCATCGCCGATGTTCGCGACGACAATGCGCAACTTATCCGGAAATTGTACCAGACTGAAAGCGGAAATTATGTTCCGGATAAACCAGCGCAGAACCATGTTAACATTAAGCCGGTTGATCACGAAAACATTTACGACACCGAAGAATTTGTTGAAGAATCGCTGTCGCTCGAAGACAAAGAAGTAGAGATGATTCAGAAAGCGCTCGAAAAGCACAAAGGCAAACGGAAAAATGCAGCACGCGAACTTGGAATCTCGGAACGAACACTTTACAGGAAAATTAAAGAATATGACATCGACTAAACTAAATATGCGCCGGTTAATTCTCTTGCTGACAGTTGTTTTAACAGTCGCTGTTCTTGCTGCCTGCAAAGTCAGTTATTCGTTCACCGGAGCGTCTATTGCGCCAAGTGTTAAAACATTTACGGTCGATTATTTCCCGAATCGCGCCCGGTTGGTCAACCCGAATCTTAGCCAGCTATTTACCGACGGGCTTCAGGATAAACTGGTCAGGCAAACTTCGCTCAACCAAATTACTGAAGGTGGCGACCTCGAATTTTCCGGACAGGTGACCGACTACGACGTAAAGCCCATGAATATTTCTACGGGTGACCTCGCAGCCCAAAACAGGCTGACCATTACCGTGAAAGTAAAATTCACCAACAACAAAGATCACGATCAGGATTGGGAGAAAACATTTTCGGCCTACGAAGATTTCGACAGCAACAATTCATTGAGTACCGTTGAAGACAGCCTTGTTCCTGAAATTGTAAAAAAACTGACCGACGATATTTTCAACGCGTCCATCGCAAACTGGTAAACCATGACGGCCAATCAAATCATCCAATATTTGCAGGCTCCTGAAAAACTGAACCAGGAAACACTTCCAGTCCTGAAAGAATTGACTGAAAGATTTCCTGCGTTCGAAGCCGGTTGGATGCTTTACCTGAAAAACCTCAGAATCCTGAAAGATTCTGCGTTCGATCAGGAATTAATTAACGGAGCAGTCCGCATCCACGAACGCCGAAAATTGTATTTGTTCCTGAATGAAAAACCAAAAGCTAAAGCCGAAATTCCTTCGGAAGCCGAAGAAACCGAAACAGAAGTTGAAGCGATTAAAGGCTTAAACCTTATTTTCCCGGCCGATTATCCGCTTGAAGCTAAAGAGAATAATGAAGATTCGGTTGGCGAAATGGCCCGCGACATTCAGGAAAAGTCTCAAAAGAAATACAGTCTGATCGAAAAATTCCTCGAAGCTCAGCCCAAAATGCCACAGATTAAAGAGCATGAATCGACTTCACCCATGGAAAGTCAGGCACAAAAAGAGCCTGAATATGATGAATTTGTGACCGAAACACTGGCATCTATTTATGCGCAGCAAGGTTACCACAAAAGAGCCATCCAGATATTTGAAAAATTAAGTTTGAAATATCCGGAAAAAAGTAGTTACTTTGCCGCTCAGATTGAAAAAATCAAAAATTTAATGAACAATTAATTCCATTCAATATGTACACACTGATCACAGTTTTATTATTCATTACCTGCATTTTACTGATTTTAATTGTATTGGTACAGAACTCAAAAGGTGGTGGATTGGCAAGTAACTTCCAGTCTTCGAATCAGATTATGGGAGTTCGCAAAACAACCGATTTTCTTGAAAAAGCAACCTGGTTTTTAGCCGGAGCTTTATTGATTTTATCCATCGGTGGTACTGCTTTTATTCCCAGGGAGAACAAAACCGGAGGTAGTTCGGCCATTAAAGACCAGATCGAAAATGCAGTTGATCCGAATCAGGTGCCAAACTTCCCTGCTCCTGCTGATGCAAACACAGCAGCTCCTGCAGCTACAGCGACTCCTGACTCAACAAATTAGGAACTTCATTCAGGCAAAAATCTGAATATACAATAAGTAAAAGTCTTCAATGCAAAACCATTGAAGACTTTTTTTTTCAGCTTTCCAAACCAGTTAAAACCTAAAGCAATGAACCGAACATTTTCAGAAACAAGTGTTTTAGTACTGCTTTTTGCAGTTCTCCTGACGTCCTGCCAGAAACCGGTTACCTCACCTGCTGCAGTTTTACCAGTGCCGACCGACCGCCAGCTCGCCTGGCACGAAATGGAACAATATGCCTTTGTTCATTTTACAACCAATACGTTTACTGATAAAGAATGGGGTTACGGTGACGAAAAAGAATCCGTTTTCAATCCAACCGCAATGGACGTGACACAATGGACAAGCACCATTAAAGCTGCCGGACTGAAAGGATTGGTTCTGACCTGCAAGCATCACGACGGCTTTTGCCTCTGGCCAAGCCAGTACACCGAACATTCGGTAAAAAACAGTCCGTATAAAAACGGGAAAGGCGATGTGGTCGACGAAGTTGAGAAAGCCTGTCGGGCTGAAGGACTGAAATTTGGAGTTTACCTTTCTCCTTGGGATCGCAACCGTGCCGATTACGGCTCACCTTCGTATGTCGAATATTATCGCAACCAGTTGAAAGAGCTTTTTGCAGCACATTCGCCGGTATTCGAAATGTGGTTCGACGGCGCCAATGGAGGCGATGGCTATTACGACGGAGCAAATGAAAAACGAAAGATCGACGGCAAAACGTATTACGATTGGCCAACAACCTTAAAAATGGTTCGCGAAATGGAACCAAACGTTATTTTTTTCAGCGATGCCGGACCAGATATTCGCTGGTGTGGCAACGAACGAGGATTTGTGAACGAAACCAACTGGAACACCATTACTGCCGATAGTTTATATGCCGGCAAAAGTGGAATTCAGGAAATTCTAAATACCGGAAGCGAAAACGGCACAAGCTGGATTCCGGCCGAAGTTGACGTTTCCATTCGTCCGGGATGGTTCTACCATGCCAAAGAAGATTCGCTGGTAAAAACTCCGGAACAACTTTTCGACATTTACCTGAGCTCAGTTGGACGAGGCGCCAACCTGATCTTGAATATTCCTCCCGACCGTCGCGGACTGATCAACGAAATTGATGTGGCTTCGCTGCAAGGCTGGAAAAAGCTGATCGACGAAAGATTTAACACCAATCTTGCCATGAACAAGCCAGTCAGCGCTTCATCAGTACGTGGAAACTCAGATGTTTATTCTGCCACAATGGTTACTGATGGCAATAAGGAAACCTACTGGGCAACCAACGACGAAGAAAACTCCGGAAATCTTGAAATAGATCTGGGGGAACCGAAAGCAATCAGCTATGTGCTTATTCAGGAATACATTAAACTTGGGCAGCGTGTGAAAACCTTTGCTGTTGAAGTTAAAAAAGATGGCAACTGGCAAGAGGTAGCCAAAGGGACAACAGTTGGGTACAAGCGAATTCTCAGGATCAATCCGGTTGAAGCACAAAAAATCAGGATTGTAATTACTGATTCGAAAGCATGTCCGGTAATTTCGAATGTGGAAGTTTACTAAAAGCCCCTCTAAATCTCCCCGAAGGGGAGACTTAAAATGCTTCATTCCTAACTCCCTTCTCCTTTGGAGAAGGGAGTTAGGAATGAAAGTCCTGAAAATTTGCGCATTTTACTATGAATGCAAATTCAAAAAATAAATCGTTGTATCCCCGATTCTTCTCTCCCCTCCTTCGGAGGGGTTGGGGGAGGCTTTGCTCGAAAAGTTACTGACAGTCTGACACACGAAATGACAGTCAGCACATTTTAGCAAAATCTCTTTTAATTCAGCGAATTACACAAAATGCTTTCTTCAGGAAAATGCCTGAAATGAAAAAATGGCAAACTCCTGTCGCAACTTAAGTCAAAACTCTTTTTGGCATAGTATCTGCTAAAAGAGGATGACAAAAATTTATAAATTGTATGTCTAACAAATTAAAATAATTCGAAAATGGCAGATTTAAAAGGAAAAATTCTGGCTGGAAAAATTCTGGTGCAGCCTAAAGAAGCTGAAAAGAAAACAGCAAGTGGAATTATCATTCCGGATTCAGCAAAAGAAAAACCACAGATTGGTAAAGTGGTTTTAGTTGGTGCGGCTAAAAAAGATGAGCCAATGGAAATCAGTGTTGGTGATGTAGTTTCTTACGGAAAATATTCTGGTACTGAATTAAACATCGATGGTGTTGATTACCTGTTGATGTCGCAAACTGATGTTCTATTTATTGCTGAATAATTAATTATTAACGAATTAAAAAGAAGTTTAAAATGGCAAAAGAAATTAAATTTAATATCGAAGCCCGCGACCTCCTGAAAAAAGGAGTTGATAAATTGGCTGATGCTGTAAAAGTAACCCTCGGACCAAAAGGCCGCAACGTGGTTATCGAAAAGAAATTTGGCGCACCGCAAATTACCAAAGATGGAGTAACTGTTGCTAAAGAAATCGAACTTTCGAACGCTTACGAAAACATCGGCGCACAAATGGTAAAAGAAGTAGCCAGCAAAACCGGCGACGATGCAGGTGACGGAACAACAACTGCCACTGTTCTTGCACAATCATTGATTTCAGTAGGTTTAAAAAACGTTGCGGCAGGCGCCAACCCAATGGACCTGAAACGCGGTATCGACAAAGCGGTATTGAAAGTTGTTGAAAGCATTAAAGCTCAGGCTGAAAATGTGGGCGACGACTTCAGCAAAATTGAACAGGTTGCCAAAATTGCTGCCAACAACGACAGCGCTATCGGCGCATTAATTGCCGAAGCAATGGAAAAAGTAAATAAAGAAGGTGTAATTACCGTTGAAGCCGCCAAAGGAACCGAAACTTATGTTGACGTTGTAGAAGGTATGCAGTTCGATCGTGGTTACATTTCTCCCTATTTCATCACCGATGGTGAAAAAATGGCTGCCGATCTGGATCACCCATACATCCTGATCCACGACAAAAAAGTAAGCACCATGAAAGACCTGCTTCCAATTCTGGAACAATCGGCTCAGACTGGTCGCCCGCTTTTAATTATTGCTGAAGATGTTGATGGTGAAGCATTGGCTACTTTGGTTGTAAATCGCTTACGTGGTTCATTGAAAGTTTGCGCTGTGAAAGCTCCCGGATTTGGTGACCGCAGAAAAGAAATGTTGGAAGACCTTGCCGTATTGACTGGTGGTGTGGTAATTACCGAAGAAAAAGGTATGAAACTGGAAGATGCCACTTTGGATATGCTTGGCCAGGCTGAAAAAATTACCATCGACAAAGAAAAAACAACTGTTGTTGCTGGCGCCGGCGATACTGATGCCATCAAAACACGTGTGAACCAGATCAAAAAACAGATCGAAACAACAACTTCTGATTACGACCGTGAAAAACTTCAGGAACGTTTGGCTAAACTAGCCGGTGGCGTTGCAGTACTTTACGTTGGCGCTTCATCAGAAGTTGAAATGAAAGAGAAAAAAGACCGTGTTGACGATGCTTTGCATGCAACCCGTGCTGCTGTTGAAGAAGGTATCGTTCCCGGCGGTGGTGTTGCTTACATCCGCAGCATCGCAGTTCTTGAGGGCCTGAAAGGCGACAACGAAGACGAAACAACCGGTATCGAAATCGTAAAACGTGCCATTCAGGAACCATTGCGCCAGATTGTTTTCAATTCAGGAAAAGAAGGCGCTGTTGTTGTTCAGAAAGTGTTGGAAGGCAAAGGCGATTTTGGGTATAATGCCCGCACCGATGTTTACGAAAACCTTTACGAAGCTGGTGTAATCGACCCTGCTAAAGTAACCCGCATCGCGCTGGAAAATGCCGCTTCAATTGCCGGTATGTTCCTGACTACCGAATGCGTTTTGGTTGAAGAAAAAGAAGACAAACCAGCTATGCCACCAATGGGCGGTGGAATGGGTGGCGGCATGGGCGGAATGATGTAATCGACCCGGTATTCCCTTCAAAACAAATATATTCAAACCCTCTTTCGGTTCGCCGGAAGGGGGTTTTTTGTTAGTTATTTTTAACAGATCAAGGCTCTTCCCCAAAAGAATACCTGATATTTTTTCAGTATTTTTGATTAACAACAATCATTTTGAAATACAGAAAATGTTCAGCTCCAAAATGAATCGTGGATATTCGGTTGGCTCATTAATCATTCGGTTGAAGGAACACGCCAATCCATTCCTTCGGGAAAATAAAAAGATTATCATTCAATTTGTTTTTACACTTTTCTTTATTGCCATTGGTATTTGGTTTATTCAACACGAACGATCAGAGCTTCTTCAGGTTAAAAATGTCCTGAAATCGGCACAGGGGTTTTGGGTTTTTGCCGGAATTATTCTCACCCTAATTTACATTCTTCTTCAAGGACTGATGTATGTTTTTGCGTTTGCGGCCACCCGTCATAAAGTTTCGCTTTTCGATTCAACCATCCTGTTCATCAAACGAAACCTGATCAGTGTTTTTCTTCCTGCCGGCGGCGTTTCTTCGCTCGCTTTTTTCACCGGAACGATTGAGAGTAAAGGCATCAAAAACACACAAATTCACATAGCTTCTTCCATTTACGGATTTATCGGAATATTGTCGGTGATCATTGTCGCCATTCCCGCCTTTCTTTATGCCATTGTTGAAGGAACAATCGGATCGGGCGAATGGTACGCTTTGGGTGCGGTAATTTTGCTTAAGCTGACCTTACTTTTCATGTATCGTTCAATCCTGAAAAAAGGCGCATTTTACAATTTGCTGGTCAAACTAATTCCGGCGACCGAAGTTTTTATGAACGATTTGCGGACCAACAAGATCGACCGGAAAAATTTCCTTTACACAGTTATCGTTTCTGTGGTCATCGAGTTTATCGGAATTGCGCATTTGTACGTGGCCATGAAAGCGTTAAACTTCAATCCATCGTTGCTGGCTGCCATTTTAGGTTACATTATTTCTGTCATATTCCTGATTGTTTCACCGTTTTTACGCGGATTGGGAGCCATCGAAGTTTCCATGACTTATGTGCTCACTCGTTTTGGCTTTGGCAATGTCGATGCGATTGCTATCACATTTCTATACCGGTTTTTCGAATTCTGGATGCCGCTTGTTGTCGGAATCCTGACATTTCTGGCCAAACTGAACAAGTTACTGATGCGCGTTTTTCCGGCATTTTTCCTTCTTTTCCTCGGAATCGTCAACATTATTTCGGTGCTGACACCAGCTATTTCGGAACGATTAATTATGGTAAAAAACTTTCTTCCGGTTGAAGCCATTCACGCCTCCAATTACCTGGTTCTCACAGCCGGATTATTGTTGCTGGTAACAGCGGCCTTTTTATTGAAAGGTCTCCGTAACGCCTGGTGGTTTGCCATGGCTTTAAGTGTAATTTCGCTCGTTGGACACATCACCAAAGCCATTGATTTTGAGGAAGCAACAATTTCACTACTGGCCGTTTTTATCCTGATCGGAACCCGAAAAGAATACTACATCAAAACCAATCCGAAGATGCGGAATGTGGGGTTGCAAACGTCGCTTTTAACCGCGGCAGCAACCCTGGTTTACGGCATCGTCGGTTTCTATTTTCTCGACAAAAAACATTTCAACATCGATTTTAGTTTGTGGCAATCGATGCGCTATACCATTCGGGAATATTTCCTGATTGGAACCGACGAACTTGTTCCAATGAGCAGATTTGCGGGTAATTTTCTGCTTTCAATTAATATCAGCGGTTTTTTCTCCATTGCATTCCTTATTTACACCTTCGTTCGCTCTTACGTTCCGCAACAAAATGTAACCGATGAAGAACTCGCACTGGCCAGCGATTTGCTGAAAATGCACGGGAACTCTGCTCTGGATCATTTTAAAACTTCAGCCGATAAAATGCTTTTCTTTTCTGAGCGTAACAAGGCTTTTATATCGTATCGAATTTCAGGAAATTTTGCGGTTGTGCTCGAAAATCCTGTGGCCGAAAATCAGGAAGAACTGAAAAAATGCGTTGCCGAATTTGATGTGTACTGCTATCAAAGCGGCATGAAATGCATTTATTACCGGGTTCCTGAAGAAAGCATCGGACTCTATCACGAGTTGCGGAAGAAAGTTTTGTTTTTAGGGCAGGAAGGGATCGTAAATCTTTCAACGTTTAAGCTAGAAGGCGGAGCCCGTAAACCCATGCGCAACGCCATCAATAAAGTTATTGAACGTTGGTACAAAGCAACCATTCACGAAGCGCCGGTGAAAGACGGAGTATTGCAAAAAATAAAATCGGTAAGCGACGAATGGCTGCATGATATGCACCGTTCCGAAATCATCTTTTCGCAGGGCATGTTCGATTGGGAAGAACTGAAGCAACAAACCATAATTACGGTTGAAAATCCGGAAGAAAAAATTGTTGCCTTCCTGAATATCATTCCCGATTTTGCAAAAGACGAAGCAACTTACGATTTAATCCGGAAAACAAAAGATGCTCCGAATGGAGTGATGGATTTTATTTTGGTTGAATTGTTTAAATACCTGAAATCGAAGCAAATTATCGACGTTAATATGGGCTTTGCGCCCATGAGCGGACTGAATGACCCGCATAAGTTTTCGGAAAAATCGATGAAATTTGCTTACGAAAAAATACGCTCTTTTTCGCATTACAAAGGTTTGCGCGAATACAAAGAGAAATTCGATCCTGAATGGCACAACAAATACCTGATCTATCAGCACGATTACGATCTGTTGCAGATACCCGTTGTTTTGGCCAATGTAATTAAACCATAGCCGGCAAAAAGCCGCTCTGAGTGTATATCAAAATTGTAACTGAAGTTTTTTGTGATACAGTTTGAAGATGGAAAATTCCGGTAAATATGTTATTCTAACAGCTTATGCAGGTATTCTGGCTGCGGTAACCGACCTTGTTTCCACAGTTGGGTTTGGATTTCTATATCCAGGATATAGCTGGATCAACGATACAGTCAGTAAACTTGGAGCAACAGCCAGCCCGGTTTCCGGACAGATTTCTGCGCTTTGGATTATCATCGGAATTCTGTTGATTTTATTTGGGCTTGGTTTCCGGAAAGCATTTGCAGGAAAAGGCCATTATGCCATACTTGTTTCGTGGTTAATTGTGCTTTACGGCCTTGGCGAAGGAATCGGTTCCGGAGTGTTTAAGGCCGACCGGCTCGCTAATGCCCTGACTACATCTGGATTTATACACGAAATTTTTGGAAGTGTTGGTGTAATTGCCATTTTACTGTTTCCGCTTGCCATGTTGAAAATAATTCCTGAAACAGAAAACCGGAAGATGTACCTTTTGTCCAAATTTGCTTTTTCAGGAGGAATCATTTTTATCCTTCTTTTTTTATCACGCTATTCAGCCGACAGCACAAATTTCATCTCGGTTTATAAAGGACTTTGGCAACGATTATTCATTTTGATCAGCTATATTTATCTGATTAGCATTGCAGCGCTCATAATCTACAGGCAACAAAACAAGAGTCATTATCCGGAGAAATAATTTGGGTCGTTCGTTTTGCATTTGGTATTCAAAATCTATTCAGCGATTTTGTCTCCGGAATTATTTTGCAGGTCGGTTCAGCAGTAAAAGTAAACGACGTGCTTGAAATAAACGGAACTATTTGCCGGATACAGGAAATCAATTGAAGAACAACGACCGTGTTAACCCGCGACAATAACATCTATTTTTTTTGCTTGAAATTCAGATCTACGGCGACAGCTTCTTTCAAAAGCCGCACAATTGCTTCCTCGTCAATTTCATCGACCGAATGGAAAATTCTATAGTAAACTTGTTTGTTGGTTCCGTGGTTCAAATAATTTTCGGCATCTGGCAACCGGTTACCCTGGCAAAAGCCAAACAAAACACCGCTTCGGATACCGCCCCAGGGAACTGCACCAGGCCAAATCAGGCAAATTCTTCTGTTTCCGTAGAAATACGGCACATTGTATGAAAGTTTTTCCTTACAACTTTTGGGCAAATTGGATAGAACAATCTGTCTCAAAACATCGACAATAAGGCGTTCGTTTTCGGGTAGAAATTCCCAAAACTCCACGAACGACTGAAATTTAATTCCTTTCTGAAAATCCATACCGTAAGTTTAGGGAGCAGAATAGATAAAACAAAAAGGAAACATCATGAGTTTTAAGTCACGACGTTTCCTTTTTAATTCTGAATAAAATATTCATTTAAAAGATGTAACGGATCGAGAAAGCACCTCCATCTCCCCAGAATCCTGAATCATCAGTAATATTGAATGCTGGTTTCCAGTCAATTCCAATATTAAACGGTATTTCTTTGAAATTGTATTCCAATCCCAGTATTCCATCAATTCCGATCACTGTATAATCGGTATCATTGTGGTAATCATGATAATACCTTCCGTTCCAGAACCCGATGTGCCCGCCTACTCCATAATACCAGTTTAAGCGATCGGTATTGAATGCCTGATGATGCACCTCGTACAAACCGGTAATACTGAATCCGTGCCAGCGGGAATCAAAAATACCTTCGATGGCCCTATTCCCATGCACAAAATGCTTAACAGTCAATCCGGATGCCCAACCGCCCCGAAGTCCAATTCCTGTTTTATAATCCTGAGCATTCGTTGTCAGGTTAATGAGAAAGACAAACAAAATTAAAACAACGTACTTTTTCATACACTTACTTTTCAATTATTTACACATTATTTTCAGCTAAACACAATGAACTTTACAGCTATCTTTTCTGCTAAATTTAAAATTCTAATCAGGTAATTTAAAGACTGCTCATTTTGACTTACAACGCAGCATCACTTCATATTATTTTCTCTAAAAAGTGTTGAACGAATATTTTTTAAAAAATATAGCGGATTGAAACTGCGCCGCCATCTCCCCAGAATCCGGATACACCAACAAGGTTTAGAGCCGGTTTCCAGTCTACACTAAGATTGATGGGTATAAAATCAAAATTGTATTCCAGACCCAGGACTCCGTCAATTCCAATTATTGTATTATTTCCGGCATCGAACCGGCTATTGTATTTTCCGTTCCAAAACCCAATATGACCTCCGCCACCGTAATACCAATACAACCGATCGGCATTAAACGCATTTTTGTGAATTTCGAATAAACCGGTCAGACTGAAGCCTTTCCATTGCGAATTAAGAATACCTTCAAAAGCAGTTTGTTCGCCCAGAAAGTGTTTCCAGCTTAGGCCTGAACCCCAGCCACTTCTGATTCCAATTCCAGTTTTATAATCCTGAGCCTGAGTTGCAAAAGATAAAACAAGTGTTGTAAAAAAAATTAAAGTAAATTTTTTCATGGTATAAAGTGTTTATGTTATTCAACTTGACGTATAACAAAAAACCTTACAGGCTTGTTCGGAGTAACATATCATGATAAAACAATAACCGGCAATTCTTCCAGAATTTACATTCACGCCTACAGAATTAACTGTTGTCCTGAAGAATAAAGCCCACTTTTGGAATATTTTCGATACTAACCAAAGGATCGGAGCTGAAATATTTGCGCAATTTCGAGATAAAAACATCCAGGCTACGGCCGGCAAAATAATCGTTTTCGCCCCAAATAGCGGTTAAAATCTGTTCCCTCCTGATCACATTGTTTTTACTTAAGCACAGCAATTTCAGGATTGTACTTTCGCGCTCGGTGAGCCGTCGTTTTTGTCCATCGGTTTCAAGCATCTGGTTCTGAAAATCGAAACTAAAACGTCCGATCGTAAAAACACCTTCGTCCGAAACTTTCGATAAATGGCTACGGTTCAGAATGGCATTGATTTTATAATACAGCTCGTCCTCGTCAAATGGCTTTGTAATATAATCATCAACACCAATTTCGTAGCCTTTCATTTTATCTTCTTTCAGCGAACGAGCTGTCAAAAAAATAATCGGGATTTGCGGGTTGAGAATTTTCATCTTTTTGGCCAGAGTAAATCCGTCCATTTTGGGCAGCATCACGTCCAGAATGCAAAAATCGAAATGGCCATTCTGGAAACCGGCAAACGCTGTTTGTCCATCGCGGTATAGTTTTGCCGAAAAACCTTTCATTTCCAAAAATTCGACTAACAGGAATCCCAGATTCAGGTCATCCTCCACCAGCAAAATATTAACGATCCTACTCATATTATTTTTTTCTGACAATAACTTACGAAACAACCGGTAACAAAATTATGAACGAACTTCCACTGTGATTTTCGCTTTTCACATTTATCGTTCCCTGGTGCGCCTGAATAACTGTTTTTACGTAATACAGCCCGATTCCGAAACCTTTGGTCGTGTGCATATTTCCGGTCGAAATGCGGTAATACTTTTCAAAAATCCGTTTGAATTCGCGACTCGAAATTCCTACGCCGTTGTCAGTTACCGTAATTTCTATTCTCGGTCCAATGTTTTTTGTTTCAACCCTGATCTGCGGATTTTTATCTGAATATTTGATACTGTTCGAAAGCAAATTCACAAAAACATCGGTAAAATGCACAGCGTCAGCAAGAATTACAGACTTCACCGCTTTAAGCTGGCAAACAACTTCTGCATCATTTTGTTTCAGTTGAAAAGACATTGCCTGAATAGCGTCATCAATCAGCAAATGAACATCAGCCGGGACTTTCCTGAAGTCGAACCCACTATCCTCAACTGCTGCCAGTTGCAAGAGCCTGTCCACCTGACGCTGCAGTTTTTTGTTTTCATCCTTAATAGCAGTAGCAAGATGCGTTGTTGTTTCGTCTCCCGCTTTCTGGCTTCGGTTCAAAATCATATTTCCGGCCAACGAGATTGACGAAATCGGCGTCATAAATTCATGCGTCAGGTTTCCGATCATATCTTTAACCTGCTGTGCAAAGATGCGTTCACGCCTGTAATAGGCCAAAATCATGAAAATGGAAACAATGGTCAAAAGAATAAGCAAAACCGAAGTTACAAACATGATCCCGATGCGTTTCAGGATAAATGAACTTCTTCCGGGGAAATGAATGGCCAGATCGATTCCCGCATTTGGGTAAGGAGAATCGACTGGTTGACGGAATAATTCGCCCTTTTTTATTTTTTCGTTCCGTTGAAGCGACAAGGTATCCTGCCCATTAATCAGGATAAAATGAAAATCGAGATTGATGTGGTAAAATTCGAGTTCTTTCTGTACCGTTGAGTCGAGTCGGGCGATGATCGTTTGCGTAAAAACTTCGGTCGAATTAATGAGACTGTCTTTCTCGATACTGTTTTGCATGGCAGTATTCAACTCCTCGTCATTTGCCATGTCCAGCGCGGTTTGCCTAAGCGCCATATTCACTCCCTTAGTAAAAATCGCTTCCTGCATGTCAATGGATCCGGTAAGCCAGTTTACCTGGATCAACAGCAATCCAAACATTGATGCCACCGCCAAAATCGTAATAATTAGCCGGCCTGATTTTTTGCTTATATGGAACTTGAATCGCTTCATTTTTGGGATTTCAATGGCTCGACTGTCGAGTACTGACCAGACTTTTTTGATTCTGAATATAAAGATATTCAATATTTAAATGATCGTATCGATTTTAACAACGCGTTAACATGCCGGTAACTCTCGTTAGCTTTTTATGGCTTTACATTTGAATCAACATTAAAACAAATAAAATTCAATTCAAATGAAAACAGCAATATTCATCATCGCTTTGGCGCTAACAGTTTCACTTTCTGCCGGCGCCTCAACAGTATCGTCAACAGTCAAAAATCAGGTGGAAAATCCGGTGGCCACAAAATCAGTTTCGACCAATTCCATGAAGACAACCAAATCGAAAAAGGCTCACCAAAAACATCACAAACATGTTTCGGGATCGAAAAAAAATAAATAACTCCGATCCTGAAATTCCATCATATAATTCAAAAACAGACAATTCAGGCATCGAAAAGAAATCGGCAAAACTATTATCCCTGTTTTCAAATTTCGAAAAAGTTGCCTGAATTAAAAAAAACAACAATTTAAAACATAACAATCATGAAAAAATTAGTTTTCGCTCTGGTATGCGTTTTGAGCTTGGCTTTAGCAGGAAATGCTGCAACGGTAGTAAAATCAAAGACACCGGTAAAAAAAGAAGCTCCGGCTGCAACAAATGTCAAGAAGAAATTAACGACAAAAAAAGCAACCACCAAGAAAAACATGAAAGCTCCTCTAAAACCGGTAACTCAGGCAGCCCCTGTAAAAAAATAGGTTTTCTGTTCTCTGTAAATTTAAAAATGCTCCGAATTTTCGGGGCATTTTTTTTGCCAACGTTTTGTTCCGAAATAGTTCTTGCATTTCATCCAAACAAGTGTGTAATTTGTACATAGCAAATTACACAACTCATGCAGGCGCCTAAATCTTTCAGACTTCACATCGGAATTTTCGGTCGGCGAAATGCCGGTAAATCTTCTGTCCTGAATGCGCTTACCAGCCAGGAGGTTTCCATTGTTTCCGAGATTGCCGGAACGACAACCGATCCAGTTGAAAAACCCATGGAATTACTGCCGCTTGGCCCTGTACTTTTTATCGACACAGCGGGAATTGATGACAGCGGAACGCTTGGCGAAAAGCGGATTGAAAAGACAAAGTCAGTTTTCGATCGCACCGATCTCGGCCTTATTGTTTCGAACAACAACGAATGGGGCGAATTTGAGGAAGCCATTCTCGGTGAACTGAAAGGCCGCAATATTCCCGCCATCATTGTTTTCAACAAAAGCGATTTATATCACTCCGGAAATTGCATTCTGAAAAGTTTTTCCGGAGAAAAAATACCTGTAGTCGAGACTTCTGCGATCACCGGAGCAGGAATTCAGGAATTGAGGCAAGCCATTTTAAATCGTGCTCCGGAAGATTTTATCAACCGGCCAGGCATTGTTTCGGATTTAGTGGAGCCGGGCGAAGTCGCCATTTTGGTAGTTCCGATCGACAAGGAAGCGCCGAAAGGCCGGCTCATTTTGCCCCAGGTTCAAACCATCCGCGATCTGCTCGATAACGATTCGTTTTGCATGGTCGTGAAAGAACGTGAACTTCGGGAAGCATTCAGCCGATTAAATAAACCACCCAAACTGGTTGTAACCGATAGCCAGGCATTCCTGAAAGTAGCTGCCGACACGCCTCCTGAAATTCCGCTGACCAGTTTTTCCATTCTTTTTGCACGCTTTCAGGGCGACCTGACTGAAATGGTGAAAGGCGCCATGACCATCGATCAACTGAAACCGGGAGACAAAATACTGATTGCCGAAGCCTGTTCGCACCACCCGATTGGCGAAGACATCGGCACAGTGAAAATTCCACGCTGGCTTACGCAATATGTGGGCGGAAAACTTGAATTTGTGAATCACCGCGGACACGATTTTCCGGAGAATTTATCGGAATTTAAACTGATTATTCATTGCGGCGCCTGCATGTGGAACCGCCGCGAAATGCTCTCAAGGATGATGAAAGCCCGAATGGCCGGCGCTCCGCTAACCAACTACGGATTAACGATTGCTTACTCGCTGGGCATCTTCGAACGGGCATTGCAACCGTTTCCGGCTGCACTTGATGTTTTCAAACAAAACAGATAAATTTAATCCCAAAAATACTTGTTATGCGAATCAATTTTATTGCTTTCATTTTATTGGTATTGTTTCAGGTAACGGTTCTTGCCCAACATTCAACCGATGCTTTAACCGAAGGTTCACCATCACTGGTCGGTGTTTCCGAAAAGCGTCTTCAATTGCTCGATCAATTTATTCAGGATTATGTGAATAAAGGGTACATTCCGGGAGGTGTATTTTTGGTGGCCCGCGACAACCAGATTGTGTACAACAAAACGTTTGGATTCCGGATTCCGGATAAAAAAACGACTTACAAAAAGGACGATATTTTCCGGATTTGTTCGATGACCAAAGCCATTACAACAGTTGCAATTATGCAATTGTACGAGCAAGGCAAGCTTGGAATCGACGATCCGGTTCAGAATTATATTCCGGCATTTAAGAAAACGCAGGTGCTCGACACCTTTAACGAAAAGGATTCGAGTTACACAACAGTTCCCGTTAAATCGCCAATTACAATACGCCAGTTACTGACCCATACTTCAGGAATCGCTTATGGTGACTTTTATCGGGGAAAGATTATGGCTGTTTATGAGAAAAATAATATGCTGGGAGTTGGCTTATCGCACGACAGTTGGACAACTGAAGAATTTATTAACCGGTTGGCCGAAGTGCCACTGGCCTTTCAGCCTGGCGATCATTTTTTGTACGGATTGAATATGGACGTACTTGGCCGGGTAATCGAAGTTATTTCAGGAGAAAAACTTGCAGATTATTTCAGGAAACACATATTCGAACCGTTAGGCATGAAAGACACTTATTTCTATTTGCCAAAGGAAAAACAAAATCGGCTGGTGCCCATTTATGGTTACGATGTCAATAATCAGTTCGAAATTTTGCAGAATGCCGGATTAGCAACGAATTCTGACTATCCGAAAAATACCGATATCGGCCACTATGCCGGAGGTGGTGGATTGTCGTCAACGGCAATGGATTATGCCATTTTCATTCAGACACTCCTGAATAATGGTATTTACAACGGGAAACAGATTCTTGGCCGGAAAACTATTGAGGTAATGACAGCCGATCAGATGATCAGCCTCAACAAACTAGGGAAAGGATACAGTCAGAATCCTGGGAATACCTTTTGCCTTGGCTTTTCATTAATTACCGACCAGGGAAAAGGAATCAGTTGCAAATCGCCGGGTACTTTTGAATGGGGCGGCTATTATACCACCAAGTTTTTTATCGACCCGAAAGAAAACCTGATTTTTATTGGAATGATGCAAATTCATAATTTTCAGCACGGCGAATTTTTTGATCGGGTTGCGGCCATTATTTATGGAGCAATTGAAGATTGATGATCAAAAAAGCCCCCTCCAAACCTCTCCAGAAAGGGGAGGCTTAAAATTCTGATGATCAGAGAGAAATCATCCTATTTATTGAATTATAAATTTGACTTTGAAACTCTACTCCCTTCTCCTTTGGAGAAGGGTTGGGGATAAGGCTTCTTGTTCTTTGTGGTTAATAATTTTTTGGAAAGCCTTAAATTCCGAACATCAACGCAACATATTCTTTTTCAATAAAAAACGATAAATATGTCTGGAATAGGCTGGCTTGTCGGATTAATGCCTAAATTCGCGGTCTTAACACAAAGGCCTGTTCAGAAAAGTCTGATCCGATAGCCTTTCCAAATTATAAAAATGTCGTTTGAAAATTTAGATTTAATTGAGCCCATCCTGAAGGCTTTAAAAACAGAAGGTTACGAAACACCAACCCCAATTCAGGAACAAGCAATACCCATCATACTTCAAGGAAAAGATCTATTAGGTTGTGCGCAAACAGGAACCGGAAAAACAGCAGCTTTTGCCATTCCGATCATCCAAATTTTGCACGAAACACATAATCCTGCCAAAGGACGCCGAAAAATTAAGGCGCTGATTGTTACCCCAACGCGGGAACTGGCCATCCAGATTGGCGAAAGCTTTTCTGCCTATGGCCGATACGCCGGATTAAAACACACCGTTATTTTTGGTGGAGTGGGCGAACGTCCTCAGACCGATGCCTTGAGACAGGGAATTGATATTTTGGTTGCCACACCAGGCCGATTACTCGATTTGATGAATCAGGGATACATTGATTTACGCAGTATCGAATTGTTTGTGCTCGATGAAGCCGACCGCATGCTCGACATGGGTTTTATCCACGATGTAAAGCGCATCATTGCCGAACTTCCGAGAGAGCGCCAGTCGTTATTCTTTTCGGCAACTATGCCTGCCGACATTGTAAAACTATCGCAGACCATCCTGAAAAATCCGGTGAAAGTTGAGGTTACTCCTGAAATAACTACGGCTGAAAAAGTAGAGCAATGGATGTACATGGTAAACTATGCCGATAAACGTAGCTTACTGCTTCATTTACTCCGGAAATCTGAAATAATTTCTGCATTGGTTTTTACGCGCACCAAACATGGCGCCGATAAAGTAGTGCAACATCTTAACAAAAACGGACATAACGCTATGGCCATTCACGGCAACAAATCACAGAATGCCCGCCAGAAAGCACTTTCAGACTTTAAGGCTGGAAAAATCCGTGTTTTGGTTGCCACCGACATTGCCGCACGCGGAATTGACGTGGACGATTTATCGCACGTAATTAATTTCGAAATACCGAATATTCCTGAAACTTACGTTCACCGGATTGGAAGAACCGGTCGGGCCGGGCAAAGCGGAATTGCCATTTCGTTTTGCGACAATACTGAAATTTTGTTTTTGCGCGATATTCAACGATTAATTTCGCAAACCATTCCGGTTGTTGAAGATCATCCGTATCTGCTGACTGATTTTACCCCGGTAAAAGCGCCAGCCAAAGTGACCCGGAAACCAGTTGCGCGCCAACACAATGGGCAAGCTGTCCGCGAAGGTGTTGGATCGCGGGAAGTCCGGTCGTATAACCGAAATTCAGAACATTCGGAACAAAAGCCTGTTCGACGGTTCTGGAGCAAACGCCCGGGAACTGACAGAACCTAATTCTGAAAACGAATAAAAAGCTGCATTAAAAGTCATTATTCTCAACAGCCAAGTCATCCTGTCCCGATTCATCGGGATCGGGATCTGTTACAAATTTAGTTGAGATCCTGAAACAAGTTCAGGATGACTTTTAATACAACTTTTCTTTTTTGAGGGAATGAACAATTGTGTTGTATTGTTGTCATTCTTATCACATCAACCATTTTATTCAGGATATGGAATTGTTTAACGAAAACAGCAAACTTGCCTCGGTTATCCTTAAAGACCATTCATTGCTTCCGGTAATCAACCGGTTGGGCATCAAACTGGGGTTTGGCGATAAAACAATCTGTGATATCTGTAGGGAAAAAGGAATTGATCTCAATTTTTTTATTGAAACCATCAATGTATTTCATTACGAGGCCTATTTTCCGGAGAAAAAATTGCTCGACTTTTCGGTATCGATGGTGATTGATTACCTCATTAAAACACATCAGTATTATAAAAATTATCTTATTCCTGAAAACGACCGCTTGATTGAACTTTTTTTAAATGCCAGTCCCGACGAGAGTACCGAAAATGATTTGGTCGGCAAATTTTACAAAAAATTTAAGGAAGAGTTTGTCATTCATATCAATTTCGAGGAAAGTGTGATGTTCCCTTACATTCTCGAACTCAGCCAGGTGATTGAAAATCCTGAAAACAGATCGCAGTTCAGGCAAAAATATCCTGATTATTCCATTTCGGGCTTTGAAAAAGAGCATTCGAACATGGACGATAAAATGGACGACCTGAAAAACATCATCATCAAATACCTGCCACCCAATTACGACCAAAATCGTGGAAATGCATTTCTGGCCAACATATTCCTGTTCGAAAAAGACATGAAAAACCATTCGCGAATCGAGGATCATATCCTGATTCCGAAAGTAAAACAACTTGAATTGGTTCTGCAAAGCCATGAGTAACAGTCCGAACAAATCCATTGTGTTGATCAGCCCATCAGATATTGTCCTGAAGGGCCTTGCTGAGATTCTCAAAAGTAGCCTTGCAGGAGAGATTATTCAATTGCACCGGGGCGATGAGATTATTGATTATCCTGAACTATCGGGACATTTTCTGGTCATTGCCAATTCAGAAGAGCTCGAAAAAAGCAAATTACTCATTCGCCATATATTACCTGCCGAAGGAAGCGTACAATTTTTAACCCTGAATTTAGACCCGATTCCACAAGCAACAAGTCCCTCTTTAAATATTTACGATTCACACACACTGATTTGCTATAAAGTCAACGAAATTCTCAATTCATTCGTTGTCAGCCAAAACAAAGAAGCCGACACCGAGTTGACCCGCCGTGAAATTGAAGTTCTGCAATTACTTACCAAAGGATATTCGAACAAGGAAATTGCTGACCAATTGTTTGTAAGCACACACACAGTTATTTCGCACCGCAAGAACATTTCCGAAAAAACCGGCATCAAATCAGCTTCAGGATTAACCATGTACGCCATCCTGAAAAAGATTATTGATGTGAGTGAGATTGACACCGCCGACCTGATATAAATCCCCATTTTTAGGGATAGTTTGGTGATTTGCTCGCCCGTACTTTTGCTTCTGTAATTTTTCAAACTAAAAAAATGAAGAAGCTTATCGTACTGGTTGCAATTTTATCGTGTCTGAATGGCATCGCACAGGATCGTGTTTTTACATATACCTACCAAAGTAATGTCCTGAACAAAGGGCAAAAAGAACTGGAAGTCTGGACTACACTGGGTACCGGACGTCAGGATTTTTATCGCGGATTGAATCACCGGCTGGAATTTGAAGTCGGGTTAGGAGGAAAACTGCAAACCGCATTTTATCTGAATTACGGCTACAGCAAAGGAATTACCGAAAGCAACGGGGTTGATTTTTTGAATTCCAATACTTCGTACAGTTTTGCCAACGAATGGAAATTGAAACTGAGCGATCCGGTGGCCAATAAACTGGGCTCGGCACTCTATTTCGAATACACGCTTGCTCCCGACGAAACCGAACTCGAAGGAAAACTCATTCTGGACAAGCAGACCGGGCGATTCATTCATGCCTTAAACCTGGTTGGCGAACTCGAATTTGAAAAAGAATTTGAAACGGAAGGAGCAGAAATCGAAGCCGAAACGGAGCATGAATTTAAATTCGAGTGGAACTATGGCTTTTCATGCAAAATCAACGAAAGATGGTTTGCCGGAGTGGAACTGATGAACGAAAATGTTTTTGCAGAAGGCGAACTCGAAAAATCGCTTTTATCGGCTGGTCCCGGAATTTCGTACACCGGAAGTGGCTTCTGGGTAAATTTCACATTAATGCCGCAATTGACAAACCTGAAAGGTGGTAGCCGCGATATTGTTGATGAAGACGGATTGCAGGCACGTTTAATTTTCTCGTATGAATTCTAAAAAACCATACCGGCTCGCAATTGCAGCACTGGTTCTGCTAGGTGCATGTAGTCCTGCTTTGTATTTGCCCACCCTGGCCGATGCTGACCTTACAGGCGTTTCGACCGACAGTTTACTTATTGGGCGGACACTCTATGTCAATAACTGCGGAAGTTGCCACAATCTGCATTTGCCCGAGCAATTTACCCGTCGGCATTGGGAAAAGGAAATTCCTGAAATGCGGCAAAAAGCAAAAATTTCGGCAGAAGAAGCAAAATTGATAACCAATTTCATTTTAGCCCGTTGCAAGCCTGACTAGTATTGCAACGGAATTGATCCGATGATTTTGAGCTCATCGGATCAATTTTTTATAAACCAGGACACCCTTTGGAAAACCACACTTCTTTCCATACTTTTGCACACCAATTATTTTCAGTTTTCAGTCGCAGTTCCCAGTTTTCAAAATGTTCTCTACGACTGGAACTTGAAACTTGAAACTATCAGAATGAGTCGCGTTGTTATAGGATTGTCGGGAGGTGTTGATTCGAGTGTTGCTGCGTATTTGCTGAAGCAACAGGGGCATGATGTGGTTGCCTTGTTCATGGTGAACTGGCACGACCGCACCGGAACCATTACGTCGCGCTGCACCTGGGAAGACGATGCCATGATTGCCGAGATGGTGGCAAAAAAACTGGAAATTCCTTTTCACATTGTCGATCTCAGCAAAGATTACAAGCAGCGGGTAGTCGATTATATGTTTGCCGAATACAGCAAAGGCCGGACGCCAAATCCTGACGTACTGTGTAACCGTGAAATTAAATTCGATATTTTTCTGGACGAATGCCTGAAATACGATGCCGATTTCGTGGCAACCGGTCATTATTGCCGGAAATCGGAGTTTGAAAAAGACGGCCAGGTTATCCATCAATTGCTTGCCGGAAAAGACAACAACAAGGATCAAAGCTACTTCCTGTGCCAGTTGAATCAATATCAGTTGTCGAAAGCCATGTTCCCCATCGGCCATCTGGAAAAGCCTGAAGTACGCGAAATTGCCCGCCAGCAAAACTTACCCACTGCCGAACGTAAAGATTCACAAGGCATTTGCTTTGTCGGGAAAGTTGATTTACCCACTTTTCTTCAGCAGCAACTCGAACCCAAAACCGGCAATGTGATTGAAGTTCCGGCAGAATTTATCGCGAAGAAAAAGAGCATTGAAAAAACGGAAGAAAATTTCAAAAAGCTTTGTTCCGCTTTTCCCTACAAACCATGGAACGGCACTGTCATTGGCGAACACCGCGGAGCCCATTATTATACTGTCGGGCAACGCAAAGGCCTGAACATTGGAGGTCATCAGGATCCTTTATTTGTCATCGGAACCGATGTGACCCGCAACATCATTTATGTGGGCGAAGGCACCGAACATCCGGGCTTATACCGCCCCGGACTTTTTGTTCCGAAAGATGAAACCCATTGGATTCGTCCCGATTTGGTCATGAATTCAGGAGAAAACCGCAGGTACGATTTACGGATCCGCTACCGCCAGCCACTCGAAAAAGCAACCATTTACCAACGTGAAGATGGCATGTACATCATTTTCGACGAAGAACAGCGTGGCATTACTTCAGGGCAATTTGCAGCCTGGTACGAGGGCGATGAGTTGATTGGCTCTGGGGTGATTGCCTGATTCAAGGAAATGATTTAAATGGATGAATGTTGATTAGAATAAATTGAATTTATCAATCCATATTTATCGTAAATTAGGGACAAGAATTCTTTACCTTCAACGCATTTTAATTTTCAAACCCTGAAACGGCTATGACCAAAGAAACAGCCATCAAATTATTCGAACAGAAACAGGTTCGCTCTGTCTGGAACGAAGAAGAAGAAAAGTGGTACTTTTCAATCATTGATGTGATTGAAGCGCTTAGCGAAACCGATCGCCCACGAAAGTATTGGAGCGATTTAAAAGCCAAGCTAAAAAAAGAAGGAAGTGAACTGTCCGAAAAAATCGGACAGTTGAAAATGATTTCTGAGGATGGTAAATTACGAATAACTGATGTGGCCGACACTCAGCAATTATTCCGGCTTATTCAGTCGGTTCCTTCACCAAAAGCAGAACCGTTTAAGTTGTGGCTGGCTCAGGTTGGCAGCGAAAGAGTTGATGAAATCGAGGATCCTGAACTCGGGTTTGATCGTTTGATGCAAACATACTTACAAAAAGGATATTCGAAAGAATGGATCAACCAACGCCTGAAAAGCATTGAAATTCGTAAGGAACTGACCGATGAATGGGAAAATCGAAATGTAAAAAAAGGTCAGGAATTTGCCATTCTTACCGATGAAATCACCAAAGCATGGAGTGAGTTAACAACTAAACAATACAAGGTTTTTAAAGATTTGAAAAAGGAAAATCTTCGGGACAATATGACCAACCTTGAATTAGTTCTTAATATGCTTGCTGAAGCATCGACCACAGAAATATCAAAAGACAAAAAACCAAAGACATTTGATGAGAACAAGATTGTAGCCCGAAAAGGTGGAAATGTTGCAAAAGCTGCCCGCTTGCAACTCGAAAACACAACCGGAAAGAAAGTGGTGACAAAACTCAATGCCAAACAATTGTCGGACAAAAAAAATAACAAAATTGGCGAAGGAAAGAACTAACTCATGAAAAAACACGGAATCCGGAAAATGGCGAGCGGGGAACGGAATCCGGAAAACAAGACACTTTTTACTTTTGCCTTTTTACTTTGTACTTTTACCTTATCTTTAGCAGCTAAAAATCTAATTTATGATCAGATCGATGACTGGATTCGGGAAAACTGAATTCGAAGTAGGAAATAAAAAATACACGCTGGAAATTAAATCGCTCAACAGCAAACAACTCGATATCAATACCCGGATTCCTGCGCTATACCGCCAGAAGGATATCGAAATCCGTCGGCTCATGTCGGAAATGCTTACCCGTGGTAAAGTCGATTTTGCCATGTACCTTGATAATCTGGGCGACGAAAGTTCTTCAAAGATCAATTCCGCTATCGTCAAAGACTATTACAACCAACTTTCGTCCGTCTATCAGGAGTTGGGTTTGGTTGTGAACGAATCCATCATGCAAAGCATTATGCGGCTTCCTGATACGGTTAAAATGACTTACGAAGAACTCGACGAAGCTGAATGGCTGGTGGTCCGCGAAAACCTGATCAAAACGCTGGAAGATCTCAACCGCTTCCGCGACCAGGAAGGACTTGCGCTGAAAATTGACATTGATACCAATATTGCCAATATACTCGATTTGCTTGATCAGGTTGAGCCGCACGAAACCCAACGCATGGAAAATGTGAAGATCAAAATCATGGACAGCCTCAACGAAATGCAACTGAACGGCAATGTGGATAAAAACCGCTTCGAGCAGGAGTTGATTTACTACATGGAAAAACTCGACATTAACGAAGAAAAAGTCCGCCTGGCCAATCACTGCAGTTATTTCACCGAGACCATGAACGAGGACGAACCATCCGGACGAAAACTAGGTTTTATTGCGCAGGAAATTGGTCGCGAAATCAATACACTTGGATCAAAAGCCAACGAAAGCAACCTTCAGCGCATCGTGGTTCAGATGAAAGACAACCTCGAAAAAATAAAAGAACAAGTACTGAATGTACTTTAAAGCAAAATTTCCAATATTGAATTTCCAATAACCAATATCCAGATAGCAACCTGGAACTTGAAACCTGGAACTTGAAACTATTTTATGTCCGGAAAACTAATCATATTCTCAGCGCCTTCGGGAGCAGGAAAAACAACCATTGTACGCCATTTGCTCGACAAGGATTTAAACCTCGAATTTTCCATTTCGGCCACCAGTCGCGGGAAACGGCACACCGAAACCGATGGGAAAGACTATTATTTTCTCACTACTGAAGAATTTAAAAGCAAAATTGAGAACGACGAATTTCTGGAATGGGAAGAAGTTTATCCGGGAACTTTTTATGGAACCTTGAAATCGGAAGTTGAACGAATCCGAAGAGCAGGAAAGAATGTTATTTTTGATGTGGATGTGGTTGGCGGGAGCAACATGAAAAAATATTTTGGAGACGAAGCGCTTGCTGTTTTTGTTCAGCCGCCTTCGGTTAGAGAATTGCGTAACCGGCTGATTTCGCGCTCAACCGATGCTCCGGAAGTAATTGAAAAACGGGTTGCAAAAGCAGAATACGAATTGACTTTTTCAGATCAGTTTGACGTGATTGTGGTGAATGAAGACTTAAAGAAAGCATTTATTGAGGCTGAAGATTGCATTCGAAAGTTTATTTCCGCAAAATAGATAACTTGTCATGCTGAACTTGTTTCAGCATCTCAATGAAAATAGGACCCTGAAACAAGTTCAGGGTGACTGAATAAAACAAGGAAAAATGATTAAAACCGGACTCTACTTTGGCTCTTTCAACCCGATTCATGTCGGGCACATGGCCATTGCCAATTACCTGGTCGAATACACCGAAATCGATCAGCTTTGGTTTGTGGTGAGTCCGCAAAATCCGCTCAAAAATAAGCGAACGCTGCTCGACGATTACCAGCGGCTTGAGTTGGTGAACCGCGCCATTGGCGATGACCTGCGATTTCGTGCTTCGAAAGTCGAATTTGGTTTACCAAAACCATCCTACACCATCGATACGCTGGCTCATCTGACTGAAAAATATCCGACTCACCAGTTTTATATCCTGATGGGAACCGACAACCTGGAAAGTATTCACAAATGGAAAAATGCCGATGTTTTACTGGCCAATTACGACATTATCGTTTATCCGCGCCCAGGCTTTAATCCCGAAAGTGTGCAGAAATATGCTCGCGTTCAGATTGCCAACGCCCCTCTGATGGAAATTTCTTCCACGTTTATCCGCGATTCCATCAAAACCGGAAAAGATGTTCGCCATTTTTTGCCCTACAGAAGCTGGGACTATTTGCAGCAAATGAACTTCTACAAAAAATAGGATAAGTTAGACCTTCAAGGTTTTAGAAACCTTGAAGGTCTTGTTAATTTACATCCAAATATTTCTATATTTGCATACGTTTACAAAACTCCGAGTTTCAGAAACTAAGTGTATCTGCATAAGCTTCTGAAAACCGATGGGTTGAACGCGGAAACGCTTCAGCCTCCCGATTTCCGCAGGTGCGGAATGACTTTGGAAAGGAGGACACAGACTTGCCATTACTGACGGTCGCCGAATGTCGCTTTCCTGAAAATTTTTGAAAAACATTTGAATGACCAAAAATTCGGAAAACATAGTACTGATTTCAGGCTCGGGAAGAAATGTTGGAAAGACAACGTTCATGCGTCGGGTGATTGAAAAGAATATCGGTCAAAAACTGGTTGCCATAAAAATTACGCCACACTTTCATGAACCAACTTCGGGATTGAAGCCAATTTCGATTACTGAAAATTACAGTGTATTTCAGGAAACCGATCTCAATTCGGGCAAAGACAGTTCGCTGTTTTTGCAAGCCGGAGCCGACAAAGTTTTTTATATACAAACAACCGATGCTTTTCTTGAAGAAGCATTCGAACTGGTTTCACTGCAGTTTTCATCCGATCAGCCAGTTGTGACCGAGTCTGCGGCCCTGCGAAAGTACATCGTTCCGGGACTTTACCTGTTCATTCAGAAAAAATACGAAGAAATAAAACCTTCAGCATTGGAAATGAAAAAACTGGCTCACGAAACCATTTTTTCCGACGGAGAAGATTTCAGTCTTAACCCGGAATCAATTACCTTTAATCAATCCTGGAAAATCGAAAATATATGATTTCACTTGCACAAGCTATCGAAATTGCATTTTCCAAAGCCCGGTCAATTGGAACCGAAACAGTTGATTTGATGGAATCGAATGGCAGAATTCTGGCACGGGAAATTTTTGCTGACGCCGACATGCCACCTTTCAACAAATCGGCCATGGATGGTTATGCCTGTCGCCGTGCCGATCTCGAGATGGAACTTTCGGTTCAGGAAATAATACCTGCCGGAAAAACACCAACGAAAACAATTGGAGTGGGTCAGTGCAGCAAAATTATGACTGGGGCACAAATTCCTGAAGGAGCCGATACGGTTTTCATGGTTGAATACTCTGAGGCAACTGCAACAGGAAAAGTACGTTTTTCGGGCGTCAAAACGAACTCAAACATTTGCCTGAAAGGTGAAGACCTGAAAAAAGGAGATCAGGTTTTGAAAGCCGGCATTCACATCAAGCCACAGCACATTGCTATTCTGGCGTCGGTTGGAGAAACCAAACCGCTGGTTTACAAAAGTCCCGTGGTAGGCATCATTTCAACCGGCTCCGAGCTGGTTAATCCGGAGGAAAAACCGGGTTTGTCGCAAATCCGGAATTCAAACGGGCCGCAACTTTTCGCACAGTCTAAATCATACGGTTTTGAGACCAATTATTATGGAATTGTTCCTGATGATGAATTGGAGACCCGGCAAATCATGGAGAAATCGGTTGCCGAAAATGATGTGACCATTCTTTCAGGCGGAGTTTCGGTTGGCGATTTTGATTTTGTACCCGGAATTATTCAGAATTTGGGATTCGAAATTCATTTCAGCAAAATCAACATTAAGCCCGGACAACACACCACTTTTGCCTCAAAAGATGACAAATACATCATCGGGCTTCCGGGAAATCCGGTTTCTTCATTTATTCAGTTCGAAGTTTTTGTGCTGCCTTTTCTCCGGAAATTAATGAATTTTGAACAGGCGGAAAAGAAATTAGCGTTGCCCATGAGTCACGATTTCATGCGCAAAAAACCCGATCGGGAAGAATGTCTGCCTGTTCAGATCAATGCACAAAACGAGGTTCAATTGGTCAACTATCATGGGTCGGCACACATTCACGCATACCATCAGGCATTCGGATTTATGACCATTCAGGCCGGAAAAGCCGAACTTAAAAAAGGAGAGATCGTTTATGTTCGACCGCTTTAACCGACCCATTAATTACCTGCGCATTTCGGTCACCGACCGCTGTAACCTGCGCTGTACCTATTGCATGCCGGAAGAAGGCGTCCGGTTACTCGACCATTCCGACATTCTCAGTTTCGAAGAAATTGCGGATTTCACGAGGGTGGCAGTTTCAAACGGAATAACCAAAGTCAGGCTAACCGGTGGCGAACCGCTCGTTCGAAAAAACATTGTTGAACTGGTTTCGATGCTTGCAGACATTGATGGATTGGAAGACTTATCGATGACAACCAACGGAATTCTGCTGACTAAATTTGCTCCTGACCTAAAAAAAGCCGGACTAAACCGCATCAACATCAGCCTCGATACCGTAAATCCTGAAAACTATTGTCAGATTACCCGAAACGGAAATCTGGAGCAGGTTCTGGAAGGAATTGAGGCAGCGCGAAAGGTCGGGCTTGAACCCATAAAAGTGAACTGCGTTTTGCTTGGACAACCCGACGAGGAAACCCGGCAACTGAAGGTTTTTTGTGAAGAGCGGGGATTAAAACTCCGGTTTATTCACCAGATGAACCTGAAAACCGGAGAATTTTCGACAGTTGAAGGTGGCGAAGGAGGAAATTGCAGCAAGTGCAACCGTGTCCGATTGCTGGCCAACGGCGATATTAAACCATGTCTTTTCAGTGATTTGGCATATAATATTCGCAAGCTCGGTCATCAGGAAGCATTGAATATCGCTTTGGGAAACAAACCGAAAAACGGAACATACAATAAATCAGGAGAATTTTACAATATTGGGGGATAACGTTAGTTCCAAGTTACAGGTTTAAAGTTGTTTTTAAGAAAAATGAAAATAATATAAAACAAAAGATTCATCTAAAAACGCCCTTTACTCCTCCCCTTTGGGGAGGTTGGGTGGGGCTTCTAATTTTATGAAAAAACTATCACATACCGACGAAAAAGGCAAGGCCAAAATGGTTGATGTCAGCCAGAAGCCCGATCAGGAACGGGAAGCTGTGGCCAGAGGTTTTATCAGGCTTCAACCCGAAACGGTGGAACTGATCCGCCAGAACCTGATAAAAAAAGGTGACGTTTTAATTGTTGCTGAAATTGCCGGCATCCAGGGAGCCAAACGAACCGGCGAACTCATTCCGCTTTGCCATCCGCTGCAACTTTGGAAAATCGATGTCAAATGCACCCTTCAGGAGAAAGGAGTGGAAGCTGAATGCACCACTTTGTGCTTCGGGAAAACAGGTGTCGAAATGGAAGCGCTCACCGGCGTAAATATCGCGCTGCTAACGGTTTACGACATGTGCAAAGCCGTTGACAAGGAAATGGTAATTGAAAAAGTTCATCTGGTAACAAAAACGAAAGGACCCCTTCACGTTCCCCCGAAAGGGAAAAGCTTTGGACAATGAATTTATTAAGTTTAGCTCCGTTAGGAGCGGCATATTTGTAGCCCCGGCTTTCAAGCCGGGTGGTGGAAAGAATAAAAAGTTTAAGCGCCGCGAGGAATTGTTCAATGATGAGAAAATCTGATCATCGGCGCAATAATAAAAAATGTTGATAAAAATGAAAATCAAAGTCCTGTCCGTCAATACTTCCGAAAAAAAAGGAACGATAAAGAAACCGGTTGATTCGATTCAACTTACAGAAATCGGTGTCGTTGGTGATGCGCATTCAGGAAAATGGCACCGGCAGGTTAGTTTGCTGGCCGCCGAAAGTATCGCTAAATTTTCGGAAGAGGCAGGACGAACCATAAAACACGGTGAATTTGCCGAAAACATTACCACAGAAGGACTTTTACTGCATGAATGCCGTCCGCTTGACCGGTTTAGAAACAACTCAATTGAGTTGGAAGTAACCCAAATCGGGAAAAAATGCCACGGCGACAACTGTTCCATTTTCCGTGAAGTGGGTAATTGTGTGATGCCCAAAGAAGGCATTTTTGCACGCGTCATTCGGAATGGGGAAATGAAATCAGGTGATGAACTGGAATATCTGCCCAAAATCCTGAACATTCATGTCATCACGTTGAGCGACCGCGCCAGCACCGGGGAATATGCTGATAAAAGCGGGCCGCACATCAAATTGATTTCTGAAGCCTATTTTTCTAAAATTAAACGGCAAACAAAAATTACAAATCATTTGATTCCGGACGATCCTGATCAATTAAGAACCCTGCTACAGCAAATTAAAACTTCGGGTGCTGATGCCATTTTTACCACGGGTGGCACAGGAATTGGTCCAAGAGACATTACTCCGGAAACGGTCCGTCCTTTGCTCGACAAGGAAATTCCCGGAATTATGGAATTGATTCGGGTAAAATACGGCACGGAAAAACCAGCCGCGTTACTTAGTCGGGGAATTGCCGGTGTTTCAGGAAAAACCTTAATTTATTGTTTGCCCGGAAGTGTAAAAGCCGTGACCGAATATTGCAACGAAATTTTACCAACTATCGAACATTCATTGTATATGATGGAAGGAATTGACAACCATTAAAATTGACTGATAATCAATAGATTTATAATCCGGGCCAAATTTCTGCAAACTTATTCTCACTCTTTTTTATCTTTGTAAAAAACAGATGAAAATGGGACACAATGCAATTAAACTCGAACTGATTGAATGGCTCACAAAACTTGAAGCTACTGAAACTTTAAATTATCTGAAGATTGTTAAAGACTCCAATCTGAGCAATACTGATTGGTGGCACGATTTATCTGAATCGGTTAAAAGTGGCATTCAGAAAGGATTGAAGGATGTTGATGAAGGAAGAATCCTATCGCACGATGAAATAAAATTGAAGTATGGCCTCTAAAATGAAACTTTTTGGACGAATGAGGCTGTCTCAAATCTGGAGAATATTCTTAATTATTTAGCTGATAAATGGACTTAGAGAGAACTAAATAATTTCAAGATGTTACTTTCCAGACAAATAAATCTAATCAAAAAATATCCAACAATATTCCCGGTTTCTGAATCTAACCCAAGACTAAGGAAAGCTGTATTAAGCAGTCAAACCATACTGTTTTATGAGCTGAAAAACCAAAGCATTTACATCATTTATTTATTCAATTCGAATCAAAATCCGGAAAAATTAAAATAAACCTCATATCATGATCAACGCCATCATACTTATCAATGCCGAGCGCACAAAAATAAATTCTGTTGCAGAACAATTGGTTAGCCTTAACGGAATTACAGAAGTTTATTCGGTAAGTGGCCGTTTCGATTTGGTCGCCGTTATTCGTTTACCTCATGCCGACGACCTCGCCGATCTGATGACAGAAAAAGTAATTAAAGTAGACGGGATCACCAAAACCGAATCGATGGTGGCCTTTAAAACACTTTCGAAAAGCGACCTGGCGAACATGTTCGAATTGGGAAACTAATTTGCCTGCATTCCAATTTATGCATTTTTAACATTTGTAATTTTCTGTCCTGTACACATTTAAGAATCTTTCTTTCCTGAATTTGGTTCGGTCTGATACATTCGCACAACAAGCTGTTAGAATGAAAATTACAACAATCAATTCCTGACTTTCTTCTTCTCTGGAAAATTTCTGAAATAAAATAATTTTTGTGTGTTACCATTTGCCCGCAAATTTGTTTGGTAAACAATCTGGTCTAAATAACTGTTTTACTGCCATCAACTTACAAATTCATTTTAAACAGTTCTTAGAACATAAATTCAGAAATCATGAAACGCAGAAATTTTCTTGCACTGGTTGGAACATCACTTGTAGCTGCCCCGGTTTGGTCAAATGTTTACTCAAATAGTTTGCCGGCTCAAAAAGCTATCGACAGTGTGTTCCCGGAATTACCTTATGCTTACAATGCGCTGGAACCGTACATCGACGCGCAAACCATGGAACTCCATTATAGCAAACATCACAAAGGATACTTCAACAATTTTATGGCAGCAATAAAGGATACTCCTGCTGCCGAGATGGACATTAAAGATATTTTCGCCGGAATCAGCAAACAGAGCATGGCCGTAAGAAACAACGGCGGTGGATTTTATAATCACTCGCTATTCTGGGAAAATATGACACCAACGAAAACGAATCCTTCAACAAAACTGAAAGCTGCTATTGACAAAAACTTTGGCTCGATGGACAAGTTTAAAGAAGAATTCTCGAAGGCTGCGAAAACACATTTTGGAAGTGGCTGGGCCTGGCTGGTAGCGGGTAAAGATGGAGGCCTTTTGGTCAGTGATTCGCTCAATCAGGACAATCCCTTGATGGATGTTTCTGAAAAGAAAGGAACTCCGCTTCTTTGCCTCGATGTTTGGGAACACGCTTATTACCTACATTATCAAAACCGTAGAGCTGAATATGTTGACAATTTCTGGAATATCGTCAACTGGGATACTGTAAGTAAACGATACGACAAGGTATAATTTACTTTCAGTAGAATATAGAGTGAGCGGGTGCCTTGAAGTCACCCGCTCACTAATTTTTTAAGCATTCCCAATCTTGTTTTTTATAACTTTCGGCACTCAAAAATCACGATCATGATCGAAAATATAGTTCTCATCGGGGCCGGAAATCTGGCCACTCAACTGGCATTGGCTCTTCACGAAAAAAATATCGCCATTAGGCAAATTTACAGCCGGACCATAGAATCGGCGGAGGAACTTGCTCAAAAGGTTAAAGCTCCGTTTACCACAGAATTATCGGAACTAATTACCGATGCAGATTTGTATGTGATTGCAGTTAAAGATTCAGCCATCCAGGAAGTATTGGAAAATCTTCCGTTGGATGAAAACAGACTCATTGTACATACTGCCGGAAGCGTTGATATGCAAGTTCTTGAAGATTTCACACAGAATTTTGGCGTATTTTATCCTCTGCAAACTTTTTCAAAAAACCGGAAAGTCGATTTTTCATCCATCCCGATTTGCATAGAAGCTAATCATCCATGGAGCCTCGTAAAACTTCAAAACCTGGCCGGAAGACTTTCAGACACCATTCGGCAGATTAATTCGGATGAGAGGAAAATACTGCATCTGGCTGCTGTTTTCTCCAATAATTTTGTGAATCATTTTTACGCCATTGGAGCTGAACTACTTCACGATCGAAAAATGAGTTTCGATCTGCTGAAACCACTTATTAACGAAACATCTGCAAAAATTGCAACGCTCCATCCGCGTGAAGCCCAGACAGGTCCGGCTAAACGAAACGATCAAAGTGTGATTCAAACCCAGTTAAAAATGCTTCACGATCAGCCCGAGTACCAGAAAATCTATAGCTTTGTGTCCGATAGTATTTTTCAGCTTCACCAAAAACACGAGCATGACCTTCTTTAAAGAACGACTCAAAAACATCAAAGCATTTATTTTCGATGTCGATGGAGTGCTATCGCTTGACACAACTCCGTTGGACGAAAACGGTGACCCCATGCGTACGGCCAATATCAAGGATGGGTTCGCTATTCGGGCTGCCCTGAAAGCCGGATTTAAAATCGGGATCATCACCGGGGCCAATACCGAACGAGTAAAACTTCGGTATTCAAACCTTGGAGTTGAACACATTTACCTGAACTCGTTTAACAAAACCGAATGCCTCGACGATTTTACCGCCAAAACCGGAATTGCAAAAGATGAAATTCTATACATGGGCGACGATTTGGTTGATTACAGCATCATGAAAGAAGTTGGAATCGCCACCTCCCCCATTGATGCCGTTCCCGAAATTAAAGCGATTTCGCAATACATTTCAGATAAAAAAGGTGGCAAAGGTTGTGTCCGCGACGTCATTGAACAGGTGATGCGTTCGCAGCAAAAATGGTTCGGACAGGAAATAAAAGACATAAAAGCAGACTAAAAAAGAAGCCCCATCCCCAACCCTTCCCCGAAAGGGAAGGGAGTTTAGTCCTGAAGGTTCAGAACATTTAAACTTTTAATTGTGAATAAAATACCTAAAGATAAAGCTACGCATTCCGGTTCTTCTCTCCCCTCCTTCGGAGGGGTTGGGGGAGGCTTCGAATACGATCTCATTCTTGCATCAAAATCGCCGCGTCGACAGCAATTGCTCAGCGATTTGGGACTAAAATTCAGTCTGCAGTTAATGGATATTCCGGAAGAGTTTCCTGAAGGTTTGGGTATGACCGAAGTTCCGGTTTACCTGGCAGAATTAAAAGCCGAGGCTTTTCGTCCGCTCCTGAAAGAAAATCAACTGATAATAACAGCCGACACTATTGTCTGGCTCGACGGGAAAGTATTGAATAAACCGGCAGATTATGCTGAGGGGTTCCAAATGCTTAGCGATTTGTCAGGAAAAAAACACCAGGTTGTAACCGGAGTCTGCCTTCTTTCTGCTGAAAAAAAGATTTCGTTTTATGCCTCAACTGATGTCTGGTTTAAAGAATTGAGCAACGAAGAAATTCATTTCTATCTGGAAAACTATCGTCCGTACGACAAAGCCGGCGCCTATGGCATTCAGGAATGGATTGGATACATTGGCATCAACCGGATTGAGGGCTCGTTTTTCAATGTGATGGGACTTCCGGTTCAAAGTGTTTACGAACACCTCAAAGCATTCTGACATACAGGATGCAAAAACACGTTCAACCTCTTAAAAACCACCTCCGGATTACTTTCTCACAAAGATAAATAGTATCTTAAGACCCGTTTTGTATAAAGTATTCAGATATGAAAATTTCTTACTATTTCTTTTTAATAATCATTGTTTCCAGTTTGAATTTTATCACAAGCTGCAAGCCATCAGAACCTATAATTGGAATTCTAATTCACAGTTATGAAAATGAACGCTGGACAAAAGACAAAGATTACCTGGTTGAGGATCTCACAAAACTCGGCGCCAAAGTTTTGCTTGAGGAAGCTGGGAACGACCAGAACAAACAAATACAACAGGCTCAGAAATTGATAAATGAAGGAGCACAAGTTCTAATTGTTGTGCCAATCAATCAGGACGAAGCGTCGAAAATTGTTGAACTTGCTCACGAGGCAAATGTTAAAGTGATCGCTTACGACAGGCTGATTAACGGAAGCAAACTCGACTATTACATTACATCAAACAGTACCAGAATTGGTGAGCTTCAGGCTTCTTACCTGACATCATTAAAGCCAAATGGCAAATATGCACTGATTCCCGGATCAAAATATGATGATAATTCGATGAAACTCTTTCTGGGGCAAATGAATATTCTCCAACCGTTTATGGAGACTGGCGCGGTACAGGTCGTCTACAGCGAATTTACCGATGATTGGTCATCTGACCAGGGGAAAATTCATGCGAACAAAATTCTGGATGAAAATCCGGATTCTTTAACCGCAATTATTGCAGGGAATGATGCCATTGCCAATGGAGTTCTTGAAGTATTAAAGGAACGAGGCCGGGAAGGCAAGGTTATGGTTGCTGGTCAGGATGCAGAACTTGACAATATTAAAGCAATTATGAGGGGTAGCCAAACCTGTACTATTTTGAAACCACTTCATGAAATGGCGCAGAAGACCGCTGAACTGGCCGTTTCTCTGGCTCTTGATAAACCTCTGAAAATGAAATTCACCACTGAAAGCAACGGGAAAGCTTTAGTAAGATCAATACTTATTGACGCAATAGTTGTTAACAAAAACAACATCGAAAGCACAGTTGTCGCTTCAGGCTTCCATACCCAGGAAGAATTAAACAATTGACCAAGGTTGATGAAAAATGACAAATCTCGTCATTTCGCTTTTGCCGGATAATTATATTTACCATCAAAATTAAATTCAGAAAAATGTTCAGAAAAACCATCCTGTTTTCAGGAATCTTTTTGCTTGTATTTAGCTCGCTTTTCGCCCGCGAAGGCATGTGGATTCCCACTTTACTCAACAAATACAACATCGAAGAAATGAAGCAAATGGGCTTCAAACTTACTGCCGACGACGTTTACAGCGTAAATCATGTCAGTATGAAAGATGCGGTTGTTTTGTTTGGTTCAGGATGTACAGGCGAGGTTATTTCCAACGAAGGATTACTCATTACCAACCATCATTGCGGATTCGATGCCATCCAAAATCACAGCTCTGTTGAACACGATTACCTCACCAACGGTTTCTGGGCCAAAAATCACCAGGAGGAACTTTCAAATCCAGGTTTAAGTGTAAAATTTCTGGAGCAGATGGACGATGTTACCTTCCGGGTTTTATCCGGAACTGAAGGAAAACCGGCAGATTCGGTTGCAGTTATCATTGCAACAAATACAAAAAAAATAATTTCTGAAGCAAGTGCAAACGGCAAATTCGAAGCTGCCGTTCAGCCTCTTTTCTACGGAAATCAATACTTCCTGTATGTTTACCAGGTTTTTCGCGACATTCGACTGGTAGGAGCGCCTCCATCGGCCATCGGAAAATTTGGCGGCGACACCGACAACTGGATGTGGCCACGTCACACGGGCGACTTTTCGCTTTTCAGGATTTATGCCGGAAAAGACAATCAGCCTGCGCCGTATTCTCCGGACAATGTGCCTTACAAACCAAAAAAGTTTTTTAAAATATCCATCAAAGGTATTCATCCTGAAGATTTTACCATGGTGATGGGATATCCGGCAAGAACACAGGAATTTTTGCCATCCGAAGCCATACGTCAAATTATGGAACAAGGCGACCCGGATAAAATCAAAATTCGTGATGTGAAACTTGAACTGCTTTCGTCCGACATGGAAAAGGATGCCAAAGTCCGGATTGAATATGCAGCAAAATATGCTTCGACCAGCAACGCCTGGAAAAAATGGCAGGGTGAAGTGAAGGGGCTGAAACGGCTGAATGCGGTTCAATCCAAGCAACAATTCGAGTATGAATTCAGAAAATGGATCGGCTCAGATTCAGAACGGCAACAGAAATACGGAAATGTTCTTCCGGAGCTTGAACGGCTTTACAACGAATTTGCGCCATACACAAAAGCCTTTGATTATTATTCAGAAATTGTAATGCGTGGCACCGACCTGTTCAACATTATCTCATTTTTCGATCCCATCGAAAAACGTTGGAATCAACTTTCGCCTGAAGATCAGCAAAAATTACAAAAAGCTGTTGACGAGAAAATTGCAGAGTTTTTCAACGAATACAATCTGCCGACCGACGAAAAAGTTTTTGTGGCTTTGTTGCAGATTTATGCAAAAAATATGGACGCTAAATTTTTGCCTGAAGACTTTAAACTGCTTATGAGCAAAGCAAATCACGAGGAACAGATCAAAAAAATATATCAAAAATCTGTTTTCTCTGATGCTGAAAGATTAACGGCGCTGGCTTCAAAAATGAGTGCAAAATCGCTCAAACAACTAGCGAATGATCCTGCGTTCCTGCTTTTCCGAAGTTTAAAAAACAACTTTGCAATCAATGTTGATCCGCACTACGTTTCCATACAAAATCAAATTGACCAAACGATGAAAACGTATGTCGCCGGTATCCTGGAAATGCACGAAGGCAAATCGTTATGGCCCGATGCCAATAAAACCATGCGTATTTCTTATGGAAAGGTGGAAGGATATGTGCCCATGGATGGCGTCAGATATTTGTATTTCACAACGCTGAAGGGCATTATGGAAAAAGACAATCCTGCAATTTACGATTACAATGTTCCGCAAAAATTGCGCGATTTATACCAGCAAAAAGATTATGGACGATACGGGAAAGATGGCAACCTGAATGTTTGTTTCACTGCCTCCAATCACACCACAGGCGGAAATTCCGGAAGTCCGGTTTTGGATGCTGATGGAAATTTAATCGGAGTGAATTTCGACCGCAGTTGGGAAGGAACCATGAGCGACCTGATGTTCGATCCGGACCGTTGCCGGAACATTATTCTCGACATTCGCTACGCACTTTTCATTATCGATAAATTCGCTGGCGCCGGTTATTTGCTCGACGAAATGAAAATTCTGGAATAATTCCAAGTTTCAATTCTTTTTTACTGAAACTTGAAATTTGGAACCTGGAACTTTAATCGCAAAGCACACAGTTATCTTTTCGCGGATTGATAATCAGAATAGGCAAATTACCGGCCTTTTTAATTATTTTTTCTTCCGGAAGTCCGATAAGCAAATCGATCAATGAAATGTATTTGCTACCAGCAAGAATTAATACTTCGCCATTCCACTCGTACGCACGTGTAAGAGTTTCATTAAAAATGCCCCAACTCGAAGTTTTGCCTTCCACAAAATAGTGCTTCACATACAGGCTCGACAGAAATTTCTTCAGGAAATTCAGGTTTTTCTTCAGTTTATCAACCTTTTCCGATTCGGTTTCGCGTGCAAAAATCAGCAAAATCTGCGATTTATTGAACCGTCCCAGGTACGATGCCCAAAGCGAAGCTTCCTTGGTGGCTTTCCGGTAATCAACCGGAACCAACACATTTTTGTAGTTCATACATTGGGGCAAACTTCCGTTTATAAATAAAAATGCAATGGTACTTTCCCTGAACGCTTTTAGCCCGTATTTCACATCGGCCTGATGCAAAACTACGATTACCGCATTGTAGTCGTCGGCCAAAGAAACCATCTGGTCGCGAAGGGAATTCGCAAGTAATAAGCTGGAAATCTGCATCGTCGGCAAATTCGACTTCAGGCTTTTGGTCGTTTGCTGCATTTTTTCCTGAAACAGAATCCGTTGCTCTTTATTTTTCCAGATAGCAAGCAGGCACAGTTCTTTTTTCAGAATGTCAGCCATTCTGACTGCATGAAGAATTACATCTTTCATCCGCTCCGAAAAATCGCAAACTGCAATTACTTTTTGATCTGAATTAGCAGGCATAAAACGCTTAATGAAACAATGAAATTTACTCAGCCTTTACATTTGACGTTGCGGGTTTCCATGTATACACAGAAAACACAACTACAAACATAATCGAATTTTACGGATTCAGGCTAAGTTGAAATGCGGTTAAAAGTCAGTTCCTCCTGAAATTGCTTTTAGTAACTTTGAAAACGAATAAAACCAAAGCTGATGATAACGAAAGAATTGATTGAACCCAAAAGCATTGCGGTGATCGGAGCCTCAAACAACACGTCGAAACCTGGAGGTAAACTGCTTAAAAATCTGATCGATACAAATTACAAAGGCGATTTATGGGTTGTCAATCCGAACGAAACCGAGGTACAGGGAATTCGTTCAGTTTCGTGTCCTGAAGAATTACCACAAATTGATCTGGGTATTTTGGCTATTCCGGCAACAGCTTGCCTGAATGTGGTTGAAATTCTTGCAACCCAAAAAAACACGAAAGGATTTATCATCATTTCAGCCGGATTCAGTGAAGAAAGTGAAGCAGGCCGGATTCTGGAACAAAAGATTGTCAAAGTTATCGAAGCCAACAACGGTTGCCTGATCGGTCCAAATTGCATTGGAGTTATTACTTATGCGCATACCAGCGTGTTTACCACACCAATTCCAAAGCTCGAACAAATGAGCTGTGACCTGATTTCCAGTTCTGGTGCCACAGCCGTTTTTATCATGGAATCAGGAATTCCGAAAGGACTGCATTTTGCCAGCGTTTTTTCAGTCGGCAATTCTGCACAGAATGGCGTTGAAGAAGTTCTTGAGTTTATGGACGATGTTTTCAATCCGGCAACCAGTACCCGCGTCAAACTTCTTTATATCGAAAGTATCCGCAATCCCGATAAATTACTGAAACATGCATCGTCGCTGATCCGGAAAGGGTGCCGGATTGCCGCCATAAAAGCCGGTAGCAGTCAGGCCGGTAGCAGGGCTGCTTCGTCGCACACTGGCGCTATGGCCAATTCCGATCTTGCAGTGGAAGCTTTGTTTCGAAAAGCCGGGATTGTTCGGTGTTATGGCCGCGAAGAACTGACTACCGTCGCCAATGTTTTTCATTGCAGACCCATGAAAGGCAAACGACTGGCCATCATCACACATGCAGGCGGCCCGGCAGTGATGCTCACCGATGCACTTGAAAGCGGAGGTTTGCACATTCCTCAAATCAAAGATTCAGAAGCACGACAAAAATTAAAAGCCAGACTTTCTCCAGGCTCTTCGGTCGAGAATCCGATTGATTTTCTGGCAACCGGAAATGCAGAACAACTTGCGGCCATTATTGATGCCTGCGAAAACGAGTTTAACGAGATCGATGGAATGGCTGTCATCTTTGGAAGTCCGGGTTTATCCCCTGTTCGTGATGTTTACCAGCTCCTGAACCAAAAAATGCAAACCTGCAAAAAGCCTATCTTCCCTATCCTACCCTCCATTGTCAATGTGGCCGACGATGTTGCCTATTTCATTTCGCAGGGAAATGTAAATTTTCCGGACGAGGTTTTACTAGGGAAAGCACTTACTTCCATCCTCAAAACGGCCAAACCAACTGAAGAAAAAATATTCCTCGACACTATCGATGTTCCCGAAATTAGGCGGATTATCGATCATGCCAAAGATGGATTTCAATCTCCGGAAACCATTCACCGGCTGTTTGCAGCAGCCGGGATTCCAATGGTTCGGGAGCTCACGGTGACCACAGAGCTGGATGCTCTGGAAACAGCAAAAAAAATAGGGTTTCCAATAGTCATGAAAGTCGTCGGGCCAATTCACAAAACTGATGTTGATGGAGTGGTACTAAATGTAAAAGATCTTGAAACCGTTCAACTCGAATTTAACCGACTGATTCAAATTAAAGGCACAACTGCCGTGCTAATGGCCGAAATGGCTTCAGGAATTGAATTGTTTTTAGGCGCCAAATATGAAGATCGTTTCGGGCACATCATTTTATGCGGAATGGGCGGAATATTTGTCGAGGTTCTGAAAGATGTGACTTCAGGGCTTGCGCCACTTACCATCTGCGAAGCAGCTTCGATGATAAAGAATTTGAAATCGTATCAGATTATTAAAGGGTATCGTGGTCAAAACGGAGCAAGCGAGCGCAAGTTTGCTGAAATTATGGTGAGGCTTTCAACGCTTTTGCGTTTTGCGGTCGAAATTAAAGAAATGGACATCAATCCACTGCTCGGAAATGGCGATAATCTCGTTGCCGTTGATGCCCGAATCAGGATTGAAAAGTAAAACTATTATAAAAACGAAGGCTAATAAATTTTGGTGAAACACCTTAATTTATTAGCCCTTATGTAGTTGTAAAGAATAAACAAGGTACTCTTTACATAAATAGCACAATTAGTACAGGAAATTCCTAGTATTCAGATCTTCTGTTTCCGCCAGTGTTGCCACCTTTGTTGAAGCCACCTTTGTTGTAGCCACCGCCACCGCCAGTGCTGCCACCGCCACGATAACCGCCGCCGCCGCCGCCAGAGTTGCCTCCACGGAAACCACCGCCACCGCCAGAGTTACCTCCACGGAAACCACCGCCACCTGGACGACTACCTTCTTTTTTCTCTTCAGCTTTATTTACAACAATTGTCCGGCCTTCAATCTCTGCGTTGTTCAGTTCTTCAATTGCTTTTTTAGCTTCTTCTTCGTTTGTCATTTCTACAAAACCAAAGCCTTTTGATCTTCCAGTAGCTCTGTCTGTAATAATTTTTACGGATGTTACTTCTCCGTATTCTTCAAAAATTTCCTGTAATTCGCTTTCCTCAATTTTAAAGGGAAGGCTGCCAACAAAAATGTTCATAAATAACTGTTTAAATAATGGATAAATATATTTTCCAAAAGTAGTTATATTTTGATTCAAATTACGTTTGACAAAAGAAATTATTCGTCAAAGCAATTTTTTTCTATTTTTTTAGTAGCCTAACCTATAATAATTTACGGCCTGCACGTTATTAATTTCTGCCATGAACTACGCGCCAAATGTAAATTCAGGTAAAACAAATGCTCTTTATTATGCGCCATTTTGCAGTTTCTGTCAGTACTTTCCGACCAGTTACCCCGAAAAAACTGCTTTTCAGGAGGTTAAACTACTTTACGAGAATGTTAACAATTTATCGAATATTCATTTTTTGACACAGATAATACTTTTGAGCAAAGTCAGATTGACCGCATTGAAATTAAAATTTTAAGAATTCCGTTTTCAGTGAAACTGTACTTCAGGAATCGAAAAATTCGGTTATAAAAGGGTTCGTTGTTAACCCGATATTAAGTTTTTAATCACGGTAAATATACTCCGGACGTACATTTGTCGTGCACTATAAAACTTCTACTTTTGCCGCCGTTTCAGAGTTTTGTGGGCTTGAAGTATCGAATTCCACCTATTCAGAAATAATCAAACTTTAAAAACCAAAAATCAATTTATTGAATTCCGGAAGGAATATCAGCTCGTTGTGTTATGTCATTTTTCGAATGCAACAACTGATTTTATAGCCCGTTACCTCATGAAAAAACTATTCACTTTATTCCTGATTTTAAGTTCACTTATCGCAACAGCACAGGACGTTAAAACAACCGATTTCGATCTCGATTTTTATGGATTTATCCGGAATGAGTTTTATATCGACTCGTACAAAGGATTAGATGCTGCTCACGATCAGTTTTACCTGGTTCCGCTTTATGCCGGCAAAGATGCCAACGGCGAAGATATCAACGAACAAACCAGCGCCAATTTAACGGCAATCACCACACGACTTGGGGTAAAAATTAACGGTCCTGAAATCTTCAATGCCAAAACTTCAGGAAACATTGAATTCGATTTTGGCGGTATTATTAAAACCGAACCAACTTTGCTGCGTATCCGCCATGCCTATTCCACCTTTTCCTGGAAAAATTCGAAGCTTCTGATCGGACAAACCTGGCACCCGTTCTGGGGTGGAAGTATTTTTCCCACCATCGCCGGATTAAATACAGGTTCACCATTTCAGGTTTTTAGTCGCGCACCACAAGTTCGCTACGATATTTTCTCCGGAAAATTTACATTGAGCGGTGCTCTGGTTTACGAATTGCAATACCAGTCAAAAGCCATAGAATCCTCTGGATTTACAACGTCAAATCAGGCCAAACGAAACGGAGTTCTTCCTGAATTAGACTTGGTTCTGGAATTCAAAAATAAAGATTTCACTGCGGGAATTGGCGCACTTTACAACCAGATCAAACCAAGAATGACCAATACCGGAACCGATGGCATCTTTAAATCGAACGAATTTATTGCCGGCAAAGGACTGATGGCTTATCTGAAATATGCACACAACAAATTTACCATTCTATCGAAAGGTTATTACGGACAAAATCTTACGCAACTTTGCTTGCTGGGTGGTTACGGAGTTGCAACAACCGATCTGCAAACAGGCGCTGAAACATACACCAACTATAACAATTACACCGCTTTAGTCAATGCCTTGTATGGCAAAAAATGGCAGGCTGGTCTGCTTATTGGAATTGGAGATAACCTTGGAACAACCAAAGCACTATACAACGACGGCACCAACAAAGCCAAAACCTACGGACTTTTACCGGGTGTTCAGGATATTTTCAGGGTTTCACCAAGCATTTCGCTCAATATCTCAAAACTGAAACTTATGGCTGAATATGAGTTAACTACAGCCAATTACGGAATTGGAACCATGAACTTTGCCAACGGATTGTATAATGAGACACATTTGACCAAAAACAACCGGTTGAATTTAATGATGATGTATTGTTTCTAAAGCCCATTTCTTAGCTTGATTGAAAAAACTATTTTATTTTTGAGGGTTAAAGAATTCATTTGACCTGTGAATCTGATTCGCCTGATAAAAACTATACGAATTAAAATCAAAATAACCCAAAAACAACTCAACCCAAAAAATGATTTGGAACGAAAAAATAGAATGTGCGAGCCGCGACGAAATGAGGGCGGTTCAAACTGAAAGATTAAAAGAGACCGTCAACCGGATTTACCACAATGTGCCCAGCTACAGAAATAAAATGCAGGATGCGGGTTTAGTTCCGAATGATATTCAGTCGGTTGACGATCTAAGTAAATTGCCATTTACTACAAAAAGCGATCTGCGCGACAATTACCCGTTCGGAATGTTTACAGTTCCGATGAGCGAAATTGTTCGCATTCACGCCTCTTCAGGAACAACCGGAAAACCAACAGTGGTGGGTTATACACGCAAAGACCTGAATAGCTGGTCGGAAGTGGTGACCCGTTCATTGTGCATGGCTGGAGTTCACCGCGAAGATATTGTTCAGGTTGCTTATGGTTATGGCCTCTTCACCGGCGGACTCGGACTGCACTATGGTTGCGAAAACCTGGGAGCTTCAGTTATCCCGATTTCAGGAGGAAACACCGACAAACAATTGCAACTGATGCAGGATTTCGGAACCTCGGTAATTGCCTGTACGCCTTCGTACTCGCTTTATCTGGCCGAAGAAATGGAGATCGCCGGCATCAAAAAAGAAAATCTGAAACTTCGCGTTGGAATTTTTGGCGCCGAACCCTGGACCGAAAACATGCGCAAGGAAATTGAAGCAAAACTTGGCATTAAAGCCATCGATATTTATGGATTAAGCGAAATCATCGGGCCCGGAGTTTCGTGCGAGTGTGAACATCAGGCCGGAATGCATGTAAACGAGGATCATTTTATTCCTGAAATCATTGACCCAAAAACACTGCAACCGCTTCCCGCTGGCGAAATTGGGGAACTGGTTTTCACAACTATAACCAAAGAAGGAATTCCGCTTATACGCTACCGGACACGCGATCTTACGCGTTTGAACTACGAAAAATGCGCCTGTGGCAGAACGCTTGTCCGTATGGAAAAATGCAAGGGTCGGAGCGATGATATGCTGATTATTCGTGGCGTAAATGTATTCCCGTCGCAAATTGAAAGTGTGCTGCTCGAAATGAGCGAAACTGCGCCTCACTATTTATTAATAGTCGAACGCGAAGGAAACCTGGATACCTTAAAACTGATGGTTGAAGTTCAGGAGCAGTTCTTTTCAGACGAAATCAGGCAACTGGAAGCCTTACGTCAAAAGATCAAACATAAAATTCAAAGCACTCTGGGTATTTCGGTCGACGTGAAACTGGTTGAACCAAAAACCATCGAACGTACCGCCGGAAAAGCAAAACGAGTTATTGACAACCGTAAACTGTAGGAGGAAATTATCATGATTATAAAACAACTAACCGTATTTCTGGAAAATAAAACCGGTCGCCTGAACGAAGTCACCCAACTCCTTGGAAATGCCGGAATGAACATGTCGGCTCTAAGTGTGGCCGATACCTCCGAATTTGGAATTTTAAGGATGATTGTTTCGGAGCCTGAAAAAGCTGTAAAAATCTTAAAGGAAGCCGAATTTTCAGCAAAACTGACAGACGTGGTTTGCCTGAACAGCCCGAATGATCCGGGAGCCCTGGCTCGCGCGTTGAATATTCTTTCCGGAGAAAATGTGTTTATTGAATATTTATATGCCTATTCGATGAATAAAAAGTCGGCAAACATTGTGTTGAAACCCGACAACATTGAAAAGTGCATTGAAGTGCTTCAGGCTCATAAACTGGAACTGGTAAGAGCCAGCGATATGTACAAAATCTAAATTCAACTTCAGGCCAGAAACTGAACTCCGGTTTGTTTGTTATCTTTGCACAACGACATTCAGGAAAGAAATCAGGATATTTTACGTAAATTGTCCCGGCTTTGTCCGAGATTTTAAATGAATACGAAGATGAAGAAAATAGCTATACAGGGAATCGCAGGTTCTTTTCACGAAGATGCAGCCCGCAACTACTTCGGCGACGAAACCATTGATGTAGTTGAATGTAAAACATTCAAAGAGGTTTGCGACCTGATTGACACCGACCAGGTTGATATTGCCGTCATGGCTATCGAGAATTCAATCGCCGGAAGTCTGCTTCAGAATTATGCCCTGATACGCGATTATCACCTGAAAATTATTGGCGAAATCTACATACATATCCAGATGAACCTGATGGTTTATCCCGGTGTGAAAAAGAAAGAGATTAAAGAGATTTATTCGCATCCGGTATCGTTTATGCAATGCGCTGAATATCTGGAGAAATACTTTCCGAATGCTGAGCGCAAAGAATTGGGCGACAATGCCAAAGTTGCCAAACTCATTGGCGAACAAAAAATAATGCATGCTGCTGCCATTAGCAATTTACGTTCGGCAAGCCTTTACGGTCTCGAAGTTCTGGACAAAGGCATCGAATCGAACAAAAAAAACTATACCCGTTTCCTGATCCTGGCCAAACGTGGCAATCCGGCTGAAGGCACCAACAAAGCTTCGCTGTGTTTCGAGGTTGGTCATTATTACGGTGCGTTGGCCAATGTATTAAACACTTTTGCTGAAAATAAGATAAATCTGACCAAAATACAGTCGGTTCCGATTATTGGCAAACCAAATGAATATACTTTCCATGTTGATGTGGAATGGGACGAGTTACCGAATTATGAACACGCGATTCATATTGTATTAAAGAGCGTTTCGAGCCTGGCCATTTTGGGCGAATACGTGCGTGGCGAATTAGCAATTCACAACCAGTAAAATAAAATCACATGAGTAAAATTGGATTATTTTTCGGTCCTTTAAAAGGTTCGGTTCACCGAGTAGCTGAAAAAGTAAAAGCAGCCGTTGGCGAACAAAATGTTGATATGATTTCAGTGAACGACGCCGAAGCCGCAGATCTTGAAAAATACGATCTGATTATTTTCGGTATTTCAACTGTTGGAAGAGAAACCTGGGATTCAAAATATTCGAATACCGACTGGGCCAAATTCTTCCCAAACATCAGCAAAGTTGATTATTCAGGAAAAACCGTTGCCATTTTCGGACTTGGAGACCACCTGACCTATTCCAGTCATTTTGTGAATGCTGTTGGCGTTTTAGCCAAAGAACTCCTGAAAAACGGAGCAAAACTCGTTGGAGAAGTTGATCCTTCCGGATACGAATTTGACGATTCGGAAGCCATATTCGACGGTAAGTTTATTGGCCTCCCGATTGATGAAGATTTTGAACCGGAACTGACCGATGAAAGGGTTTTGAACTGGGTAAACAGCATAAAACCTGCGTTTGGCCTTTAATATCTAAAACATGATAAAATACAGGTTCACTTTTTAACCTGATTTTCTGTCAAATCAATACCTGAGGGAATTGTCTGCTTTCAATTTAGAATTCGGAATCTGATTGTGTTTTCGAATTCTAAAACCTGTTTAGCAATACCTCAGGTAGTGTTGTTTTATCGAAAATTCTTTAGCTAATTTTACTCAAAATTCTGATTCTCCAGATGGAAAATACGCCAGTCAAACAGGAAATTGTACAGAAATACATCAACCAACTTCAGATAAAAGATCTTGGAAGAGCGTCGATTCGCGAAATTGTGGCTTTGATTAATTACATTGAAGAAGGAAGCCAGGTCAGGTTCATTCGCATGGAAATGGGAGTTCCGGGATTACCGCCCGCAAAAGTTGGCGTCGAAGCCGAAATAAAAGCACTCGAGTCGGGTGTCGCTTCGGTGTACCCAATGATGGATGGTATTAAACCTTTGAAATACGAAGCATCAAGGTTCATCAAAATGTTCATGGATATTGATGTGGCACCTGCCGGTTGTATCCCGACCACCGGTTCGATGCAGGGAACTTATGCAGCGCTTTTGGTCGCCGGAAATGTGTACAAGCAAAAAGACACCACTCTGTTTCTCGATCCGGGATTTCCGGTGCAAAAACAACAAATGATTGTAATGGGGCACAAATACCAGACGTTTGATGTATTCGAATTCAGAGGTGCGAAGCTCAGGGCCAAACTCGAATCAATACTTGAAAAAGGAAACATCAATTCAATGGTGTATTCCAACCCAAACAACCCGAGCTGGATTTGCTTTACAGAAGAAGAGTTGCAGATTATAGGCGAACTGGCTTCAAAATACGATGTTATTGTGATGGAAGATCTGGCCTATTTCGGCATGGATTTCAGGAAAGATTTATACACTCCCGGGAAACCGCCGTACCAACCAACTGTTGCAAAATATACCGACAACTACGTTTTGTTTATTTCTTCGTCGAAGATTTTTTCGTATGCCGGACAGCGTGGCGCCATTATGGCCATCTCGAACAGTTTGTGGAACCGCAGTTACGAGGACCTGGGAACCCGCTTCGGTCACGATACATTTGGATTTACCATTGTGATGCAGGTGTTGTATGCCCTTTCTTCCGGAATTACACACTCAACCCAGCATGCATTGGCCGCCATGTTTAAAGCTGCCAGCGATGGCGAATTCAATTTTATTGAAGATGTAAAGGAATATGGCCGGAAAGCCAAAATCATGAAGGATTTATTTCTTGAAAACGGATTTCAGGTTGTGTACGAAAAAGATGGGGAAGAACCAATTGCCGACGGATTCTATTTTACCATTGGCTACCCCGGAATGACGGGTGGCGAACTTTTGGGGAATTTGTTGAACTATGGAATTAGCGCAATTACGCTTAAAAATACAGGCAGCGAAAAAGAAGGGCTGCGGGCTTGTGTTTCGCACGTGAATCGCGATCAATTTGAGGATTTGGAAAATCGGTTAAGACTGTTTCATCAAAATTTTAACTAGAAAATGAGCTCCGGAATAAATGATCATTTTACCCGGTATAATGAAACACTTTCGCAGTTGAAAGTCTTTTTCGGGAAGGTTGCCCCCGTTAAACTAAAGAGGGGAGAAATCTTTTTGAATTATGGCGATCAATCGCAGAAACTGGGCATTGTACTCGATGGATTACTTTATTCCACCTACATTGCAGAAAACGGGCAAGAATGGATTTCAAATTTTTTCTACCCGCCAAACCATGCCATAATCAGCAGCCACGAAAGTTTCATGGTTGGTAAAAAATCGACCGAAGCCATCAGGGCTTACGAAGATTCTTCCATCATTTACATTACAAAAGGCGAATTTACCAGCCTGACAACGGAAAATCCTGAATTGGAACACATGACCCGGGTAATTGCCGAAGAAAGTTATGTGAATACACTCAGACGGGTTTATGCTTTTCAATCGCTTACTGCGGCTCAACGAGTTAAAAAATTTATTGCTGAAAACAGCGATCTGGTATCGAGAGTTCAGCGCCAACATATTGCATCGTACCTGGGAATACACCGCAATATTTTCACGCGGGTGCTGCACAAACTTTGATTTCGCAACTTTTGTTGCATGTCGGAAAATTTGATTCAACTAGTTTTGCAACAACTGGTTCAGTTCTATTAAAATATTAATGGGTGTTTTTCGGTAAAAAAGCAAAACCAGTTAACCTCTGGGAAACAATATCCACAGGTTACCATACTTCAGCAACATCACCGGTTGCCCTGTACTTTCGAAGTTTAGAACTGGTTAACTCATCGAAACGCAATTGATTACGTACCCAACGTACAATAACATAAAAAACACATATTATGGCAAAAGTTATTGGAGCAGTGGTTGTTAACAACGAAGAATGCAAGGGTTGCGGCCTTTGTGTTGAAGCTTGCCCTCAGGATGTACTGAGTCAAAACAAACAGGTAAACAGTCGTGGGTATCATTATTCTTTTATGAAAGATGCTGAAGCTTGCATTGGCTGCTCGAATTGTGCGACAGTTTGTCCTGACTCCTGCATCACTGTTTATCGCTTGAAAATCTAAGCATTGACAATTAGACCATTTACAATTTACAATTGAAGACAACTTCTGGCCGATAGTAAATCGTAAATAATTATATCGTAAATAAAATATTATGGGAGAACTTAGATTAATGAAAGGAAACGAAGTTATAGCCGAGGCTGCCATTCGATGTGGTTGCGACGGGTACTTCGGATATCCCATCACCCCCCAATCAGAAGTAATGGAAACTCTGATGGATCGTGAGCCCTGGAACGAAACCGGAATGGTTGTCCTTCAGGCTGAAAGTGAAATTGCTTCCATTCACATGCTGTATGGCGCTGCAGCAACGGGTAAAAAAGTTATAACCTCTTCTTCAAGCCCTGGAATTAGTTTAATGGCTGAAGGAATTTCGTATATCGCAGGCGCTGAATTGCCATGCTTAATTGTAAATGTTCAGCGGGGAGGCCCCGGATTGGGAACCATTCAGCCTTCGCAAGCCGACTATTTTCAGTCGACCAAAGGTGGCGGACACGGCGATTACCACCTGATTGTGCTGGCGCCTTCATCGGTTCAGGAAACAAACGACTTTGTTGAACTCGGCTTTCAACTTGCCTTCAAATACCGGAACCCGGCTATGATTCTGACCGATGGGGTCATCGGACAAATGATGGAAAAGGTGATCCTGTCTGATTACGTTCCCAGAACAACCGACGAAGAAATTGAGAACAAATATGGTTCCTGGGTAACCAATGGCCGCAAATCGAGCCGCCGGCGACACATCATTACATCGCTCGAAATGGATTCCGGAAGAATGGAGACAAACAATATTCGTCTTCAGGAAAAATATGCCCGGATGGAGGAAGAAGATGTACTTTTTGAAGAAATACAATGTGAAGACGCCGAATATCTTTTGGTAGCATTTGGATCTTCGTCGCGCATCTGCCAGAAAGCCGTTGATGTGGCCCGTGAAAAAGGAATAAAAGTCGGACTTTTACGCCCGATTACGTTGTTCCCTTTCCCTAAAAAACCAATTGCCGCTTTGTCTAAAAGGGTTAAAGGCATTCTGGTTGTTGAAATGAATGCAGGCCAAATGATTGAGGATGTGCAATTAGCTGTTGGCTGCTCCGGAAATTCTGTTCCGGTTAAACACTTTGGACGAATGGGTGGAATTATTCCAAGTCCGGTGGAAGTGATAGAAGCCCTTGAACAAAAACTGATAGGAGGATAAATTATGGAACTTGCAGAACTCATTAATCCAAATAACCTGGTTTACGAAAAACCGAAATTACTGACCGAAACCACAATGCACTATTGCCCGGGCTGTAGCCATGGTGTTGTGCACAAATTGTTGGCCGAGGTTATCGAAGACCTGGATATTCAGGACAAAACCATTGGCGTTTCGCCTGTTGGATGTGCAGTTTTTGCCTACAATTACCTCGATGTAGACTGGCAGGAAGCCGCGCACGGAAGAGCGCCTGCCGTGGCAACAGGAATTGCCCGTACCAATCCTGATAAAATTGTTTTTACCTATCAGGGCGACGGCGATTTAGCTTCGATTGGTGCTGCAGAAATTCTGCATGCCTGCAATCGCGGCGAAAACATGGTAGTTATTTTTGTGAATAATGGAATCTATGGAATGACCGGCGGACAAATGGCCCCAACGACTTTGCTCGGGCAAATTACAGCCACAACGCCCAATGGCCGCGATGCCGGACGCAACGGTTATCCGTTAAAAATTACCGAACTGATTGCACAATTGCCCGGAACTTCCTATGTGACGCGGCAATCTGTACATACACCAGCATCTATCCGGAAATGCAAAAAGGCCATCACAAAAGCCTTTCAGGCAGCTATGGACAAAAAAGGAACTTCGTTTGTTGAAGTGGTATCAACCTGTAACATGAACTGGAAAATGACACCGGTAAAAGCCAACGAATGGATGGTGAATAATATGTTCCCGTTCTATATTCCCGGCGATCTGAAAGATAGTACAAAGACCGATCCTGAAAGTTTTTCACCATTAAAAAACTAAAAAATGACCGAAGAAATTATCATAGCCGGATTTGGCGGACAGGGCGTGCTCTCAATGGGTAAGATTTTGGCCTATTCAGGCGTAATGGCCGATCAGGAAGTTTCCTGGTTTCCGTCGTATGGTCCTGAAATGCGGGGCGGAACGGCCAATGTTACAGTGATCCTGAGTGACAGCCGGATAAGTTCACCCGTTCTGAACGAATACGATACAGCCATTATACTGAACCAGCAATCGATGGACAAATTCGAGGCACATGTAAAGCCGGGTGGCGTTTTAATTTACGATCCGAACGGTATTATTCATCCGCCCAAACGCACCGACATCAACATTTTCAAAATTGAAGGAACCCTGATTGCCGCCGAATTGGGCAACGTGAAAACCTTTAATATGGTTGTTCTTGGTGCTTACCTGAAAGCCAAACCAATAGTTAAAATGGAAAGCGTTGAAAAAGGTTTGGAAAAATCGCTTCCGGCACGCCACCATTCCCTTATCCCGATGAACCTCGAAGCCGTGCAAAAAGGTTTCGAAAGTTTAGAGTTGGTGCAGGCTGTGTAATCCTGAATTGATTTTCCAGAAATAGAAATACCCGTTAGGAATAGCGGGTATTGTTGTTTTGCATCGTTGTATTCAGATTACTATACCACCTCAATTTCGATCCGGCAATTTGGACTGTAAACAGCCAATGGAATGGCTTCGAGGCCTGGAACAAAATTGAAAATCAGGCCATTGGTAGTTGGCAAAATTTCAAGTTTATTGTCTGATGAAATTTTTACCCGGCAATTTCCTTTGTAAATCTGAATTTGGTTTTCAGACACTCGCTCCATTTTTTCAGACGATTTTGAAACTACCGGAAGTACCACCTGAAGAGCATCTCCCGGATAGCTACCTTCAGCAAAGAATTCGATAGAGACTTTGCTCTCCTGAAATGAATAAACAGTCTTGCAGCGTACTTCTCCCGAGGCTGGTGAAACCTGATCCTGATCAACCAATCTGGAATTGGCAGTAACAATCACCGTACCTCCATAAGTTTTGGAATCCATGGTAGCCTTAAGATCACTAATATTCATAAACAGGCCATCTTTTTTCAATTCAATTCGTGGGGTTAACGGCATCGAATTCTGATCATTATCAGGCTGCATATTATTTGGTTCCTTCAACTGGTATTTGTTCATACTTCCTGAAAAAATCGGGCCGGTTTTTTCGTGCCATAACATAGTCAACGCTCCACCTGTTGCATGTCCGTTTTTCATTCCATATTCACGGTCATAACCGGTAATTGTTGCCCGAAATCCACCAATAGAAATTAATGAAGACTGAATGTCTTTAAAGAAGCGAGAGCCATAGACTTTCTCACGCGGTAGTTCCAGTTTGTCAATATCCTTGTCCGGAACGACAATTCCGTGATCAAGAATAGTGGCCAAAGCCTTGGCATGACAGAACGTGTGGTGAACGCAAGGTTTTATCTGGTGTGAATAATAGTGAGGACCACCATACAGCAATCCATCGTGTGTACACGATTTCAGGAGCTCAGTGTTTTTCAAAGCTACTTTGTAAAATCGTGGATCGCGATCGGCCATAAGCGCATAGGCCGCCTGACTACCGTCAGAAGTCCGGCTTCCCCAATATGTCCATTTAAAGTTTCTGGTTCCCCAGCTATTGTCCCATGCACCGTCAGGAAGCATAAATTCGATATGTGTTTGCAACGAAGGAAGTATCGCATTCAAAATTTCCTGGTCGTTGGTGAGTTTTCCATACAAAACCAGCGAAGGAAGCGATTCTTCAACATTGTAGCCCAAATCAACCGAATAACAACCCTTTGCACTTGGTTCATTGTACGGTCCGCCCTCGCCTGTAATAAACGAATCAGTTTTACTGATAAATGCAAGCGCTTCGTGAGCCAGACTTCGTCCCTTTTCGCGAAATTCTTTAACATCCAAAAGCTTACCGATCAGCGACAAGGCATAAGAGGCAGCGATTGGATAGTTGATGTTTCCGTAGGTAATCGAAAAGTTCCGGTTTATAAAATCGGCTGCCTTTTTAAGCCTAAGCTCAATTTCTTTCCTGAAATCATTTTCAAGCAAGGTTCCATGTTTCGAAAGTGCCTCAGCCAATGCAATCGCGGTAAAAACAGTAATTCCTTTCCATGAATTCTTTTCAATATCATTCAGCCACGACCCATCGGGTTGACTGACATGATTTTCCATCCAGCGATAAACAAGAATCGCTGCATCCAGAAATTTCGGTTCATTCATCACATCAGCCATATACAAAAGCGGATAAAAAGAGTCGGCAACACGCCCATGCACCCGTCCACATGCCGGACACATCATTGCACCGTAATCAGAATTTGATTTATCGGTAATTTGAAGTTTGAGAAGCGAATTGGTCCAGCCAGCCATCAATTCCCGACTTATAAGTATAAGCTTATCCTGATTTTCAAAGGTTGATATTGAATTTGCCGGAAGATTTACATTCCCGAGCAATCCAATGCTCCCCATTGAGGATAAGGCGATAAATTTCCGGCGCGAAGTCATCAGATTTAGTTTAGTGGTTTGGCAGAAGGTTTTCGCTTCCAAACTTACTAATTTTTATCCTGAATATTTGTAAATCAAAATTCACAAATCATTTAAGTATTTACGAAATGAAAGTAAAAAAGAGGTTACCTTTTTAGATAACCTCTTTCAATCACAATAGAATATTTCATTTGAGTCTTAACGCCACTCCAAGATTAAGATAAGCAATCCCCGAACCCAGTTCAACCATTCCTGCTACATTATCGTTAAAGAAATAACGTGCACCCACAAATCCTGAAAAAATTACCCCTCCATAACTTCCAGCACTATAACCAGATTGAATAGTTCCATATTCCTTGTTCGAATTAATCCAATAACCTAACATTGCACCAGCGTAAGTATCAAGTTTATCAATAAGACTATAGTGTAGATAACCTCTCGGACCAATAATAATGTTACTGTACTTCCATCCATAAGTATTTCCAGCATAGGAATATTTGGATTTAAAGGCAGAATAACCTAAATATCCACCAACACCAATGGCTCCTTGACCATCAAAAAGGTCATCTTTAATTACAACTTCAAGAGAAGCTGAAACCGGAGGAATAGTCGAATTATTATATCCACCACTGTACAATGCAGTTCCTAAACCAACTCCAAGGTTCACGATTTTATCACCCTTTGCGACTTCCTGTGCATTTGCAACCCCAAAGCCCAATACAAATAACGATACGAGAAGGAAATTCTTAGATTTCATAGTTAAAAGTTTTTAAGTTGAACATGCGCTAATAACAATATAAGTTAAATAAAGTTTATTACATTCTTATTGTCTACAATTGTTAGCGAAAAAGCAGCAGTATCTAACTGAAAATCTTATACCCGAATGGGGCTGACGGTAAGTTTTTATAGGTAAAAGAAAGTAGAAAGGCTTAGTATCCCTATCAATTTGAATAAGACAAAAAACCTCCGTCTCAATAAAGAAACGGAGGTCATTGAAGAATGGCGACGACCTACTCTCCCACAAGTAAATGC